>NZ_JBPULM010000018.1:0-285955 GCF_055814915.1 Paenibacillus sp. R-74696
CGCGTAATCAGGGGGATTTCTTCTATATAGGCCAATTCCAAACCATTCATCAGCAAAAAAACGTTAGTGTGGGAAAATATCCTATTCCACCCAAACGATTGGCTGCTTCTCATGAGATTGTACGCTGCTTGGAGGGCTGCTAAAATACGACCCGGAATGTCGTACCCTCCTCGCTTGATTCAATCTCGATTTCGGCGCCATGATGCTCCGCAATGCTGCGGCACACCGCAAGACCAAGCCCGGTTCCCGTTTCCTTCGTCGTATAAAAAGGGGTGAAAATCGCCTCTATATGCTCCTTCGGAATGCCATGTCCTTGATCGGCTACTTCCAGTATGACATCGCCCTGATTCATTCTCGTCCGAATGGTCAGCTCGCCGCCGCTCTCCATCGCTTCGATTGCATTGCGTGTCAAATTCAGCAGCAGCTGGCGGATCTCCTTCTCCTCCACGGTAACGGGCTCCGTGGCATGCAGTTCAAGCACAATTAAAATGTTGGAGTAGGCCGCATCCGCTTCCAGCAGCGGCAGTATATTCGAAACGAGAACATCCAGCTGCTTCTGTTCTTTTTGCACAAAACGGGTATTCGCCAGTGATAAATATTCTGAAATAATGCCGTTCGCGCGATCGAGCTCGCTAATCATTAAATTTAACGTATCGCGGTAAGAGGCGAGCGTCGTATTTTTCTGCATCAGCTGTAAAAAGCCTTTAATCGTCGTCATCGGATTGCGTACCTCATGGGCGATACTTGCCGCCATGGAGCTGAGCAAATTCAGCTTGTCCATAAGCAGGAGATGCTTTTTGGCTTTGCGCAGCTCCGTAATATCGATGGCAAAGGCGAGAAAATAACGCTTGTTCTTCAGCTCAAGCACTTCGCCCGATATGACGCCATAGCCCGTATCCCCAGACTGCCGCAGAAAGGGAAGCTCGATATTTTCTAATAACCCCTGATCTGGAATCGCTTGCATAATACTATTTACAAAATGGGAATAATGTCCCCGCCGAATCGTCTGCGAAAACTTCTGATTCATCTCTATAATCGTCGCTGTTTCCAAATCTATTAAAAAGTTCATCGTCGCATTCGTATGAAAGGCGCTCGTAAATTTCAGGTTCAAAAGCTCCAAATGCTCCTGAGCTCGGCGGTATTCCGTTACATTGCGCCAGCTGCAGGCGAAGCCATCACCCATTTTATAATAGAGCACATCGTAGCTTTCTTCATCGGTCAGCCACTTATTATACACTCGTTCCTGCCGCAAAACGGGTTTGCCACTGCTCGTCACCTGCTTCAGCACCGCCCTGATCTCTTCTGTAAAATCAGGAAAAAGCTGCGACCACAGCCGGCCCACAGCTTCATCTTTCGAATAATTCATCATGCGGCAAAAGGTATCATTCATGTACTCCGACCGATAATCAATAATGTCTCCACCTTCGTCCCTGACTGTCTTATAATAACTGAAGCCATCCAGCAAATTGTCGAGGCAGGAACGGTACCATAGCTCCTGTGCCGCCAGGTGCTGCTCGAAGCTTTTCTGATGATGCACATCACGCCCTATGACATAAAAGTACATGTTGATCTGATCCAGAGAGACATTCCATTGCAGCCATTTATAAGAGCCGTCTAAGCAGCGGAATCGATTTAAGTACCCGCTTAGCTCCCTGCCTTGTATCAATTGTGGGACTAAAGTATCCATGGATGCTATGTCATCGGGATGCATATACGTGTAAAAATCTTTCATACTATTCAATAAGACAGGATAGCCCAGCATCTTCTGCAAGCCACTGTTATAGTGCACAACGCGGCCGTTGCAGTCCATGACCACAAGCATGTCAAAAGATAGCTCAAATAAATTTTTGAAGTGATCCACCGCCGCAATCTCCTTTTCGCAACAAACTGTTTTCCTGCCTGGCAGGCAACTAGCGCACACGCTTCAACCCGATATTTATCGATTATTGTTATATTATAGCTTATTTTCACCCGCTATGAGTTCCTTTATTTAGGCGAACCAAACACCCCTGTTCTACTAATAGAACAGGGGTGTTTATGAACTGTATCGTTATTCTACTTTAAATTCGCCAGCTGCTTGTGCCAGCTCATTGCTCAAGCTTTCGATCGTTTCAACCATCTCCGCAAGGTTCTGTACCATTGCCGATTGCTCCTGTACCGTTGCTGTTACTTCCTCCACGGAAGCGGATACCTGCTCGCCGGAAGCCGACAAGCTTTGCGCTGCACCAAGCACGCCGTCTTTATCCTGCTCTATCGCTTTAAGCTGGACAGCAATCGTCTTGACCTGCTCAATAATTTCGCGAATATTATCGGTAATGTAGCCAAAGGTTTGCTGCGTCTGCTGCACACTGCTGTTATGCTGCTCCGAAATGGACTCTATCGCCTTCACACTATGGTCGCTTCGCTCTACATATTCAATCGTCTGAGCGACGATTTTATTAATATCTTGGGATTGCAGTGACGTCTGCTCCGCTAGCTTGCGAATTTCCGAAGCGACGACCGCAAAGCCGCGGCCCTGCTCTCCTGCTCTTGCCGCTTCAATGGAAGCATTCAGTGCAAGCAGCTGCGTCTGATTAGCAATGTCGGAAATGGCTCCTGTAATTTGGCGGATGCCCGATGAGCTTTCCGCCAGCTGCGCGGTTACCTCAGAGATGTTGCGCACCTCCAGCTCGCTGCGATGGTTGATTTCCACCAAAGCTTCAATGACCTCATAATTGGCTTTGAATACTTGAGCTACGGAATCTGCTTTCGTTCTAATTTCCTGCGACTTGCTGCTTACGTCAGCAATTTTGTCTCCAACCTCCATGAACTTATCGACGATTGATTCCGTATCGTTAGCCTGTGATTCCATCGCCTTGGCGATTTCCTGGGTCGTAGTCGACGTCTCGGCGATCGAAAGATTCGTTCTATTTGACGTCTCTTCAAGCTCTGACATGCTGTTTTGCAAGACGGCAATCGAGCCGTTCATGCTCGTAATAAGCTGCTTGTTGCGTGAGACCATGACATCAAAGCTATCAGCAAGAACCTTGAACTCCCCACTGTATTTGCCAGTAGCCACCACGGTCAAATCGCCTGAGGCCAGCTTTTTGAATAAGGTTGTCAAGCGGCTGACTGGCTTCGTAATCAGTAGGGATATCCCGATACCAACGGCAATGGAAATAACAATGGCAAAAAGCAATACGATGAACATCTGCTCCATCATATGATTCAATGGTTTATTTACGTCGCTGGACGCGTCCTCAATAATAATGGACCAGTCCGCAATCGGCGTTTTGGAGTAGAAGGCGACCTTATCCGGAAATAATAGCTCATTTTTCATTATTTCATTGCTTGGCGGCAGCTCCAGCACCGCTTTATAATCTTCGGTTTCAAGCACCGTACCAACGAGCGCCTCATCCCCCGAATGATAGATTACCATACCAACGCGATCTAAAATAATGACTTTGCCCTCGTCATTAATTTTTACATTTTGCAATTTATTGACGAAGAAATCAGTAACGAGCGTAACGGCAACAACGCCTTGAACGGCACCCTGCTTGTCCATAACAGGAGCGGCAAGCACGGTTACCAAGTTACCGGTGGATTTGGACACCAGCGCATCGCTCACCGCTGCCTTCCCTTTAATCGCCTGCTGAAAATAATCACGATCCGAGCGGCTGTTATTCAATACAGATTCGTTGCTGCTGGCGACAATCAAGCCATTTTTGTCCAAAACCAAAATGGTCTCCGTTCCCTGCATGCCTTGAATACTCGTTGTTAATCGTTCATTTACGCTCGTTAAAGCCGTATTGTCAGCTGTGAAAAACTGCTCCTCCGCTACCGAGCTGCTATTGTGCAAATTCACAATATCAAGGATAGGGGCCTGAACCGACAGCAGAAATACGGATTGCTGCGCCAGCTCAATCGACGAATACAGCCCTTCTCCGATGCGATCGGAGGTAGAACGAATTTCATCCTTGCTCTTATCAATTGTAATTTCCGCTGCGATGCGATAGCTTAAAATGCCCGTTGCCGCAAGCACGATACATACGAGCAAGCAGATCATCACGGGAAGCTTAACGCGAAATGACAGATTAGTTAAAAATTTTAATGGACTAGATGCTTTCATTTCGTCACTCTCCTCTAGCTTAAAGTAAACCCTTTTACCTAGTTATATCGGTTAACTCAAGAAGGATAGTAAGTGCCAAGCCCATTAATTAAAACATTTTTTGTAGAATAGCCTTTCCATTTCATGGCATTAATCAACACGTCATTTCATAACAAAAAACACAGGGAACGCTTTCGTCCCTGTGCTTAGCCGCTTGCTTACATCGAGGAGCCGAATTGAATCCACGCTTGCTGGATTTCGGTAATCGTCTGCTCCTTCGTTTTTCCGCCACTAACGTAGCTCTGCATCAGCTCGCCAAATTTTTGATGGAACGTGTCGAGGGAATAGTTGACCGACAGATCGCCAGATTTCTCCGTCTTCAAAATCTCTTCCATCTGCTTAGGCATATCCAGATCCGGCAGCGCTGCATCTTTAATTGGCGGAATAACCTTCGCGACTTCCGAAAACCATTTTTTACCGTAGTCGGAGGTATACAGCCAGTTGAAAAATGCAATTGTTTCCGCCGCAACAGCGGAATCCTTGTTGATGCGCAGCGCCTGATCTGCTCCCGTTACAAGCAGCGCTTGCTCTGGCTTGTCGCTGACCGGATAGCCTGCGATGCCAATCTCGATGTCAGGTGTAATTTTTTTGATCGCTTCCTCGTCCCATGCGCCCTTGCCCGTCATGAAGGCCGCTTTGCCTGAAGCAAAGTCACTTACTTCGGCGTTGCTATCACGCTCCAGCGGCTTGTCTGTCCCGTGCTTCACGGTCAGATCGATGAACTGAAAGAAATTATCGCTGAGCACAGGATGGTCCTTAAATGTCGTTTCGCCTGCGATGAACTGACCCACCAGCTCTTTCGGCGTGGTGCCTGCATCCTCCGCAGCTGCGTTGACGAAGTTTTGGAAAATATGCTTCCATACCCACCACTCTTTGTAGGCGTTGGCAAATGGCGTAATGCCCTTCGCTTCCAGCTTGGCAACCGCATCCTCAAGCTCTGCTGTCGTCTTCGGGGCGGCAGTAATGCCCGCGTCCGCGAGCAGCTTTTTATTATAAATCATCATCATTAAATTGCCCTTGACCGGAAGCCCAAGCACCTTGCCGTCGCTCGATGTCATATTAACACGTACCGCATCCATCATAGCTGCCGCAAGCGGCTCATTCGTCAAATCTGCGCTGTATTCGGCAAAGGTGTCAATGTCGCCGCCCGCTGTCGTTTGGAATACATCCGGCGTGCTTCCCGCTGCGATTTTCGACTTCAGCACCGTATTGTAATCGGCTTGCATAATTTCCAGGTTGATCGTGACGTTCGGCTTTACTTTTTTGTATTCGGCAATGTAAGCATTAAACGCATCGGTATATTCGGGAGAAGCGGTGAACATGTTGATCGTAACCGGCTTAGCCTCATTCGCAGCGCCGCCAGCCTCGGCTGAGCTGCTCGCTTCCGGCGTATTGCCGCTGTTGCTCGTGGTGCTGCCATTGCCGCTGCCGCAAGCAGCCAGCATGACCGAAGCCAGGACGATACTGGTGGACATGGACATGATTTTTTTGAACATGGTAGGGCCCCCATTTCTTTTCGCTTGGAATACAAGTCTTCGCTGCTTATTCTAAAGAAAAGGATAGGAGATAAACATGCAGATAAGTGGTGTATTAAGGGTAAAAAAGTGGTATATGGCTGTGGGCTCCCCTAACCATTCCCCTTGCTGCTCCGATATTCCGAAGGCGAAAGGCTGTAATAATTGCGGAATGCCTTGCTGAAATAATTGTTGTCCTTGTAGCCGAGCAGCTCGGAAATATCTTGAATTTTGAGCGCCGAATCGTCCAGCAGCTCCCGCGCTTTATCCATCCGCACCTTCTGTACATATTCATGAATGCCGCAGCCAAACTGCTGCTTGAACAGCTTCATCAAATACTCGCGGCTGAGAAAATATTTATCGGTATATAGCGAGATTTTAATATCCTCAAAATAATAACGGTCGATATGGGCTTTAATATCGGCAATATCGAACGGCTTCTGCACGGCCTGCGCTGCCCTCAGCTGCTCATGGTAGAAGCTTAGCAGCCGCTGAAGCAGCGCGGCGAACTGCTCGAAGGTGGCAAAATCGAGCGAAAGCCCCCAGCTGCGCAAGCTTTCCTCGCTGCCGGCCGGCAGCCGCTCCTGCGGAACGCCAAGCGCAAGCGACAGGTCGCCAAGCAGCACGATGCCCTCGCGAATGATGCGATCGGCCTCGCCCAAGCTCAGCTTGTCCGCCTCCTGCCAGCTGCGGGCCAGCTCGCTGATGATGCTGCTCGCCTGCTGAAGATTGTCGCCCGCCAGCGCTTGGCGGATGACCGCCATACGCCCTGGCAGCGACAGCCCCTCCTTCGGCTGCCGCTTCTCTGTACCCATGGCAGCTGCTCCCGGCGTGCGGCTACCGCTGCCATTGCCGCTGCCGCTGCCGCGATGCTCAGCCGCGGCAGCTCTAACAGCTGCTGCTCCATTCATGCGCAGCAGGTCCATCTCACCCAGCGCTGTGCGCGCTTCTTCGAAGGAGGCGGCCATGTCCAGCGCCTCCGTTACCGGGCCGCCGATGCCTGCGGCGACCCTAATGCCGAATAGCCGCTGGAGCGTAGCGGCTATTGCATTCACCTGATGCAGCGCCCGATAGGCTGCATCGGCTGCACCACCGCCATTCATGGTCAGAATGGCGAACAGCTCGCGCTCCTGCTTCGGATTCGCGAAGCTGAACGCTTGAAAGTGCGCGCCCGCCACCTCATTGACGACGTTGCTGACGGCGAAATGCAGCAGCTCCGTATCGCCGTGGAAGCGGCTGCGCCTGACCTGGTCTAGATTCAAAATGCGCAACAGCACAACGACGAAGCGATTGGCCTTGTCGTCCGCGCCAATGAGCGGCAGAAACGCTTCATTCGCCTGCTGCTTAAAACTGCGTTCGAGAATGGACAAATACATCTTCTCCTTGAGCCCTGGCAGCGACAGGTTGAGGGTAATATTTTGCGCAATAAAATCGCTCTCCTGCCTGCGCTTCGCCTCCAGCACATCCATTGCCTTGCGCAGCGCCTGATTCAGCTCTGTCCGGTTTACGGGCTTGAGCAAATAATCGACGACTTTGGAGCGAATCGCCTGCCGCGTATATTCAAAGTCGTTGTAGCCGCTGACGACAATGGTCAGCAGCCCCGGGTACTGCTGCTCCACGGTTTGCAGCAGCTCCGCCCCATTCAGGCCAGGCATCTTCATATCGACGATAGCCAGTTCCACCTTATGCTCCGCAAGCATGCGCAGTCCGCTTAACCCATCTGCAGCCTCCAGCACCTGCTCCACGCCAAGTCCCTCCCAGTCGCCAAGCAGCCGAATGGCCTCGCGCAGCGGCTCTTCATCATCAATGATCAGCACCGTATAATTCATGAACCGTTCCCTCCTCGCCGGGGCAGCCGCATCGCCAGCTCCGTCCCCGCTTGATCGCTCTTAATGAGCAGCTCAGCCTCTTCCCCATACAGCAGCTTCAGCCTCGTGTAAAGGTTGACGAGCCCAATGTTGTCGCTCTCCCGCTGGCCCCATTCGCGCCGCAGCGAAGCCTCCACCTGGCCCAGCCTGCCTTGCGTAAAGCCCGGCCCGTCATCCTGAACAGCGATCAGCGCTGTTCCGTCCTCTTGAATGGACGCCTTAATGCCAATGGTGACGGTGCTTGTTACCTTCTCCAGCCCATGCTTGATCGCGTTCTCGACCAGCGTCTGCACCGAAAGCTTCGGAATCTCAAGCTCCATCAGCGCTTCCTCCCACTCATAGACGACCTGCAATCTGGCGCCGAACCGCGCCGTTTGCAGTGCCATATAACGCTCAATATGCTTCAGCTCCTCGCGCGCAAACACAATATCCTTCCCGCTGATGCAATAGCGGAACGTCAGCGCCAGCGCATCGATCATATCCGCGACGTCATACGTTTGATGCTTGAGCGCTTTCGTGGAGATTGCTTGCAGCGCATTGTACAGAAAATGCGGATTGATCTCCGCCTCCAGCGCCTTTAAAATCGCATGGTTTTCCGCCAGCTTCATCTTGTAGCGCTCATTAATCAGCTCATTCGTCCGCCTGACCATCAAATTGAAATGGCGCGATAAATAAGCAATTTCATCGCGGCCCTTCACCTCGGCCTCCGCGTCAAAGCTGCCTGCGCTGAATCGGCTCATTTGGCGGGATAATTTCTTGAGAGGCTTTGTGATAGCGCTCGACATCAAGCTGACGAGCACGACTGCGAGCAGCAAAAACAGCACGCCAATGGCATAGTTCAGATTGCGCGTCTTCGTCGCGGCCTCGTAAATTTGCGAATAAGGAATCGGCTTAATCAGCTTCCAGCCGCTTTTCTCCGCCACATTGTAAATAATTAAATATTTCTGCTCCCCCTGCACCCAAGTAAACGGCCCCGTTCCGCCATCCAGCTTTTGCAGCACACCTGCGTCCCGCAGCTCCGTGTAGAACGCTTCATCATCCAGCTCAAAAGGCTCATTATCCGGGCTGACATACAGCAAATGCTGGCCTTCGCTAAACGGTATATCCTTCACAATCGCGTCCTTGACTGAAGCGTTGTAATAAAAAGAAAGCACCGCCTGCGGCTTGCGCGTCTTAATCGAACGCATGACCCGGTGGTACGCCATAAAGCTGGCCTGCTGAATTTCGGCGGAATAGCCGAAATCCGCCTCCGCACCTGGTCCCGACAGCGATTGATACGCTTGATTGCTCGGATCTGCCATCGCCTTGGCATACCATGGCTGCTCCGCAATGACGGTGTTCGTTCCCGTCCGCACCGTTATATTGTAATTTTCTCTCGTTATCGCATAATACTTCTGCTTCTCTACGACATACAAGTAGATAGCCTCCAAGTCGCTGCGGGAATAAAACAGATTGCGCAAATAATTTTCAACATACATCTTGGAGGAATAGTCCTCTGACTCGTGCATAATGGCATAGGTAATTTCATCGTAGCCGATTTGCGGCAAGGAAATTTGCTCGATGCCCTTCAGATAATCCTCTAAATTGCGGCCAACGAGCAGCAGGTTGTTCGTTGTACTATCGATGCTGTTGCCGACCGATTCCTTCTCAAGCATCTGGTAGGAGATGAAGTTCAGCGAAGCCACAACCAGCACAATGACACCCGTAAACAGTAAAATCAGCTTATTGACCAGCCTTCTGGCAACCAGCTCCCGCCAAAAAGAAAGCAGCTCCCACACCTTGCCCGCAATCGCTTTCATCATCGTTTCACGCTCCGCATACAGTTCACCTTTTTACCCCTAACTGTTTTCTATAATCCATTTAGACGGGCAACCGTCTGCTCTATAATACACATTAAAGCTAGATTGGAAAATGCTTTTTCCAGCGTAAGCAGCTGTCGCCATCCTCTGGCTGCGAGGCTTGCAAGCGTGGATGAAATAGACGAATTGGGGTGCATCATATGTTCAAAGCATTAGGTAAAAAATGGGGCGGAAAGCTGGAATTCACCTTGTTCAGCCTGCCTGTACTGATTTGTATTGCCATTGCCTTTTATATTCCTTTTGCCATGACCATCCGTTATTCCTTAACCAAATGGAACGGTATTTCCAAGCATCCGAAATTTATTGGGCTCGATAACTTCAAGCAAATTTTTCTGAATGATGCGAATTTCACCAGCTCGGCGTGGTTTACGATTAAATACGCCGTACTGTACATCGTGCTTGTCAATGTACTGGCGATTGGGCTTGCGGTTCTGCTCGACATGAAGCTGCGCACGACCAATTGGCTGCGGGCCGCTTTCTTTATTCCGTACATTTTGAGCCTCGTGATCGTCGGCTTCATCTGGAAGTTTATTTTCATGCAGGGCTTTGAATCACTGGGAGAAAGTACAGGCTGGGGGATTTTTGATTTAAGCTGGCTTGGCACGCCGGGGCTTGCCTTTGTTTCGATTTTGCTCGTATCGATCTGGCAATCGATTGGCTTCTACCTCGTTATCTATATCGCGGGGCTGCAATCGGTGCCGGGAGATTTAAAGGAGGCCGCAACGGTAGACGGCGCGGGCCCGTTCCGCACCTTTTTCAACATTACGCTGCCCCTGCTCGCCCCTTCGATTACGATTGCCGTCTTTATGGCGCTGACAAATTCGATCAAGGTGTTTGATGTCATTTTGTCGCTGACGGGTGGCGGGCCGGGCGGCTCGACCTACAGCATCGCCTATGACATTTACCGCGATACGTTCCAGAACAATTTGTATGGCTACGGTACGGCGAAAGCGCTCATTCTGTTCGTTGCCGTGCTGTTCATTACGATCATTCAATTAACGCTGTTCAAGCGCCGGGAGGTAGAGGCCTAATGAGAAAAAATCGCCCAGTCGGACGCTACGCACTGGAAGCCGTCATGCTTCTGCTCTCGCTGCTGTTTCTATACCCGCTGTTTCTGGCCATTAATAACTCGTTCAAAAGCTTTGGAGAAGTGATGAGCGATGTTATCGCGCTGCCTGAGAAGATTATTTTTGAAAACTATGCTTATGTGTGGCAGTTTATCAATTACCCGAAGCTGTTCATGAACAATCTGGTCATTACGATTGTTGGCCTTGCAGGTATTATTCTCGTCTCATCTATTGCTGCCTACAAGCTGGCGCGTACAAAAACGCGGATGAGCGGCCTGATCTATCTGCTCTGCATTATGCCGATGCTCATTCCGTTCCAGTCGATTATGCTGACGGTGCTCCAATTCGCCAAACAGCTGCATTTGTCAGAGAGCACCTGGGGACTTGGCGTGCTGTATTGGGGCTTTGGCGCTCCGCTTGCTGTCTTTATTTATCACGGCTTCGTGAAAGGCATCCCGCAGGAAATCGACGAAAGCGCGACGATGGACGGCGCATCTGGCTTTCGGCTGTTTTTCCTCGTTATTTTCCCGCTGCTACAATCGGTCACGACGACCATCATTATTATTGATGTAATGTGGATCTGGAATGACTTCCTGCTGCCGCTGCTTATGGTGAACGGATCGCCGGATACGAAGACGCTGACGCTTGCGGCGTACACGTTCGTCGGCCAATATACATCCGACTGGCAATATGCAATGACCGCCATGGTCATGGCCGTGCTGCCTTCGATTATCGTCTTTATTTTTCTGCAAAAATACATCGTCAAAGGCGTCGTTGCCGGAGCGGTGAAAGGCTAAAACTAGCGAAATTTGAGCAAGGAAAAGGCCCGTCCTTTACGAAGGATGGGTCTTTTCCTTATTTTTCTGTTTAGCGGTTTAGTTTTGTCTTCCAGACGCAATCATGATAAAATGCTTGAACACTGCACGGGATGAAAGCGCTATAATTCACATTTACTTTCTAGCATGCATGAAAGGGTGGGCAAATTGGGACGCTGGAGAAACGCACGTTATCAGACAAAGCTGCTCATTTTATTTTTTCTGCTCAGCAGTATCCCTGCTTTCATTATAGGAGCTGTCGGCTCAACGAAGTCATCGGGTACGTTGGAGGCACAGACGACGCAGGACCTGAAGGTCATATTGGCACAGCTCAACGCCTCCATTGAACGGCAAATTAGCGACTTTGACCGTTTCAGCATGCTGCCTTATTTTATGCCAGAGGTGTTTTCCTTTCTGAACAAGCCTGCGATCTCGCCTGAACAGTGGGGTACAGAGGAGATTAACGCCCAAAAAACGATGGCACGGCTCATGAGTGCCTATCCGTCCATTAATTCCTCCATTAACGGCTTGATGGTTTATGGCATGAACGGGTCGATTAATGGCTACCGCATAGATGGGGACAGCACCATTAATGGGGCCTATGACGCCAAGAATGAGGACTGGTATCAAGAGGTGATGGCGGGGAAGGGCCATTTCGCCGTGACCGGCATTCAGAACATTCAGCAGTTTAAAAGCAATTCTTTTGAAGCCATCATTGGAGCTCGGCTGTTGATGGACGAGGACTACAAGCCGCTGGCTGTCACAGTGATGTTCATCTCCCCGCGCTTTATTTCGAATCTTGTACGCTCGCTAGAGCTGCCAAATGCGCAAGTAACTGTCATAGATAGAGACGGTCATTTAATTTATGCCTCGAATGCCATGCTTGCAGCTGAGCTTCAGAAACACGCAAGCCAAAATAATCAGCATGACGAGTGGGAAGTTTCCATTGATGAACAAGCTGGAGGCAAAACCTTTAGCGGTGTTTCCTTGAAAAGCGATTATCTGGAATGGCAGATTTATATGGGTGTGGACAAGGATGCTATGCTGCAAAGCAGTCGTTCCATTCAGAGCTTTACGATCCTGATTATTATTTGCGTTGCTGTACTGGCGGCCGTTTCCTCCCTCCTAATCGCGCGAGGGTTTTCCCAGCCGATCTCCAGACTTATAAGCTCCATGCGCAAAGTAGAAAAAGGGCAGTTTTTTACGCCCGAGGCGCATGGCCGCTCCGATGAAATCGGCCAGCTGGAAAGCAGCTATGGCCGAATGGTCATTCGACTGGAGGAGCTCATTCAATCCATTGAAGAGAAGGAACGGCAAAAGCGGCATGCCGAGCTTTACGCGCTGCGGGCCCGTATTCAGCCCCATTTTTTATACAATACGCTCAATTCTATTCGCATGCTGGCTGTGCTCCAGCAATCTGGGCAAATCGCCAAGCTGATTCAATCGCTGAATAAGCTGCTCCATGCCAATATGAAGCTCGACAGTGAGCTCGTTACGTTTGAGGAAGAGATTCGGCTGCTGCGCGACTATGCGACGTTAATGGATTTGCGCTATACGAATGTATTTGATATGGAGTGGCATATTCCGCCAGAGCTGAATCAGGCAGCCATACCGCCCATGCTGCTGCAGCCGCTGCTGGAAAATGCTATTTTTCACGGGGCCAAGGGGCTGGAGAGGAAGCTGCATATTTCGCTGGAAGCCCGCCTCGATCAGAAGGATAACCGCCTGCTGGTCATTGAGCTGCGGGATGATGGGAGCGGTTTCGACAGTCCAGCCTTAGAGCTGCTGAGGCGGCCGCAAAGCGATACCGGCACACAAAATATTGGGCTGCGCAATGTGCAGGATCGCATCCGGCTGCGTTTTGGCGATGAGTATGGCTTATGTTTTGAGCGCACAGAGACACTTACGATCGTGACGGTCAGAATGCCCTATCGGATATTAGAGAAGGAGGAGAATACGGATGTGGAATCTGCTCGTCGTTGAAGATGAATCCATCGCAAGACTAGGCCTGCGCCATATGGTAGATTGGGAAAAATACGGCGTTCATTGGAAGGCCGAAGCCTCGAATGGGGAAGAAGCACTGCTGGCTATGGAGTCCGCGCAGCCTATCCATATTATCCTTACGGATATTCGAATGCCCGGCATGGACGGTCTCACTTTTGCCAAGAAGGCGCTGGAGCGCTATCCCGACGTGCAAATTATTTTTATCAGCAGCTACGATAATTTCACCTATGCCAAAGAGGCCCTTCGCCTCGGTGCCGTCAACTATTTGCACAAGCCAACGATGGATGAGGAGGAGATTGGCGCTTCCCTGCTTAAAGCTTCGGCGAAGCTTGCGCATACCACAGCTCCCCAGCCAGCTTATACGGAAGAGGAGAAAAATCAATATCTGCTGTCGCTGCTCGATGAGCATACGTTCCCTGAACAGCCGCTGCTGGCAGAGCTTGCGCAGCCTGCCTTTGAGACAGGCTTTCGGCTGACCGTCTTCCGCAAACGCGACGATGCCGCCCCTATGCAGGACGCCGGGCATTTGCGCTTCCGCTCCCTCCAGCATCTCATTGCCGAATTTGTTACGAAGGAATGGGGCGGAATTGTTTTTCATCGCAATTACCGCGAAGTAATCTGGCTTTGCCCGCAATATGCGGGCTCAACGGGTGCGGCCCGGGCTCAGAGGCATGGTGTACACGGCGATACCGACAAAGAGGAAAAAAAGTGTCCCGCCGAATTAAACAAGCTGCTCGATATGGTACGGCAGAAAACGCTGGAGCTGCTGAATGTAGCAATCATCTGCTCCGTCAGCTCGCGCTACAGCTCCCTCCAAGAGCTGCCGAAGGCCTATATGGAAACGCTGCTGCAGCTGCCTTTAAACGAGCAAAGCGATAATTTTATCGTTCGAAAATCGAAGGCTTTTATCGACCAGCATTTGCTGGAGGACTTGACGCTCGTAAAAGTAGCGGCTTCCATCCATGTCAGCCCAAGCTATTTAAGCCGCATTTTTCAAAAGGAGATCGGGGAAAGCTTCAGCGAATATGTCATTCGGCACAAAATCGAGCATGCACAGCAGCTTCTGCGCACGACAAGCCATAAAGTATATGAAATTTCCGCGGCTATCGGTTATATGAATCCGCATTATTTTAGCAAGCTGTTCAAAGAACGCACGGGCGTTTCTCCACTCGAATATCGCAATCAATAAGCTTTTTCTAAAGCCTTGCGCCTTGTGCCTCCTGCTTCTTCCCTCCAAGAGAAGAACTCAGGGGGCTCTTTCGCTTGTCCGCCTTTCCCTATTGAAGCATATGGGCATAAAAGCATAGGAAAACGCATCGTTCGTCTACTTACAGGGGCGCATTGTCAGGCTTAGCACAAGCAAACAGTCATATTAATGCACAAAAAGATGCTTTGGACAGCTACGCATGAGCAGCAGCATCCTATAAAATGAAGCCATTCACCAAATACCATGTATTTTTATGAACAGAGAAGGAGGAACAGCATGACTCGCACATGGTCAGAGCCTTTCGAGGCTGAGCAGTGGAATCGTTTTGAGCTTCGCATAGAAGGGCCGCAGGAAGGAAATCCCTATAAGGGCGTTGTGCTCAGCGCCGAATTTCAATTCGGGCATCGGTCTGTTAAGGTTGACGGCTTCTATGATGGCAATGGACAATACATCATTCGCTTCATGCCGGATTGCATAGGCTCATGGTCCTTCACTACGAGCAGCAGCACGGCGCAACTGGATGGCCTGCAAGGAACACTCCTCTGCACCGCCCCCACGTCAGCTAAAAATCATGGGCCTGTGAAGGTTGATCACATTTTTCATTTCAGCTATGCCGACGGAACACCCTTCTATCCGGTTGGAACAACTGCTTATGTATGGAACCATCAAGGGGAGCAGCTTGAACAGCAAACGCTGCGCTCGCTGAGCAAAGCACCTTTCAACAAAATTAGGATGTGCGTGTTTCCCAAGCATTATGATTATAATGCCACCGAGCCGGAGCATTTTGCTTTCGCAGGGTCCTTGCAGGAGGGCTTTGATTGGGAGGCGTTCAATCCTGAATTTTGGCGCCGCCTGGAATCACAGCTGGAGCAATTACAGCTTCTCGGCATTGAAGCAGATTTAATTTTATTCCATCCCTATGACCGCTGGGGCTTCTCGCGCATGGCTGCTGAATCGGACGATTATTATTTGCGGTACGCGCTGGCAAGGCTAGCCTCCTTCCGCAACATATGGTGGTCGCTTGCGAATGAATATGACCTGCTGTTCGAGAAGAAGATGACGGACTGGGACCGGTTTTTCCGCATCATTCAGGAGCATGATCCTTATCAGCATCTTCGCTCCATTCATAACTGGCATAATCCCGAAATCCATTATAGAAGCAACCTGCACTGGTATGATCACGGGAAGCCTTGGGTCACACATGCCAGCATCCAGCATGCCGACTTGAATTTTGTAACAGAATGGCGCGAGCTGTACCGTAAGCCGATTGTCATCGATGAATGCCGCTATGAAGGCAATCTGAATCACGGCTGGGGCAATCTTACCGCAGAGCGAATGGTCGAATGCTTCTGGGAAGGAATGGCTCAAGGCGGTTATGTCACTCATGGAGAAACGTACGTTCATCCAGAAGATATCATTTGGTGGTCGCATGGAGGCGAATTGCATGGAAGCAGCGCGGAGCGGATTGCATTTCTGCGCAGCATCATGGAAGAAGGGCCAAGACTCGATACGAGCCGCATTAATTTCAAATGGGATGCTTCTGCTGGCGGCGTGGAGGGCGAATATTATTTGATTTATTTTGGCGCCAGCCGCCCCGCGTTCCGCAGCTTAACGCTTCCGGAAGGCGCAGCATTCCGAATTGATTTAATTGATACCTGGGCGATGTCGATATCGCCGCTGGAAGGGGAATTTGCGGGGGAATGCAAGGTTCCGCTTCCCGGCATTCCTTATCAAGCGCTGCGCATCAGCAAGATTTAAGTGTAACGGTTTTTTTGATGGATCACCATTTGATGAACCACACATTGATTAACGACTATTTGATTGACCACTAGAGGGGGATTCTCATGACAAAAAGATGGCAAGCATTTGTAGGCTTATTAATAATCGCACTTATTGCAGCCGGCTGCTCTTCCAGCGGCGGCACAAATTCAGAGGCTGGCAGTACGAGCGGTACAAGCAGTTCAGGCAGTGCAAAGAAAACCGTCGTATCCGTGTGGGCTTTGCAGGAGCACACCTGGATTGACGGAGCTGCTGCTGACTTTAATGCGGCTCATTCTGATATTCAAATCGAGGTTAGCAAATATGCCGTTGACCCGCTGAAAGAGGCGCTAAAGGTAGCTGCTAACTCAGGAACGCTCCCTAATATGTGGTTTACATGGGGCGGTTCTCTAGGTTCCTTTTATGCCGAAAATGGACTTACAGCTGATTTGACTCAGATTGCCAAGGATCATAATTGGCCTTCGCTTTACAATCAAGCTGCTATTGATATGGGAACCTACAACGGTAAAGTGTCCGGCATACCCTATCACTTAAATGCCGTGGATATGTGGTACTCCAAAACAGCCTTTGACAAGGTTAAGCTTACCGCTCCTACCTCCTTTGAGGAGTTTGAAGGGCATCTGCAAGCGTTGAAGGATGGCGGTATTATTCCACTCTCGCTTGGCGGGAAAAACGGCTGGCACGTCATGCGTCTGACAGAGCAGCTGCTGGAGCATTTTGCAGGCCCTGAGCTGCATGACAAGCTGAACAGCCTGACTGCCTCGTGGAACGATCCGGCCGTTGTTCAAACGTTCGCAAAGCTCAAGGAATATAACGATAAGGGCTATTTCCCTAAAGGTTACGTTGCCCTTGATCCAACAGAGGCTGTAAATCTCTTCTATCCGGGTACTACAGGAATCGACATTGAAGGCACATGGCTCGACGGCAATATTGCAGCAGCCGGGTTTAATGTCAATGATTTTGATGTATTCAAGTTCCCTACCGGCCGTTCATCCGTATTTGCCGAAATGTTCCAAGTCAGCGCCGACCTTGATCAAGCGACGCTTGAGGCTACCATTAAAGTAGGCGAATATTTGACTGGTGCTGAGGTAGTCAATAAATATATTGATACTTACGGCACCCCCGCTGCTCTTAATGTCACCTATTCGGAAAACACGCCTCACCTGAAGCCTCTGCTCGATATGGCGACGAAAGGCAGCTTCCTCATTACCGACCAAGCACTTCCTCAGGAAGTCGTACAGAAGCTGTTTGAAGCGCAGGACAAGGTCGCTCTAAAAGAATGGACGCCTGAGCAGGCTGCGGAAGGAATGGAAAAGGCCGCTGCGGACTATAAGGCTAAAAATAAAATAAGCTAGGCCGCATTAATGAAGCGCTGTAAATGAGAAAAGAGATGGAGCGCGGCTGCTTTGCCGTCTCCATCTTGATTCGCAAGGAGGAATGAAGCTTGAAAATCGGCGTATTAAAGCCCTGGCTGTTTGTGTTTCCCGCCCTTTTCATCTATATTGCCGTTATCTTTATCCCAACGCTCTACACGCTTTATCTCAGCTTCTTTAACTGGAACGGCGTTGCGCCTACGAAAACCTTTGTCGGCTTAAGCAATTATACGGAGCTGCTGCTGCACGATTCCGTCTTTCCAAGAGCAGTCGCCAACAATCTGTTATGGACGCTCGGCTCTTTGACAATCATTATGGGAATCGGCCTGATGCTGGCGATATTATTGAATCAAAAGCTGAAGGGCCGCATCATGTTTCGCGGTATTTTTTATTTCCCTTACGTATTATCCGGTGTCATCGTCGCGACGATCTGGACATGGATGTACAATCCCATGCAAGGATTTTTCAATAAAGCGCTGGAGCTGATTGGACTTGGCAGCTGGGCGCAGGCTTGGCTGGCGGAACCTAAATTCGCCCTCTATGCCGTGTTCGTTGCAGCTGTCTGGAATGGCGTTGGGCAGCCGATGGTGCTGTTTCTCGCTGGACTACAGACGATTCCACAGGACCCTTATGAAGCCGCAACGATTGATGGTGCCAAGCCCCGGCAAATGTTCTGGTTTATTACCGTCCCTCTGCTGCGGGAAACGTTTGTTATTGTGGTGGCCATCACGATGGTATCTTCCATGAAGGTATACGATTTAATCTATGCAATGACGGGCGGAGGCCCGGCGGAAAGCACCCATGTGCTGGCTTCATGGATGTATATTCAGACGTTCAAATTTGCCAATATTGGCACAGGTTCAGCCATTTCCATGTTTTTAGTTCTCATTACGCTGGTCATTATTATCCCTTATGTTTATTACACCACTAAAAAATCGCATTTGTAATATGGAGGAAGGATGGTGTCCATCCGATGGAACAGCGCGTTCATCCCGTCAGTAAGGCACTTAAATATGTTTTAGTCGTTGTATTAGCAGCCATCTTTCTGCTGCCCGTTTTATTCATTGCCTTTACAGCGCTAAAGTCGAGCAGCGACTTGCTGACACGTCCTTTTTATATGTTCCCCGAAAAGCTGCAATGGCACAATTTTGTGCAGGCTTGGGAGCAAGGGCGCATGAGCATGTATATGAAAAATACAGCGTTTATCGCCTTAATCAAGGTTCCCCTTGGCATTTTGATTGAAGCGCTCGCCGCCTTTGCCCTGACGCGGCTGGCTTTCAAGGGAAGCGAGTGGCTGTTCGCCTTGTTTCTCATCGGCATGATGGTTCCCATGCAGGCTACGCTCGTTCCGCTCAATATGATTCTCAACAAGCTTGGGCTTGTCGACACGTATCCCGGCATTATTCTCATTTATTTGGGCTTCGGCATCCCGTTCGGCATTCTGATCCTCCGTGGATTTTTCCGCACCATACCTAAGGAAATTGATGAGGCTGCACTAATTGACGGCTGTGGGGTCATGGGGAAGTTTTTCAAGATCATTATTCCATTATCGATGCCCGC
Organism: Paenibacillus sp. R-74696; assembly: GCF_055814915.1. Classification (NCBI taxonomy): domain Bacteria; kingdom Bacillati; phylum Bacillota; class Bacilli; order Caryophanales; family Paenibacillaceae; genus Paenibacillus; species Paenibacillus sp. R-74696. Next base: position 19,194 of record NZ_JBPULM010000018.1, read on the forward strand.
CATTGCAACGCTGTTTATTTTTGATTTTATGGCCACCTGGAATGAATTTCTGCTGGCCCAAATTTTTATTACCAAGGATTCGATGCGTACCATTACGACAGGGCTGCTGGCATTCCGTGGCCAATATTCGGCGAACTACCCTCTGATGAACGCAGGCGTGCTCATTTCGGTCGTACCGGTGCTAATCGTCTATGTCGCGTTTCAGAAATACTTCGTATCCGGCCTCGCTGGTTCCGTGAAGGGCTAGGCTGGAAAAGAAACCGTCCCCTCGGCATACGGCAGCTTCACGCTGCCATTTTGCCGAGAAACGGTTTCTTTGCGGTTGTTTCTACTACTATCGTATACTGGGGAAAAGGAATAGGCTGGAAAAGAAAAAGGAGTGGGGAAGTTCAATGAATGTACATGAAGAAATAGAACAATTGAAATATCAAATGAAGCTCATGAGGACGATTATGGCGAAAGATGAGTTTCCATTCTACCTATTTTTATTGGATCATGATTTCACGGAGCAGCAGACAAGAGCGTTGCACGATGTGCTGTATATGTTAAATCATCGCATGAAGGGGACTGCCGCCGCTAGCGATGAGCATAGCATCCGCTTTTATAACGCAAAGGTTGCCGACATTCAGCAGCGTCACACGCTATTCTCCAGTCCAAACCATCCTTTGTTTGCCGATGCTCCCCCATCCTATCATGAGTTTGCTGCCTACGTTTCGGCTGTTGTGCCGGAGGATGTAAACCCCGATTACTTACTTATGGCTCTGAACAATCAGGAGGTTTATTCCGACCTATGCCGCCTGCTATTAAATCAAAAATAAAGCCTTTCTTAACGACTCCAGCCTGCTGCATGAGTCCGCGACAGCAGACCGATCCTATTATTATAAGCTTGGCAATCTACCGTTAGCTGAAAAACCGCACCTTGCCTTTAAAGGCGATGGCGCAGGCGGCTCTGTTATCAGCAAGCACGCTGGCATTTTGCAATATGGCTGTGGAATTGAGCCATTGGCAAGGGTCGAGCCTTTTTAGCTGCTCCAGCGTACTCAGCCTGCGGATTTCCAAGAGCGGGCCGGTTAGCACCCATAGCTCATCGTTTTGTTCATGAATAGCAAGCTTAGAAGCGACGGACCGCTCAATGACGGCCGTATGCAGCTGCTGTGCCCGCTCCACATCCCAAACGCTGAGCAATCCATGTTTCCAACGGCTATGATCCTCCGCCGAAATGAGCGTTGCTCCATCTTCGCTGAACGTTATCGCGCTGACTGTAACACCTTCCTCCAGTACAATCGCCCGCCGCTGAATCGTATAGACGCCGCCCCACTCACTCATGCTGATTATTTTAATCGTATGATCGCTTGCCGGATAAGCAAGCATGGAGCTGCCATGTGCAAAAGCAATCGTATTCGCAAGCGCCATGCGACCATGATCTTGCACCGTCACAAAATCATGATCGAAATATACGATACTGCCGCTATTCAGCTCCCATACAGCAACCTCCTGGCCAATAACGCCGACCGCCAGCATCCGCTCATCCTCGCTGAAGGCAACCGCACCGATTCGTCCTTCGCGAAACGCATGCTGCAGCACACACTGTCCACTGCTTGTTTCTATAACAAACACGGTGTGGAAACACGACATATCCACCTCATCTACAAATGGAAGCACATCGCCCTCGGCCACCGGAATAACGACGACATAACGGCCATTGCCGCTAAAGCTGACATGCGTATAAAAGCTCTGATTAGGCGCATCACGAAGCGGCTCCTGTATGTCAGCACAGAACCCCCAATGCTGCACCGGCTTCCCGCTATGTACATGAAAGAGATCTACAACGCCAATTCCACTGCCAATCGCCAGCAGGCTGGAGTCGGGACTAAAGCACAACGCAGCCCTATCTGCTGCAGCTTTGCTTTCAGTACGATTATCCATAGCTTCCCCATCTCCTCTGTCGATTACAGCTTGAAGCTGGCCATCCGCTGTAAGCCACACGCGGACGATGCCGTCATTATAGAGGACGGCTGCCAAGCTGCCCTCGGCATTCAGCGCTAGCTCGCAGATGCCGCTTTCTTGCCCCGCTGCAAGCTCCCCGAATTGCTGGAAGGTTGAGCGGCTGCGATCAAGCTGCTCCCACTCCATCCGTGCTTCGCGAATGACAATCCACTGCTCCAATTCGTCTAGCCGCTCTGCTACGAACGGCGTGCAGCCTTTCTCTCGCTTAGCCAAATTCAGCTTCTCTCCCGCATCCACCACGTTGTAATCTTCATAGTCCATTAGCGAAAAATAATAATAAATCGCCGCCCGCAGCTGCGTATCAAGCTGTGCGCCATACTCCATCAGCCTGGCGAAGCCACGCCCTGCTGCAAGCTTGCTCCCTAGCGCGTAATCCAGCGCTGACCGAATGAAATTCAGCTGATAATTGGCCGTATAGCTGTGATTATAAATGCCATTCCACGTATACAGCAGCGATTGAAGCGCTGGGTAATGCGCCTCTGCTTCCTCCGCATGCCCGCTGTAAAGCTGCGCTTCTACATATAAGTACAGCGTATCAAAGCCTTCCTGGCAGCCCGCTTCACTTCTAATATCAGCGGGAATGGCTACCGCCTCCTGCAACGCTTGAATGGACCGATGAAATTCACCGGTCCTGTTCCATTTTTTTATTTGCTCCAGCTTGCTTCTGTTGATCATTCGCCTTCCCCTTCCAATCTAACCGTTATCCTCTCCTCTCGCACAAAAAAAGGAACGGCGATCCATCCAGTGACGGGGAATTCGGCATTTACATGACGCATTCTCGGCTAACGAACGCTTAACAGCATTCAGCCTTTAATGGCGATATAAATACGAACGGCTGCTTCCCCATCCTGATAATCATTTTTATCATATCGCTCAAAATCACCCGTATACGCCCGCTGCTCGGCAGCTGTCTCATAATAAGCCCAAATTTCCTGCCAAGCCTCGATGACGACCTGCGGCATAGGCCCTCTCCTCGTCTCGAAAACCCGGTACATAGAGCTCGGCACAACAATTTGCTGTAGGTTTGCTGCGGCAGATGCCCCTGTTGTTTCTGTTGTCATGGGCAGGTCTAAATCATAGGCATGTCCGATGAAAGCCGTGTAAGCGCCGCTTGCATCCGTTTCATAGTCCGTATATACCCCATAAATAAAATCGTCTTGAGCTTGAGCCTCATTGGAGTGCGTACCCGCCAGTTGAAAATACTGTGTCCAGAGCGCAGGAATTCGCCCATTCGGCCCCGCTTCCTCCTGATTTGTTGTCCGAACGCCGATGCCCGCCAGTTTCAAGGTCCCTTGCTGCTCCACTATTGATTTCATCATGTCATTTCCTCTTTTCCATAAGCACAGCGGCTAAGGTGCGAGCCATTCACCATGCTTACTTAGATTTACCCAAAGCTTATCGCATCTTATCAGACAGCTATATGTCCGGATTCAATATTGTAAATTAATAGCTTTCAAAAATAAGCCGTGCCCTGCGCTTCACTTCTTCAGCGGCATGAACGGGAGCCAGCACCTTAACATGCTCGCAGAAGCTCAGCAGCAAGCCATAAAACCACTCATCCAGCGAAAAAGAACCCGCCACCTGCAAGCTGCCATCCGCTAGCTCGGTAATAAACACGCTTGGAAAAGCATCATATACCCGATGCTTGACCTGCGGCTGAAAGTGCAGAAGCATCTGCGTCTCCTGATCTGCTCCCCAGTCGCTGCGCCAGATCAGCCCTTCCAATTGCGGCGACTGCCGCGGCTCGAAGCGCTCCAGCCTTAGCGACAGGCTGAGTATGCGCGTCAAACGAAACATGCGAAAGCCCTGCTTCCCCCGGCAATACGCCTGCACATACCACACGGAGCCTTTCATGATGAGCGCTGCCGGCTCAACCTCCCGCTCGCTTTCGGTCCCGGCCGAGCTGGCATAACGCAGGCAAGCCACCTTGCTTTCTGTAATCGCTTGTTGGAGCAAGGCCAGCTTGGGCTTCAAATCCAGTCCCGATCCCCATGATTGCAGATCAAACACCAGCTCCTCGCCCTGCCTGGCTTGCTCCTCATGTGCTGCTTGAGGCAGCAGCGCATTCACTTTGGCGAGCAGCTCATGATAGGCTTGATCATCTAGGGCTGAGGCAATTCCCTTCACCGCAGCAAGCAGCGCCTTCCATTCCTTCGCGCTTGCAAGCTGCCGATTTAACGTGTACTGCTCCATAATTTCGTAACCGCCGGCTGCACCATGATGCGAGACGACAGGAATGCCAGCTAGACTCAGCGTATCCATATCGCGGTAAATCGTTTTGATTGATACTTCAAAACGCTCAGCAAGCTCGGTCGCATTCCAACGCTTCCTGCCGAGCAGCAGGACAACGATGCTGAGCAATCGATCTATTTTCATACGGACCCACCTGACTTGTAGCATTTGCCCGCTTAGTGGGGCTTATTTGTATTCCGGTTATTGACAGCTTTATAATGGAGAGGAGAAACGAGAAGCGATTTCCCTAATGAATGGAGAGATTAATGATGACACTAAGCGGAAAAACAGCGATCATTACCGGCGCGGGCAAAGGCATCGGACTTGCTATTGCCCATGCACTCGCGAAGGAGGGCGTAAGCCTTGGACTTATTTCCCGCACGGCATCCGATTTGGAGACGCTCGCCGATACGTTGAAAGCCAGCTATTCGATACAGGTCAGCCTTGCGGCTACGGATGTATCGGTTAATCAAGAGGTTCAGGCAGCTGTTGCCTCGATTACCGAGCAGCTTGGCCATATTGACATTCTAATCAATAATGCAGGCATTGCCAAATTCGGCACTGTGCTGGATATGGACCCAGAAGAGTGGAAGAGCATGATGGATGTCAATTTATTCGGCACCTACAATGTGACTCGCGCTGTACTGCCAGATATGGTTGCCAGAAATAGCGGCGAAATTATTAATGTGGCCTCCACAGCGGGAGAGCGAGGCTTCGCAACGGGTTCGGCCTACTGCGCTTCCAAGTTCGCAGTGCTGGGCTTCACCGAATCGCTGCTGCAAGAGGTGCGCAAGCACAATATTCGCGTTACAGCCCTTACGCCAAGCACGGTCAATACCGAGCTGGCTACGAAAGCTGGCCTCAAAATCGGTGATGAGGACCGCATGATGCAGCCCGAGGATGTTGCAGCTTTGGCGCTTGCCGCTATATCGCTGCCGCCACGCGTCTTCATTAAGACAGCGGGTATCTGGACGACGAACCCGCAATAAAGCTATTGCAGCGAATGGGTTGGCTTTACCCAATGAAAATAAAGCTTTAGATTGAGACGCCTGATCTAGCGCGGTTTATAAGAATAATAATCGCCAGACCTCAAAAATGAAGGATTAGACAGACCATAAAAATGAATAGCGGCGGACTAAGACTGAAAAAAGCCTTAGACTGCCGCTGTTCTTATTGGACTAACGAATTCGTTAGCTTAATCCTAAGGAACTCTAGCTTGAGGCTCAACAACCATATTGATTCTTTACAATTCGCCGGCAGATTTGGCGCCTTGGCTATGCAGCCAATGAACCAGATCAGCAGCAGAACTGCGTTGCGCCGCATCCAGCGGGGTCAATCCATCCCAAACCGAAATCCAGTTCAGTTCAGCGCCTCGGCCGAGAAGATACTCTGCAGAGCTCCGTTGTCCACCGTGGCAAGCGCACCAGAAGGCGACGGTAATCTTGTCCGGAGGTGAAGAGCGACTTGCTCCCCAAGGGTATCGTTCTGAAAGTGTGGAACCGGCGAAGTAAGCCTCAATTGCAGCCATTTGTCCTAGCGCAGCCGCATGCCAGAGTGCGATTTGCGCTCCACGTTCAACCAACCTATGCGCTGCCCGCCACTGTGCGAACGCTACTGCATCATCCAGTGGTGTGCCGCCTGCGATCACTGCACCTGGCGCTTCGATATCGGCACCAGCATCAAGAAGCGCATCAAGCACTTTAATGTCATCGCAACTCGAAGCCCAATGAAGCGGTGTCTCGGTGTGCGCTCCAGTGAACCGAGCGTTAACCTCCGCACCAAACTCGACTAACGTACTAACAGCAGCCGCACCGTTAGGAAAGTGACCGGGCCAGTCGGTCACGACATGCAAAAGTGTTCGAGACATTCCACAACTATTGTTTTCGTTGTTATTGTCTCTACCGATCATTCTTGCCGTAGCCAAGCCCGGATTCTCTTCAAGAAGTCGTTTCAACGATGGGATATCGCCAGTGTGGAGCGCTTTAACAACAGTTACTGCCAGCGTTTCATCTTCGTAAATAAATTCCATATCCAGATCTCCTCACACACTTATATAATCAGTTCTATATCTGTCCTTCAAGGATTGTGTAACCGTTTGAATTGTATACTGTCTTAAATTTAAGCTTCGCAAATTCGCTGTACTTGAAGTATTCGTGGAAGGATAATAATGTCCTGCCCGTTAGCTTACGCCCCTATCCAATCTAAACCTTTATTTTCTTTTGATAGGCGTGTGTTCATGCGGATATTCGCATCCTCCGCATGACTCCATTCGCACAATTGTGGGCTAAGAATCATATAACGACGCAAAAAAAGACAAGGAGCGAGGGATTCACCCTCTTCCTTGTCTTTTTCATAGCTATTTTAAGCAGATGGTTCCTCTTACTCCAAACTTTATGCTTCCTTTAGGCTTTAATCGCTCTTAAGCTTAAATCTATGCCAGCCATTCGAACCCCGCTGCCAGCGTTTCTCTTGAGCTTCCTCCTACGTACACCTTAAACTGCCCTGCTTCCACCTCGTGAGTCATAGCTGCTGTCGTAAATTTCAAAGGCTCTTCTGAAATGGTGAAGACCGCCTTGCGGCTTTCTCCCGCCTCCAGCCACAGCTTCTGGAACCCTTTCAGCTCCTTCACCGGGCGAACGACACTACCGTGAACGTCCTGAATGTACAGCTGCACGATTTCTTCCCCAGCTCTGCTGCCTGTATTCGTCACCGTGATGGAAACCTCCAGCGTGTCGCCCGCCCGCAGCTTAGAGCGGCTAAGCGCAAGCTCTGAATAAGCAAATGCCGTATAGCTGAGGCCATAGCCAAATGGGTACAAGGGCTCATTCGGGCCATCCATATATTTGGAAATAAACTTCTGGCCGCTGTTGCTCTCCGTAAGCGGACGGCCGGTTCGGAAATGATTGTAATACACAGGCACTTGGCCCGTCTTGTATGGAAAGCTCATCGTCAGCTTGCCCGATGGATTGTAATCGCCCAGAAGAACATCTGCTAAAGCATGCCCCGCTTGCGAGCCAAGGAACCAGCTTTCCACTATCGCAGCCATGTGGTTATCAAACCATTCCAGCACCAATGGACGGCCATTGGTCAAAATAAGCACGACCGGCTTACCTGTCTGCGCAATTGCCTTAGCCAGCTCCAATTGGGCATCCGGCAGCGTCACATCCATACGAGATGCCGCCTCGCCAGACATATCGCTGCTCTCGCCCAACGCCAGCAGCACGATATCTGCTTTGCTCGCCTGCTCCACGGCGCGCTCGATGCCTCCGGCCAGCGGCTCATGCACGCCGCAGCCTTCTGCATACAGCAGCTGCTCCGGTGCGAAGCCCTTCGCTGCCAAGCCTTGCAGCAGCGTCGCCGTTTCACTCGCGTAATTGGAAAACTGCCACGGCCCGAGCAAATCCCGGCTGGCCGCGAACGGCCCGATAACCGCCAGCTTGGAGCCATACGCAAGCGGCAGCACGCCGTTATTTTTAAGCAGCACAATGGATTTGCGGGCTACGTCACGGCTTGCCTCCAAATGCTCAGGCGACAAATAATGCTTGTACGCTTCTTCTGGCCTCACATAACGATAAGGGGCATCCATAATGCCGATTTTAAATTTATAGGTCAAAATCCGGCGCACCGCCGCATTCAACTGCTCCTCCGTCACCCTTCCTTCTGCCAGAAGCGCCGGAAGATGCTCCTCGTACAGCCTGGTCACCATTTCAATATCCATCGTTGCATGCAGAGCTTGCGCGGCAGCCTCTTTGCCGTTCTCGGCAGCGCCATGGACGACCAGCTCATCAATGGCCGCATAATCGGAGATGAGCATGCCCTCGAACCCAAGCTCCTCCCGCAGCAGATCACGCAATATGCGGGCATTTCCAGCAATCGGAATGCCATCGTACAAATTAAAAGCATTCATGACCGATCCAGCGCCGGCCTCAATACCCGCACGGAAGGGCGGCAAAAACACGTCACGCAGCGTACGCTCGGAAATATCGACCGTATTGTAATCCCGGCCTGCCTCGGCCGCTCCATACGCGATAAAATGCTTCAAGCAGGCAATCATTGTATCCTGATCCAGCAGGCTTTCACCTTGAAATCCCTCTACCTGAGCTTTAGCAATGGCAGCGCCAAGATACGGGTCCTCGCCCGCTCCCTCAACTACCCTGCCCCATCTGGCATCGCGAGTAACATCGACCATTGGCGCATGATTATACGTAATGCCGGAAGCTGCGGCCTCCTTTGCCGCGATTGCGCAGGCTTTGCGAATCGCCTCCATATCCCAACTGCATGCCCAAGCTAGCGGCACCGGAAAAATCGTCTGATAACCGTGAATCACATCGGCATTAAACAACAGCGGAATACGGAGCGGAGACTGCTCGACCGCAATTCTTTGCAGCTCCAGTACCTGACTCATATCGAATGCGCCTAATATTGAGCCAATCTTCCCTTTTGCGATCAGCACCTCAACCGGCTCGCTCTCCACATCGCCGCCGAACGAGAAGTTCGACGCTCCAACCTGACTCATTTGTCCGATTTTCTCCTCCACACTCATTCGTTCCAGCAGCAGCTCCACTTGCTCGTCGATTTCCGCATCCGTTCGCTCTACGACTGTTCCACCCTGCACCTCAGCAGCTTTCGCTAAAAGGGAATCATTGCGAAAGGACGGATGCCCTTTCTCCCCTTCGAGCGGAAAGGGACCACCAAACGGTAAAGTCACCATGCCTGTGAGCGATGCTTCTCCAAATATAAGGTGAACCGTCATATTCGCTCCAAACATCGCCACATGACCGGTTGCCTTAAGCTCATTGCCTTTGCTTCCCTCCGCTTTCAGGCCGCCTGCCTCAAAGCTGTATATGCCTGGTACCGAATGTACAGCAAGCCGGTAATCGCCGTCCCATTCCTCTACCGTAAAAATAAACAGCGTGGAGCCTTCCCCCATTTTCACATGCCCATGCCATACGCCCTTCATCGCTATCGTCCTCTCTTCATTAAAAGTGCTGCATTAGATTAGTTTGACTATAACCTTTATACATCCACCCTCACTACCGATAAGACGACTATTTATTAGTACTTTTGCGACTAGATTAGGGGGATGCTTCGACACATCCACAATAATGGGATTCGTTTACTTTCGAATAAAAAAAGCTTCCGAATACGCCTAAATGGCGCTTCGAAAGCTTCTTTTAATTATACGGCTTAATCAACGTACCCAGCCACGCCTTGATCCATCAAATATTCCATTTCCAGATCAAGAATCGTCTCAACCATAAGCTCATCCAGCTTCACATCACGCTGCTTCAGGATGTAATCGACCAGCTCATCGCTGTCAACTTCAACCTCACCAGAAGCGTTCTCCTGCGCATTGTTAATGAAGGTCATTTCATGCTTAAGTACCAGCTTTACATCCGCTTCGGATGCCTTCGCCTTACTCGTTATGTACGCGATCAGCTGTTGCTCGTCGATTTGGTCATTTCCTTGCTCGCTCATCTGTCATCATCTCCTCATGGGCTGTCTATTGTCATTGTATCACAACGGCCCCTTCGTATCTAAGCATGCTCAGCAGCTAAACAAATTAAGCCTGCTCTTTCTCAAAAGTAAACCTCTGAATTTCGCCCCGCAGCACATTAGCCATCTGGCTCAGCGCTTCGGCCGAAGCTGAAATTTCCTCCATCGATGCCAGCTGCTCCTCGCAAACGGCAGCCACGCTTTGAGAATTGCCCGAAATATTATTCGCAAGCACGACCAACTGCTCCTCGGTTGCGAGCTGCTGCTCTGTCGAAGCGGCCAGTTCCTCCGCCGATGCCGATACTTCCTGAACTTGGCTGGTTACCGTACGAATAGCCGCATACACCTGCTCAAAAGCTTCGCCTGTCTGATTCATATAAGCGGTGCTGGACTCAACCTCACCGGAGCCCTTCTGCATGGACACAACTGCGCCGTTCACCTTGTCCACCATAGCCCGAATGGATAATGCAATTTTATCGGATGCTTCACCTGTCTGCTCAGCCAGCTTTTTCACCTCGCCAGCAACGACAGCAAAGCCTCTGCCGCCTTCGCCTGCACGTGCCGCCTCGATGGATGCGTTCAGCGACAGCAGGTTTGTCTGATTGGCAATCTCACGAATAAACTGTGTAATTCCCTCAATTGCCCGCGATTGCTCGCCAAGCTCGTAAATGACAGCAGCAGATTGATCAATCGTCAGGTGGAGCTGCTTCATGTGGCCAATCGTCTCGCCGAGCAGCGCACTGCCGCGTTCTGCTTGCTGTAAGGCAAGCTCAGACGATTCCGAAGTAACCGTAGCTGAATCGGCAATACGCTGAATGCTGATGGCGCTCTCTTCAATCGCCTGCTTATTCTCATTAATGCTGGCAGACTGCTGATCCGATGCTTCCGATACCTCCTGCACAGACTCCGCTATATGGTTGGAAGCCATTACTGCCTGCTCCGCCCCGCCAGAAAGCTCCTTCGACGCTGCTTCAACCTCTACCGCATTATGATTAATGGCCAGCATCAGCTGCCGCAAATTTTGCTTCATTCTATTGAAATCCAAAGCCATCGCTCCGATTTCATCCTTCTGTCGCAGCACAATATCTGCTCCCGTCAGATCGCCATCTGCGATTTGCCGCGCTGCCTGGGCTACCTTCTGTACAGGACGGGCAATTATTTGTCCAATGAGCAGCGCCAGGGCGATACCAAGGACCATAGCAACGATGATTGTCGTCAAAATGATCGTCTTCACTTCGCTCACTTGCTTCGTTAAAACGGTTCTGCCTTCATTCAACAGGTTCGTTTGGTATTCCTCCAGCTCATTAGCTGCACTCAAAAACTTCTCTGCAATTGGCACACCTTTTGTTTCAAGCAAATAGGATACTTGATCCATATCGTCTTGTTTTTTGGCTGCAATAAATTCCAGTGCCGCCGCATTATAATCTGCTTCCAGCTGCTTGAGCTCCGCCGTCAGATCTACCGCCGTCTGCGTTTTAATAGAGGTCCCCAATTGGTTTATTGTATCGGCAAAAGATAAGCGATTCGCTTCATATTTATCCAACTGGGATGAGCTTCCGGTAATTAAATGACCCCTTACATAGCTGAACTCACTCATCGTCAATTCCTTAAGCTTATTCACCCAAATAATTTTCTGAACACGGTCATTCAGCAAATCCTGATAAGCCTGATTAAGAGACGTAAGCTGAAACAAGCTAATCATTCCAACTACCAAAGTAAGCAATAATACTGCTGCAAAACCTGTAATTAGCTTTTTTCGAATGTTCACATGCAAGCGCTCCCTTTTATCTTATGTAATAGTTCTCTTTACCTATTAAACCATTTTAAACATGACGAAACACCTAAATTCAACAAAGTTCGACTTTTGGACACGAATTATACCCTTTATTCTTGTTTCGAATTCAGTTAGAATGTTTCAATGTGTGTTAGTAGTCGGCAAATACGCATGAAACAGAGGAAATCGCAGGATTATTGGAGGCTTATATGCAAAAGGAATCATCGAACGTCAAAATTATTAATGCTGATCCGAGCGCCCTAGGCTTATTCGGACTAGCAATCGTCACCTTGGTCGCATCATCCCAAAAGCTCGGAATTACAACGGGCTACAGCTTCGTTATCCCATGGGCCATCTTCCTGGGCGCATTCGCCCAGTTATTCGCTTGCATTCAAGATTCCAAGCGGAACAATACATTCGGTACGACAGCCTTCGGCGCGTATGCGTTTTTCTGGTTTGCAGTCGCAACAAGCTGGATGTTTAAAATGGGTGTCTTTGGCACCGCGCTCGCAGGCGATGTTGATGGCAAGCAGCTCGGCTTCGCTTTCGCCGGCTATCTCGTATTTACTTTGTTTATGACCATTGGCGCGGTTGAAACGAACCGCGTGCTGCTGATCATTTTCTGCTTGATTGATCTATTGTTCCTAGGACTTACGCTCGATGCTTTCGGCGTTGCACCTGAAATTTTCCATACGCTGGCTGCCTACTCCGAGCTCGCTATCGGCATCGTATCGCTTTACGGCTGCGGCGCTTCCGTGCTGAATGCTCATTTCGGCCGGAGCTTCCTGCCAATGGGCAAGCCGTTCGGCATTTTCAAGCCGCGCGCTTAGCTGCGCTCAAGGTGAAACGACTGTCGCCTTCCTTTGGCGGCTCGGCGCGTTTCAGTCAGAGAAATATAAGCTGAGTATAAGGGGGAATCTTATACTTTCTTATATTTTCATTAAACCGCCTCCCGCGCCGATTCGCGGGGGCGGTTTTTTGATTTATTTTCAAAACGAATCAAACTTGGGTATAACTACGTATAAGCATTACAACCTGCAATTGCGGGCTTAGAATCTGGATGGTTGAAGCTATGAAGCTGTTAAGCAATAGATGAATTTTATGAATGAAAGGGGCAAATGATAATGGATAACTTGATTACAGGCCAGCCTTACCGCTTTAAGGATGAACAGGAGCAGCAGACGGCACCCGAGGATACGCCGAATGTGAATGAGTGGACGTCCAAAATTGGCGATTCCGCCAAACAGGAAAAGTATGTGCAGCAAGGCTTTCTGCGTAAAATTAAAAAACACGCAAAAAAAATCCCTTTCGCGAAGCACGCCGTTGCTATGTACTACTGCGCTGTTGACGCCAATACGCCTACTTCGGCTAAAGTCATTGCCATTGGGGCACTCGCTTATATTTTGCTGCCGATTGATTTGATTCCGGATTTCGTGCTCGGCATTGGCTATACCGATGATGCAGCAGCCTTCTGGGCCGCATACCGCAGCATCAGCATCCATGTGACGGACGCACATACGGAGATGGCGGAGCAGTGGTTTGCGAATTAAACGCAAACTAGGCAATGGCGGCTTAGCCCGGACGCTTGCCCTCGCAGCCTCTGCTGGCGCAGGGGCTGGCTTGCTGATCGGATTGTATATGAAGGCCGTTCAGCAGTTGACCGGACAAACCGTCTACACACTGCTGCTCAATGTCGATTATATCCCGCTGCTGAACGAGCTGGCGCTATCCGAGCTATGGGAATTCGCCTTGCACTTGGTCGTATCTGCACTCGTCGGCATCGGACTAGCTCTCTTCTTCAGGATCGTTCGCTGGCCCAGCGTACGACAAACCTATGCTGCAATGGCAGTCAGCCTGCTGATCGGATTGGCGCTTTTTCCGACTACGCTTTTATCGGATCGTACGCCCTCCATCGGAAGCGGCGCCGCATGGACCTGGTGGCTCGTTGGCCATGCTGTTTATGGGTGGGTGCTGGGGGAGCTGCTGGGACTTCTGCCCCGCAAACGCAGGCACTAGTGCAAGATGTCGTTATGCTATTCCCCATACTCATCAAAAAATGCGGCCGCATGGGCCGCATTTCGATTTTTATAAGCATTCTTACTAGAAACTCGCTGCCATTCACAATAGCCTACTACCTTTCTTGCAGCGTCCGCTCCTCCTCCAAAAGACCCGAGCGATCAAAATCCACATCCTCAATAAACTCGATAACCTCGCCATTCGGGCTATAAACGAGCGCATTTCTGACGAGCAGCGGCGGCTCCCCAAGAGCCAACTCCCCAGGCTCTATATAAGACTTCGCTCCATGGGCAAGCGACTTCTGATAAATGACATCCACTTGGTCGACATAAAAAGCCAGATGCAGTAGCGCCCCATGGACTACCTCCTCATCAGAAACAGCTTTTCTCCCTTGTGCCGGAATGACGGCCTCATTATCGAAAATCTCTAGGCAGGTCCGTCCGTCAGGCGAAATCAGCATGGACGCTTCCTTAATCTGAAACGCCGGCAAGCTCCAATGATGCCCCACCTTAAAACCTAAGGCCAGCGTGTAAAACGCAATCGTTTCTTGATAATTTTTAGCTTGAATAGCTACGTGCGCAAGTCCTTTTATACTCATCTGCCATCGCTCCCGTTTCGAATATGCCGTTTATTTTACGGGGAATATAGTGATAAATACATAGAATAGATGAGGATATTCGGCTAAAATAGTTTATGTATCGCAGTTATTTAAGCGATATAGGCTTATTTTTTAAAGTATAGCCTGGGAGGTGCTTATGATGGATCATCTCATTGATGATATTGATAAAAAAATTATGCAGCTGCTTCAGCAAAATGCCCGAATGCCCATCTCACAGATCAGCAAACAAATCGCCATGTCTCCCCCTTCAGTTAAAGAAAGAATAATGAAGCTGGAAGAGAAAAATATTATAGCTTCATACACAACCGTATTCCGTTTGCAGGAGCTGAATCGCGGAATGACCACCTTTATTCTCGTGAAAACAGAGCAATGCCAAGAGCTGGTCGATTTTTGCCACAACGCTGGCGAAGTAACGGATTTATTTCGAATAAGCGGAGAATATAATTATTTAATCAAAATACAAACCGGCTCCGTCGGCGAGGTTGCCGCTTTTCAAGATACGCTGGTCACGCTTGGAGCCTCCAAATCGCATATTAGTATGAAAAATATAATCGAGAACAGGGTTTTGATCTAACGCTTGTTGTTGGCTAATTGCATTGGCTATTGGATAAGCATTTAATGCCCGCTTACGAAAAAAAAGCCATCCCGCGAAGGATGGCTTGATCTGTCATTAAACGATGTTCAATTCGACTTTAATGTTTCCTCTTGTTGCTCTTGAATACGGGCAAACCTGATGCGCCGCTTCAACAAGCTCCTTCGCCACTTCTGCATCTACGCCAACTACGGAAATGTCCAGCTTCGCTTCCAGACCGTAGCCGCCATCGTCTTCTTTGCCGAGCGTGACATGCGCTGTAACCTGCGTCTTCTCAACCTTGATCTTTTTCATTCTTGCGACAACGTTTAAGGCACTTTCAAAGCAAGCCGCATAGCCGCCAGCAAAAAGCTGCTCCGGATTCGTGGCGCCGCCCGGGCCGCCCAGCTCCTTAGGTGCGCGAATTGCTAATTCCAAAATGCCGTCCTCGGATTTAAGCTGACCGTCTCTTCCGCCTACTGCTGTTACTGTAGCTGTGTATAAATTTTGCAAATCAATCGCCTCCGTTATTGTTTTGGTGTAGAAAGTTTAAGTTCTGGCGGTGCCGCCAATACGCCGCGTGCAAAGCCAGCGAATGCTGTGTAATGCGCCGATCCATTATGCTCGTCAATCGCCTGCTGATCCTGCCATTCCTCCAGCATCACAAAATGGCTGGGCTGCTCCGCATCCTCATACAGCTTGTAGCTTATATTGCCCGGCTCCTGCTGCGTCGCGGCGATCAGAGTTTTCGCCTGCTCAATAAAAGCCTCACGCGCCTCTGCTTGCACCTTCAGAAAGGCTTGTACAATAATCATCTGCGCCTACCTCCATGCTGTGTGCTGCGACACCCTACTTTCTTATTACCCAAATTGCTAATTGCTATCCCAATAATTTGGAAATACAAGCCGGATATTAGAAGGGCTCGCCAATAAATTGTATAAAATTTAATTTGATAAAACCAATAATAACGCATCGCTTTACCGCTGTCAACTGCCTTTAACAAAAAATGCTTCAAAGAACACGGTTCCTAGACCCCCGCAGTTTGCCCACAGTTCGAACGCCCACTCCTTTTTTTCAAGGACTTAGGTTCCGCTATTTTGGCTTTTGAATCGATTTCAGGCCAAAAGCGGACAGGATATCCGTTATTGCCCACATTATCGCAGAAATATGGTCATTTGCAGCGCATTAGTGGCTCCTGTGTCCGCGACCTATGCCTTAATCCGTGATTCGGTTGAAATAGCGGCTGCTGTGTCCGCCAAGTCTAGCTTTATGCTAGGAGCAGACCAATGAAGCGAAGTGCAGGAGGCTGCTTTTCAGTAAGTACATTCACATTCTCGTATGTTCATAATCACAAATATTCACATCCATGAGAGGTGACATTCCCAGTAGTAGAGGAACTACATTTGACGTGGGCTTCGATCAGGATCTGGATCACTTACGCTTGGGCTTGGGCTTGGGCTTGGGCTTGGGCTTGGGCTTGGGCTTACGCTTACGTTTGCATCTACGTCCTAGCAACAAAATCCCAAAACAAACGTTATACATATATAGGAAAACGCATAAGGAGGGTTCAAACTGAAATTTCGGGAAAATACGCAGCTGCACAGCAAAGCTATTATTATTGCCGTCTTATTGGCGGCTACTATAGCAAGCCTCACTTTGGCAGATCACTTAAGAGCGGTAACGGGCCGCGAAATTTATTTATTTTTGGATTGGGATGTGTTTCTGGCGTGGGTTCCAATGGGTCTTTCAATAATCATTGAGCTGGCAGCTTTTTATTTGAAGCAGAAGCAGAAGCAGAAGCATACAGCGGTGAAGACGCTGATTTTGCTGCCTCTCGGACTGGTATGGCTGCTCTTCTATCCAAATGCCGCTTATTTGATAACGGACCTGCTGCATCCCTTTATGCGGGTTCAAGCCGATGGGGGCGGGCATTTTGTCCGGACAATGGAATTTTGGCAGCATCTTTTTATTTTTCTGACGGCAGCTTCAGTCGGCGTGCTGCTAAGCGTCGTCTCGCTGTACTCGCTGCATCAGCTCGTCCGTCAAGCCTTTGGCGCTGTTACCGGCTGGCTGTTCGCTGTTATTGTTTTGCTGCTCAGCAGCTTCGGCATCTATATTGGCAGGTTTGTACGCTGGAACACTTGGGATGTATGGGCACGACCGCATGTCGTATTCGGCCAGCTCTATGAAATTGTAACGAATGCAAAGGCAGAAGTACTGCTTATCCCCTTCACCTTGTCGATCTTTGCCTTCACTTTGTTTTTCTACGTAGTGCTTTACGCCTTTACTTGGATGAGGCGGTAGATACCTAGTGTCTTAGTGTTAGTGTGTCTGGGTTCCTAAATGGCTATAGCCCCCTATCCGATTTGGGCTAGGGGGCTTCTTGACCTTCCTTGAAAAAAGCAAGCAGCTCCGCAGTCATGCTCTGCACAGCGTCCTCTTGCGGCATGCGGATAAAGCGGCTGATTCGTATCATCTCCGGCTCAAAAAATCGGATCAGCGCAAGTGCCGCCTGCTCATCATTTTGCTGAACCAGCTCGAGCAGCCTCAGGAACTCAGCATCTGACATAGCTGCTTTAGCGTCTTTCGCTTCCATTTGTTCACCGCCTGCTGGCTCATGTTCAGTGTCTTGGCTACCTGCGCTTCCGTCTTGTCCTGCAAATACAGCTCACGAATGACTGTTCGGCCCATTTTTGAAGGGAGCTCAGCAAGCAGCTGCTTCACTAATATTTTCTGCTCCATCTGGTCGGAATCGCTATCCGGTTGGACGGGCTCATAAGTGAGCGAGCATTCATGCTTGCGCTGCTTTTTCGCTTGATACTGGATGCGCCAGCCGATGCGGTAGAGTTCTTTTTTATAAAAATCAATAGCCGTCCTCGCTTCATCCATCTGCTGAAACCTCCTCTATCGTTATAATCATCTCATTCGTTAGGATAATTATAACAATTATAGGGGTTTATTAGAGGACATCTAGCGGACACAAAGCGGACTGAAAGCGGACCCGCTTGCTACTGGTACTTCTGAGTCTCCTTGAAATATGCCAAATTGTTCGCAATAAACAAAACTAACAGGAGGAGGAACGGAAACAATTGAAAGCTGCTTAGCGCGGAATAGGCAAAGGTAACAAATACGAGCGCATACAGCGTATTATTAATCATGTTGAAGGCGCGATACGACGCTTTATACACAATGAATTTCTCCGCCTCATCCAGCTTGTCCATATAGGCCTGTTTTGCTCCAAAAGGGCGTCCGGTGTCAAAAACCCGCTTCGGAAAATTGCGGTTAAACACTTTAAACAGCAGCGATTGCAGCCGGATATGCGCCAGCACCAGTAATAGCGAAATAATTAAAAGGGCAAGTACAGGCTTGCCATGTATGTCCTCAATAATCATTTGTGAAAGCAGCGTCATGCTGCCAACGATCGCCGTATACGTGCCGAAGGTGTTCAGCATCATGCTGGAGCTGAGCAGCCTCTCCCCCTTCTCCTTATCCTCCTCCTGGTTAAACCTCAGACAATACCTTACGCTGGCTGCCCAAGTTCCAATAGAAGCGAGCAGAAACATCATATGGATGACATCAAGGCGAAAAAAGCCCACCGATATCCCCTCGAAATTCAGCTTCCCTGCATTCGACATTCCAAAATAACTTACTCCAAAACCTAATAATCCACCTATAACAATAACAAGCACCCACTGCAGCCTCTGCGATTTCCCCTTACTCATTGAAGTTCCCCCTCATCATCCAATATAAAAATAAATTCCACAGGCTCCTTAAACAG
This sequence comes from Paenibacillus sp. R-74696, assembly GCF_055814915.1. Lineage (NCBI taxonomy): Bacteria > Bacillati > Bacillota > Bacilli > Caryophanales > Paenibacillaceae > Paenibacillus > Paenibacillus sp. R-74696. The sequence continues at coordinate 37,687 of NZ_JBPULM010000018.1, forward strand.
CTTCGCCATCTTTAACGCCAGAACCACTGATGGTGAATAGTCGCCCCGTTCAATTAAGCTGATCGTTTGCCGAGAGACATCAATGGCTTCAGCCAGCTCCGACTGGCTCATTCGAAAACGAGCCCTTAATTCGCGAACCCGATTATCGAGCTTCATACGTCCACCTCCATGTGACTAATATACAGGATGCATGACATAATGTAAACTAAAGTTGTCAAAATAATAAATAAAACTTACAAATCCAATGCCTTGCAAATATGCGAGCCTGCTTTTTCACAAAAAAAAGGATTGACGTATTCACAAAACCAGGTATACTCATATATATCAAATAGATATATCGAGTAGATACATTATAAATAAATTCAAATACCTGATTGGAAGTGAATCCCGATGCTCGAAAACATAATATTGGGACTGTTGATGGAGCAGCCGATGAGCGGCTATGACATGAAGAAGACGATTGACCATTCCGTCGGCATTTTCTATCGGGCAAGCTTCGGAAGCTTGTATCCCGCCTTAAAGCGTCTGGAGACCAAGCGCTGGGTAAGCGTTTCGGCAGAGCTGGATAATAGCAAAAATAAAAAACTATACACGCTGCTGCCAGAAGGCAAGGCTACCTTTCTCGCATGGCTGGCGGAACCGATTCAGCTGTCGCGAAGCGAGCTGCTGCTGAAGGTTTTCTTTTTCGACTATTTGGATGAGGATACCCGCCAGCAGCGCCTTAGTGAATACCAGATGCGTTTAGGTCAGGAGATTGGCAGGCTGAAGGCTGCCTCCGGCATTGTTGCCGGGGAGCTACAGGAAGTACCAAATCCGGAAAACTACTATTACCGCGTATCCGTATTGTCCTATGGGCTCGACTATTTTCTAATGGAACAGAAATGGATTCAAGCGATTAAAGAGAGGAAGAATTTAAACGATGACCGCAACGAACACTAACCCCCTAAATAAACCCGCTTTTTCTGAAAAGAGACCTGTGCTCGCTATCCTTATCATCCAGCTGCTGCTGCTATTCGCCGTATCCGCTGCCGGGGCCTACGCCACCATTAAAGAACTGGATTATACAGCACCTGTGCTGCTATCGTTCATCCCTATTGCGCTTGCCTTAATCATCTACTTAACTTTGCGCAAAAAATGGGGCTTTGCCGGCTTTCGCCCGCTCTCTGCCATTCCGCAAGGCGGCTGGAAGTATTACCTTCCGCTCGTTGCTGTACTGATCGTTATCGGCACGAATGGGTTCAAGGCGCTTACGCCGGGCGAAATTTATTTTTTCATCTTTTTCACCTTGCTTGTCGGCTTTGTAGAGGAGACGGTTTACCGGGGCCTTATTCTGAACATCCTGCTGCGCAAATCGGCTTCGACCGCGGTCATCCTCTCCAGCCTGCTGTTCGGTGTCACGCATATTTTGAACGCTTTATCAGGGCAAAATGCGGTAGATACGACGATCCAAATCGCCTATTCCTTGGCGGTCGGCCTTTCCCTTGCGTTATTAATGGTGAAAAATCGCAACCTTGTGCCGCTGATTTTGTTCCATTTTGTACATAACCTGATTCAGTTTATTGGCAATGAGCGTACCGCAATCGGCCCAGATCTGCTCATTATCGCAATCCTTGCGGCACATTGCGTCTGGGTAGGCATGAGCTTGAGACAAGGGAAAGCAACAACTTAACGCCGCACTTTTTGGTAAATCCAATTTTATCCATGAGTTCGAAAAGCAAAGAGACTTCCATAAGCCTCAGCAGCTTGAACAGAAGTCTCTTTATTGATTTGCATGCAAGCGGATCGACTACGTTTCCGAGTTAGTCCGCAAGCACGAGCGGCTCATACTCACCGTCCAGTATGCGGTCGATGAATGCGCCCGGCTTTTTCCTCAGCTTCGCCCATGTCGCGTCAGGCAGCATCATCAGCTCCTTATGCTCCACATCGTAGCTGGCGAATTTCTTATGTGCAGGCACCCAGACGAACATGCCCAGCGGCGAATAATTGTCCATATCCACAAGTAAATTAAGCAGCTTGAGCCCCTCATATTCCAGTTCAGTGACGTCCAAGACCGAACCAAATTCAATATAGGATACCTGCTCACAATCCGGTATTTCAACCCGACTGCTCGTCTCTCCCAGATCGCGGATAATGGCGGCAGGAAGGCCCGCTTTTTTCAGTTGAGCCGCTCGGTTATCGAAATCATGCAGCTCCTTCGGCTCGTAAGAATAGATGAGTTCCATCACTTCTTTATGCTTATAGCGCTTCGCGTCCGTGTAAGCCCGCTCTCCATAGCTGTCTTTAATCGCCGGATTAGCGCCCGCCTCCAGCAAATAACGAACGATCGGCAAATGCCCGATGCCAGCAGCCGCTTGCAGCGGCGTTCCGCCATATGGGCGTACCATATCCGGCTCATTAAAATTAACGGGAGCGCCTGCCTCCACCAGCATTTTAACCAAATCCAGACGTCCGCCCGCTGCTCCTCGCAAAGCAAGGCCGCCATGTAGAGCCACATCAATGCCGAGCGCCAGCAGCGCCTCTACCGCCTTAGCATTTCCCCAGCTGACAGCATGAGACAAGGCAGAGCTGCCCACATGAGACACCGCATTAATGTCCGCACCCTGCTCCAGCAAAAACTCGAATACTGGGCGCTTGCCCTGCTTTGAAGCCGTAACGATTGCTGGATTTTTTAAATCATTCAAATCCATGCCTTCGGAAATAAGCGTTTTGATTACTTCAATATTCCCGCTCTTGCAAGCTTGCACCATACGCTCTTCCCATTCCGTTTCCATCAAAACTCCCCCGCTTTCCCAAGCGTAAACGGCCGAAAGCCGTCCTCTGGCGACTAAGCTACCGTTTCGCAATGAAATATAGAGAATGGATGGAAAAATCATATCCTTTCCTATATTTCAAAAAAATTCATTGCTCCTCTCTCTATTTTACCCTTAATGGCTCCTGCAAGGATATATGGCTTTTCCATTATTTGGAGGCAATGCCCACGAACGTATTACGCAGCCAAAACAAAAAAATACCGCTCCTCCAGACGATCGCCCGGAGAAACGGTATTTTGCGCTGCTTATTGAATTTAGCATTTATTCCGCACCTGCCGTGCCGGATTTTTTCCGCTTGCCCGTCAGCTGGAACTGCTCGATTTCCTTGCATATTTCATGCTGCCAATTTATATCCTTGCTCATTGAAGCAAGCAGCGACATATTCGCCAAATAAGCGGCTTCGCTGACATAATTCACGTTGAGCTGCTGGCATTGCTCCAGCTCCGCGGCTTCGCTTGGCGAAAGCTGACGTTTTTTGCTATGCAGCCACAGCTCTGCCATTCGCTGATGAAACGGGATTACCACTTGCGACCACCACCCTATACGAGCCAGCGTACCCTTTTTAGCCGCAAAATATGCTTTACACCCTTCTATTTTACGTAGCAGCTGCGCAAAAAGCTCCTCCATTGCAAGCCTTTCTTTTCACGTACATACACGTCAAACCTTAACGTTCATAACACGTACACTATCACCAGCTTTAATGCTGCCCTCGCGTTCAACGGAACAGACAATACCTCTGCGCTTGCGGGCGGCAGGAACGAATTTGCTGCGCAGCCCCGCTTGTCCGCTTGCCTCCTCAATCACCTTGCCAGGGGCGATGCACGGCAGATTTTCCCCTTCACAAATTAAGCCGGTACCACCTGGAAACAGCAGCCTCGTCCCAACCGGAAGCTCCGTCAGCTTGTCGATGCCGCTGATGAGCAGGTTAGCGCCTAACCACTCTGGCTTAATAAGCGGCAAACCCATAGCTTCCGCAATGAGCTCACACTCCTCAACTGATACAATGCTGATCTGCCTGCGATTTGCAATCATCGTACCGCGAGAATAAATTTTTTGCCTGGAGTCTGCCGGGCGAAGCAGCCCATAATGGCGGTCGCCCGGAATGCCGCCCAGCTCCACCTCAATGAATGGCACTTCGCAGGTTACGAAAGTCGCCTTCTCCTCTGCTAATAAAACCTGTTTAACCACAACACCCACACCCATACGCGCTCCCCCTTTTTAACAAATAGTATTTATAAGTTTCGCTTGAATTAATCCCCGTATCGGATCATTAACAGTCTGGCATTATAAAGGAGTATATTCTATGGTTTTTTGATCAAATAAATCACTAAAACGTTTTTATAATTCATTTTTCCGTCTCTTTATTTCATTTTTTTGCGACATTGTACTGCGTGGGGATACTCTTTCTGCTAAACTAGTCTTAGGTATAACGCTTTCATTCTACTTGCTTTGCGAAATTTCCAGCTATTGACGTAACGTTCATTCGATCGTATTATCGTTGATAAACCGCAGCAGTGTTGACGGCATTATTATTTGCATAAGATGGGGAGGAAGCGTACTTGCGTCTAGATTTTCATTTTAGCTTGGAAAATAAACCTGATTCGATTACTCGGCTGCAGCCGCTGACGCCACTCTTCGGGAAAGGAGATTAACATGACGAATGCCGTTTCTTCCGTGTGGGAAATCAGCTATTATGAGCTGACCATTCGCCTGCTGCTCGCAGTCGTGCTTGGCGGACTCGTCGGTCTTGAGCGCGAATTCGGCGGCCACTCCGCAGGCTTCCGCACACATATTCTCGTATCTCTAGGCTCTTCTACCGTCGTTTTGCTATCCATGTACGGATTCGCGGCATTCGCGAATGAGCCCCGTGTTACTCTCGATCCGGCAAGGCTAGCCGCACAGGTTATTAGCGGCATCGGCTTTCTGGGAGCCGGTACGATTCTCCGCAAGGGCACTGGCATTTCGGGTCTGACAACGGCGGCTTCCTTGTGGGTTGTAGCAGCCATCGGTCTATCGGTTGGAGCTGGATTTTATGTGGCAGCAGCTATCTCTACTACATTGGCGGTGATATCTTTGTTTGTATTCAACAAACTGGAAAAAACATTTTCACGAACAAAACGCATTCATGAAATTAGATTCAAGCTGGCGAAGCACACTTCCGGCTTGCAGGACATAGTAGCTACTTTCCATGAACACGGCATGAAAATTCATAAGCTGACCATATTAGATGATGACGATGATTCATCTGAGCAAATGGGTGGCTCGAAGACGATGAATGTCATTATTCAGGTGAAATTCAAAGGAACAAGCCTTTTCAGCGACCTAACGCTGATGATGGCCTCCATGGATGGCGTTCGGGGCATGGAAATTAGCGGAGAACCGCTTTAATTATAGTGCACAGGCGTGTTAGGAACCGAACTTAAACTTAATACCATTACAAATATTAACAATTATTCAAAAATAAGCAATCCCGAGTAGTTAGCCTCTTGGGATTGCTTATTTTTTATTTTGCCCTCATCGTTCTAATTACAGTAATTATTGACAGCAGGAGCACAGGAATGAGTACAGATACAGCCTTATTAGCACCATCCAACAGTAGCCAAGTACTAATACCTAACAATAGGATCAAAACTGCTAAAATCCAATAACCCGTATGTGTAATTTTACTTTTTGATTTTTTTCTTATTATAACTGTGATCAAAAGAAATATAACAACATAAAATAAAAGGAACCCATAAATTAGAATATTGCCCAATATCATATAGCCCGCAACTTTCTAGTTAGACGTAGATTCAAAGTAAGGGAGCGGGAGCCAATGTAAGTTCAATGTCACTCCTCTTCCCTTATTATTATGTGACATCGAATTTGCAATCATAAATGATCCTACAGCCACAATTGTAGCTGCTGCAGAGGCAGAGAGACCTGCTGGCGGATTTACAACTGCAATAGCTCCACCAACAACTGCTACTAAGACCCACACCTGACCAGATTGATTTAGTTGATAAACTTGATCAATTGTTTCTTGATTATTAAAAGTTACAGCCACTCCCCACCAATAGAGATTAGCAAAAACATACTTTTGTGCGCCTTCGATACTTTTTTGAGGAAATGAAAGGCTTGTAGAGTTTGTATTAGTATTTTGAAGTAGCTTTTTGTTTGCAGCTTGCTTAAAACTATCAATGTTGCTAGAAGATTGAGCTACCTCAATATTGGCTACCGGTTCACCATTTTCGATTTTCAGTAACTTTTGATCAATAGCATCGTTAACACTATCAACAGCCCTAGAGTACGATTGATACACCTCACTACTATACAATGGTTCTGCTGCTGGATCAATGTAATATAGATTGTCTTCACCAAGTTTAATATATTTTGTAATTGTTTCACCAGCTTGTACAATTTCTTCTGTTAACTCGCTACTTTCCACCTTTAAAATGTGGGATTGATTAGAAGCAACCTTTACATCTAACTGTTTTACAGTTTTAGGGACGTCCGCAGCAAAAGCAGCGGATGGAACAATGCTCCCACATAGCATTGCAAAAGAAGAGAGTGTTACGATTGTTTTCTTTAATCTCATAGTACAACTCCTTTTACTTTTATAGTCATTAAATTTACCACATAAATTATTTAAAATGTATAATTTACCAAAATTAATATGTATTTTTTGTGAACGTCTGTAAGTAAACCCTCTTTCATAAAGAGCAATTATTTGCACTTTAAGCTAGAATCATTATTACAGTCACGCCTCAATATTCATATAAAAAGAAACACGCCCGCTTTTGCAATTGGCAAATAGCAGGCGCACAGGATTAACATATTTCAAAATCCTCAAATCATCTTCTATTATAGTTTGACTGACCTAACCTTAAAGCTCACCCCGATTAAATTGCGTGAACCATATTAATCTCCACCGGTAATATATAACTAAATAAAACATGTACTTGGTAGTTCTAGCGACGCCTTCCTCACCCTTATTGGTTTTTTGGTTACTAGCTCAATTCTTAGCCCCATTTTAACCCACCTAGCTTGGCAGCACCCTTAGCTCCCGAGATTCGCGGATATGGCCGACACCCTCCTGGCACATGCCGTAGGGCTGCCATGGGCAGTCCGAGCATAGGCGGTTAATGTCGCCAGGCACAATGCGGCTTGCGACGGAATCGCATACATCGGACCATTTCGCCACACTGCCTATCGTTAATCCGACTTCCTGCAAAATGGCCTGGTCCTTCTGATAGACGCTCTTATTCTGGCAATGGGACGGCTTATCCGCCGGGAACGCCTTGCAGATATCGTCAGGACCATCAATGATTTCAATGATGGTATCAGGCTGCTGCCGCAGTTGCTCATATACGGCTGTCATATTGACGCAGAAGCCCTCCGAGTAGCCCTTGCCCCGATAACCGAGCAGACAAAATAAATGATGGCCCCGCAAACGAATGTTCATGATGCTACTCCCACTCTCCGATTTAATGTTAACCAAATTATATCACGAAGGTTAACATACTTGCGAGCAATGAGAGGCGAGTTAATGAATGTACTAGGAGAAGCGATATTCAGAAATTTGCCCGCTAGGGATATAGCCGATATTGCGATACGCTTTGTTTGCGGCTGAGTTTTGAACATCCGCATACAGCATCGGCTCTAAACCACCTTCCACAATAATGGCGCTTACCTCTGCAACCACAGCGCTAGCAAATCCGCGATTTCTCGCATCCAGCGCCGTATAAACCGCATTAATTCTAGCATGCCTTGCTGTACGATGAGCTATCGCTGCCATGGATACAATTCTCTCCGCCTCAACCCACACATATAATTCGCCCGATTCCACCATTTCCGCGGCAGCCGGAATTTGGCTTGCTACCTCCACCTGCTGACCATATGCTTCTTGCGTAAAGGCAGCGATGTAGCCCGCCACCGTCTTAATATCTTCCTGTCCCGCTTTTCTTATGGCTCCCGCTATACCTGTAGGCTGCCGTACGACTGGACACCGATAGGCCTCAAGCTTTATATGCAGGCGATGGCTCTGCCCTGTTAACGGCGGATACACTCTGGCGAAAAGTCCGGCCAGCTCTGGGGTGCCCGATATCCCCGTTACCTCAACGCCTTCTCTATACAGCTGCCCCGCCAGATTTCGAGCTATTCCCTCACGAACCGCGTCGGACAACTCTGGCGCCATCCATAGCCAGCCGCTATTGCTGGGCGTTTTTGCAAAAATCATTGTATCATCCGCCGTCTTCCAGCAGAGCTTCGTTTCCGAATCACAAATGCGGTAAATGATATTATAGGCGACCTCATCGGCAAGGAAAGAACCCTTATGCAGCAACGAATCATCGCATTCAAACCTTTCCAGCATCAGCCTCTCTCCTCTTTATAAAATCGCTTTATTGCTTCGTTTTCGCCAGCTCACCGATCAATTCTGGCAGCCAATCTTTTATGTGTTTAAATGCAAATCCTTCCGTTTCCGCCTTACTTGTATCCATATACCAAGAAACAGGTACGCCAAACGGCGATTGATGCTCTTCGGATGCTTCTTCAACAATTTTTGCATTTTTACCCACAAATCCTTCAATAATCGACATCATTTGATTCAAGCTAATTCTCCCTTGAGAGCAAGCATTAATTGGCCCTATAAGATCAGATTTTCCAAGCCATTCGAGAAATTCAGCTGCTTCATCCGAGTGAATGAACGATAGCTCCGCCTCAGGAGCAGGCATGGAAATCGCCACTTCTTTTTGCACATGTTCAACATGAAAGTGCAGCCGGCGGGTGTAATCATCCGGGCCAAGCACAAACGGAATGCGCACAGCTGCTGTTGGAAACGACGCTTCCTGCATAAAAACCGCCTCAACAAGCCGTTTTCCGTCGGCGTAACTGAGGGAGGAGAAGGTATCCGGCTCGGGCAGCTCGCAAGTATAAGGATCAAAAACCTGCTCCATTAGCGGTTCCTCACCAAATGGATATACGCTCATAGAAGAAGTGACGATGTATTTGCCCGTACGCCCACTAAATAGGCAAGTGGCCTCCCGCGCCTCCTTAGGCGAGAAGCAAATGTTGTCGTAGATGACGTCGAAGCTTGCCCCGCCAAGCGCATTAGCTAGTGCGGCCGCGTCGGTTCGGTCGACACATATGCGTTTTACCGCGTCGCCAAAAGGGTCAAGCTTAATGCCGCGAGTAACGATCGTCACTTCCGCCTGCTGATTAATGAGACGCTGCACAAGCTTTTTTCCGAAAAACCGCGTTCCTCCCAGAATCAATACCTTCACCTATCAGCACCTCCAACACTTTGAATTTTCGTATAGTTCCTGTATTGTATCATTATCGCAAATACTACAGTTAGAAATATAAGGAAATTCTAATTCATTCACTCTATTTTAGGAGGCTGCTATGAAAACCCTGCTTGTAGTCGATGATGATCCCCATATCCGCACGCTGCTGAGGCACTTTATGACAAAAGAAGGCTATCGCGTCGTTGAGGCAAAAGAGGGAGAGGATGCCGTACATAAGCTGAAGGAGCATCCGATTGATCTTGCGATATTAGATGTCATGATGCCGCGGATGGATGGACTAGAGCTTTGCGGGTATATTCGGACGAATTACGATATCCCGATTATTTTGCTGACGGCGCGGGAGCAGCTGACGGATAAGGAGCAGGGCTATTTGCGCGGCACTGACGATTATGTCACCAAGCCATTTGAACCGGAGGAGCTGCTGTTTCGCATCAAGGCGCTATTTCGCCGTTATTCTATTTCCTCCAGCGACAAAATCCAGCTCGGCCGCCTTACCATCGACCGTAAAAACTACGAGATTGCCGATGGAGATGCGATGCTTCTGCTGCCGCTTAGGGAGTTTGAGCTGCTGGCGCAGCTTGCCGAATACCCGGGACGGCTGTTTTCACGCGAGGAGCTCATTCGGCTCGTATGGGCAGCGGATTATGAAGGAGATGAACGAACGGTGGATGTGCATATTAAACGGCTGCGGCAGCGTTTTGCTGCATATGATCAAGATTTCCGCATTACGACAGTACGGGGAATCGGCTACAAAATCGAGCTGGCAGCGCCATGAAGTCGCTCTACTCTAGAGTTTTTCTAGTAGCTATGGCAGCCATTATTGGCAGCAGCTTTCTCGGTTTTCTGGTGTCTAATCTTTATTATCATAATAAGCTCAAGCCTTATAACGATGCCAAGCTGACCCGCATTGCCCTGCAAATGCAGCAGTTCGCCGAAGCCCAGCCGGAGCTGGCCACTGCTTATCTCGCCAATGCGGCCGAGCTCGGCTATGAAATATTGCTGACGGATGATCAAGGCACCGAGCGTTACTTCGGACGAGCTTTTCGGGAAAAAGAGTTGGCGGATGACGTGCTGCGCACCGTACTCGCTGGTGGGCAATACCATGGCATCGCGGAGTTTCCCAATCAGCTGTTTATTACCGGCTTTTTCGACAACACGCTCAGCAATACGGTGGGCGTTCCGCTGCAATTGGAAGACAAACGGTATGCGCTGTTCATACGCCCGGATGTCATTTTGCAATTTGGCGAGCTGCGCAGCTTCTTTGCGATGATCGGGCTGCTTACCGTTGCCTTCAGCCTGCTCTGCTTCCTGCTCAGCACCCGCTATTTGGTGAAGCCCGTCACGAGGCTGACAGAAGCAACGCAGCGGATCGCTCAGGGAAACTACGCCCTGTCGCTGAATACGAAGCGGCGGGATGAAATCGGGCAGCTCGCTGCCCATTTTATGACAATGAGCCACGAGCTTGAGCGGGTAGAGCAAGCACGGCAGGAGTTTGTCGCCAACGTCTCGCATGAAATCCAGTCGCCGCTCACCTCCATTCAAGGCTTTGCGCACGCCTTGGCGGAGAAAGAATTGCCCACCGGTGAGCGTACCCATTATGCCGCTATTATTGGCGAGGAAAGCCGCCGCCTAGCGGCACTCACCAAGGAGCTGCTGCTGCTGTCATCGCTGGACCAAGCTGCGGAGGCGCTTCAGCGTAAGCCCTTCAATCTGCGCACTCAGCTGCGGCAGGTTGCACAAGTGATGGAATGGCAGCTGACAGAGAAGGAAATTGCACTCAAAATCGCTGTCCCCAGCTCTCTAATGCTTGATGGCGATGAAATGCTGCTGTATCAGGTATGGATGAATCTGTTGTCCAATGCCGCTAAATACATCCCATCAGGAAGGGCAATTGAGGTGGAAGCCAAGCTGGAGCGAGGCCGCTGTGTCATTCGGGTCACCGATACGGGAGACGGCATCAGCAAGGAGCAGCTGCCGTTTCTGTTTGATCGCTTCTACCGCGCCGATCGGGCCAGAGAACGAGGAACCGAGGGAAGCTTTCCCCCAAACAATCGTTCAGGCGACTCCGTCGGCTCAGGACTAGGGCTCGCCATTACCCAAAAAATCGTCCACCTGCATAACGGGACGATTGAGGCAGCCAGCGAGCCCGGTCAAGGGACGACCTTCACCGTGACGCTTCCACAGCCCTAACGGATCGCTTTTTTCAAAATATAAGAAAGTATAAGTTTCCCCTTATACTCCGCTTATATTTCTCCGACAGAGCTCTTCGCTCGTCCCAGAAGGACGACGAATTCGTTTTTGCTTGAAATATAAGAATTTATAAGTTTCACACTTATCATTAGGCTTATATTTCTCGGAATGAAACGAGCCTCGCCGCCGAAGGACGACGATAGCCGTTTCACCTTGAATTCTAAGAATGTATAAGTTTGATCCTTATATCCGCTTAGAATTCTCCGACAAAGCTCTTCGCTCGTCCCAGAAGGACGACGAATTCGTTTTTGCTTGTCCAAATTTGTAATTTGCCGTTCATACGCCGTTCATTTTCACTTTTTACACTTGTGGCATCACAAGTAGGAGGAATGAGAATGTATTTGGCCCTTAGAGAAATGCGTTTTGCCAAAACCCGTTATTTGCTCATTATGGCGATTATGCTGCTCGTTTCCTTTCTGGTCCTGTTCGTAACCGGACTTGCGGGTGGACTCGCTTATGCGAATGCCTCCGCTGTTGAAAATATGCCCGCCACCCATTTCCTTATGCAGCAGGATGCGAGTCAACGCTTCGCCCGCTCTATCGTCGGGGAGAAGGAGCTTAACAAAGCCCGTTCGGTCGTTGGCGACGCGAATGCCCAGCGGCTTGGCGTGCAGATGACGACGGTAACAGGCGGAACGGACGGAATGAAAACAGATATTACGTTATTCGGCGTGGACATGAGCAGCTGGCTCGCTCCGACTGTCGTCTCCGGCTCAGCCGTCTCCAATACGGGGGCTGGCGAGGTTATCGTAGACCGCAAGCTGGCGGAGGAAGGCATAGCCGTCGGCAGCTTGCTGCATGACCAAACAACAGGACTCACGTGGACCGTTAGCGGCTTTACGGAAAATCAGTCGTTCAGCCATACGCCTGCCGTATTTATGAACCTAAGCGACTGGCAGCAGTTGAAGCAGCAAATGGCCGGCCGCGCAGCAGCTGATCCCGCATTCGCCGCCCCATTCAATGCCATAGCCATACAAGCAACGGATACAGAAGCAGAGCTGCTTTCACAGCAGCTTGAAGATGCGGTGATTATTACGCAAAAGCAAGCGGTAGCCAGCATTCCCGGCTACAAAGAAGAGCAAGGCTCCCTGATGATGATGATCAGCTTCCTGTTCGTCATCTCCGCTTTTGTACTCGCCGTTTTCTTCTACGTCATCACCATTCAGAAGACGAGCCAATTCGGCATTCTCAAAGCGATTGGCACCCAGACATTCTATTTAGCGCGCAGCGTTGTGGCTCAAGCGCTCGTACTTGCTGCTGCCAGCTTAGCCGTAAGCTGCCTGCTGGTTGCGGTCATGGAGGCAGCTCTACCCGCTTCGATGCCGTTTCAGTTATCGCCGGTAACGACCTTGTATACTTGCCTGCTGTTTATCGCCATGTCGCTGCTTGGCTCGCTTATTTCCGTCATTCAAGTGGCGCGAACTGACGCGCTAGAAGCCATAGGGAGGACAGCAGGATGACAACGACAAAGCTTATGCTAAATGAAATTACGCGGGTTTATCATGATGGCGATACCCAGCTGACCGTGCTGGATAAGCTTTCGCTTGAAGTAAAAGCAGGGGAGCTCGTCGCGGTAATGGGGCCTTCCGGCTCTGGCAAAAGCACCTTTCTATCGATCGCAGGAGCGCTACTGACGCCGACGAGCGGCGAAGTGCTCATCGACGGCGAATCGCTTGCCGGCAAAAACGGGCAGCAGCTCAGCAAGCTGCGGCTGCATAACATCGGCTTTATTTTTCAAAGCGCTAATCTTCTTCCCTATTTGAAGGTAGAGGAGCAGCTGATGCTCGTCGCCAAGCTGGCTGATAGGGATAAGCGGGCCGCTCAGGCTCGCTCGGCCATGCTGCTGGAGCGCCTGGGCCTGCTGCATCGCCGTTCAGCCTATCCGAATCAGCTGTCTGGCGGGGAAAAACAGCGCGTTGCCATTGCCCGAGCCTGGATGAATGACCCGGCCATTTTGTTTGCCGATGAGCCGACGGCGAGTCTGGATGCAAACCGAGGTCAGGAGGTTGTGGCGATGCTCGCCCGCGAAGTGAAAACGGAGGGCAAAGCCGCTGTTATGGTTACGCATGATGAGCGTGTGCTGCATGTATGCGACCGCATTTTACATCTGAAAAATGGCGTATTAGTCAGCGCTTAAGCACCGACATAACGGCCATATGACGATAATATAACGGCTATTTGAGCGGGATTTAAGCCCGCAGCCCTAGCTGCCTCAAGCAAGAACAGCCCCTTCGGTGGACGGCTGCCCACATCCGTTTTGGTATAATTTTCTTATACCTGTGTTTCGTACCGAAAGGATGATAGTATGATCGCCAAAATTGGAGATGTTTTTGCTGTATATGAAGAGCGGCTTCAGCAATACGCCGCCTGCCAGGTTATTAGGATTAAAGAACAGGCTTCGAGCCGTCAAAAAGACTTAATCGCCGTGCTGGAGCTTGATTGGCACAGCGACCAGCTGCCGACCGAGGACGAGCTGGGGCATATAAAGCCGCTCATATGCAATTATTATTTTTGGAATGACCGCTGGGATTACTGCTTTGTGGACGCCAATGTGCCCCAGCATTATCGCCTAGTCGGCAACATTCCCCCGCTTATCGAAGCGGAATGCAACAGCTATGGCGGCTGGCGGACAGGCGGTAGCTTATATCGGCAGCTCCAGTGGGAGGCGATTCCCGCCGAGCTTCGCGCCCGTTTCAAAGCAGCAGCGGGCTCCAACGAACAGGTGGACATTGCCGGATTCCCGGCAAAGCTGTCGACAAGCACGATACGCCAGGGGGCGCTGGAGCAGCTGGAGGACTGGTCGGAGCTGCATAAGCTGCCCTGTTTGACTCAGATTCACACCACGCACCCCTACAGGCCTGAGCTTATCGCCTATTTGCAAAGCACACCGTTCGTGAATGAGCTGCATTTGGACGATCCCCGTGCCACAGAGCTGGATTTCACGGGAACGAGCTTAAGCCGCCTTATCTTGAAGGCTGAACAAGTGGAATCGCTAAAGCTTCCTAAAGGGCTGAGCCTGCTTTCCTTAGTCGGTCCCGTTTCCGAGAAGCTGCACATTTATGCGGAGCATGATGGCAAGGAGCTTCTGCTCATGGTGGAAAAGCAAGCGACAAGCCATTATGGACTGAGCCAGTTAGGGGCACTGAATATTCGCGGGGTAGCGGACATCGATTTGGCCGAGCTCGCCGGGCAGTTTCCTCATTTGCACGAGCTGCGCATTTGGGGGGCTCCAGGGTACGCTGCGAATATGGGCGAAATCGCCAAGCTCAAGGGACTGCACACCTTCACAACCTATGATTTGTTCGGCTTCACCGGCGAGGAGTTTCCGCTGCCAGACACGCTGCCGCAGCTCGGCATGCTTTGGCTGGACAGCCTTCCTGCTGATGCCGCCAAGACGATCAAAGCCCGCTACAAAAAGGCGGCAGCAGACGGCCTCGACCTCTCCGTCACCAAGCCTCGCAAGCCAGAATGGATGGCCGAAAATTTGACCAATCCATTCCGCGACTGGGACGGGCGCGAGCATATTACGAGCACCAACGCCAAAAAAGCGATGAAGCTCTATAAAAAAATGCTGGGCGAGCTTGGCATGCTGGAGAAACAAGCCGCTTCCGGCATGAATGCCGCAGAAGTACACGCCGCTCTGGCGGCGCTTGTGACGGATTTTACAGCAACACTCAATAAAATGGACAGCCGCAGCGGCTTCATCGAGACGATTGAACGCGAGGAGGTATACGAGGTGCTGCATGATCTGCTGAAAAATACGAAGCCAAACCTCGCCGAAGCTGGCATCCAGATTGATTTGGACCCGCTGTTCGACATTTTTGACGCTGAACGGGATTTTTGAATCACAGATCCTGCTCACACTAGACACGAAAAACCGCTTGTCTCCGGGCTTCCGGATACAAGCGGTTTTCGCATTTACCGAGCTTATCTTTAACCTAATTCCGAACTACTTCTTAACACTGTTGAGCTAGTTACTGCTAGTTACTCATCATCCCCCATATCGACCACATAGGCGGAAGCCGACCGTCTGCCTTCCCGCGATTTGGCGGACACGCGCTTATCGGCCTGTTTTTTTGTGCGCCTATTTACCGATTCCTCTTTACGCGCCATATGCGCCAGCTCCTTCTCCATCTTCTTGAAGTTGGCAAAGCGGCGCTGCTCCAGCGTTCCATCCGCAATCGCCTGTTTGACGGCACAGCCCTCCTCCTTAACATGTCGGCAATCGTGAAAACGGCAGCTCGCAGCCAGCTCCCCAATATCGGAAAAGGTCGTATCCATACCCTCATCGGACTCCCATAATTGCAGCTCCCGCATACCCGGCGTGTCTACGATAATCGCACCACTCGGCGTGACAAACATTTCGCGATGTGTCGTCGTATGCCGCCCTCTGGCGTCGCTTTCGCGAATTTGCTGGACGCGCTGCTTCTCTTCATCCGCCAGCCAGTTAAGCAGCGTCGACTTACCGACACCGGAGGAGCCGGTTATCGCGATCGTCTGCCCAGGGAGCAAGTACTCGGCTAACGCCTCCCGCCCCTGGTTTTCAAAAGCACTCACGGCATGGACGGGAACGCCGGGAGCTACCCCCTCCACCAGCGCGGTATAATGATCAGGGTCATCACAAAGATCGGCCTTGGTCAGCAGCACAACCGGCTGCGCCCCGCTCTCCCAAACGGCGAGCAAATACCGCTCTATTTTCCGCAGATTAAAATCCTGATTCAAGGCATTCGTAATAAAAACATAATCCAGGTTGGCGCTGATCACCTGCACATCGACCCGCTGCCCTGCCTCCTTGCGCACCATCGCCGAGCGGCGGGGCAGCAGCGCATGAATAACGGCCCTCGCCTCACCGGGGAGCGGCTGCGCCAACACCCAATCGCCTACCGCTGGAAAATCTCCGCGATTGACTGCTTCAAACTCGAACTTTCCGGTGACAACGGCCGCCTGCTCGCCTGCGTCCGTCACAATTCGGTACTGATGTGAAAACTGCGCTACGACGCGCGCTGGCACCAGCGGCACACCTCCTGCTGCTATGCGCTGCAGCTCCACTTCCCAATGCTCATTCCAGCCATAGGCTTGCAGCAGCGTTTTGTGTTCCTGTGCTTCCGGTTGTTGCTTGATTTCTTGATTTTCCTTATTCAATGTCAAATCGTATTCCTCCATTTGTTGGATGTTTATTTATTTAGGTACAACAAAAAAGACCACAGCATAATCCTGCGGTCTTTTTCTCGCACAGCGATGCCAAGGAGCCACATCTGTACGCACAAACGCAAAGGGCAGTCTCCACCTTTCGGCGGCCAAAGCCCATTTCGAGGGTGAAATATAAGCCAGTTATAAGCGTGAAGCTTATAAAGGCTTATATTTAAAAAAAGTCCGCAGGACACCAACTTGGTCTCCTGCGGACACAAAAAAGCTTCAAAAACGGCCCAGCCCTGCTGCACTTCCCCCAGCAGAACCCTTATGCTCTATCCGTCTTCTTAGCTTAAGTCCGTAGAGACCGACGCCATAACAATTAACTCTCTGCTCATTGTGCTCATATAACATCAGCCTCCTTCTTCAAATTAGTTCCAGTATAGACTTGGAAGACCAGCCAGTCAAGCCAGGCAGCCGCCTTTTTATTGCTTGTTTATTTAGAGACGTAGTAGAATTAAGCTTAAAACCGTGCCACAGGCACGAAGGAGAATGGAAATGGACGAGACGACAACTGGAAAACTAAAAGTATATATGGCAGGCTTCGAGGTGTTTCGCACTGATGCTGTGGAGCTGGGCAAGCAAATGAAGGAGCTGTGCGAGGCATACGGCTTTGAAGGTATTTTTCCGCTGGATAAAGATATTAAGCCTTCACCGACAAAATGGGAGACGGCACAGGCGATTTTCGCCGGCAACGTCAAGCTTGTGCAGAAGGCCGATATTATCATCGCCAACTTGAACCCTTTTCGTGGACATGAGCCGGATTCCGGCACGGTATTTGAGTGCGGGCTTGGCTACGCGATGAATAAAAAGCTGTACGGCTTCGTCAGCGATAAGCGCACACAGGCAGAGAAGCTGCTGCTCGGCATCGATTCGCAAACTGGATTGTATCAGGATGGCATGCAGGTAGAGAACTTCGAGCTGCCAACCAACCTTATGCTGTCTGTCCCGCTGACGATGGTTGAGGGCGGACTTGAGGATGCCTTGAAGCAGGCACGCCAGGACCTTTTATAAATTAGACGGCGCAGGCATGCTATCGCTAGAAGTCAATTAAAAAACAGCCGCTAGCCCCTTTTCTTAATAAGGGCGCAGCGGCTGTTTTAGCTTTATTTTATAAATATAGAAGTGCGTTTAGATGCTGTTCCCGCTTACTTTCCATAATAGCTTTTCAATGCGTCTATAATGCCGAGCGGGTTTTTGCGCAGGTCTTTGGCGCTGAAATAAATATCGCCCTTCACCTCAGGATGCTTCGTATTGTATTTCAATTGCTTGATGATTTCCTCCGAGGTTTGCCACCCTGTTTCTTTCGTTCCCAGCTTATAAGCGGCATGGCCGATATAAAGATCGACGCCTGTGTTCGCCACTTGGGCTGCCCACCAATCCACCACTTTATCATAACGCGCTACCGAGAGGGACATGCTCCAATACACTTGAGGAGCGACGTAATCAATCCAACCCTGCTTGACCCATTTGCGCACATCTGCTGACATACTGTCGTATGCCGTCACTCCAGCATTCGTATCGGAGCCGTTCGCATCCTGCGATTTGTTGCGCCATACACCGAATGGGCTGATGCCAAAATCGACCGTTGGTCTAGCGCTGTGAATCGACTCGTCAAGCTGCCTTACGAATTCATCAATGTTGCTGCGTCTCCATTCCGCTTTGGTCGCGAGCTTCTTGCTGTTATAGGTCTTGAACGTGGCATCATCGCTCAGCGTAATGTTGGAAGGATAAAAATAATCGTCCAAATGTACGCCATCGATATCGTAATGGTTGACCACTTCCATAATGACATCAATTACATGCTGGCGCGCTGCTGGAACGCCCGGATTAATAAGCAACTGCGAGCCGGAGGTCAGCACCCAGTCGGGATGCTCCACCGCCACATGATTGGAGGCGAGCTTGCTCGTATCTGTATCCGTATTCGCCCGGAAAGGATTGAACCAGGCATGGAACGTCATTCCGCGGCGATGCGTCTCATCAAGCATAAATTGCAGCGGATCGTAGGCAGGAGCCACTCCTTGCTTGCCCGTAAGCACCTTCGACCAAGGAACGAGAGCCGATGGGTAAAGCGCGTCGGCTGATGGCCGAACCTGTACGAATACGGCATTCATCCCCATCGCCTGTACATCATCGAGCAATGCCTTAAATTCCTTCTCTTGCATGGCTTGTTTTCCATAGGAAGCTGTTGAAGGAAAATCCAAATTGTAGATCGTCGATACCCAAACCCCTCTTAGCTCGGTGCCCGCGGCGGGAGTCGGTACGACTACCGGCGGCAGCGGCTCTATTGTAGCAGCAGGCGTTGGGGTCGGGATAGCAGTTGGTACCGGAGTCGCGGTTGGACTCGGCTTCGCTGTGGCCGATGGTGTAGGAGCAGGCGTTGCGGCCGGACTCGCTGGCGTGCTTGGCATCGGGTTAACCATATCTTTGTACAAATTAACAACCTTGGCTTCATTATCCCATCTCACGGCAACACCCAGCTGATTGCTGACAAAACGGAGCGGTACCATTACTCGCCCGCTCACGGTCTGTACCGTCGCATCAAGCGTAATGACGCTGCCGTTGACAAAAGCGCTATTTTGCCCCGAAACCATCGTAATAATTGTATCGTCCTGACTAATCGTTACCTGCTTGGCCGCCTGTGACCATCTCACCTGTGCGCCAAGACTTTCACTAATAACGCGCAGCGGCACCATCGTTACGTTCAAATCCTCACGAAGATAGGGAGGAACATCGCTGCTCACCACATCGCCGTCCAGCACAATTTGAATCACCTTCGCTGCCGCAGCTTGTACAGAAGCAGGCGCAATGCCTGCAGGGATCATTAGAATTAATAATAAGGAGAGCAGAAGCGCCCGTTTGAATCTCATTTCCTTAAAACCTCCAGATTTTTTAGTCATTTTTCCCTCTGAATACACCGAAAATATAGACGCTTCTGATCAAGACGAAGTTGCGTTTTTCCGTGAAAAAGTAAGCCTATGGATATAAACCATCTAATCTATAACGGCGATCTTGTAGCCGCCTTCTTTGCTTTTTTGGAAGGTGTAGGTCATCGCGCTGTTCTCTTCGAAGCCTGCCTCAGACAATAAATCGACCCTGACAACTACATTGATATTGCCCGACTCGAAGTAAGTGACATCTTCAATTCCCGTAAAATAATATTGATAATAGCTCAAATAAAACTGAAACGGATCCGAATGCGCTTGGTCAAGAAAGCTGCTGTTAAATGCCGTCTGATCCTGCTTCAACAGCGCCTTCAAATTCGTTTGCAGCATTTCCGCCATCCCTTGCTCCTTCAGCTCGGATTGAGAAGCCTCCCAATCAATATCCATCCCCGGTTCAAAATCGGCGGCCGTGTTGGCGGGCGCATTAGTCGTTTCACTCGGGCTTGAAGCCGCGGAAGACTCTAACTGCTGCGGCGCATTCTCGGCTGCGGAGCAGCCTGTGAGCAGCAGGAGACAAACAGCTGCCGCCTGCACTATTTTCAGAATCACAATAAACCACCCTCTTCTCTCGTTTCTTCTACTCCTATGATCTAAACGCCAAAATCAGGAAAATAGTTTCGATCCGCAGCAGAGTGCTTCGGTACTACAAAAAGTGAGTACTAGTTCAAGGGGAAACAGGAGAATATAATGAGACGTATACTCCTAGAGAAAGGCAAGTGAACGCTATGCTGCGTACAAACATGATAAGAATGGGCTTCCTGATGGGCATCGCATTGCTGCTTGCGGCTATCTTCTATTTATTCGCTGCGAATTGGGACGGATTTAGCAGCTCTCAGAAGATGCTGACCTCCGCCGGATTCGTTTTATTTTTCTATGTGCTGTCCTTCGGGTTCTCCCGGAGCAGGCTCCCGCTTGGCTTGTCCGCCTTTCTAAGCGGCATATTTCTCGTCGCAGGCTGCATCGCCTTTGGAGCAGCCATAGCGCTTGCTGACCAAATTTATAACCTGCATCAGCCCCCTTTCATCATTTGTCTGATTTCATTTCTGCCGAGCCTGCTGCTCGCATGGATTACGCGATACAAGCCGCTATATGTGCTGACGTATATATTTGCGCATTTCACGCTTTATTTTTTATTCGATTATCGTTTGTTTACACCGAATGTGGAGATGAACACCCTGCTGGCTGATTCCACTTTTGTCTTGTTCAATCTAGCTTTGTTTCTGCTAGCACAGACGAAGCGGCTTGCTTCTGAAATCGTTCGGCTGGCAAGCTTTGTGATGCTCCACATATCGCTGCTTAACCTTGCTGGCGCCTTTGAGCATGCTGGCCTGTCGCTGTTCATGAATGTTTTGGATATCGCCGTCATAGGGGCCTGCTTCTATTATTTCATGCGCATTCGTCTTGATAAAACGCTCCTGACCCTTACCGCACTAGCGGCATCCGCGTATACGGTGGCAAAATTCATCCGTTTCTCGCTTGAAACCGAATCCGTCTTTCGTTTCGTTCTCGGCATCTTGTTCGTTATCGTGCTGCTTACAGCAAACGTGCTGTTTTTCCGCTATATGAACAAGCTAGGCAATAAAACCTCTACTGGAGAGAAAACGGCAGAAGAGATGAAAGAGTCTGATGTTTCTACTGTTTCTGTTGCGGAAACTGCCCATCAGCAAGTAAATGGCGCCGCGAGCCGGACCACTGACCATCATCTGCTGGGCAGCATCGTCTCTACGGTCATTACAATTGTCGGCATCATCATCGGCAGCATTTCCGTTATTGGCCTAGTTGTACTGCTAACGGATGAAAATGGACCGTTGAAGACGCAGCACGCCCTGTATGCTCTATCGCTGCTGTTCATCGTGCCAATGCTTCTGCTGCCACGCGTAAATACGGTCGTTCGTTATACGGTGTTTACCGTTGGCTTCGCTATGGGGCTCGTGTCCATTGCCTGGATCGAAAAAGCGCCGCTGAGCGTCATTTTCTTGGCTATTGCGATTATCAGCTGGCTTCGCCTGCAAGGGCGCATGCAGCAATTGATCACCTATACGCTGATGAATATTGCCGCTGCCATTGTGCTTTATCAGCTATTCCAAAACATGCACGACGCTTATTCCAGCATCATCATTTCCTTGACCGTGCTTAATGCAGCGGTATACGGCAGCTCCTTCGCCGCATCGCATGGCGAGCGGCTCGCCCATCTGAGGGAAGGCAGCCTGCTGTTCAGCTTTATTTTTCTCCTATGGCTGTCATCGCTGGACCCGGTATTTACTTTATCAGTGACGCTATTCAATGCGTTGGCCTTCATTGTGCTGACAGCTGCGGTTTTCCTCTTCATCAAACGCGAGCAAGCGCTGGAAACAGCGGGAAGCTTCTTCTTCTGGCTCCTCTTTCTCGCGATCAAGTATTACGATTATTTGTGGACGCTGCTGAACAAATCGGTCACGCTTGCGCTGCTGGGCATTGTCGCACTCGGCGTCTCCTACTGGTTTGCACGCCGCCTGTTGAAGGGTGAAAATCCTCATGAGGCAAGCGTTAAAATCGAGTTTTTCGTTGGAAAAAGGAGCTGGCTCATCGCCGCAGTTGTATTGCTCCAGCTTGGTTTCATAGCCTATCAGACGACAGCCAATGAGTCTTCTCATAGTCGTAAAGACCCTGCGTTGTCAGCCCTTGCTGATCCTGCCAACGTCGAGGTATCCGTCGTCACTGTATCTCTGCCGCACGGTCTAGTGATAGCTACACAAGCTACTCATAGCCACATCAGCTAGTAATCCCAGCAAGCAATTGAATCATATGCATATGCAAAGCACAAAAAGCGCCAAGCCTGCTGGCTTGACGCTTTTTGTGCTTTTGTGCTTTGTGCTTTTTGTTGATTTGGAGCTTACTCGTATTAATCTCGAAAGAGCGGAGCAACCTGAGCAACCTGATCGCTTGCTCATTTTGGCTTCTAGCGGACACGAGATCCGCTATTTGAGGAAAAGAGGGGCTAGATCTAAATGTGCGGACTACAAATCCGTTATTTGTCTAAAACGGAACATACACAATAGGATAATAACAAAATAAGGCCCCTGGTGTCCGCCTAAGTCCAAAAGTCGTTCATTTATCCGAAATAACGTCGCTGGTGTCCGGCTACTGTAGGAATTCGGCGGAATCATTAGGATATGACTACGGCTTCATTTTCCCTTCCCCTTGCTCGCTCCCAAGGACGGAAGCTGGAACTTTCGCGTCAGACTCCAATCGATTCGCTAGCGGGTAGCGGTTAATAACGAGCTCGCCCATCCCCCTCGTAATTTTCACCTCAGCCGTTTCCTGCGGTTGAAGGAATACGAGCATTGCCTGAATAGCAACATGCGGATCGACGGTGTCGCCGCAGGTGTAACAGTCGAGCGCGGCGAAGCCCTTCTCGGGATACGTATGGATCGACATATGACTCTCGGACAGCATGACGAGCACCGTCGCGCCCTGCGGCTCGAACTGCTCAGCCTGCACGGATAATATCGTCGCGCCGCTCGCCTCTGCTGCTTGTACCATCTGCTGACTCAATAGATCAGCGGCGTTTAAATGCTCGAATGCGATGCCCCACGCGTCCATTGCGACATGGCGGCCATACGTTGAATATTCCATCATCAGCACTCCTTCAGCAGCCTATTTTCTTGTTGTTTGTAAAGATCCGGACGGCGGTCATAAAAAGGAGCGACCAGCCCCTGCTCCCGATTCGTGCGCAGCATGGAAAAATCCAGCTCCGCCATCACGAACATGTCCTGATTCAGCTCACCCGTCTCCAGTATGCCATCCTCGGCAAAAGGCACATCGCAGGGCGTGAACAGCCCCGCCTGGCAATAGCCGCGGTCAACCTGCGGACGATCCTCATTGAGCTCCCCAACGATGCCGCTGAGCACAACGAACAGCTGGTTCTCGATCGCCCGAGCCTGCGCGCAGAGGCGCACCCGGTAATAGCCGAAGGAGGTGTCCGTGTAGGACGGACATAACAGCAGCTCCGCGCCTTGATCGGCAGCAAGCCTTGCCAGCTCGGGAAACTCGATATCGTAGCAGGTCAGCATCGCAAGCTTGCCCCAGCTTGTCTCCACAATATTGAGGCTGTCCCCTGCCGCCAGCGGCCAGCGTGTCTGCTCCTCAGGCGTGAGATGCAGCTTGCTTTGCGTCTCTATCCGTCCGTCCGGAAAGAACAGGAATGCTTTGTTAAAAAACTTGCCGTTTTCCTTGCAAATATGGGTGCCGCCCAAAATCATCAAGCCCTGCTCGCGGCTGTTTTTTTGCATCAGAGCTATATAATCCTCGGTGTAGCTGTCTAAGTAACGGCAGGCTGCCTCATGATCCATTTCCTCCGTAAAACCCAGCAAGTGTGCGGTCATATATTCAGGAAACACGATAAGATCAGCGCCACGTCCTGCGGTCTCCTGAATGGTAGCCGTGATTTTTTGCCAAAATGCCGCCTCGTCCGCGATGCCCGTCAAGCTATATTGCACAGCTGCTACCATAAATGGCTTCATAAGCGCCTCCTATGCTACGAATGAATTTGCAAGGAATAGATGTCCGTCCTGCGGTCGCGGAACGTCAGCACATCCTTGGACTTGCGGTAGCGCTGTAAAATTTCCATGTCGACTTCGACCATGATAATCGTCTCTGTATTTTCACTGCACTCTCCAGCAATGCCGTCGCGCGGGAATGAGGAATCAGCTGGCGTATATACACCGGATTGCGCATATTGAATATCGACGTTGTCCACATGGGTCAAATTGCCGACCGTTCCCGAGGTAACCGTAAACACTTGATTTTCAATCGCCCGCGCCTGGGCGCAATATTTAACCCTTAGAAAGGTCTGGCGATCCTCTGCGCAAAAGGGGATGAAAATCAGCTGCGCACCTGCTTCCGCTACGGCCCGCGACAGCTCCGGATATTCAATGTCGCTGCTCAGCTGAATGGAAATTTTGCCGCAGTCGGTATCGAATACCTCCAGCCTGTCGCCACCATTGATGCCCCACCATTTGCGCTCATTTGGTGAAATATGCAGCTTGTACTGCTGCTCGATCGTCCCGTCGCGGCGGAATAAATGACCCACATTGTAGATGCGGTTATTACGCTCCACAAAATGTGAGCCGCCGATAATATTTACATTGTATTTAACGGCAAGCTCCGTGAACAGCTCCACGTATTCCGCTGTGAAAGTCGTCAGCTTGCGCACCGCAAGGCTGGGCGACCGGTCATCGAGGAAAGAGAGCAGCTGCATCGTCACATTTTCCGGAAACACGACAAAATCCGATTTATAATCGGCCGCGACATCGACGTAATGCTCGCACTGGGTTGCAAACTCCTCGAACGAGTCGATTTTTTTCATCATATATTGAACGACGCAAATACGCACTGGAAATGACAGCTTGTAATGGATTTTGCTGCTGCTCGGCTTGTAGTCGATATTGTTCCATTCCAGCAAGGAGGCATAGCTCATCGAATCATCATCATCGGGCAAATAGTTCGTCAAAATCCGCTTGAGCGTAAAGCCGTTCATCATTTGGAACGTCAGCACTGAATCATAGATGTTCTGCTGCAGCACTTCCTCCGCATATTCGCGCGGCGTCAGCTTGTCGCTGTATTTGTGATAGCCGGGAATACGTCCCCCGACAATAATGCTTTTTAAATTAAGCTTCTCGGCCAGCCGCTTGCGCGCTTCATACAGCCGTCTGCCGATTTTCATCCTCCGGTAATCGGGGTGCACCATGACCTCCATCCCATACAGGCTCCCGCCTCGCGGGTTATGGTTGCGAATAAAGCCTTTATCCGTAATTTCCGAATACGTATGCTGCTCCAAATAGTCGTCGAAGTTGACGATCAGGCTGGAGCAGGAGCCAATAATTTCGCCATCCAGCTCCACGCAAATTTGCCCCTCAGGAAAAATGCGAAGATGGCTTTCGAGCTGGACTTTTTTCCATGGAGCCATATTAGGAAAGCAAATGAGCTGCAGCGCAATAATCTGGTCGATATCTGCCATTTCTATATTGCGGATGATCATCTTTTTCTCAAATTGAGCAATCGGATCGGCTGTCATAGAACGCCTCATTTCATTATTTGTCCTTAGTATACGCTTGAAAGTTCATAGCTGTATTAGAGTACGGTAAATGCATTGTAAACTTCGCTGCATAAGCATAGCATTGCCGATTTTCCCGAAAATATGGAGGTCCGCTCCAAAACGGAGCCGAAATGGGAAAAAGCCCGGCGCACAGGCTGCTTTCCCCACAAGGGAAGGCTTTCTGCGCGCCGGGCTTTTGCCGCGGCAACTCGCTTTGTAAGGTATGAGATGAAGGCAGCCCATTACAGCTCCATTGACTTAGTCAATCTTTATAACGCGGCCCTTTTCATCCAAAATAAACTTCGCTTTTCTAACCGTATCCTCTTTGACCATGCGGACAGCACGAACCGCCGGATCGGAATCATCCAGCTCCGTCTTCCAGCCAGCTGTGTTCACCAAAGCCAGCACCTGCTCAAAATCCATATCCTTGTAGCCAAAAAAGCCGCTTTGTCCCGCCCATTCCTTGAGCAGCACCGTTAGTTTATGATTCAGCTTGTCTTCTACCGTTGTATGAATGATTTTTTTTCTAGCCATTGTCCATATCTCCTCTATTTGACCACGAATAAGCTCTTGCGTTAAGCCTTAATTTCGAGCAGTTCATATTTTATGATACCCATCGGTGCATTCACGCTAATAATGCTGCCCACTTCCTTGCCCATCAGCTCTTTGCCAAGCGGGCTTTCGTAGGAGATTTTATTATTTGCTACATCGGCCTCTTCTGTGCCAACGATTTTGTATTCCAGCTTCTCCGAGAATTCCACATCATTCAAAATTACGGTGAAGCCAATGTTGACCCGGCTCGTATCCAGCGCTTCCACATCAATGACGCGTGCCTTCTTAAGCATTTTCTCCAAAATAATAATCCGGGTTTCCATGAAAGACTGGTCGTTTTTAGCCGAATGGTACTCGCTGTTTTCCTTCAAGTCACCATAGCTGATGGCCAGCTTGATCCGGGCTGCGAGCTCCTTGCGCTTCACATATTTGAGATCGTCAAGCTCCGCTTCCAGCTGGGCAAGCCCCTCTTGCGTTAATATAATTTCTTCTCTATCTTTCGACATCTTAACAGCTCCTGTCCAGCATTCTATTGTTCATTCTAACCTAATTCGCCTCAACATGCGAAGACTGCCTTTCGTTAAACGCTGCTTCACAAGGTGAAACGGCAGGCGCTACCCTCTGGCGGCGTTGCGCGTTTCATTCCGAGAAATATAGAGAAAGGATAACATTAGTTCATCCTTTCCTATATTTCAAGGTGAAACGGCAGGCGCCATCCTCTGGCGGCGTTGCGCGTTTCATTCCGAGAAATATAGAGAAAGGATAGCGTTTGTTCATCCTTTCCTATATTTCAAGGTGAAACGGCTGGCGCTGTCCTTTCGCGGTCCGGCGCTTATAAAAGCTTATATCTTAGAAAAAGCATCCCCTGCCGCCTGTAAAAAAGCAGTCGGAGATGCCCGTATGCCTTGCTGCTGCCCAACCTGCTATGTGCTATCTAGCCGCGCTTTCCTGCGTCACTTGATCTTTGGATGCCTTGATCTGCTTGCTGCGAAGCTGTCCACAGGCCGCATCAATATCCGTACCATGCTCCAGTCGAACGCTGCAGCTGAGGCCATTTTTCTTAATCGTATCATAGAACGCCCGGATCGACTCCGGCTCGCTGCGCTGATACTGGCTATGCTCATCGACCGGATTATAAGGAATGAGGTTCACATTTACGAGCGACCCTCTATCCGCTACAAGCTCGACCAGCTCAAGCGCATGCTCCACCTGATCATTCATATCCTTGAGCAAAATATATTCGAGCGTAATTCTCCGCTTCGTCTTGGCCAAATAATAATCAATGGCTTCCATCAGCTTCTCAATTGGCAATGCCCGATTGATCTTCATAATGCGCGTGCGCAGCTCATTATTCGGCGCATGCAGCGAAATCGCCAGATTGACGCCAAGATCGTTGTCGGCAAAATCCATAATCTTTTTGGTCAAGCCGCTTGTCGAAACGGTAATATGCCGCGGGCCAATCGCCAGCCCCTTTTGATCCTTGATGACCTGCAGAAAATCGACCAGATTCGTATAGTTGTCGAACGGTTCGCCAATGCCCATAACGACCAGATGGCTGACGCGGTCGCCCTGCTGCTCCTTATCCAGATACAGCTGCGCCTTCATCACCTGCTCAACGATTTCGCCGCTCGTCAGGTCGCGGCTCTTCGCCAGCAGCCCGCTCGCACAGAAGCTGCAGCCGATGTTGCAGCCTACCTGCGTCGTCACACAGACGGACAAGCCGAACTTATGCCGCATCAGCACCGTCTCGATCAGATTGCCGTCGCTGAGCTTGAACAGGAATTTGCGCGTTCCATCCGCCGACTCCTGAAGCGTATGCTCTGCCAGCGTCTGGATGGCAAAATGCTCTGCCAGCAACTTCAAGCATTCCGGATTGACGTCCGTCATTTCCTCAAAGGACGTGACCCGTTTCCGGTACAAATACTCCCACACCTGAGTCGTGCGGAATTTCTTATGTCCATACTCCAGCAGCCAAGCGGTTAGCTGCTCGAAGGTTAATCCATAAATGGATGGTTTCATCATGATTGTTCCTCTTTCCACTGCATTGAACGACCGATCCGTTCTTCTTTAACATTATTGTCCCAAAAATACTACCCGAACACAAGGGGCGTGGAGAAAATGGCTATGCGGCGGCCATAGACAAAGATTACTTTTTAGCAATATGGGTACTTTAAAGTACGTACTGTTCTTTCCGCATGCAAGGGTGCATAATTACAGTTGTCAGTGAGCAATGAGTTAAATGCTGCAAATCATATTGCGGCTCAATTATACTTTTTTTTCAGGAGGAGAATTCATTTATGACAGCACAACATTTGCAGGATACGGTCACGCTTCATAACGGCGTCAAAATGCCTTGGTTCGGACTTGGCGTATTTAAAGTAGAAGATGGCGAGGAAGTCGTCAGCTCGGTTAAAGCAGCGATCAAAAATGGCTACCGCAGCATTGATACCGCAGCTGTATATCAGAATGAGGAAGGCGTGGGTCAAGCAATCAAAGAAGCGATGGAACAGTACGGGGTCGCCCGTGAAGATCTGTTCGTTACCTCCAAAGTGTGGAATTCCGATCTCGGCTATGAGACGGCGATTGCCGCATATGAGACTAGCCTAGCAAAGCTTGGACTAGCGTATTTGGACCTTTATTTAATCCACTGGCCTAAGGCAGGCAAATATAAAGAAGCTTGGCGTGCGCTGGAAACGTTGTATAAAGAAGGCCGCGTGAAAGCAATCGGCGTCAGCAACTTCCAGATTCATCATCTGGAGGATGTCCTGAAGGATGCGGAGATCAAGCCTATGGTCAATCAGATTGAGCTTCACCCCCGCCTGACGCAGAAAGAAATTAGAAGCTTCGCTAGCGGGCACGGTATTGTTATTGAAGCTTGGTCACCGCTCATGCAGGGAAAATTGCTCGATGAGCCCGTTCTGAAAGCCATTGCCGACAAGCATGGAAAATCGACGGCTCAAGTGATTTTGCGTTGGGATTTGCAAAATGGCATCATCACTATCCCTAAATCGATTAAAGAAAATCGGATTATCGAAAATGCCGCCATCTTCGACTTCGAGCTTTCCGCAGAAGAAATCGCACAAATCGACGGCTTGAATCAAAATGTGCGCGTCGGTCCAGATCCGGACAACTTTGATTTCTAAATCGATATCTAGCACGAGTCATTAAAAAAATGTTATGGATGCTTTTAACGCAGCTTTCTTTACAAATAAAGAATCCCATTGGAAAAGATGATGCCCTTAAAAAACATCATCTTTTCTTCATTACTATTCTTAAATATTACCAGCAATTTTCTATTACTTCAGTTCCATTATCCGTGATGATTACTTCCGAAAATCCTGTTAATGATTCCGTATAAGAGCATATTCCTTTTTTAAAAACAGCTCCTTCTGAGTTAACATAGCCTAAATAAACCCCTCCCTCTTTTCCCCCCAAGGATATATTAGGTTTTATTTTCTTTTTTTCACCACTTTTTAGAACATTACTAAAAATATGCTTATTCTCCTTTTTCACACTATCGTATGTGTCTGTTCCTGTCAGCACCCCAAGCTCTAGTGAGACAACATCATAACTGGATTGATTATCAATAGTGACTGAATAACTTTGAAATTGCGAAAGGAATTCTCTATTGCTTTGTATCAAAGTAAAAATGATAGTTAACCCTACGAGTAGAAAGCCAAGAAAGGACAATAAGAGAACTTTTTTGCTTTTATTCATATAACTGTTCTGACCTCCTCACATGTAATCCTTCCTTTCTATTCTGCTCCTCCACCTCTACCTTACAGACTCTCAAAATAAGGGATATGTTTCATTAATTATAAAATCCCCCTTCTCATTCGCCTCTCCTCTTTTTACTGTCATATTTTCACATGGTGCTATAAATATATTTCAAATCGACAAATAGCGACGAACTGTCTAAAATGAGTTTAGATGCTTGTGCAGCATGCAGATCAGATAAATCCGGAAGGGGCAGAGGGGCCTTGAGTCTGTCGGAAGTATTAGTTTCATTGGGTGCTTATTTGCTCCCCATGCTTTTATTTTTCTATATGGGTCTGGATGTCCTGTACCGCAACCCGAAGAAGATTGAGCATCAGCTCGTAAGTCTTATTATTGCTTGTTATTTTATTATGTTTATGGAGGAGTACGTTCGTTTTCTGCTTCCCATTGAATATAGCCCAGCTCTCACAGCGTTGTGGTTTTCTAACATTGGTATCGCCATACCGGGAATTGGCGTGCATTTCATCTCCAAATTTTCCGGCATGGATAAGCGGCTTCCGCGCTTTGTCTACCCGTATATTTTCTACTTCCCGCTGCTGATTATTCCCTTCAATATTTTTAGTAGTCAAAAATACATCTCCTCG
The DNA here is from genome assembly GCF_055814915.1 of Paenibacillus sp. R-74696. NCBI lineage: Bacteria > Bacillati > Bacillota > Bacilli > Caryophanales > Paenibacillaceae > Paenibacillus > Paenibacillus sp. R-74696. Next base: position 68,158 of record NZ_JBPULM010000018.1, read on the forward strand.
CAAGAGTTCGTTCAAGTCGGCATTTGGAAATATCCCGTATACAATTTCCCTTATTTCGCCGCCATGACGGGCAGCATTCTGATTGCCATTGTGTATCTTGTGTTTCTATTGCTTGGACAAGCTCGGGTTAGAGCCACTCAGGACCGCGAACGTGCGCCTATTTATCGGCTTATGATTGCAGGCACCATTATTACGATGCTTTGGGTTGGTTTTTTTGGCTATTTTCAATTCGAAAATACACTGCCTCCTTATTCTTATTTATACGGCGGTCTCGTATGGTGCTTTATGCTGCGGCTCGCTATGCAAAGATTTGAGTTTCTCAACTCCAATAAACAGCGATATGAGCGACTGTTTAATTTGAACCCAGCCGCTATTCTGCTCGTTGAGAGCTCCGGCACCATTAAAGAAGCTAATCCAAGTGCGAAGCAGCTGTTTGATCATTTACAGCTGGAGCATGCTGGACTCGACGCGTTAGCTAGTACCGAGCTGAAAAAACGGCTCCGAAACCAATTGGAAATTAAAGAGCTGGAGACGAAAATTCATAAGGGAGACAGAGAACTCACGGTGCTAATTGATGGGGACTATGTGACAGTGGATAATGAACCGCATGTCATTCTTATTTTCCGCAATATTACGCTCATCAAGGAGCATCAGGAACAGATTGCCTTTCTCGCCTACCATGACGCACTGACCGAATTGCCGAACCGCCGCTTCTTCTACGAAAGGCTGGCGGCAGCCATTGCGGAAGCAGAGCGGAAGCAGCAACAGCTGGCTGTTGTACTGATTGACCTGGATGAATTTAAAGAAACGAATGACCGCTTCGGGCATGATGCAGGCGATGCTCTGCTGCGGCACACCGCTGGAATCATTAAAGAAAGCGTCGGCGGTCAAGGTATGGCAGCAAGGCTGGGCGGCGACGAATTTGTCCTATTCATCAGCCCGCTCCCGGCTGCCGATTGCGTTTACGAGATCATTCCTGAGATTGAGGAACGCTTCGCGAGCCGTTCACTGCGCTACGGCAATGAGCAGCTGTTCGCCAAGCTTAGTATGGGGATCAGCCTATATCCGCGAGACGGACTGGACGGGGATTCCTTGCTAAATAGTGCAGATAAAGCGATGTACAAGCTTAAGCGCGAGCGCAAGCTGCGGAAGCACAATGTGGACCAGCTCCCGCAGTCGCAGTCCATCCTGTAGCAGTTACATCGAAGCTGCAAAAGGCTTCAAACGCTCCAACTGACGAAGATGATGACGGAAATGCATTTCGATGAGCAAAAACCATTCCTTGGCGTTCATTTCACCAAAACCCGGATGTGGAATTGTACGATGCTCCGGCGCCCCCGCAAGCGCTGGCTCCAGTTCCTTCATCCGTCGCAGTACTTCGCCCATTCCTTGTACCAGCTCATCTTTGCTTTTCGGCTGGCTAGGCGTGTACTCAGGGGAGGGCTCCACCTGTATACGCATCGGCGGCAGACTGCCCGCTGTAAAAATGGCATTTTTCCTCGCATTCGTTTCGCTTGTTGAATCGCTTAGGCTAACGGGTGCTTGCGATTCATCGCTCAAGCATTGCTTAGCGAAATTTAACTGCATGTATAGCGCACTGTTGATCAGATGAACATATACCTGACCGATCGACCATTCGTCCTCGGCTGGCTTCTGCTGCAGCTGCTCAAGCGTGAGCAAGTCCAGCTCCCGTTCATATTGCTCCTTCAATGGTTCAAATTGCTTCAAAGATTGTAACGTGTTTATCAATTTACACAGCCCCTTTAGATAAGATAGGGCCATTATAAGAAAAAGCTACTGACAGCTGCATGTCAGTAGCTTTCCAATATTTTAGCGGCCTCCGCCCGAATTTGCTGGCGCAGCGATTCCGGCTCCAGCACAATGACGCCAGAACCCCAGCCGAGTATCCAGTGCAACAGCTCCTCCTGCACACGAACAAGAAAATTCACGTACAGGCCGTCATCTGTCTCCTCCAAGGATTCCATATAAAAGTTATTTTGCTCCTTCACTTTATCCGCGATAGAAGGATTCACCCAAATGCGTACGGGCAGCTTGCGGTCATTTTCGGGCGTATAAGCATGCAGATCAAAATCCTGCGGCAGCTTGAAACGCTCATCGAGCAAGGCAAGCTGCTCCATGCGCGACAAGCGGAAATGGCGCAGTGCTGCCCGCAGCTCGCAATAGGCCAGCAGCAGCCAGTTTCCCTGCGATAGTACGAGTCCATATGGCGCGACTACCCGGGTGCTTTGCCGGCCTCCGTCCTCTTCCGCATACGTTTTTTTATAGTGGAGACGTATTTTGCGCTGCTCCAATATAGCGGTACGCAATAGATTGATATTTTGCTTATCCACTCCCCCCGCTAGCGGGTCATAGGGTGCCAGCAGCTTAATGGAAGCGCGGACACGCTGCGTTTCCTCACGGACATGCTCCGGCAATATAGCCTCGATTTTCCCGCGGGCAGCGCCGGCCTTCGACGTATATCCCTCATCAAACTGCTGCTCGACAAACACAGTGCCGATCAACAAGGTCACTGCTTCCTCTACGGTAAAGCTCACAGGTGGCAGAAAATAGCCCTCCATTAGCGAATAGCCGACACCAGGCTCTCCGACAATCGGGACACCGGATTCGCTGAGTGCCTGCATATCGCGATAAATCGTACGGACGCTCGTCTCGAATACCGCGGCCAAATCCTCGGCGCGCATTCTGTCTTTACGCTGAAGCTCCAACAAAATCGCCAACAATCGCTCTGTTTTATTCATAAAGCCAGCTTGTCCTCATCGCAAATCCTCCTAGTTCCATGTTGGATGACAAGGGCTGCGCCTGCCCTTTAAACATTCCTTATAAGCCCTTGAGCTGCTCCTTATACTCCGTCGGACTGCACCCTGCATACTCCTTGAATACCTTGGAAAAATAGTGCTGGTCGCTGAACGATAGCACATCAGACAGCTCTTTAATCTTCATCTCCGGCTTCGTTTCCAGCAGCCGGCACGCCTCCTTGATTTTCAAATTCAAGTAGTAGTGGACGAATGTTTTCTCCGCATATTTTTTCATAATTCGGCTGATATAGGAGGGACTGACATGAAATCGCTGCGCGAGATCGGCAATGGATACATGCGAATACATGTTCATCTGCACATACTCGTCAATTTGCTGGAACAGCTCTGAGCCGCTTTTGCGATTTTGATTGTGCAGCAGCTCAAAGCATTGCTCGGCCCAGAGCAGCAGCTGCATGGTAAAGTCTGCAAAGCTGCCCAGCTCCAGCAGCGCATTCGCCTGCTCCGTCAGCTTGAGCTTGTTCCATGGGTCCTGCTCGGAGAGAGAGCTGCCGAAGGCCTCGCTCAGCAGCGCCAGAAAACGCTCCAGCTCCGCCAGGCGAACGTTGCTGCTCTGCCATTTTTGCAGCTGCTCGGCCAGCTTTAAGGCGAAGCGCTCCTTCTGGCGCTGGCGAATCATGTCCACGAAGCTGTTCGAGAGCAGCTCGGTTACACCTGAATCGGCGTTCAGAGGCAGCGCAGCGAGACCGTTATCCAGCAGCAGAGGGCCTGTGACGGATAGCTGCTCCTTCATGAGCCGCGAAATTTGCTGATAAAAATCCGCCAAGCCGCTATCCTGCACCGCTTGCAGCTGGCCGCATAGCGAGGCATATAAGCCTTCCCTCAGCAAGCCGCTGCGTGCCGCCTCCATGCATTCATAAGCAGAAGGGTATTTGTCCTTAACCGAAAGATTAACGAGTACAAAAAACTGATAGGGCTGCTGCGTTGGAAAAACCCAACAGCCATGCGGGGCATAAACCTCCGTCAAACTTGCCTGCAGCACGTTCAGCTTCCAGTGTTCCTTATTCGGGGAGAAGGGCTGCTTATGGATGAGAAAGGGCGCTTTCATCTGTTCCCGGAACTCAGGCCCCAGCCTGAGCTCTGCGTGAAAATCGGGATCAACAATATCCTTGAAGCTCCCAGCCTCCCCCGATTGCTGCTCCTTCAGTTGGACGATGATCCGTTCCATAACCTCCTGCAGCTGATGGCGCTCAACAGGCTTGAGCAAGTAGTCAAATACCTGCAAATTCAGCGCTTTGCGCGTATATTCAAAATCATTATAGCCGCTGATCAGCACAACCTTGAGCTGCGGATGAAGCAGCTTCGCCTGCTCGATAAGCTCCAGTCCATCCATTTTAGGCATCCGAATGTCCGTAAGCAAAATGTCGATGCGATGCTGCTGCATATATGCCAGCGCTTCCTCCCCATTCGCCGCTGTTGCGGCAATATGAATCGGCAGCTCGGTCGCTTGCAGCAGCGCTTTAATATTGCGAAGGATCGGCTTGCTGTCTTCTGCAATTAAAGCATGGAACATCGCTTAGCCCTCCTCATTAGTAAAAATCCTTCGTCAGTGATGCGATAATCTGAATGGTTGCGCCTTTGCCGGTATCTGCATTGTTGTAAACATTGAAAAACAAGCGGTTTTTGTACATCAGCTTGAGCCGATTGACCGTATTCACCATGCCCATATTGCCAATGCCCGTGCTGTTCGTTTGCAGCTCAAGCGCCCCCGAATCGGAATCATGAATATTACCGAGTATTTCTTTGATTTTGTCGTCGGAGAACCCTTCGCCATTATCACTTATCTCAATCGCCCACAGCCCGTTATACAGCTTGAAGCGAATCGAAATTCGCCAAGGCGGGTCGATATTTTTAAAAGCATGCTCGATGCAGTTTTCAACGAAGGGCTGGATAACGAGTCTTGGCAGCTGGATCAAGCCTGTTGTATCATCGGACTCCATGTCCCACTCCAGATCATCCTCATATTTCTGCTGGACGAGCGACAAGTAATTTCGCGTATACGCCAGCTCGTCCGACAGCGATACATGCTGATAGGGCGAGGATACGACATAACGTAGGCTGTCCGAAAGCTGCTTGCACATATCCTGCACGACCTGATCCTTGCCCTCCTGAGCAGCAATGCTAATCAAATACAGCACATTATGGATAAAATGAGGCGCGATTTGCGCTTGCAGCGCAGAGTTTCGCGCTTTAATCTCCTCATGCAGCGCCAGCTTCTCGCGCTCAATCGATTGCTGCAGCCGCTCCAGCAGCTCCTGAAATGCCTCATTGAGCAAAATCAGCTCATTATTATGCGAGCGGCTATCTACCTTCACATTCATATTGCTGTAGTTGACGCGCAAAATTTGACTGCGCAGCTTGCGAATCGGCAGCAATAAATTTTTTGCGGAAAAATAAATGTAAAAAAAGGAAAACAGCATCAGCGAAGTAATGAGCAGGATGGAAATGTTGCTGATCGAGCTGACGGGGCCGAGCACCGCTTGTTTTGGCGTGACAATATAGGTTGTCCACTCTGAGCTGCTGGATTTGTAATAAGTAACGTAGTTCTGCTCATGATCCATATACATGCCGCTTGCTCCCGATCGCGGCTCCAGCGTAGACAGCCTTTTATCAACCTCGGCATTTTGGGAGCTTGAGATGAGCTGACCGTCCTGCCCTAAAACAAACACCTCGCTGTCAGCTAGTCCCTCCGCTGGCTTTTGCAAATAAGCTTGGTCCAGCTGGATCGATAAATAACCGAAAATTTCCCCATTTTGATTGATAATCGGGCGAATAAAGGAGACTTTCCCTGCCTGCTCACGATTGAGCAAATAACCGCTTCTGCTCCAGATTGCTAAAGTCTCGCTGTCTTCCAGCAGCGGCTTTAAAGAAGGCGGCGTCCGGTCGTAGCCAATATAAGAGACCAGGGCAGAGCCCTCGAGATTGTAAATAATCATATCCTGAATGTTCAAGCTCGGCCCGATCGCCTGAAACATAATATCCTTCAGCTTGCGGCTGCGGGACAAGCCTTCAAAGGTTTGAGAAGCCGCATCATCGGCAAGCAAAATATAAACATCTTTATTGGACAAAATACGTTGAGATAGCTGATTTTGGCTATCGATATAAATATCGAGCTGATCGCTGACCTTCTCTGCTGACATCAGCTTTTCATTTTCCGTTTTCTCTTTAAGCGGTTGAATGACGACGAGGTTGACATAGACCAGAAAGCTGCCAAGCACGATAAGCAGCAGCACCACGAACGTTAGAAAAAACTTGGTTTGCAGACTCGCTGGAAATGGGTTTTTACCGAACTTGCGATTCATGATAGCCAGCTATATTCCTCCCTCACACGCTTTAATGCTCCTACTGTACCATTTCGGATACAGGCGGACAAGCGGGGAATGGTTCAGAATATTACACATGAAAGGTAAATGGCAAACATGTACCTACCCTGCTTTAAAGTCTATAATCGAACCTGTAACCGCATTCAGAATGATTCACATACAATTCAATACGGGGGGATTTAAACATGAATCACAAGATGAAAAAAGCTGCAACGGGCGTCATCGCAAGCTTACTGGCTTTGTCACTGGCGGCATGCGGATCAAACAGCAATAGCCCAGCCGGTACAGCAACCAACGGAGGAAGCGGCAGCAGCGGCAGTAAAGTAACGCTGGAGCTGGCGATTTCGAAAAGCTCGCAGGACTCCGCTTTTGTAGCGCAAGACCTTCTTGATGCTTTTGAGAAAGAGACCAATATTAAAGTTAATCTTCAACTGCTTCCAGCTGAGCAGACAGCAACCGTGCTGCAAACCAAGCTGGCTGTTGATGAAACTCCAGATATTATTCAGTACAACCTGGCTAGCGCCGTAACCGACCTGAACTTGGAGCGCAACTTTGAAATTTTGGATAGCGAGCCATGGGTTAGCCGTCTATTGAACAAAGACGTACTGTCGGCTAATGATCATGTATACAGCTTCCATGTCAGTCAAGACACAGGCATGCAAGGCGTTGTGTACAACAAGGATATGTTCAAGGAGCTGAACCTGTCGATCCCGACAACCTTCGAAGAGTTCCTTGCGGTATGCGAAGCGATTAAAGCAAGCGGTGTTACACCGGTATTCATGCCTTTCAAGGATAACTGGGCAGCCAACATCTGGCCGGGAGCAGCATTCGCGGATTATGCAGCGAAAAATGATCCAACGTTGTTCGATGATCTGAACAGCAACAAGAAAAAATGGACAGACATCCCGGAGTTCGCAGCGCTGCTGGACCAGCAGTACCAAGTGTTCAAAAAAGGCTACACCAACCCTGATATTCTGAGCGACAGCTACGATATGGCCGTTGGTAAATTTTTGGACAAAGAAGTAGCGATGATGTTCATGGGCGACTGGCTGATTGAGAACGTAGCGGAAAAAGATCCTAGCATCCACCTTGGACTGTTCGCGATTCCTTCTTCCAAAGATGCAAGCCTCGGCGCAAGCCCGCTCGGTGGACAGCTGTTCATTCCTAAAAAAGCGAAGCATATGGCTGAAGCTAAAAAATTCCTTGAGTTCATCGCAACCAAAGAGCAAGCACAAAAAATTGTTGATGCACAGGGTTATGTTTCCAACTTCAACGATGTGACGACACCTAAGCTGCCGGACTACAAGCAAGAAATCGTAGATAACTACATTACACCGAAGAAAACCGTTCTGACTACAGATGCGCATATGCTGGTTGACCGCAGCGAGCTTTACAGAAACCTGCAGGATCAGTTTGCCGGTGCCAAAACACCGGAAGAAGTATTGTCTGCATGGAACGACAAGTTTGCACAGCTTATGAAAGATAAAGGCGTTGCCGGATTTTAATTGAAGGAACACTAGGCAGAATAAAGTCCTTTCGGGCTTTATTCTGCCCCAAGCTGTTATGGAGCGTGATTACAGATGAAGACAAAAAGCTTATATCCTTATTATCTAATATGGCCGGCCCTATTCATTTATTGTATTTTTTTCGTATTACCCGCCCTCATCGGCTTGTTTTACTCCTTTACGGACTGGCGGCTTGACCGCGAAACGCTTAAATTTATCGGCTTGGACAATTTCGAACAAATTTTTTCAGATAAGACGCTCGTTCTAGCCCTTAAAAATACTTTTATTTTTGCGATTGTTACGGTTATCGGAAAAAACGTGCTCGGTATCGCTTTAGCCATTGGTTTGAACATGCGACTGAAATCCAAAAATTTGCTGCGCGCGATTTTTTACTCGCCGTCGATTTTAAGCGTTCTGGTTATCAGTATTGTGTTCACACCAATGCTGCGCACAGATGGCACTATCAATAAATTTTTGGAAGCAATCGGTCTGGGTGTCATTGGCCAATCGTGGCTGACCGATCCTACTATTGTTATATGGACCGTTGCCCTGGTCTCCATCTGGCAGCACACCGGATTCCAAATGGCCATCTATCTGGCTGGACTCCAGTCCATTTCGAAGGAGTATTATGAAGCAGCGACGATTGACGGCGCAGGCGCATGGAGCACATTCAGCAAAATTACGCTCCCGTTATTGCTGCCCGCCATTAATATCAATCTCATGCTGACGCTCATCGGCGGCTTGAAAGTATTTTCCGAAGTCTTCGTCCTGACTGGCGGCGGACCGGGCAACGCTTCACAGGTTGTCGGAACGATTATTCTCCGTTCTTTCGGAGAAGGCAGCTGGGGTATGGGTACGGCAATCAATACGCTGCTGTTCGCGGCGGTTACCGTTATATCCATTCCGCTGCTGATCTTCATGCGTCGTAAGGAGGTTGCTGAATAATGAGTTATACACGAAAACTTGCGCTTCGCAACTATATCGTCGAAATTTTTCTGCTGGTCGCTTCCCTGATCATTATTGTGCCGCTGCTCATTATGATTTTCGGTTCCTTTATGACCAGCTCTGAGGTGCTGCGCTTTAAGCTCGCGCTTCCGGACAAGTGGATGTTCTCCAACTACACGCAGGTTTTTAAAGAAGGCGGCCTCGGCCGTGCCTTCCTGAATGGCCTGCTGATTACCGGCGTATCTTCCATCGTCAACATTATTACCTCTTCAGCCGCCGCTTTCATTCTGGTGCGGAGAGAATCGAAGCTGTCGAGCTTCCTGTATATGTTTTTCTTTATGGGACTTATCGCTCCTATGTCGATCATTACGACGATTCGTGTCGTACAATGGCTGGGCTTCTACGGCAGCATTACAAGCGTTATTTTCATTTACGCCGCTTTGAACGTCGCGTTCAGCGTGTTTCTGTATAGCGGCTTTATCAAATCAATACCGAGGGCGCTCGATGAAGTAGCTTTCCTGGAAGGCGCAAGCATGCTTGCTGTATTCTTCCGCATTATTACACCGCTTATTGTTCCGGTGAATGCGACTGTAGCGATTATGGTGTTTATGTCGGTATGGAATGATATTACGATTCCGCTTTATTTCCTCACAGACAGCTCCGACTGGACAATGCCGCTATCCGTTTACAATTTTTATGGAAAATACAGCCGGGACTGGAACCTGATCTTCGCCGATCTGGTTATGACCTCTATCCCTGTGCTCGTCCTTTACCTGTTCGCACAGAAATACATCGTCAGCGGCCTTACAGCTGGCGCGGTCAAAGGTTGACCGCCACACACCAAGCCCTCGCGCCGGACTGCCATCTCCTGCGCGGGGGCTTTTTTACATCGGCTTTCTGCAGCATGTTAAAAAGAGCCTCTGCCGCTGCGAACGGCAAAGACTCTTAGGGCTCCGACCTGTATGAGATCGGCCAGTGCTGAATTTGCTTTGATTGATGGACTGCCGGTTACAAGTGCAGTCGTGTCAACGGCTGCTTGGCAGGCCCCTCCATAACATCGCCTTCATAGGAGAAGCGCGAGCCATGGCATGGACAGTCCCATGTGCGTTCCCCATCATTCCACTCGACCTCACAGCCCATATGCGTACACGTGGTATCGACCAGGTGAAGCTGGTCCTCCTTGTCTCGGTAACCACCCGCTCTTCGGCCATGGAGCGTGATAGCTCCCCCTTCATCTTTTAGCAGGTCTTCTGGCTTTCTATAAACCATTTCAAGCTTGCCTGCTATTAAATGCTTGGCTACATCGGCATTGTCAGAGACCAGCTTTTGTACCGTGTGCCAGCTAATCGATCGTGAAGGAGAATACAGCTCTATATAGGGGCTCTCCTTCTCTTGCAGCAAATCTCTAAGCAGGAGAGCAGCGGCCGTTCCCGTTGTCATTCCCCATTTGCGATATCCCGTGGCGACATACACATTGGAAACGGAGCTTGTTAACGGTCCAATAAATGGTATTTTGTCTCCTGTGACAAGATCCTGCGCAGACCATCTATAGCTGATCTCCTTGAGCTTGAAATGTTCCGCGGCAAACTGCTGCAAGGCTTCATAATGATTAATGGTGCATATGCCTTGTCCCGTCTTATGGCTCTGGCCTCCAATAAGAACCAATCTGTCCCCATTGCCGGTTTGCACACTGCGAATAGAACGTTTGGGCTCATCAGCGCTCAAATACATGCCGCTCGGATACGCTTCGTCTAATTTAACACCGAGAACGTAGGAGCGATCAGCGTGCATTCTTGCAAAATAAAACCCGCCTCCGTCATGGAACGGGAAATGGGTACAGCTAACCACATAACGGCAGCTTACATGATGGCCATCTCTTGTGACGACCTTTGCCATTGATCCATTTTCTATATCAACGGCTGTTGTATACTCGAAAACCTCTCCACCTGTGTTCACGAACTCCTTTACGAGAGCAGCCAAATAACGCAGGGGGTGAAACTGTGCCTGCTGAGGCATCGTTAGGGCGCCTAGCGCAGGAATGGGCAGTGGAATGCTTTTATGATAAGAGCTGGGAATGCCCAATGTGTTATAGGCCTCAAGCTCTTTCTCCAATTGAGAGAGTCCGCTGTCCGTGTTCGTGTATATACAGGCGTCCTGTTCCTCAAAGCCACAATCGATATGAAGCTGTTCGACCGTTGATTGAATAAAATGCAGCGCATCCGTATTGGCCTGGTAATAGAGCAAGGCTTTTTCTTTTCCTTCACGCTGGATTAATTCATCATAGATCAGGTCGTGCTGGGCGGTGATTTTGGCGGTCGTATGGCCCGTTGTGCCATTCAGAAGCCTGCCGGCCTCAATCAATGCAACTTTAAAACCAGCCTTTGCGAGAACATATGCCGTGGTGATACCCGAGATCCCGCCGCCAATTACAGCAACATCTGTTTCGTGATTGTGCTTTAACGCAGGGAATTCTTGAAGCGTGTCGCAAGAAGCCTGCCAATACGCCTCTGGAAACGTTGGAAATGCTTTTGGATTCGTCAAAGCTTCTGCCTCCTTATAGGTTTGCTGATTTTAATATGTTCGAAAAATGGGAATCTATACATATTCTCAAATACCCCTTACAAGAAGGGTTTGAATTTAATTAGAAGCCGATATGACATGAAATTATGTACTACCACACACCAAGCCATCGCGGCGGACTGGCATCTTCTGCACAGGGGCTTTTTCGGCTTTATTCTGCATACTAAAAAGACCCTCTGCAACTGAGAACAGCAGAGACTCTTTGCACTTAAAAATAATAATGCTTTAATAGTTAATGAATTTAACTTATAATTTGGAAAACAATATAGTAACTCTCCATGCTCTATTGACCCCAAATAGACTGTAACAGGATGTGCGCCTCGATGCTTTTTAATTCACCCGTTTTTATTTTCGGCTTTTTGCCTCTCGTTTTTGGTGGTTATTTTCTTTTCTCATCGATTGCTTCCCCCTCCATCTCAAGGTCATGGTTAGCAGTCTGTTCGATCTTCTTCTACGGCTGGTGGAATCCCAGCTATCTGCCCATTCTTTTTGTATCCATGCTAGTTAACTTTTTCTTAGGAAGGTTTTTAACTACTCATAAAAAAAAGACTGTGCTCGTTATAGGCATTCTATTTAATTTAAGCTTGTTAGGTTATTTCAAATATACCGATTTTCTAATTTCTAATTTCAATTTCGCCTTCTCTACCCATATATCGCTGCTCCATGTTGCATTACCCTTGGCTATCAGCTTCTTCACCTTCCAGCAAATCACCTTTATCGTAGATTGCTTTAAAAGCAAGGTAAAAAATTACAGTATTATGAATTACGCCTTATTCGTCACGTTTTTTCCGCATCTTATTGCTGGTCCCATTGTCCATCATAAAATCATGATGCCCCAGTTTCAAAACGAGCACAATCACAAAATAAATTACGAAAACATTTCCCGAGGTCTGTTTATTTTCTCCATTGGATTGTTCAAAAAGGTCATATTAGCGGATCAATTTGCAATAACGGTAGGCAGCGGTATGGGCTATCTCGATACCATTGGCTTTTTCGATGCATGGGCTCTCATTTTATCCTACACGTTCCAGCTGTACTTTGACTTTAGCGGCTATTCAGATATGGCAATTGGACTAGCTCTGCTTTTCAACATTAAGCTGCCCATCAATTTCAATTCGCCATATAAAGCGACCCAATTTCAAGATTTGATCTCTCGCTGGCATATTACGTTAACTCATTTTCTCTATGAATATGTATACTTTCCAATGAACCGCTTCTTTACTAGAAAAGTAATGCCGAGATGGAAAATTCGACTATCCTCGACCACGCAAGTCAATCTTAGCCTAATGACTTTGTTCTTAATAAGCGGTATTTGGCATGGAGCGGGTTGGAACTTCGTCGTATGGGGGCTGCTTGTAGGACTTGGAGTTGTCGTCTATCGTACATGGAGCAAATTCAAGATTAAACTTCCCACTATTCTCGCTTGGATGCTTACTTTCAGCTATTTAAACCTAACTTTGGTTTTCTTTAAAATGGAGAGCTTTCAGCAGGCTCTGTTGTTCTTCAAAGCTTTATTTGGTTTTCAGGGCTTCACGTTACCGATTGAACTGTCAGGCCTGCTGTCCCCTCTTGCTTCCTATGGGTTACAATTTATTCCAACCCCGATTAATGAGGATTGGAGATATGCAGCCTTGATTGGGTTAGGATTTATAATTGTATTAGGCTTTAAAAATAGCTCAGAGAAGATGGCGGCCTTTAAGCCCAATTTCTTTCATGCTCTCTTCTTCATCCTAATTCTTGTGTATGCTCTATTAAATCTAACCAAAATATCCGAATTCCTATACTTCAAATTTTAAGGTGAATGCTATGAAAAATGATAGACGATGGACATTGTCCGCTTTAACTGCAACCGCCCTGCTGCTGCTTCTAACAGCCTTCATTAATTATTGCATTGATCCGTATGGGCTATACCATTTTTCCGGGGAAAGCTACAATTACCGAAAAAGCATCAATAAGGATCCCTACCAATTTAAAACCTATCACAGCAAGCGATTACAGCCACAGGCCATTGTTCTAGGAACGTCAAGAGCGATGAGGCTCGACCCTGCCTTTATTCAATCACTCACTGGTGAGGTTACCTATAACCTAGGTCTTCCTGCTGCCACTCCTTATTCAAGCTATCAATATCTTAAATATATGCTTAAGGTTAACCCGCAGCTAAACACCGTTTACCTTGGTTTAGATTTTGAAGTCTTTGATGATCAGCTAGCCGATCATGCCAACTATGTTGAGAAGCGCTTGACTAGCCCCTTGTATATTACGGACTACTTCTCTACCTTATTATCTGAGCCAGCGCTTACAGAAAGCTGGAAAATATGGTCGGACAACCATAATCACACTACTGCCTATTCAGAAACCCGTTATTTGCAGGATGGCAGCTTTGATGAGAAATATGTTTATCCTGATAATATTAATGAAGGCACATTAAATATTCTTCCAACTACGCTGGAGCTATCATCAAACAGCCTGGATGTTTTAAAAAGAATAATCCAACTATGCGAGCAAAATCACTTGCAACTCTACCTCTACATCAGCCCGGTTCATGCAATTGTTTTAGAAACCTATTGGCAAAACGGCCTGTGGCCACAATATGAAGAATGGAAACGACAACTGGTCAGTATCGCCCCCATATGGGACTTCTCTGGCTACCACGATATTTCTACAAGTTCGCTGCAAACAGGGGAAAACTACAACGACCTTTCTCATTTTTCAAAAAAAATAGGCAACCTCATGTTGGAACGCATGCTGAACCTTCATGATGAGCAAGTTCCTTCCTATTTCGGATCAAAACTTACTCCAGATAATGTAGAAGAACATTTAAAGGAACTGAAGGAAAACAGAGAACGCTGGTCAGAGAAAGATAAAAACATGGCCGAACTAGTGGTCAGCTATTAATAAGCCTAGACATACCTCTCTCGAGAAATGCGGTACAGTTATTCTAATTCCTTGCGGGTAACCAACCGTATAAAAACAAAAAGGAACCCAGGTTTCCCTGGATTCCTTCTCTTCTTGCCTTATGCATGTCGCTGCCTTGATATGGCTTAAGTTCGCTTTTAGTTCGTCTTTCCTTCGTTTTCCGCTTCCCACTTGGCAATTTCTTCGCGCACACGCGGTGCAACCTCCGTACCAAGCAGCTTGATCGCGTTCATCACGTCCTCATGCGGCATTGTGCCCAGCGGCGTATGCAGCAAAAACCTTGTAATGCCGACATGCTTGCGCAGGTTAATGATTTTGCGGGCAACCGTTTCGGGATCGCCTACGTAAAGTGCGCCTTCAATGCTGCGAGCAGCGTCAAAACTGGAACGGTCATAATGCCCCCAGCCCCGCTCTTTGCCGAGCACATTCATAACCGCTTGCGTCGAAGGGAAAAACGTGTCCGCTGCAAGCTGCGTCGTCTCCGCAATAAAGCCGTGAGAGTGCGATGCGATAGGCAGCTTCGAGGCATCATGCCCCGCATGAGTGGCGGCTCTCTTATACAGCTGCACCAGCGGCGCAAAATTCATCGGACTGCCTCCGATAATAGCGAGAACCAGCGGCAGGCCGAGCAGGCCAGCACGGACAACCGATTCCTGGTTGCCGCCGCTGCCAATCCACACCGGCAACGGGTTCTGAACAGGGCGCGGGTAAACGCCCAGATTGTTAATGGCTGGGCGGTGACCACCTGCCCAGGTTACTTTCTCGGATTCGCGAATTTTCAGCAGCAGCGCCAGCTTTTCATCAAACAGCTCATTGTAGTGGTCCAGATCGTAGCCGAACAAAGGGAACGATTCAATGAAGGAGCCACGTCCTGCCATAATTTCCGCACGACCATTTGAAATGCCGTCCAGCGTAGCAAAATCCTGAAATACGCGCACAGGATCAGCAGAAGACAGCACCGTAACCGCGCTCGTCAAACGAATCTGCTTCGTTTGTGCAGCAGCTGCCGCCAAAATAACGACTGGAGAGGAAGCCGCATAATCCTCGCGATGATGCTCCCCTACTCCATAAACATCAAGCCCAACCTGATCGGCAAGCACGATTTCTTCAACGACTTCACGTATACGCTGGGCATGGCTCATCACCTCTCCTGTTTCTACATCTGGCGAGGTTTCAACAAACGTACTAATCCCTATTTCCATCGTAAGATCCCTCCTGCTTCCACTCTATATTTTTTTAACAAACTCCGATTTCAGCTTCATTGCGCCAAAACCGTCAATTTTGCAATCAATATCATGATCGCCGTCGACGAGACGGATGTTTTTGACCTTGGTGCCAATTTTGACAACGAGCGAGCTGCCTTTTACCTTCAAATCTTTAATGACCGTGACTGAATCACCATCGCTCAGCACATTGCCGTTCGAGTCCTTTACAACCTTCTCATCTTCACTGGCATTATCCTGTGCATTCTCATTCCATTCATGCGCGCATTCCGGGCAAACGAGCATCAGCCCATCCTCATATGTATATTCTGACTGACACTGTGGACAATTTGGCAAGCTAGACATGTATTCATGCCCTCCATTCCTGTTACTATAATCGTTACGACTTTACCTTGAAGTTTTATTATAAACGGGAAAATAGCAAGCGTAAACGGCTGAAGCCATCCTCCGGCGGTAAAGCTGCCGTTTCGCGGTGAAATATAAGTCCTATTTATAAGCTACAACTTATAAATTCTTATATTTCAAAAAACCATGCTGCACCTCTGCATAGAAAAATCAATGCCTGATTTTCGGCTGCAACGGCTGCCTTGAAGCTATATAATAAAATCCATCAGAAAAGGGAGGGGCGAGCGCCATGATACCTGTTGAACGTTATCCCGAATGCTATCAGGCCTTAGTGGAGAAAAATACTGAATATGAGGGCGTTTTTTATGTTGGCGTCAAAACGACCGGGGTATTTTGCCGGCCAACCTGCCCGGCTCGCAAGCCCAAGTTTGAAAACTGCGAGTTTTATGAAACGGCGCAGCAGGCGCTGCTTGCGTCTTTCCGTCCTTGCCAGCGCTGCCAGCCGCTTTCCCATCCGAATCAGGTGTCAGAGGTTGTTCGCCTGCTCGTTGAAGCGGTAGAACAAAACCCGGAAAAACGCTGGAAGGGTCAAGATTTCAAAAACTTATCCGTCGATGAATCAACAGCGCGCCGCCAATTTAAGCAGCGCTTCGGCATGACCTTCGTCGAATATGCCCGCGCCCGCCGGATGGGAATCGCCTTGAAGAACATTAGATCTGGCCAATCGGTTATGGATACGCAGCTTAACGCCGGCTATGAATCCAGCAGCGGCTTTCGCGATGCTTTTTCCCGCATTATGGGGGCTGCTCCTACCTTGTTGGAGGATGGCAAGGTGCTGAAAGCGGCTTGGATCGATACACGGCTCGGCCCGATGATGGCCATTGGCGACGAGCAGCACTTGTATTTATTGGAGTTTGTCGATCGGAGAGGCCTTGAGCGCGAGGTCGAGCGGCTTCGCAAAAGAACCAAATCCGCGATCATTCCCGGCACAACCGCATCCATTCAGTCTATTGAACGGGAGCTGGCGCTTTATTTTGACGGGAAATTGACGGAATTTAAGACGCCGCTATTTTTATTAGGCTCGCCGTTTCAGCAAAGCGTGTGGGCACAGCTGATGCAGATACCGCCGGGTGAAACCCGCTCCTACGCTGACATTTCGGTCGCACTTGGAAAGCCGACAGCCTTTCGTGCGGTCGCTCAGGCCAATGGAGCCAATCAGCTGGCCATCCTCATCCCCTGCCATCGCGTTATTAACTCGAATGGTGAATTGGGCGGCTACGGAGGCGGACTATCTCGAAAAAATTGGCTGCTCCAGCATGAGAAACAAGCATCATGCTGAAGCAGCCGCTTCAATTGAGCTATTCGGCTAGAGCCTTCTCGGCAGCAGCCAGAGCATTCACCACTTTATCGCACCAGAGATCGAATTCCTCGTCTTCCTTCTGATGCTCAGCATTGGTCAGAATATGGGCAACTGTCTGCTTGATGCCCTGATCAAGCCGCGTCGTAGCTACAAATTCAGGAACGAGTCTTTTCAGCTTCGCATTGTCAAAGACGACGGAGTTCGCCTTGTCGCCCAGCAAGCCGCCTCGGAAATCATACTTGCTGCTCGCAGCCAGAAAATCAGAAGACACATGCACCGCATTCAGCTTCACGCCGAGCGCATCCGCGATGATTTCATAAATTTGATTCCAGGTAACCGACTCATCCGACGTAATATGAATGGCTTCGCCAATGGCATGAATATTGCCCATCAGGCCGATGAAGCCTTTGGCAAAATCGCTGTTATGCGTCATCGTCCATAGGGAAGTGCCGTCGCCGTGGATGATGACCGGTTTATTTTCAAGCATACGCCTTGCGACCTGCCAGCTTCCGTTATTGCCATGCACGCCCAGCGGTATCGAGCGCTCGTCATACGTATGGCTTGGCCTTACAATCGTGATTGGGAAGCCATGCTCTCGGTACTGTTTGGTCAAATACTCTTCACATGCTATTTTGTTGCGGGAATATTCCCAATAGGGATTGGATAATGGCGTTCCTTCGGTGATGCGATAATCCGACAACGGTGTCTGGTAGGCTGAAGCTGAGCTGATAAACATAAACTGCTTGGTTTTTCCATTGAATAGTCGGTAATCGCGCTCCAGCTGCTCTGGCTTGAAGGCGATGAAATCCGCTACTACATTAAATGACAGATCGGCAATAAGCGCCGCCACCTGCTCCTCATTATTAATATCGGCTTTAATGCTATGTACACCTGCCGGCAAATCAGCGTTTCTAGTTCCCCGGTTCAAAAGATAAAGCTCGCATCCACTCTCTACTAACTGCTTCGTAATGGCAGAACTAATCGTGCCCGTTCCTCCAATAAATAGCGCTTTCATAAAACACCTCCGTTAGTATGGTATTGCTGTAAAAGCTGCTTCTTTTCTTCTTTATGATAGCATGGAGCACGTATGAATACTACGACTGAGCGCTCATTATTCGTCTGAGTAATCCTCACATTGAGCAAAAATACGCTCTAATTTTTCCTCAGCGATTAGATGATGGATGACTTCCTCAATACGTAAGCGGCTGCACTCGTCGACTAGCAGCATATCGCTGCCCCAGAGATATTTTCCAGATAGGTACTCGCCAGTTTCGCGGTTTTTCGCAGCAAGCGTCTGTATATTGGTGTAAGTGTAAAAAGAAGCGACCCATCTTGTCCCATTTTCAAATGTGACGATAGCATCGGTGTTGTCATTCTGGATATCCCAGTCGTTTTCCCATTGCTCCGCTTCAATCCAAAGCGTGTATGGCTTATCTTTCATTTGGGTTCCTCCCTTAACATCAGAGACGTATTTGATATTTTTAAATGCTAAGTATCCCGAAAATAACCCATTACGGTACAGACAATTCCCGATAACAGAGAAGGGACAACTAAAAAAATAACAAATCCCGTTTTCATCGAATAGCTGACTATTGCTTCTAATGAAAATACGATACCTGGGCTATATATGTAGTAGTACAAATACGGGCTAATAAAGCTTATGACTAGACAAAGCGGAACGATCGCCCAATATAGTCTAAGGCTCAGCTTTGTTTGGACTAGAACAAACAATTTAAAAATTAGTAATGGATATAAAATAGAGACTATTAATGCTAACACTAAACGCATAGCGTCCCTCCCCTATAGGTAAAATGTTTTGTATTTAGCTTCTTTCCAGCCAGCACCTACATAAACTTTCAATAATCATACCCGTTTTACCTTTAATAGACCGTAACGAAGAAAAAAAGCTGGAAAAGGCACCGACATTACTGTCGATACCTTGTCGGTGCCTTCTTGAGAGCTGTGCTTTTCCTAAGGAATCTTAACCAGCATTTTCCCCATATTCTTGCCTTCAAACAGCTGCAGAAACGCTTGAGGCACTTTGTCGAAGCCTTCGACAATCGTCTCCTCGTATTTCAGCTTGCCTTCGCCAAGCCACTGTCCTAGCGCCTGAATACCCTCCGCCGTGCGGTCGGCGTAGTCGCCGAGCACAAAGCCTTTAATAAGCGAGCGCGTCTTGATCAGCTGCGTCTGTATCCGGGGGCCAATGTCGCCCGATTTGCTATTGTAAGAGGAAATTGCACCACATAGCGGAATACGCGCATGCGTGTTCAGCAGAAGCATCACCTGATCGGAGATGTCGCCGCCTACGTTATCAAAATAAACGTCGACTCCATTCGGACATGCCGCCTCCAGCGCTTTGCCTAGATCGCCGACCGTTTTGTAGTTAATCGTTTCGTCAAAGCCAAGCTCCTGCTTCAAATAGCTGGTCTTCTCATCCGTACCCGCGATGCCGACGACACGAGCGCCCTTGAGCTTTGCAATTTGCCCAACAATCATGCCGACTGCGCCTGCAGCGCCAGATACGACGACGGTTTCTCCCGCCTTAGGCTGTCCAATATCCAGCAGACCGAAATAGGCAGTCAGCCCTGTAAGCCCCAAAACGCTTAAATAGGCCGATAATGGCGCCACTTGATCATCCACCTTGCGAACGCTGGCGGCATCCACGACATTGTACAGCTTCCAGCCCAGCATGCCGAGCACCTTGTCCCCAACTGCAAACTGCTCGGAGTTCGATTCGACAATCTCGCCCACAACACCGCCTACAATCGGCTCACCCAAGGCAAATGGAGGGATGTACGACTTGCTGTCATTCATTCGTCCCCGCATATATGGATCAACAGATAAATACAGGCTGCGTACGATAACCTGCCCTTCTGCCGGTTGTTCCACCGCTGCGTCCTTCATCGCAAAATGCTGTTCTGTCGGCATGCCCTCAGGCCGTGCTGCCAAAACGATCATCTGGTTATTTAAAGTTTGGTTCATGATTCAAAAACCTTCTTCCTCGTTTTAAAATAATATATCCATTTTAACGGGCGGCATTCGGGTCGCCCGAGCTACCATAAAGATTTTGCATAACACAGCCGTAGTTGTATTTAAGAAAATAACATACTGGAGGCGAAGTTTCAATGTTCGATTTACATCGAACTGTTTTCACTGAGCCATTTTCACAATTAGCGTATCTATGATCCAATCGGTGAAAACGACAAAACAACCGGAGCCTCATATGGCGCCGGTTGCTTGACTTGCTTTTGTACCGCAGCCTTACGGGCTGACTACCGCACTTGTCGTTCTAACTCCCGCAACGCGACCCGCACAGCTCACAGGCGACTTTGCTTTAAACGTGACAATGACACTGTTCTTCTCTCGTGTAAGCTCCTCTGCTATTTCATAGGTTACATAAAAAACATGCCCGATTTTGTTGCAATGGATCGTCTGCTCTCCGACGATCTCATCATCGACCAGCACCTCAAACTCGCGATTATACGACTTGCCTTCATGCTCGAATCGGAAATAATCGCCACCCCAATAAGCTACGCAAAGATGATTTTTGTTCGCGCCATCAACCGCGAGGCGGTAGCTGAAGTATGCATCGCTCACGCCAAACGCTTCTCTCCACATGTGCAGTTTGTTCTGATTATCCGTGAATGATCCATTATAGGCACTCGTCAAGCAGTTGCCTTGAAGCTGATGCCCGATCTCATCCTGCTGACCGTCCGGCTCTACACTATCGATGGTCACCTCATTCAGCTTCTTCTCGAACGCATCGCCCTCGTCATTCAAATTCCAATACAGCGTATAAAACTCATGATGCAAGGCGTAGAAAGGAATAAGCGTAGCCCCTTTTCCATCGGAGGTCACTTCTTTCGCTATATCAAACGTTAGCGTAGCAGCGTCCCGCAGGGTGATGAAATCGGATAAATTTTCACTTTCCGTCCATAGCACAGGCACATCCGCCGTCTTCGTGCTTAACGCTGTCTCATCCACGATTGTATCCTCTGGAAGACCTTCATTGCCAAACTTGCCCGCAAGCACGATTGGCCCATAAAGAAAGGCGATCTTGCTTGCGCTATCCTTCGCGGTGTACTTTCTCAGTGCCATCGGCAGCGTGAGAATGATTTGGTCCCCCTTGCTCCATGTGCCACTGATGGTCAAGTAGCCGGCTTGATTTTCAACATATTTGTGCTCGCCGTTGACGACCGCTACCATCTCACCCGAAAGCCAGGATGGCACGCGCAGCTTAAGATTAGCCTCTGCCGTTCCCTCAGCAATAACAAGCTTCACCGTGTCCGAATACGGAAAGCTTGTTTCCTGCCTGATGACTAGCTTTTTGGCTTTCCATTCCAGCTCGGAGGCGATATATAAGTTCACATACAGATCATCCTGATTTTCAAAATAAATCGCCTCGGCATATTTCCCCGGGTTTTCCATGCCCGTTCCCGTACAGCACCACCAAGCGGAATCGTGGGTGCCGTAAATTTTGAAATGGCCCGGCAGCGTCGAGGCAAAATAGGTTTTATTGCCGTTATCCGGGTCCTGCGCGCCGAGGATGTGATTGTACAAGGCATTTTCATAATAATCCATATACGCGCTGTCTTGCTCCCAGCCAAATAAATATTGGGTCAGCTCCAGCATATTATGCGTACAGCAGGACTCCGCCGATTTAATGCCCAAGCTTTCCATATCCATCGCTTCATAATGCTCCGAGAGACTGCTCCCGCCAAAAACATAGGAGCGCCTGCCAGCCACCGTATGCCAGAAAAACTCGGCTGCTGTGCGATAGCTGGTATACTTCTTGTTCTGTTCATAAATTCCAGCCACACCGATGACCTTCGGAATTTGCGTATTGGCATGCCTGCCCTGCAGCTCGTCCCGCTCCTGCTCCAGCGGCGAAATAATGGCTTTATGCGTAAATTGAATCGCTGCTTCCAGATAAACGGTTTGTCCTGTGAGACCATACAGCTGTGCAAACACTTCATTCATGCCGCCATGCTCGCATTCCAGCATATGCTGGATTTGTTCCTCCGATAATTGCGACAGTCCCTCGACTGCCCAATCGGCAAAGGCTTTGACAACGCGCAAAGCCTCCTCATTTCCCGTCAGTGTGCAAGCATCGATTAAGCCCTGATAAATTTTATGCACGCTATACCATGGAACCCAATACCCATTCATGCTAAAACCGCCAATGTCCGTTCCTTTAAAGGCTTCGATAAAAGGCGTTTCGACCAAGCCTCCAACATATCCGCTTCCTGTTGTTGCTTGAATGCCCGCAAGCTCCGATACGGCATAATCCAGCTTCGCTTTTAGCGTCTTGTTGCCCGTCGCCTGATAGGTGACGGCAAGTGCCGACATATAATGCCCGAGCGAATGCCCGCTGATCGTTCTGGCTTCCCAGCCTTCGTACCGCGGCTGCTTGGGCGTCAAACCATGGGCCTCATAACATGGGGCGAGGAAACGGTCGATATCAAGCGCGTGCAGATAACGCTCGCCAACCTCTTGTGACGTTTTAAAAAGTCCGTCAAGCAGCAATACGTCGCTTTGGCTGACGAAGCCTTGATTTATTTTTGCCATATTTACGAGTCCTCCCTAGACCTAAAATCAGCTATTTGCTATTCTTTACGAATCATTCATGGTAGTATCTTATCAAATAAAAATCGAAATAATCAGGCTCATAATCAAAGAAAAGGTGGATAAATCAGTCTATATGAGTGAAAAGCTGAGTCACTACCTATGCGGTAAATTCATATCCGAAGGCAACTGGTCGCACATAAGACGAAATACACTGCATGATGAGGTTATTATGATGCTGGAGGGCGAAATGTACATCGCCGAGGAAGACAGGGAGTATGTCGTCCGCCCGGGAGATATGCTGCTTCTAAGACAGGGCTTGACGCATTATGGGTACCGGAAAAGCGAATCGCCCGTCAGCTTTTATTGGGTGCATTATGGTACGATGGTGGAGCAATATCGGAGCTATCCAACCCATGTGCCCATTGAAGGGCCTTCGACGATTAATCAGCTGTTTAAGCAGCTGCTGCATGTTTCTTCTTTTTCGGCTGAGGAGGCAAATGCCGCGTTATTGTTATTATTGAATGAGCTTACGCGGACGATTGACCAGCAAAATCATGCCCCACACGCCATCGTCGATAACATTTGCAGGTGGATCGATGCCCATTTGCATCTGGACATTAATGTCCGTAAAATTGCAGAGGTGTTCAACTTTAATAAGGATTACATCTCGAAGGTTGTGAAACGGGAGAAAGGGATGGGCATTAAAGCTTATATTTTGACGCAGCGCATCAGCAGGGCGAAGCTGAAGCTACTGAACACAAATTTGAGCGTAAAGGAAATTGCCGGAGAATGCGGTTTTTCCGATTATAAGCTGTTTCTGCGAACCTTCAAGCATTATGAGGGCATGACGCCGAGTGATTATCGCAATATTTTATACTCGACACCATTGAATATTTAAAGGTTGAATATGGACAAACCAGCTGGAAGACGTTTAGGAGATGATCGTATGAGTAAAAAGAAGAAAGCGATGGCGATTGAGGCACCAATCCTGCCGGCTGAACTGCCTGTGCTGGAGCAGACTGAGCTGCAATCTCATGCTTTTTTTGAAATGGGCATTATCCAGGATTGCGTATGGGATGGGCAGCAGGCTCGCAAGGTGATTTTCGACAAAATTATTTTCAAAAATGTCACTTTTACCGAGACTGCGCTGAATGAGGTCGAGCTGACGGATGTGATTTTCGACAAATGCGATTTGTCGAATGCCGACTTTAGCGATGCCATTATCCACCGGACCGTGTTCAAAAATTGCAAAATGATCGGCATCAATTTGACTGGCGCTACGCTGCGAAACATGGTCTGGAAGGATAATTTGGCCGATTACGCCAATTTTAGAATGTCCGATATGAAGCAGGTATCGTTTCAGGATAGCTCGATGGGCAAAAGCGATTTCAGCTTTGCAAAGCTGCAAAAACTTGAGCTTTCCCAATGCCAAATTGACC
This sequence comes from Paenibacillus sp. R-74696, assembly GCF_055814915.1. NCBI lineage: Bacteria > Bacillati > Bacillota > Bacilli > Caryophanales > Paenibacillaceae > Paenibacillus > Paenibacillus sp. R-74696. The sequence goes on from NZ_JBPULM010000018.1 coordinate 92,199, forward strand.
AGGCTCAATTTTCAAATACGAAGCTGGCTGGCCTTGATCTAAGCACCTGCGAATTCAATGGGATTGCCGTAGCCCCCGAGGATTTGAAGGATTGCACTATTTCTCGGGAGCAGGCTTATGTGTTTGTGGCGCTGTTTGGGTTGATTTTGAAGGAGTAGCAGCTCCGCTAGGCTATTCCTTCAAAAATTGTCTCATGCCTTATTTCATTCAAATCATCATTAAATACAGTAGCAGCGCCAGCCCCATAACAGCGGCAAATATATAATTCGGCCTCGCCAGCTCGAATACCGACTTATTGAAAAGCCCCGCCAGCAAATTGTTCACCGCCGAAGCGGGAGAAATCGGATTGGACAGCCCCCAGCTTCCCAGCAGCAATACGGCGAAATAAATCGGGCTAATCTGTACAGCGGCCGGATCGATGCTGCTCACGAGAATCGTCACTAATACAATCGGATGCAGTCCAATTAACGAGGTCGAAGCAATCAGAACGATTGTGAAAATCGAGAACGATAATGCGATCGGGAGCGGGATATGCCCAAGCAGGGAGGGAATCACATTCCCAAAGCCTGTAGCGCTAATCGATCCGCTGAAAAAGCCGGCGGCTAAAAACAGCGTAATCTCCTTTTGCAAAGCGGGCAGTGTGACGGTTAAATGATTCTTCAGTCCCTGCCGGAATGTCGGCAGTGCGCCTTTCGCAAGGCACCAGAGCAGCGGAAAAACGACCGCCGCCATGCAGGTAATCAGCACCATCGGAAGATCAATCAGCTGCTCCAGCAGAAGGATTGCCGCCGTCGCCATCAGCAAATAGATACCGAGCCCAATCGGAAAGGACGCCCGTCTGCCGTTATCCTTCTCGCTGCTCTGTCCATTCTGACTCTCGACCGCTTCCGTGGCTTCCTTGCTCCACTCTCCTGCTTCCGCAGCCACAAGCTCGCTTACCTCATCCTTCGCTCGCAGCCGCTTGAAATCAACAACCACACTTACCAGCAGGCTGATCAGCGACAGCCCAATTAAATAGGGCAGGAGCGCTGACCAGTTGAGCCGGAGCGCCGAGGTAACTAGCGCCATTGCGGCAAAATAGGGCGACCAGCAAATCGCGCCTCCAAAGCCGCGATTTAAGGCATTCGCCAGCAGCCCGGATAAGCGCCCTGAACGCGGCTTAACGAACACCAAGTGATAGACGACGGGAATAGATCCAACGTTAATAAACCCGCCCATTATATGCGTCATAAGCTGTGTACCGATGAACAGTGCTGTATGGCTGCGCATGCGCGTTTCATAGAAGCTTTTCAGCGCTGCGACATAATCCGGCAGCCTTACTGGAATGCCGAACAAGGGGGCAAATACGAATAAGGTTACCAACGTCGCATTCATGCTCGCGGCTTTAAACCAATAGGCGGCAGCCTGATGCTGCACCAGCATTAGAGCAATTCCGCCAGTCATAAAAAAGAGAGTAAGCCACAGGGCTACTCCCTTAAGCTTAGGCAGCAGCAGGAGCACCGCCAAAAAGGAAAGTCCACCCAGCACATAAACTAGCGGCTCAAAGTGTGTAAGCTGATGAAAAATAAAAACGGCAGCGAGAGCGAAAATAACCGCTCTGTCGATCACTGCCTTTGTCCCAACCGTCATGACCTTCGCCTTCTCTTCTGCTTCTGCTTACTAGTTAAACTTCCAACAGCTTAAGCTTAAATTGCCGAACTGGTAGCTGCGGTGAATCAGGGATGCTTGACGCAACTTGTCGCCCGAACCCATAGCCAGCAGGAGCGGGATAAAATGCTCGTTCGTCGGCACAGCCTCCTGCGCAAAGGGAGCCTGTTCCCTATAGTTGAAAAGCGCCGGGAGATCCCATGCCTCAAGCTTGCTCTGCAGCCAATTATCGAATGATTCTGCCCATTCGTCAATCCCCTCCGACTGCCAATTCAGCCTTCTTAGATTGTGGACGGTGCCGCCGCTTCCAATTAAGAGCACATCCTGCTCTCTAAGCGCAGCTAATGCCTTGCCGATTTCGTATTGCTGCTCATTGTTTAAATGGCGGTTGACCGAAAGCGCAATGATGGGAATATCCGCATCCGGATAAAGAAGCTTAAGTACAGCCCAAGCGCCGTGATCAAGCCCTCTTTCCTCATCCAGCACACTTGGAATGCCATGCTCAGCGAACAAGGCTTGAATATCCTCGCTGAGCTGGCGCTTGCCTTCTGCCGGATACGTCATTTGATACAGCTCATCCTGAAAGCCAGAAAAGTCATAAATCGTGCTGTACACTGGGGCAGCGCCAACTGTCTGTACCGCCTGCTCCCAATGGGCAGAGAAAAGAACTATTGCTTTTGGCTTTGGCTTTGGCGTCTGCTCCTTAAAGCTTTTCAACAAAGCCGTATAGCCATTATTCTCTAATACAATGGACGGTGCGCCATGAGCGAAAAAATAGGCAGGCATCATTGTGTTTGTTCCCCCTTATCGTTAGTTAGCCAGCCTAGAAAATCCAGCTGGTTTTGTTCCGATACGCCATGGTCGGTCGGATACGTTTTAAAGGTCAAATGCGGCGTCACCGATTGAAAATAATCTGCTGTTTCGTGCCCAATCCGAATCGGAAACACGGAATCAAATTCCCCATGCGACACAAAAACCGAGACGTCTGTCAGCGATTGCAGCACATATTCGGTTTTGACGAACTCAGGTACATAGCCGTTCAGCGCAACAATACCTTTCAACCTGTTACCCATCGTAAGCGCAAGCGTCATCGATAAAATCGCTCCTTGGCTAAAGCCCAGCAAATAACGCTGGCTCGCATCTATCGGGTATTTTTCCGTCGCATACTCAATAAATGCTTCAAGCTGCTGCACCGCCCGGTCAAAAATGTCCCGAATCGGGTTGCCTAGGCTCTTCAGCTCATAATATTGATATCCGGCACCCAGCCTAAGATCGCCTCGGATATTAATGATGATGAACTGGTTCGCCAAAGGTGCTACAAGTCCATGCATGTTTGCCTCATTCGAACCTTTCCCATGAAGGGTGAAAATAACAGGGTATGTTTGGCCTGCACTCGCATGCTCCGGCAGGTGAACGTCATAATGATAAGCGGGGTTCATAATAACCCTCCTTAAAATATTAGTAATAAGAATTAAAGTTCTGTATTACAAATATATAGTGAAACTAGGGCTTTGGTCAACAGGAAAATCGCTGCGCCCACTTATTTACGCATGCAAACAGCGCGTGCTGATCTAGGATCGGCACGCGCTGCTTGGTTTCTTTTTTAATCATTAGACTACAAGGTTTCCAGAAGCGCTTTAAGCTCGGGATTCAATTGCAATACATGCAGCACCATCGTCAAAGCTTCCGCGCGGGACGCTTGATTATTCGGCTGGAACGTTCCGTTGCCAGCCCCGCTGACGATTCCAGCTACCGCGGCTTTCTCAATTTGCTCCTTATTCCACACTTGATTAATGTCGGTGAAAGCAGGCGCATTTGCTGCATTCACACGATCAAGATCAATAATTTTAGCAAGGATTGCGATAATTTCGGCGCGGCTAATTTCCTGATTCGGCTTAAATGTGCCGTCCTTGTAGCCCGAAATCACGCCTGATGCTTGCAGGCTTCCAATCGCTGCTGCAGCCCAGTGGCCCGAAACATCGTTTAGCTCGCTGCTGCCTAAGGTAGGCCCATTTATGCCAAATACTTTGGAAATGATAGTCGCAAATTCAGCCCGGGTAATGCTTGCATTCGGACGGAAGGCATTGTTCTCATATCCATTAACGATACCGAGCTTAACAAAGACGTCAACCGTCTTATTCGCCCAGTGGGAGCCGGTATCCGTAAACTGGACGGTTGTTGGATTAGCTTTAACTTCCTCTACTTGCTTCGCAAGGCCCGTGATAACTTCATCAATTTTGACGACTTTATCGTTAAACTCTAGTTGAGATGCTGGCACCGGTGTCGGCACTGGCGTGGCTGTAGGAGTGGCTGTCGCTACAGGCGTAGTCGAAGAGCCGCCTCCACTGCTTCCGCCACTCGATGATGCTTGAATAACAACCGCATGCGAGCCATATACAGCCGAGCCATCGGCCGCTGTTGCTTTCGCAGTAACCGTACCTGCGGATACGCCCGTCAATAAGCCGCTGGCGTTAATAGTTGCGGTGCCTGTACCATTTTCAACCGACCAAACGATCGATTTGTCCGCGGCATCCACAGGAGCAATTTCTGCTGCCAATTGAATGCTGCCGCCAGTCTGAACAACGGCTTCCCCCGTCAAAGCTATAGTCGATACCAGAACAGGCGTCGCTGTTGGCGTCGGTTCTGGTGTCGGCGTCGGTGTCGGTGTCGGTGTCGGTGTCGGTGTCGGTGTCGGCGTCGGCGTCGGTGTCGGCGTCGGTGTCGGTGTCGGTGTTGCAGGCACATTTATCGTTACGTCCATGCTTCCTACAATACCTGTACCGTCCACGGCAGTTGCTATCGCTGTAACTGTTCCAGCCGATACGGCCGTCAACAGCCCGTTTGCATCAATCGTCGCTGAGCCTGTGCCGTCCTCAACAGACCAGACGAACGCTGAATTAGCTGCATCGACTGGAAGGACTGTCGCATTTAACGCTAAGGATTGACCCACATCGACAGAATCGATACCTCCAGACCCACTGACCTGAATATCTGTTACGACATGAAAAAAGTTGTCCGTAATCAATTTCGGACCCGAGTATACCGCTAATTGTGCCGAATTCACAGGAACATTAACATTGTTATTTTTAATTAAAAACTTCACAAGTCCGTTAGTCGTATTAGAGGACATCCCTCCAGTTGTTGTATCGCTTGAGGCACGATCAGTATCCATATCAACAAAAACGAAGTTCGGATTGCTTGTCTGAATAAATATTTCTGTCCGTCCCGTCACAAGCGTATCATTCGCATCATAAACAGAAAAAGTGACGCTTGTATAATCCGGAAAATTGACATCCGCATGCAGCGGTTCAGCCAGAGTAATATAATCGACAGCCTCTGTCGGTTTATACATGCTTATATCTGATAACATTATGGATTGGCTGAAATATGAACGAGTGGGAATCCAGCTAACCTGACCATCAGTCACATAACCACCCATCATGGTTTTATTGGCATAGGTATTTACAGCTACAGATGTTGCCCCTACGTTAACATCCGGTACCTGTGTGACCGTTCCATCGGAATAACGTATAAATACATGCTCCGAGGTATCTGGCAGCCCATTACTATAGGAGACCGTTATGGAGCTGGACGAAGTGATACAACCGCTTAACAAACTGAGAGTCAAAGTTAAAATCAAACCTAATTTCATGATTGAACCTTTTTTCATTGCTTTCCCTCATTCCTTATCATTTTGATAAATGCCCATTAGCTCTAGTATAGTCCATGCCAATGACAGGAAAATGACAAAGTCTTGGAGATCGCAAAGAACCCTCACTTTGAGGGCCCTTAGAGTTATGTTATGGATGCTACACGAATAGGAAGAGGATTTAAACAAAAAATTAAGGAAACTTTTTAACTCCCATCACATGATTAAGCGGAATATATCCAATTTCCCTGCTGTCACTGCTATGATTGCGATTATCGCCCATGACGAAAATATGCCCCTCAGGAACAGTCCATTGTTTATCTGAAACAAAATTCATCGTTTCATTCAGATAAGGCTCATCCAGCGCCACGCCATTGCGATAGGTTTTATGCTCCTTAAACTCCAGCACATCGCCGGGTTTGCCAAGCACCCTTTTCACATAAAACACAGCGTTGTCATTCGTTTTATTTTTCATAAAAAGCTGAAGCAGCGGATGCTCCAATAGATCATCCGTCAAATGCCGCTCTCTGCTCACACGGCTGTCGATCACGACCACATCGCCATATTCCGGAAGCTTGGACAACGTATGTGAGATTTTCGATACGTAAATTCGCTCCTTATCCTGCAAGGTTGGGTCCATAGAATGACCATCAACCTTATAAGGCTGAATAACAAATACGCCAATAATTAATGAAAGTACAACTGCTATGCCGAAAGTGCTTACCCAGCTGCCAATCTCCTTCAAGGCTTTCATCTTGATCACACCATCCTCCTCATCCACATTATAGCTAAATTATACCATTCACTCTATCACATGAAAACTTGAAGAAAGGCAGCTTCCTGCTTTTCGTTGTATGCTTCTCGTTTCATGCTTCTCGTTTCATAGGTCTGCTCCCTGTACAAAAATAAATTTGGCGGACACAGCAGACCCTATATCAATAGAATCACGGGTTATGCAGCAGGCTGCGGACTCAGGCGCTGCTAATGTGCTGCAAATGACCATTTTGCCGGGATGAGGAGGGCTATAACGGATTTCCTGTCCGCTTACGGCCTAAAATCGTATCAAAAGCAAGAATAGCGGAATCTCAGTCCGCACCAAATTCGCTTTATTTACATAACCTAGCCTTCATATAAAAAACCGCTGAAAACCAACCTGCCTAGAGCGAGCTCTTATTCGGGCCGGTTGGTTTTCAGTGGTTTTTATGTGCTAGACCGTATCCTAATTCTTATTGTTATTCTTACTCGTTCAGAAAAGCAATCAAAGCTTTATTGAAGGCTTCGGGATGTGTCGCATTCACGCCATGCGGGCCGCCTTTAATTAAAGCAAGCCGGCTGCCTGCAATGGCTTCGTGCGAACGTTTTCCGCTGACTTCAAATGGCACAATAGCATCCGAATCGCCGTGAATAATGAGCGTCGGCACATTTATTTTTGCTAAATCATCACGGAAATCGGTGAGTCCAAATGCTTTGATGCAATCTAGCGTCCCCTTCGGGGAGGCAAAAGCGGCAATATCGCGGCTGTATAAGCGAGCCGGCTCACTTACTAGATCCGACTTGTCCCCAGCGGCGAAAAAGTTTTTAGTAAATCCATCGAGGAAGGCCAGGCGGTCTTGCTTTACCCCGTCCTCAAACTCTTTGATCAGGGCATCGTCGACACCGCCCTCTGGATTACCCTCGGTTTTATATAGGTATGGCGGGACAGCTGCCGCCAAGACGACTTTTTGAATCCGATCCGTTCCATAAGTGCCCATGTAGCGGGCAACCTCGCCTCCGCCCATTGAGAACCCCACGAGTACAGCCGCTTTCAGGTCAAGATGTTCAAGCAGCTTATGCAAATCTGCAGCAAAGGTGTCATAGTCGTAGCCTTCCCATGGCTGAGAGGATTGTCCAAATCCGCGGCGGTCATAGGTAATGACACGATAGCCAGCGTCGATCAGCGCTGGCACCTGATACTCCCACGAACGTCCGCTCAGCGGCCAACCGTGAATGAGCACCACCGGTTTTCCAGTACCCCGATCCTCATAAAAAAGCTCAATCGGAGCATTATTTTCAGATCCAACCGTTAATTTTGACATGTGAAGCACCCCTTCCAAGTTTGATCATAACCTTGCAGTCAGCTCTCCTCGATCTAACTAGTTAGTGAAATTACACACTACAAGCCGTTGCTGCAATATTATTCCCCTTAAAGAGGACAAACCAAACAAAGTAGAGGCCGCACAGCCCGTTATGATTATGCACTTCTACGATCTGCCGCAGCTCTTTCTTACGGCGTCCATTGATCGTGAATAATGCCAACAAGTGCGCGATCATCCCCTATTTTCTCGAACACGAGACGCAGGCTGCGCCAGTCCATCCCCTCAACTGTCGGATCAATACCGTCAATATAATATTCCACGAAGTCATAGCTTTCCTTCGGATACACTTCGTTCAGATTATTGGTCGTTGTGCTTTTCCCCTGGACTTCGTTTAGCGAGATTGTGCCATCCTTTACAAAATCCGCATCATAAACAAATTGTTTATAATAATCGGCATAGGTCAATTGAATCGGCTCACCTGATCCAGCAGACGTCCCCCAGACGTATGTTTTGGAATCTTCCATTAAACCGTTTAGCGTATCTTGCTTAAAGGTAAGGTCTGTTTCTACGTCAACGTAAGCATAGGGTGAAAAGCGAACTCCCTTCTTTGCATGTACCCAAGCTGCAACGGTTTGCATATCACCTCTCCTAATCGCCTTCATGACGGTTGCCGCCGCTTCACGCGCTGTCGGAGGCTGCCCCTCCACTGGCTCCTCAGGCTCCTGTTCCTGTCCCTGCTCTTGCTGGGACTGCTCCTGCTCTGGGAGATGTTCAACTGTAGGCTGCACTTGTGGTGTAGCTGTCTCTTCTGCCTTCGGAACCGTGTTTGGAGCACCTGCACAAGCCGTCATCATGAGCGTGATTGCAACCAAAACCATCCATCCTAAGTTTCTGACCTTATACATAAGCCCACTCCTTTGCCTTTTCACATGCGTTCCATCCTATTATTACCCCTTTTATCATTATGCCCTTCGAAAAAATAAAACAGGCCAGCTCATCCGTGAGCTGGCCCCAACAATCCTTCACAATCTATAAGTCATCTATTACATGCATGCATTTTAAATGCCGCTTACAGCTCGATTACCGTATAGCGAATCTCTTGCTCCTCGACCGGAGCTGCTGCAAACAGCTCGGAATCACCCGCATTATCCACATTTGGCTTGGATACTACAAATCCCTTCAAACGGTCATTTGTCCGCTGCGAGGCGTATGCCTCTGCCTTGCCTTCAACCATCATCTCAATTCTGTTGACGTTGTGCAAATTAACGCCATCGTTAATTGACATGCCCGCCAAATCAACGGTAGGAACCTTAATAGACCAGACGGATAACAGTCCTGGCATAATTCGGGTACGGCCATCACCTACGACGCCGCCTGCCATAAAGCTGCGCTTCTCTCCTTCGGGCTGAAGGTTCACTTCATATTGATACAAGCCTAAGCTGCTTTTATGAATAAAATCATGGCGCCTCGCTTCCCGGTCAAGGAAGGTGGAAGAGCCAGAGTGCATAAAATCAACATATACTTCCCCGTCCGTCTCACGCGCTCCAGGCAGCACAACCCGGCAGCCGCTCACCATCATATGCGCTTTTCCAGCGATTTTGCTCCGAATGAGAAGGTTGTCAAGGGATAGAGAGAATACAGCCGCATCGCCTGCGCGCAGCGCTGCAAACTGCTCCGGGAACGTTTCCTCCTTAAAAATAAACTTAATATTTTCAAACGGCTGAATGGCGCTATCCGCGGCATTCAGCATATTTTTCAGCTTGACGACCACATCGGCATGGATACCGCTCAGCTCTGCGACATGGCTGTCTTTGATTTTCGGGAAGCGATCATCTCCCAAGGTCATATAGCGGTATGCCTGATATTCCTGATACAGGAAGTCAATCAAGGCTAGTCTAGCTTGACTGAACCGTTCGAAAATGTACGTATGGAACAGCGGCAAGCTTGCATCCATTCCGTCACCCAGGTTTTGGCGCATATGTGCTTCATTCGCATGCAGCTCAATCAGCTCGGCTAACAGCTTCTCATCCTCCAGGAAATAGGCACTGTAGGCCGACGCTTTATTCTGATAATCCTCGACAACATTAAGGAATTCATAAAATGCGGCTCGGTATTCCCCCGCTCTTTCGGGCACCTTGCTGTAAACTGGCTTCAGCATCTCCTCAAATTGCTCCCGTGACATCGTCATCAGCGTCGAATTATATCCGAAATGATCTTGTGCAGCGTTCATCTGCTTCGTCAGGTCGATCAAGCCTCCGCCCTGCTCCCACAACGCACGGCCAGCTGCTGCGGTCTTCTTGACCGAATCCAGCGATTTGGACAGCTCTTTCTCCTTCTCTTTCTTTTCCTTCTTAATCGTCTTATCGCTTTTGAAGGCTTCGTCTATGACGATCGTCTTGCCCTCAGACGCCAGATTGCTAATAGCGGATGCCAAAGCACCGCCCGCTCTGAGCGCTCCAACTACAGGAGCTACACCCGTAGCCAAAGAAACGCATGTAACAACTATATCTACGGTTATCTTCAGAGACTCCACACGCAGCTCGTTTTTCAACGCCTCGACAAACGCGGTCGCTTTCGTTTGTAGCTTCTCGCCTTGGCTGTGCACATCCTTCAGCATCGCGTCGATATTGTGCTTAAGCTCGTCTCTCTCTTTGATAAGCAATACTCTGCGTTTATCTATCTCCACTGCTTTGTCTGAGGATTGAGCCAGGGCTTCCTTAATGACTCGAACCCGACTGTCCTGGTTGCCCTGCACGCTTAAATAATCCTTATATAAATCCTCCGCTTGCTGGGCTGCCGTTATTAAGTTGCCGCCAAGCTCCAAATATCGGTCGAACGGCATAAGCGGAACCCAGTTCCAAGGATGTCCGAAATAATCAAGCCCTTGGCTAAACTGGGCGATTAGAATAGCAGCTTTGTTTCGCAGGGCAAGCCACTGAAGCGAAACCTCCAGCATACGGCTTTTGAAATCCTCAAAACGGTGCGCCTCATCATCATGCACCTCATGCAGCACAGCATAGCGAAGCTCTTCAAACCAATCCGCATCCGGCATTGTTTTAAGCAGCCAATCCAGCAGAACTGCCGCTTCTTCCAAGCGTTCCTCGCTGGAAGCCAGATAAGCAATGCTGGCTTTGTGCAGCGTGAGGCTTTTCTGCTCCAGAGACCCCATCAGCCGCTGATCAAAGAATAGCAGCGTGGGAGCATTCTGCCGATGAATCATTTTAAAGCTACCGAAGAAATCGGCATATTCAATAAGAGCAGCTCTGCCTTCGCTATCAATGCCACAGCGTCCCGGTCTGCCGTCTGCTGCAGCTGCCTTATACTCGCCATCCTTGCCGTTTGTTCCGTCTAGTCCATTTTTCGCCCTATTCGTCTCACTGATAATATAAATATAATTTTTTTCCATCCATGCTGGCGCCGGCTCCTTATCATAAAAACGGCCCCCTTTGCCGCCTGTTCCTCCGCGTGCCCCCTTGCCCGGTTTTGTCTGCTCACCGGCCTTGCCCGCCTTGCTCTCCATCGTAATGTAGTGCTCATTGGCTGAAACTACGTAGCCGACAACAATATCCCCTCCGTTGCCGCCATCTCCAGAATCTCCGGCATTCCCGCCTTGGCCACCTTTGCCGGCGTCGCTGCCCGGCGTTGGATCGTCGTCAAAGAAAATGTTGAATTTATAGTCTACTCCTTTAATACCGTCCGCACCTATGCCTCCGTCTCCGCCATCCTGTCCGCGCCCACCTTGGCCGCCGTTAGCGATCAGCTTCAATTCGCCCTTCAGCTCAAAACGCTCCGCCGCCAATGTAATAGCGCCGCCATTATAGCCATCTGTACCGAACTTGCCATTTGCACCGTCAGAGCCGCGCTCACCCGGCTTGGCTCCTGCAGGGCCATTTTCAGCATGGTTAGTCTTAGAAAAGTTGATTGCGGGTTCTTCGCCTGATGCATCGATGACTGCCTCTCCCTCAGAGGAGATGATACGGGCATTAATTGTAATATCTCTTCCCTTTGTTTTAAGCTTGCCTGATAGGCAAATGGTATCCGCATGAATCATATAATTGCATTGGGTATCGCTTAAATATTCCGATGTCAAAGTAAAATCAGCTGCTGTTAAATAAATCGTATTGCCCTTCTTGCCACGCTGAACATTCGAATACTTCAATTGATTGGCCAGCCATTCTTGCTCCGTGTCCTGCTGCGCAAGTCTCTTCTCACCGATATGATTTTCTTTCGTTGGCATTCCCTTCGCCTCCCTGTATTTTCCTCATAAAATAGCGAAAAACCAGATTACTTCCATCCTTCTATCGGCTACATTCCTGTAAAAGCTTGTAAGCTTTCACTAAATTCATCTTATCAAATCGCTCTGAACGGATTTTGAACCATATTCTCCCTGCAAGCCGCTTGCTAAAAATAGAATGAAGCAGAAGAGCAGCCCTGCACAGGATATAAAAAAAACAGGCTGCCACGTGGCAGCCTGCTGTTTTATCTTTTTATTCCTTTTTACGGTGCTATCAGCAAATTCAAATTATTGACGATTCCAGGTGTATAGCGCTCACCGCTGCCACCTTCACCAAGCATGCCGTCAGCACCGTCGCCCCAAGCCCATAAGCTGCCATCTGCTTTTAGAGCATATGTTGTATTACTGCCCCCTCCGTTGATCGCGATGACATTTGAAATGCCACCAACAATGTCGGGAGTGTTTGTATTATTGGTATGGCCAAAACCTAGCTTGCCGCTTTGGTTGCTGCCCCATGCATATACATTTCCAGCTTCATCTTGTGCAAAAGATTGATAATTCCCTGCACCGAGCAGAGTAATTTTCGGCAGATCCTCAAGTTCAACTGGAACCAATTGATTGGCATTTGTTCCGTTGCCTACTTGGCCCATTTGATTAAAGCCCCAAGCATATACACTTCCTGTCACGCTTAAGGCAAGAGCATGCTGGTTGCCCATCTTCATGGAAACGATATTAGTTAGTCCCGATACTTGAACCGGAACATTGCTGCTTGTTGTTGTGCCGTTGCCAAGCTGTCCATTTGTATTGTCGCCCCAAGCCCAGACGGTTCCATCAGCTTTTAAAACGTAGGAGGAAGCGTATCTAGCCTGGATTTCGAGCACATGATCCAAGCCTGGTACTTGAACAAGCGGTGTATAATCCCCCCATGTCCATACGGTTCCATCACTTTTCAACACGAGTGAGTTAGTGCCGCCTTCTGCTGAAATCGCAATAGCATGATCAATCCCGTTCACTTTAACTGGTGTATTGCTTGATCCCCTGCCCCATTGCCATACGTCCCCTTTCGAGGTCAGAATCAGGGAATGACCAAAGCCAGCTTGTACCGCAATAATATCACTTGGCAAGTTAGGCACTGTAAATCGGCTAGGAGAAGCTGTCGTCGTCCCATTGCCAATTTGCGCATTCCAGTTAGCACCCCATGTGAGCACTTGGCCTATCGCGTCCAGCACAATGGCATGGTTCGATCCTAATGAGAAATGATTTTGCGGCAAAATAGCAATCTCATTCACTTCATACTCCAGTTCCTCAGAGTCCAGACTCGCTTCCCGCAATGAATCTGCTGCATGTGCGGTTATCGTATGTGTTCCCGGCGCTAAAGCATTCAGTGCAAGCGTCAGAGTATCTGTTGTTGCCGTGCCAGAGGCCAGAATTGTTGTTCCATCTGTGTCGTAAACCGTCACCACGCTGCCAGCAGTCAGTTCGCCAATCGTAATCATTGGCAAGTGGTTCGAATACGAACCGTCTACTGAAATAACAGGCTGCCCCATTACGCTTTCTTGACTTACAGCTTTCGCTGCCTGTCCTGTTGTAGGAGCCGCTGCATTTTTCGGCGTCACTTCAAAAGTAATATATTTGCCAGCATCTTCGCTGCCAAGCACATACGTTAAGCTTGTCGCCCCATCAATTGCTGTATAATTAATAGTCTGTTCGTAGTCATCCGAGCGATACCACTGATAGGTTGTTCCCTCTTCTGCATCCCCATCGGTATCCCAGTAGTAATAATTCCCTGTTAACGTTTGGCCTACTGCAAGCATACCTGTAACTTGAACTCCTTCTACGTATGGAGCAACGGGAGCGTTTTTCACTGCGCCCGTAGCTGCACTTTTAACAGTATCTCCAATTGTTGGTTCTGCTGCATTCGCTGGCGTAACCTCGAAGGTGATATAATACCCCGCATCTTCCTCGCTGAGCACATAGGTTGAGTCATTTGCTCCGTCAATTTGCGTATCGTTCGATCCATTCTCATCATCCGAACGATACCATTCGTAAGCTGTTCCCTCTTCCAAGTCGCCATCTGCATCTTGGTAAGTGTAATTGCCCGTTAGCGTTTCCCCAACAGTTGCTGTCCCGCTAATAAAAACATCGGATGCCGTTGGAGCCTGTGGTGCGGGTGTTGCTGTCGGTTCAGGCGTTGCTGTTGCGCTTGGTTCTGGCGTCGCCGTTGGTTCTGGCGTTGCAGTAGCCGTCGGCGTTGCGCTTGGTGTCGGTGTTGCTGTTGACGATCCAGTTGATCCCGTTGTTGTAGTTGCTGTTGGCGCTGGAGTAGCTGGCGGATTTTCAAAAGTCGTTCCCGCTCCTCCAGTATTAATGGTAGCTAGTACGATTGTACCTTGACCTAACATTCTCACGACCGTATCCAGCACAAGCGTGTTAATCCTGCTGGCTTGGCCAAGGTTAACTGTCGAGCCTGTTGCTCCTGACTGGACATTCAACTGCTGAACTGTGCCTGTCGGCAGGTCAACTTGAATTTGCTGAGCGCTGACATTGACCGTGTTGAACGAGCCTTGCAGGGTTACTTTCGAGCCTGCTGGCAGTGCTGCATTTACGTTTACATTGCCAAAGCCCGTTGCTGAGCCAGATTCCTGAATAATGGCAGAAGAATTGATCATAACAAGCGCAACGGTTGTTGAGCCTTCCGACACAATACGTACGGTTCCCGTGCCTGATTTTTTGTCGATAACAATATCAATAAGCACCGAGTCGTTAAAATGGATACTGTTCTCGCCGCCGCCTTGAACGGTTACCGTTCCCGTTACTTTAACGTTGTTCAAAAACGCATCACCGTTGCCGATGCCTTCGCCCAATAACAGGTCGCCATTAATGACCATGTTTTGCAGGGTCACGCCGCCTGTGCTAACAACGACATCTTTATTAACCGTCTCAACTCCAGTAGCTGGACCATAAGTTCCCGCCGTGTCATAAACGGTAGCTTGCGACTCCATTGCCCGGTTCAGCGTTACTACCGCTTCTGCGCGAGTAATAAAGGCTGCTGGCTTGAACGTATTGTCCGCGCTGTAGCCCTTCATAATCTCCTCAGCCACGACTGCGCCAATCGCATCCTTGCTCCAGCTGGCAAACTGATTCGCATCTGTGAAAGCTGCTGCCGTGGTGCTGGATGCCGGATTAATTTTCAGCAGACGGATGACAATTACCGCAGCCTCTTGACGGCTAATCGGCTTGAAGGCTCCGATTGTTCCATCCGCATAGCCGGAAATGTAGCCTGCTTTCACCGCTTTCGCGATATCTGCATAAGCCCAGTTTGTAGATGGCACATCACTAAACGAAATTTCCGTTTGCTCGGTAAAACCGAATGCACGATTGACCAGTGTTATAAATTCAGCTCTTGTAATTTGATTTTCCGGCTTAAAGCTGCCGTCCTCATAGCCTGTGATCAGCCCTTTGCCGATCCACTCCGAAACTTGGCTTTGCGCCCAGTGCCCTTCAATATCGGCTGGGGTTGCCGCTGCTGCTGTGGCACCAAATGCCATACCAAACGACGACAACAATAGACATGCTGCAACTGCTGATGATACAAGCTTTTTGACTAGTTTGTTCTTCACGATAGTCCTCCTAATAATTCTTCTTCACTATTGATTGGTTCTTTATTCCTACTAATAAATAAGTATAACTCTACCCAATGACAGCAAAATGACAAACTCCGACAAGGAGTATGCAAATCCGATAGAGAAACGGCAATCCTCAAAAAAAAAGGCCCTTCGAACGAGCAAAAGCAGCCTTTCCGAAGGAAGGACTGCTTTTGCTCGTTTCTTGGTATATGTTAAAACAAATGTCATCATGGTCAACAACTCAGCCGCCGGCACCTTGATACTTGTTCGCACCATACATCCAGAACCTATAGCCTGCCCAATAACAAAGGGGACCGACAATTGGCACCATCCACATTGCCCATTGTGGCAAAAGGGTGGCATCATTAGATAAAAGGAAGGCAGCTGGATAAAAGCTAACAAATGCCAGTGGTACAAGGGCAGTAAGCAATAACTGAATAAACGTTCCGAATATCGGCAAAGGGTACGCAATAAAATCTTTTAATCTAAAAAACAGGGTGAACATAAAACTAGTTCTAATCCATATAAAAGAAACAGCACCGATGATGGTGAGGATTCCAGCATAAATCATAGCACCGCTGACAACGACTAGCATTAAGTATATGTACTCGCTCAGCGCCCATTGCATATTCAACTTCGAGATGGACCAAATCAAAACAGAACCGGAGATTAAAATATGGGCGATGTACCCTAAGTTGAAGCCTCTGCTTACTAGGTATAGATAAGGATTTACAGGTTTTATAAGCAAAATATCAAACGTGCCCTGTTTAACCTGGCTTTCCAATTCACGCATCTGTACAAAAGAAAAGGATGCCCCTAATGCATATGTAAAGAGACCGATGCTATACAAAAGGGCTATTTCAGGCCAAGTCCACCCAGCTATTGTGTTAAACCTTTGGATAAACAACCAGATTATAATATAGTCTCCGGCATATGCGATGATTTGAGCAAAAGCGGAAAGGATGAAATCAGCCCGATACTCCATTCTTTCTTTTAATAATAAACGAACTAGCTTGCCAAACAACTGCAGTGTCATGAATTTCCGCCTTCCTCTTTATCCGCCCTGCACAACTAAGCGACGCACGGCTCTAGTCCAAAGCCATTGAACGAGGACAAGTAATCCAACGATCCATCCTACCCCCATAGCAAGTACCTGCCATAGCTCGCTGCTCGTTATATTGCCTAAATATATGGCAGCCGGGACATAACCCATGTACTGAAATGGCAGCATTTTCGCTACAGAAGCCCATGTAGGGGGGAAAAACCAAATGGGCAAAAAAGAGCCAGAGAAGATAGTAATTAGGCCTCCCATCATCCAACTAAGAGCAAAATGATTCATAAACCAAAACGCGAGTAAAGAGATCAAATAACCAAGTAGAAATGAAATAATAAGAGCTAAAACTAATGCAAATAAAAAAGCGAAAAGGTTGGTTGATGTAGCAGGTGGAAGTATTCCGAAAAACAGCCCCGCTATAAGGAGAGACGGTGCAACGGTGAAGGCTAGCTGATAGAGCGAATTGCCTAGCCCGTCAAAAAGTAAATATAACGGGTACGATAGCGGCTTGATTAATTCAGAAGCAATCCCTCCCGATTTTAAGCTTCCATCTACTTTACTGCTGACCCCATTTAACAACAGGGCAAAAAGCAGGGTATTGATAATGCTGTATGTAATCATTTGTTCGGCTTTAATACCCACTACGCTGCCGTTTCCAATAACGGCTCGCCAGATTTCGACCTGGATCAGAATCGTGACAAAGTTGCCCAGTAAACGGAGCCAAACCTCCGAACGGTAAGCTAGCTGGTTAGAAAAAGCTTTCATTGTGAACATAAGATACATTCTCATTCCTAATCCACCTTAACCAATTTGGCGTTTTAAATCCGCTTCAGCCAGTTGTTGATAGAGCCGACGGATAACAGAATCGATATCCGCACTTTCAATTGAAGCGTCCTCAACGGGATACTTAGCCGCAATTCGACTCACAAGCTCAAATACGCTTGCATCACTTTTTGCAAAAGAATAGGTTCGTCTTAACCCTTCCTCTTGAAGCAGTGTTATGCCTGGCATATCTATTAAGCCTGGTTCTTCCCGAAAATCAATGACAACTTGGCGTTCATTCCCTAGTCTATTGCGGAGCTCTACAACGGACCCGTCGTAAACGACGCTCCCTTTATTCACCACAATCATTCTCGGACATATTTCCTCTATATCTTTCATATCATGTGTCGTTAAAACGATGGTTACTCTTTTATCACGATTTACAGTACGCAAAAACTGCCGAATTTGGTCCTTGGCGATCACATCAAGGCCAATTGTAGGCTCGTCAAGAAACAGAATTTTAGGTTCATGTAAGAGCGCCATTGCAATTTCGACGCGCATCCGCTGCCCTAGACTTAATTGTCTCACTGGTTTTTGAATAAAATCCTTAATGGCTAGCAATTCAACGCAAAATTCCAAATTCTTTTCAAACGTTATCGGAGGTATCTTATAAATGTACTTATGCAGATCAAAGGAGTCCTTGACCGGAAGGTCCCACCATAGTTGGCTTCGCTGTCCGAAGACCACTCCAATTTGCCGGGAGTTATCCTTACGCGCTTGATGAGGCACGCTGCCAAGTACTCGCAGCTCTCCTGCAGTAGGCACCAAAATTCCGGTCATCATCTTAATCATTGTTGATTTCCCTGCACCATTAGGACCCAAATAACCTACTGCTTCGCCTTCTTTAATGGAAAAACTAAGATGACGAACTGCTGTTTCTTCTATATACTCACGCGTAAATAAGCTCCTAACGGAACCAAGGAGCCCCGGGAATCTTCTATACTGACGATAAGTTTTGGTGATATCATTTACAGAAATAATATCCATACCACAATTACGCCCCCATTTTTCCACTTAATGATTCACAACCTCTAAAACGGGCATATTGATCCAAAAATCCTTCTGGTACGGCGGTGCCGTTTGCCAATGCGGGATTCTGCCTAGCAAATTATCTATGACCCCTATCATATATCCAATATAATGGCCACTTCCATAGTTTTCATAAGGCAAATAAATGAGCAAGCTCCCATTATCATTTTGAAAATCAGAACAGCCTTGTAGGACATCTTCTTCTCCCGCATGGTCAAATTTAGATCTTTCAACGGGTTGAAGCCTATTATTTTCTTTGCGAATAATGACTTGATGGGTGAAATAATCTGGGCATTCCAGATTGGGATTTATAAGAAAAATCATGATTTCCTGATTTTCAGTAAGGCTATTTAATGTTGCTTCGGAAAGGTTCAAACGGAGTATAAGTTGATTTTCCTCATATTCAAAGGTATAGCGCAGATCAAATTTATTATCGTTTACTAACAACTGCCGCCACTGGCGATCGTTTGTTTTTATGGGGCCGCAATAATTTTTATTATGATCGCTAAAAGCTGCTTTTTTACTCATTAAAGCGATCTTTTTCTTACGCTGCTCTGCATCAAGAAATAATCTCTCTGTTATGCTGATATCCCATTCATAAAATAATTGATTATGATGGATGGCCTCGTCTATTTTTATACAATCAAGAAATGAAAGATCGGTGCCGGCAAATATCTCTTTAATTTGCTTTATAACCAGAGCAGACTCTCTGTTCAATTCATACTTAGCCAACCATCTATTTAAGTTATCGCCATTCATTGCTTGCTCATATTTTTTCATGAACATGACAATATCAATATAGTTTTTAAGGGCTGGAATACGCTCATCGAAGCCCTCGGCATCATTGAATGCATTTTCAAGCAAGGCAATACAGCTATGCTCGAGATCTAGGGTTTTTACATTTTCATTGCCCTGGATAGGAATAAATTGAGTAGATTCCAGAAAGGAAGTGATCTCTTTTATGGATTGATGCAGATGCCTTCCCGTCTCAAGTACAACGTATCTTCCAGATTGGGTCTGTTTCCAAAACTCGAAAAATTCATGACTTTCCGGAGCTTTCAATATAGGCTTATCCAAATAAAAGAAATCGTCTGGGTCCTTCCTGTCTATGTGATACGTATTTTTATTTCCTATGGCACTATGAAAGCCGCATACATTTAACAGCTCATTAATTTCATCCATCTCGTTTTCATCAATGAGTAAATCGATGTCCCGAGAGTCCCTCTTATAAGCATCGTCATAGATGAGGATCGATAAAGCGATGCCTTTGTTTAATACAATATTTACATCCATTTCTCTGGCTTTATCAAATAATAATTTAATCTCATTCATTCTCTCATCGATAATTTCCACATGGTTTTGGTATATGGTTTCACACGACTCTTTTAAGCTATCAGGTAGGATAGGAGCTATATTTTCATAGGTTAAGGCAAATATTTTATGCTGCTGTAACAAATTTATTAAAATAGACCAATCTATATCCTGAAAACAATCAGCCGCTAGTTGATGATTATTTATCACACTTTTTGACACTTCTAATAATGCTGCTTGCTCTCTAGTTAATTTCATATATCCTCCATCATATTAGGGCGTTTTCAAGTGTTAGAAGTCTATCTTTAAACTTTTTCACATTACCATAAGCTTTTCTCATTTTTAAATCGTCTGGATTTATCACCCTTGAAAAAGGTAATATCGCCTTGCTTCTAACGATTAAGGAGAGCGTCATTTCATTACTTGGAATGACGCGATGAAAGCTGCCCGCTTCAAAAAAATAAGTGTCGCCCTCTACTACCTTAGAGCTGCGAGTTAATTCAATTTCTACTTTATCCATCTCAAGCTCCGTGACCTTATATTCTTCGTGGGTATATTCACCGCATAATAGGATGACTGCAAAATTAAACCTATGATCATGTATACTTTCAAAAGGCCATTTATTTTGCGGCCAGTAATGCAAGCGACCACGAATTCCGGAATCTTCGCTGTTCCATAATACATATTTTTCAAATCCCAAAGGATGAATTTCCATGAGTGACGCTAAATTGCCTAATTGATCTTCAGATTCTTGACGCAATTCTGAAAGCCATTCTGTAACCTTCTGTAAATTCACCTGTTCCTTTAGCAAGCCGCACATTAGCTCTAACTCCGCTTTACTTTCTAAGGTATATGCACGATCTACAACTTCAACAAATTTATTTAATTCCATACGAATAACCTCCCTTTGCGCTAATGATTTTTTTTACATTTAATACAATTTCAGAATGAATATCTTGCGGAGCTCTTTCCCCATCCATAATTAAAGCATCTTCAGGCAATACCGTTCGAAAAGCCTCCCTTACATTAATAAAAATAGAAGGGTCTTTTTCTTCATATTTTAGATGCCCATCTCGGGCCTGTATTCGCTTAATGGTGATTTCCGGCTTAATATCTAAAAAGACAGTTAAATCTGGCTTGCGTATTGAACCATAAAGGTTTTTAATATCATTTATATCCATACCCCGAACTTTGAAATAGGCATAAGAACTGTAAATATAGCGGTCTGATAGAATATTAACGCCCGAGTCCAAACGCTGCTCCAAATCATGCATATGGGTTATTCGATCAGCAGCAGACAGCATCGCAATCACCCGCATGTCATGGACCTGCCCATTATCAAGATAGGACCGCACTCTTGGATCATTTCTATATTGATCAGTTGGTTGCTTTGTGTTGTACAATTGCAAATTATTATGTTCAAACCATTTAGTAAGCATACCGATTTGTGTCGTCTTCCCTGCTCCGTCCAACCCGCACATTGCAATTAATAGTCCACTCAAAATGTCATACCTCCATTAATATCTATTGAAGCCCCCCATATATAGGAGGAGGAGTCGCCAAGTAAGAAAGCGATTACATTAGCAACCTCTTCAGGTCTGCCGATTGTGTTTGACAAGGTTTTTTTTCGATGATAGTCGCGTCTCTCTGAGGTTTGTACCTTTGACATGTCTGTATCTATAATTCCAGGCAATATGGAATTAACCCTTATTCCCTTCGGAGCAAGCGAAAGGCTAAGGCTTTTTGATAGTCCCAGAAGAGCTGCTTTCGATGATGCATACGCAGGGTCGCGACTTCCCACTTTAGCAGCTGTACTTGAGGTGCAAATAATGCTGCGTAAACGATCACAGCCTTGTTCTAGCAATAATTGCACGATAATAAATAAAGAGGTTACATTCACAGCGTGAACTTTCTGCCATAATGATAAATTGTATTGCGAAAGACTGAGGTTAGGATATATTCCTGCCAAATGAACAATACCCGTTATGTTTTTCAAATCATCTTTATATAAATCGAATGCTTTCCTTATTTGCTGCTCATCACTTAGATCGCAATGTATAGGAATGTCCACCGCTGTACAGCTAGTCTTCAAATCAATACCAACTACTTGAACGTCCCGCTCTTTTAACTGCCTGATTAGCTCTGAAGCTATGCCCCCTCCAGAACCCGTTATTAAAATTTTATCCAATAGATCACCCTTATACATTTATTTTCATTCTATCTCTTAATAAATCTTGCTCAGGCTCTTTCGACTTATTATTCAAGTATTTAAGAACTTTCTGATCGGTTCCGTCATAAACTAGAGCAAATCTATCAACGACTTGAATACCTGCGTTGCGTGTGGCCTCGTATTTCTTTCTATTATTCCCTATAAGCCTAACCTCAGTTATGTTAAAATGATTGAGTATTGCGATAGACGCTCTGTAATTTCTAGCATCCTCCATCCCCGTTCCCAATTCGGAATACGACTCGACCGTATCAAGTCCTTCATCCATCTTATTGTAAGAAAGAAGCTTCGTGGCCAGACCAAAGCCTCGTCCTTCATGAGAGGCATGATAGGTAATAATCCCTTGTCCTTCAGCACTTATTAACTCCATAGCCTTGTCCAGCTGCCATTTACAATCACATCGAGTGCAATTAAACACTTCGCTTGTTATACAAGCCGAGTTAAAACGACATAATACTGGACCTTCCCAATCTACTCCATTGCGTTTTACTACTGCTAGGTGTTCAACGGATTCTGAAGGCGCTTGCAAAAGATCCGTTATACTAAAACGATACAAGTCCATCGTCCCAAAGATGGTATGAATCTTCCCTTTGACTACATGATTGATTACAATATGACTGACCACGATTCTTCACCCCTTCTTCGCTAATTATTCCAACAAATGACTCTTAATATTATAAATCGGAAAATATGTAAACAGATACCTTTACAATTGGTTAATATTTCATATGCTTATTAGTGGTCAATTCAATAGGCTTTCCTATGGTGTATTTTGATGAACAAAAAAAGGACTTCATCTCCGCTTCCGAGACAAAGTCCTTGCACTTTAATTCATCATAAAATTTAATAAGCATCTAAATAATTAATGGCTAAGCCGTACCTCGTTGATTTTATCTTTAGACTCTCTAGCAGCCTTCGCAATAAATTCATAGAGGATCACGTCTGTTTTCTTCTCTTCCTTTGCACCGTTATAGATGATGCCTCTGGATGAGGAAACCAAGGCGCCTAAACCTTTTGCATCAAAAAAGGGCTTTAAATCATTAGCCGTTCCGCCTTGTGCACCAAAACCTGGAACTAGAAAAATAGAACTCGGCAATGCTTTCCGCACCTTCACAGCATCCATTGGGTAAGTTGCCCCAACAACCGCACCAATAAAGGAGTAATTATTTTCTCCCAGTGTTTGCTGCGCTAATTTGTTTATATCATCAGCCATTTTAATATAGAGCAATTCTCCACTTTCCAGCCTTACATCTTGTACTTCATGCGAAGAGGGATTAGAGGTTTTCACTAGTAAAAATAAACCTTTTCCGTTTCTTCCAGCTTCCTCTATGAAAGGGAGGTAACCATCGCTGCCCAGAAAGGGGTTAACGGTAACCATGTCTCCTGCAAGGGAGCCATTTCCAAGGAATGCCTTTGCATATGCACTCGAAGTGGAGCCTATGTCTCCACGTTTTGCATCATTGATGACGATTAAATTTTTCGATTTGGCGTAGGCAATCGTTTTTTCTAATGCACGAATTCCCTCGCTACCATAAACCTCATAATAAGCTAGCTGTGGCTTTACAGCTACTACATGTTCGGCCACTGCATCAATCACAATTCGATTATAATGATAAATGGCCTCACCAGCCTTTTGATCGCTCACCTCACCGCTATCCAACAAATAATCCGGGAAGTATTGCAAATCGGGATCTAACCCTGCTACTAATACAGAGTTTTTATGTATGATTTCTTCAATGAGCACATCAGCGAAATTTTTCATTTTATACTCCTCTTATAAAGCAAAATAAATTGGGTCAGCTTAGTGATTTATTGTATCACACAATGCATACACTGTCTTCCAATCAATACAAATAATTCAGATTTTTCTCTATATATCCTTTCCATCATGCTGCTTCCAGTAAGTATTCAGTTCCCGCAGCAGCCGCTCATAAAGTATAGTAACCTCAAGCGACGGGCTGACACCCATCTCATGATGCAGCATATCCACAAATTTAATATATTGCTGAACTAATGCTTCTTTATTTTTCTGTATAGAATGGGCACGCATCAGCAGCTTTATTGTCTCTTCATCCAGCTCATTTATAGCAGACTGTTTCGTGAGCAATCGGATGGCTATAGCCGTATCCCCTCTAAGAAGCAAGGCGCTGCACAGCCGCTGGGAGAAGGCAACATACAATTGTGAGAAACGCTCAATCTCACTCCATGCCCAAGGATAGGCGCGATCTCCGAACAAATCCCCGACATAAAGCTGCTCCAGCTCGAGCGCCTGCTCGATATTTCCATCATGAATCGGCCCTATTAGCTTACAGCCTTCTTCAAAGCTGAACATATCGAAGCGCGCCTCATTCAAATTCAGACCATAGTGAACACCATCGGAGTGCAAGCTCCCCTTAAGTCCATTCGCTTCAAGCAGCTTTCGCAGCTGGTAGGCGGTTGTGTTCAAGTAGCTTTCGGCATTTTTTCGGGGCATACCGCCAAAAATATCCTCAATTAGCCGTGCCCGCGAAACGAGGCGGCCTTTATGCAGCGATAAATAGCCGAACAGCTCAGCACTTTTACTCGTCTTCCATTTAATAATTTCATCCCTGGCGCTGCGGATTTCCATTCTACCGAGACAATTGAACAGCACTTTGGCCGGGGCGGCCTTCTGTTCCTCGGGCAGCACAGCTGAAGCACCTTCGGACATCGCTTTGTGGATGGTCTGTCTCAGCCTCTCCAGTACGACAGGCTTCACCATATAGTCGTAAGCATAGACGCCGAACGCAGGCAGTGCATATTCCTTATGCGAGGTCACAAAAACCAGCTTCGTCCGCCTGCCTTGCTCCCTCAAGCGCTGAGCAAACTCCAGCCCGCTCTCCTTTGGCATGTTAATGTCCATAAAGATCATATCGATGTCCTGATTTTGCAAAAAAGAGAACGCCGCAGCTGTATCCTGAAAGCTGCCCATGATTTCAACTTCGTCTATTTTGCCCAGCATTCTATTCATAATCAAGTGCATGGCTAGTTCGTCATCGATAATGATGACCTTCATCCTGTCCCTCTCCTTTCCGACTGTTTATGGGGATAAGCTGGTGCTAGTGGAGGTAGAGGCAATGAAAAATAAAACGTACTACCCTGCTGAGGCGCCGTGTCGAACCAAATCTCGCCCCCGTTCAAGTGCACGAACTCCCGGCATAAAGTAAGGCCTAATCCAACGCCACGCTCACCCGCGGTTCCTATCGAAGGCACAGGGTAAGCATCCTGCTGCAATAGCGAATCCACCTGCTCCATTGGCACTCCCGCGCCTGTATCGCTAACCGATACGACTATTTTGCCCTCTGCAAGCTCCGCTCTTAAACGAATGCTGCCTCCGTAATCCGTAAACTTAATCGCATTGGACAGCAGATTTCTTATAATGAGATCAAGCATTTCCTTATCGGCGAAAATAAACGTCTCCTGCGGAATTTCCGATATAATACGAATGCTTTTGCTTTCACTGCGAACTTGCAAGAGACGCGCATTCAGCTGTACCGTCTGGTGAAGATCCCGCACCACCGGGTTAAACACCATGCCGCCCCGCTGGCTGCGAAACCATTCAAGCAGGCTCTCTACGAGAGCAAACGTCTTCTGAATTTGCTGTCCCATCTCCTGAACGATTTCATCATGCTTGCTCCCGTATTCCTGCAGCTCGTCCTCCATCAGCTCCACTAGATTCAGCGATACGGCGAGCGGATCACGAATATCATGGGCAACTACGCTGAACATTTTATCCTTGAACGTATTGAGCTCCTGAAGCTGTTTTGCATTTTCTTGCAGCCGCTCCTCGTTGCGAACGCTTTCGGTCACATCACTTAATAACAGCATTTTGCCGGCAGGTCTGCGCCGGTTATCGTGTATGAAGGAGAGATGGAGGTTATAAAACCGTTCATCGCCCTCCCTGGCAAGCTGGACTTTAGGATCAACAGCGGGGCCTTGAGCTATTTTTTCAAGTAGAATGGGGTACTGTGCGAATATGTAGGTGGCCGGCTGTCCAATCCAGCTATTGCGGAGGCCGGTTATGACTTTTTTTGCCGATTCATTAAAGCTGGTTAGCGAGTTATCCAGATCGAAGACCATAACGGCATCCTGCATGGAGGCGAAAACCTTTTGCAGCGCCAGCGGAGCCAGCCTCAACATATTAAACTGGTAAATACCCCACATATAGAATAGGCCGGAGACTAGAAATCCAAATGGAGAAATATCATACGGGATGTTAAGAATACCGCTTAAATAAACGAGAGTGAAGCCGTAAGGCCCCCACGATCCAATAAACATGAGCGCGATTTGTTTTTTCATCCGCGAAGCCGATTTAAAGAACATTTGAATCAAAAGAATCATGCCAATGACAAAAAATGAATAGGCGTATACGACATGAAGCTTATAGAAAGGCCCTTTTTCCAAAACAACTAGCGGGAAACCTTCCGAAAGATCTAGGGTCATGCTTGTATAAAAGAGGTGATGCCATTCATTGGTATGGTGGGCTAGAAAATTAATGAAGGGTATGAATAGAAGAAGAATGACGAGTTTTTTGGTAACCAGCGCTTGGCGGCCGGTATATTGCAGGACCATAATAAACCACAAAATGGTACCGAAAGGAATACCGATGTATTCAATATGCAGCCAAAACCGGATATCCTCCAAAGAATCGCTGACGATTTCAAAAGCATAGCCGAAGGTGTACAAGGTACCCGTCATCATCCCTAGTCCATAGCTAATGGCAATGGGAAGCTCTCTTCTTTTGAAGCAAAGATAGCAGATAATGATGGAACAGCAGGTCGCTGCCAAGAGCATGGCGGATAAGTACAAGTTGTTGTGCATGGCTGAATGCCCCCGTAGCAGATTATTCATTTATGGTGCACTTCATATCTTATCAGAAGACTCGGAAAAAGAATATAAAAAAAGAGCCAGTCCGCGAACGGGCTGGCTTGTGTCTTACCCCTTATAGCTCAATCACAATACATTCGTCAGCCTGCTCGTGAACGTCGGCCACTGCAAAGAGATCATGATCAGGGACCGTTTGTATTGGCTTAGCTGGAAGCTCAAATGCGCGCAAACGGTTATTCGGCGCTTTATCTGAATAAGCTTCTGATTTACCCTTCAGCGTCATCTCGATTTTCTTGACGTTGTCCAGATTGACCCCATCATTCATCGGCATATTAGCCAAATCGACCGTAGGCACCTTAATGGACCACACCGATAGCAGCCCCGGCAAAATTCGGTTTTTATCGTCCCCGACTACGCCTCCAGCTTTAGGTTTGTATTTTTCCACCATACCGCCTGCGCCGCGCCCCTTTTGAAAGGAAACCTCGTATTCATAAAAACCGAGGGTGCTATTATGAATAAAATCATGACGCTTAGCGTACCGATCCAAGAATGCAGTCGAGCCGGAGTGTGTGTATTGGACATGCACATCGCCTTGGGATAGGCGTGCTCCTGGCAGCTCAATTGAGCAATCGCTCACTACCAAATGCGCTTTTCCAGCTATTTTTTCCCGAATGATCTGGTTATTAAGCGAGATGGAGAAGACCGCCGCTTTTCCCTCGCGCAAAGCTTGAAATTGCTCAGGGAAGTTATCCTCGTTAAAAATGAATTTGATATCGGTAAAGGGCTGCGTTGGGCCTTCGGAGGCATTGAGCGCTTTTGTTAATTGGCTAGTAATCTCGGCATGGGCCATACTTAGCTCCGCAACATGACTGCCCTTTATCTCAGGAAAGCGGACATTGCTAAGCACCATATACCTGTAAGCTTGATACTCCTGATAGAGGAAATCAATTAAGGCAAGCTTAGCCTGACTGTACAAGTCATAAATAAACGAATGGAACAGCTGCAGGCTCTCGTCGTCATTGTCCCCTAGCCTCTGGCGCAAGCGCTCGTCTTCGGCATGAATTCTGATTAGCTCCGTTGCAAGCCTCTGATCCTCCAAATAAAGTCCATTGTACGCAAGCACCTTGCTTTGATAATCCTCTACTACATTCAGAAATTCATTAAAATCCTTACGATACTGTCCGGCAGCATTCGGAACCTTGCTGTATACCGGCGCAAGCATTTCCTCAAATTCCTCACGGGACATTGCTATTAAGGTTGAGTTGTATCCAAACGCCTTCTTCGCGCCATCTATTTGATTGGACAGATCTACAAGGCCTCCGCCCTGCTTATATAACGCATACCCGGCAGCCGCCGTCTTTTTAACATTGCCAAGCGCTTTCGAAAGCTCCTTCTCTTGCTCCTTTTTCTCTTTCTTGATTGCCCTAGCCCTATCACTCTTATCGCCTTCATTAATAACATTAGCCTTGCCTTCATTCCCCAAATTGCTAATAGCAGAGGCAATTGCTCCGCCAGACTTTAGAGCGACTACTACAGGAGCAGCACCCGTCGCCAGCGCGACTCCCGTTATGATTAATTCCACTGTGAGCTTTAACGAATCCAATCGCAGTTCTCTGCGCAAAGCCTCAACAAAATCGGTCGCGGTCTTCTGGAGAGCTTCGCCTTTGCTTTTTACATCAGCCAGCTTTGTATCTATATCCCGCTTGAGCTTCTCTCGCTCATTAACGAGCTCCTCTCTGCGGTTCTCTATCTCCTTATATTTTTTAATGGAGGTATCCAGCGCTTTTTTTATAATAGCAACCCGACTGTCTTGACTGGACTGGAACCGCAAATAATCCTTGTATAAATCCTCTGCCTGCTGAGCCGCAGTGATGAGATTATTACCCAGCAACAAATAGCGGTCAAGCGGCATAAGGGGAACCCAGTTCCATGGGTGCCCAAAATAATCGAGACCTTGACTGAGCTGGGCCACTAATATGGAGGTCTTGTTGCGCAATACAAGCCACTGGAGCGAGGTGGACTGCATTTGTTTGCCAAAATGAATGAATGACTTGCTCTCCTCATCATGCTCTGTTTTCAATTCCTCTTGCTCCAAAACATATTTAAGCTGATCAAACCATGCGGCATCCGGAAGCGTTTTTAGCAACCAGTCGAGCAGCGTGGCCGCTTCTTCAATTTTATCTTCATTCCCCGCTAAATACGCTATGCCAGCCGTGTGCAGGGTAAGTGTTTTTTGTTCCAATGTACCGAATAAACGCTGATCCATTAAACGTATGGGTTGCAGCTCAGGCTCAAGATGATCCACATGTGGACTACTCTCTAGCAGCTGCGCGGCCTCCACAGCTCCATAGAAATGCTTGTATTGAATAGCCGCAGGCTGTCCATCATTTTTGATGCCGCAAAGTCCTGGTTGTCCATTTAAAGCGGGAACAGCAGGCTGTCCATCCTTTCCTACTTTTCCTTCCTTTCCGCTTGATTCGCGTTCATTACCTAGAATATATTTTGAAAAAGCTGGTAGAGGCAAAGAATTCCAAAAATCCTTATTCTCCTCCATTGCAGGAGGCAAACGCAATTTACGGCCGCCTATACCACCCTTGCCCCCTACGTTTCCCTTTCCCGGAGTTGCTATCTCGCCAGCCAATCCGCCATTGCTCTCCATTGTAATGAAATGCTCTTTGGATGGAATAACATAGCCTACAAAAATAGTTCCTCCATGGCCTCCATTACCTGATTTGCCTGCATCTCCACCATTACCACCATTGCCACCATTACCTCCTACGATGGCATCTTCAGCAGAAAAACCTGCCTTGGCATCCGCTCCCTCTGAGCCTTCTGCACCTTCGCCCCCGCCTCCGCCATCCTGTCCACGACCGCCGTTGCCACCGTTTGCAATGAGTTTTAGCTGGCCGCCCAAATTGAACTTCTCTGCTGCTAATGAAATAGAGCCAGCAGAGGGGCCCTGCCCGCCGTTTCGTCCATTAGAGCCACTTTTGCCATGTTCACCTAGACCTTGAGATTTCTCAACTAAAATTGCTCCTGGCTTAAAATCATCTACCCGTGTCTTCTTATCGGCCGATGTATCAATAATGACTTCCCCATCCGATGAAATAATACGAGCATTAATTATAATATTTCTTCCCTTCACCTCAAGCTTGCCCGCTAAGTGAATAGTATCCGCATGAATGAAGTAGTGGACAGACGAATCATATAAATATTGCGATGTTAAAGTAAAATCAACAGCTGTTAAGTAAACCGTCTCTCCTTTCTGTACGCGCTGGACGTTCGAATACTGCATTTGGTTTGCTGTCCAATTACGTTCAACATGCTCTTGAACAGGTCTGTTTCCACTGATGTTATTCGTTTCAGTTGCCAATCCCTTCGCCTCCTTGAATTTAATTTTTAGTTACAGAAAGCTATGCTAATACAATCAACAAATCATTTTCCCAGCATTAAAAGCCTATAAGCTTCCAGCTAAACTAATATTAACAAACCGCTCTGAACGGATTTTGAACCCTATTATCCAAATTTTCATTGATTAATGACCTTTAGGTATTGCCATTCCAATAGAAAAGGCAGCCCCTATATGAGGGACTGCCTTATTTGTTTGTGTGCTTGCTTGCTTGTTAACATGTTATGGCTTCAATCACGTTATTTGCTTTTCAGCGCCAAAATATTCAGCAAAACCGTTACTGCTTCCGCTCTTGTTGTATTGGCTTGAGGCGCGAATTGGTTATCGCCTTTCCCCTGTACAATGCCAGCTTGCTTCGCATAAGCCACACCGCTTTTCGCCCATGCTGGAATGTCTTGATCATCTGCAAAGCTAGTTGCCGCATTCGTATCAGCAGGAATACCTGCTGCATTTGCCAGCATCGCTACCATTTCCGCACGCGTAATTTGAGCATTCGGATGGAATCCGCCATCGGCATAGCCTTTCGTAATGCCAGCCTGCACCGCTTGCGCGACTGCTTTTTGCGCCCATGCGCCAATGCTCGCTGTATCCGTGAAGGTCAGCGGCGCGCCTTCCGCTTCCGGTTTCAGCGTATTCATCAGCATGACTGCAAATTCTGCACGCGTTACCGTTGCATTCGGCTTAAAGCTGCCGTCCGGATAGCCGCTGACGATGCCTGCGCCTATCGCTTTCTTAATGTTTGCTTCCGCCCAGTGGCCAGCAATATCATTAAATTCCTGAGCTGGATTCACAGGATCGACGATAGGCTGAGCTACAGCCATAACTGCATACTTCGTGAAATGATTCACCGCTACCGTAATCTGGTTGCCGCTAACTGTTCCGCCAACCTCTACCCATGTTTTCTTCACTTCGTCAAAATAGAATACCGAAGCCTTCTGGCCGCTCTTCAGACTGGCTTTGTTGAAAGTAAACGTCAACGTAACCGGATTGCTGAAGTTCTCCGTGAAGTTTTTCAGAATTTCAAAGACCGAGCTAGCCAATACCTCTTGGTTCGTCAGCAGGCCTTGTACATTTTGCAGCTTTTCAATCGTAATTTTTAGTTCCTTCGCTGACGCATTAGCTGGAATCGAGACGATTACCTCACTATTCAAGCTAACCTCGCCCGTTCTGCCTACTGGAAGCGTCAGACTTCCGTTAGTAGAAATAATCTTGTCTGTGCCAGGTACAGCCGTCGAGCCGCCGCCACCAACAGCGCCACCGCCGCCCGTGTTCGGGGATTCGGCAAGCGTGTAGCTTGCGCTCATCACTTCGCTATTTATTTTGCCCGCAGCAACAGCAATCGCTTTAATCGTCAGCGCGCTGCTAACGACAATGGGCCCGCTGTACAACGTACTGCTTGTCGTTGGATTGCTGCCATTCGTCGTGTAATAAATAGCCGCGCCTGCTGTTGAGCTGCTCAGCGTCACGCCTGTTCCCGCTGCAACCGCTCCACTTGCCGGGTTTGCCACAGGGCTAGCCGTCGTTTGGCTTTCTGTTACCACCACATTAGTCGATGAAATTTGGTCGGCTTGACCAACGTTAATTTCATAGGTTCCGACCACTTCACTAGCACCAAGAGTAATGGTATCGCTGTACGTGCCGTTGTTAACCTTAGCAACATTGAAGTACAGAATGCTGCGGTCCGGACGGTACACTTTAATAATAACCTCGGACAGGTCTGAGGTTCCTGTAATGTTAATTGGGCTGCCGGGATGGATGCTGCCTGCTACCGGATTTACCGAGACAGCAGCCCATAAGGAGCTGGGAAACAGCGATAGGCATAGACCAATGATTAAAGTTAAGCTCCATGTACGTATTCTCACTTCAGACATACCTCTTTTCTATTCAATTAAAATAAAGGCTGCTCGCTCTTCCTATCCCTTATTAATCCCAGTTGCGCCATTCTTGGTAACGCTGCTCAAACTCAGTTGCATCCACTTCTGTTACAAGATTATAGCCCAGGTTGCTCGGATCAGCATTGTCTCCTGTAATGAGAAATACGCGTACCGCGTAGTTCGGGTTTGTTGCCGCATCCGCTAAATTGAAATGTGCGCGATTCGTCTGATAGCTATTCAACCTGTCAGTCGTCACCGAAACGGTGTCCACAGGTACATCGCCATTCATAAGCTGAAAAATGACTGTCGCTTGATCATTATAACTATTGTTAGTGATGTATCTTACGAATTTGACGGATGCGGTTAGTCCGCCGCTCGCTCTGTCAATAAGAGGCTCGCTCATATAATAGGAATGTTCGGATTGATGAAGAGTAATCTCGTATCTGCCATCCATCGTATCATAAGATTTCACAACAATTTTATTTTTGCCCTCCGATAGCACGCCTGCTTGCAGCACCATTTGGCCGTTATCTTGACCAAAAACCCCAGGCGGTGTGTAAGTATAGCTTTCACTTGGCACAGTCACGCCATTTACCTCAAAGGAATCCGGTACCCAGTCTGCGGTTGGAGGATTAACACTTATTGTTAAGGCCCTTCCAGTAAAATAGTAATCTTCATTATCACTACCTAGGTATGGCTGGCGATTTGACACAACCAAAACAGGCATGGTTATTCTTATCTTATCCCCTGTCAGATTATCTGCAATATCGAAGCTTACAGTAGCAGTGCCCTTACTACTACCTTGTAGATAAAAATAATAATAGCCTTGGTTGTTTATAGTTGCTATAGCCGGATTTGAGCTTGTGATATTGCTAACCGTTACTCCAGAGGGTGAACTGTAAATACTGGGACCATACACAATTTGATTATTACCAACTGTTGTTACAGGGAAAACATAGTTCAGATCAACCATTGGAGTCACCGTACCAATATGATTAGCTCCAACCGTTAGCGACTTATAACCTACAACTTCTCCGCTTAGAGCGTTTACTTCAACCATGGAAATGGTATCGCCAGCAGCAGCCGGTACAAACAAATTGTCACTCAGCTTATAAGTATAAACATCGACAAGCGTGCTAAACGATGTTCCTACTTCAGGTGTTGCCTCTGCACTCGCCTTTCCATAGGTCGACCACACGACCGTACTATTACTAACGCCCGTCACTTTCACTTTACCCTGTGTAACAATTCCGTTGTTTGTCTCCAAGGCAGCTGTACTAAGAACTTGGCCCACCGGAACCGAATTTGGAGCAGCCAAAGCCGCGTTCGGCACAACAGACAGCGCTACGACCAGCGCCAACATCATAAACAATACGGTGAAGCTAGATTTCCCTTGCACTTTTACTTTAAACCAACCTTTTAACATGAATCTTTCACTCCCCTGTGTTTTCTCGTTTTCGACATGCTGTTCAATGAGCAACCTTCCTGCTCACGATTCCAGTTCAGTATAATCCACCCCAATGACAGCAAAATGACAAACTCCGACAAAAAAAATTTTCTAAGTGAAACATCTCAAATCTCTCATACTTCCGTTATTCTCAGTTCCAGACTTTTTATGAACAAAATATGAATAAGCAGAAACTTTTACCCTTCTTGCTACGTCTTATTATCGATCCAGAAAATGATGGAAGAACGATCCAGAGGGGATATGAACGTTATGAGAAAAATGGTTTCCGCTCTAGCTGCTTTTGCAACGCTGTTTTTTGTGTTACTTCAGCCTGTAGCGCAGGCAGCAACAACCGATATTAAAATTTATATCGATGGGCAAGTGCTGCAAACCGATCAACCCGCTATTATTATTTCAGGCAGCACCTTTGTGCCCTTGCGCGGGATTTTTGAAGCTTTAGATGCCAAGGTATTATGGAGTCAAAAAACCAAAACGGTAACCGCCACGAAAGGCGATACGACCGTTGTTCTTAAACTGGGTGCAAGAACGGCTACGATTAACAATACAACCGTTACACTGGACGCCCCAGCCCGTTCCATTAAAGGAAGAACCGTCGTCCCTGTCCGCTTCGTCAGCGAATCGCTTGGCGAAGATGTCAAATGGGACTCAAAAACAAGAAGTGTACGCATTACTACAGCTGCATCCGTAAGTATTGGCGCAGCTACTTCGGTGAGCGTGTCCACGGTTAGCCAAAATGGGGATGGAAGAGATATGCAAGTTAATTTCACACCTCCATCCGACATGACGAATGTGAACAGCTACCGTATACTCGTCGTTCCGGCAGATAAAGCTGCGTCCTTTAATTTGGCTAAAGCACAAATTGTAGGCGGTACGAATTATACGGCAGTGCCTACATCGTCTGCATACCAAAACAATGTACTAACGGCTCAAACGAGAGATACAGACGGGGCGCTGCTTCGCTCTAATCTGCCTTATAAAGTATTTATTTTGACCGTTGGCAATATCGATCGTTATGCGCTATCCAGCGCTTCCGCATCCATCACCCTGAGCGTCAAATCGACGGTTGATGCTGCATCGAATGTACGGATTAGCGATGTTGGCGACTTCGGCGACGGCCGTGACCTTTCGGTCAGTTTTAACCGGGCCTCCAATGAAAGTAACATTTCCAGCTACCGCGTTATCATTGTGAAAACCGCTAATGCGTCCAAATTTGATTTGGCAGCAGCAAATACGCTTAACAGCTCCTATTACACGACCGTTTCCAAAACCGGCAGCAGTACGATGAGTACAGGCTTCAGTTCCTCGGCAAGGGACAGTTCGGGGGAATTTATTAAAAATGGCGTTGCCTATACGGCTTATGTTCTTTCTATGAGCAGCAGCGTCGGCACGACTTCTAATACCTTGTCCTCGGCTTCTTCGTCTGTGACGCTTGGTTCCTCCTCCGGATACACGCCGGCCATTACGAGCGTAACCGATGTGAGCAACTTTGGGGACGGACGCGATTTGCGCGTTAACTTTAATCGGGCATCGGATGAGTCCCGGATTAGCTATTACCGGATCTTCGTAGTAAGAGAGGCCGATTATGGCAGCTTTAATTTATCAGAGGCGAATAACGTATCGTCGGGAAGATATACGGATATTTCTAGAACTGGCAGCAGCAGCTACAGCCAAATCCTCTCTTCCAGCGCAAGAGACGTGAAGGGGAATTCCATTATTAATGGCGTTGCCTACCGCGTGTTCGTTATGGGTGTTACTAATAACAGCTCCACCAATTCCAGCACCTTGTCCACTGCCTCCTCCAGTATTGCTCTTTATAGTACAGGGGTTAGCAGTGTAACCAATGTTGGCGTAAACGACGTGAGCGACTATAACAATGGTCAGGATTTACGCGTTTCGTTCACTAGAGCTAGCGATGAGAGCAGCTTAAACCATTACCGTATCTTCGTCGTTAGGACGGCAAATGCAAGCAGCTTTAATCTAGCTGCAGCGAACAGTATAACGAATTCCAGCTATTATACGACCGTTTCCAAAACAGGCAGCAATATTAATCAAGTATTGCCTGCGACAGCGCGCGACATTAATGGGGCGCTTATCCAAAATGGCGTCAGCTATCAGGTATTCGTTTTGTCGGTTGGAAATGGCAGCTCGACCAGCAATAATGCTCTTTCCAGCAGCTCGATAGCAATTACGCTGTCAGCTAGCGCTGTAACAGCAGCAGCGAATGTTGCTGTCAGTGACGTAAACGAGCTTAACAATGGACAGGATTTGCTCGTTGCTTTCACTAAAGCAGCTGATGAAACCAACCTGAACCACTACCGTGTGTTCGTAGTTAAGGCTGCTAATGCAGCCAGCTTCAATCTGGCAGCGGCTAACGCCGTGAGCAACGCCAATAACTACACGACAGTAGCTAAGACAGGCGGAAATATTAGCCAAGTGCTCGCTGCAACTGCCCGGGATGTTAACGGCGATCTCATTCAAAATAATGTCAGCTATCAAGTATTTGTATTGTCCGTTGGCGGCGGCAGCTCTGCTGGCACCAATGCGCTGTCCCTAGGTTCAGCAGCTATTACCCTGACGACCACTAAGAGCGTATCTGCGGCAGCTAATGTCGTTGCAGTTGAATACAATAGCGGTCAAGATATCAAGGTTGATTTCGCAAAACCTACGGATGAAACGAATATTGATCACTACCGTATTTTCATCGTCAAAAGTGCGAATGCTGGCGGTTTTGATCTGACCACGGCGAACCGGATTACTCAGCCTGATTATTTTACAGCAGTCAATAAAAGCGATACACCAAGCAAAGTGCTTACTCGCAACACACGCGATACAGGCGGGGAGTTCATCCAAGATGGCGTCAGCTATCAAGTGTTTGTATTGTCCATTGGCGGCGGCAGCTCAGCAGGCACCAATGCGCTGTCTTCCGCTTCTGCGCCTATTACACTGCCTGTACCGCTGCCTCCGGCAGCAGCAGCAACAGCCGTTAATGCAACCCTGCTCGCAAGCGGTCAGGATATTCAAGTATCCTTCACGAAACCAGCTGATGGGCGAAATATCTCACAATATCGCGTATTTATCGTTAAAGACGCTGATGCTGGCAGCTTCAACCTCGCTGCGGCGAGTGCATCGGGCAACTATACGTTGTCGCCAGCTGAAGCTATCTTAACGCTATCCAAAAGCACACTCGATGTGAGCGGACAGCCACTAGCTTTTGACACCAACTATCGTGTATATGTGCTTTCCGCAGCCAATAGCGGTGCGAATGCCTTGTCCGATCCTTCGGCAGCCGTTCTAATGCCAACGCCAGTTGCGCCACCAACGGTACCTTCCGCACCAACGCCATCTCCTGATCAGCCTGCAGGAGTTTAGATTTAATGGAAGCTAGATGTACGCAGAAAGGCCGGAAACCCCTCAGTGGGTTCCCGGCCTTTTTTTGCATGACATGCCTCTCACCCATAAGAAGATTTTCTCTTCTATTAGGTGTTTTTTAGTTTTTTAGCGTGCCCGATTGCAGCTGGCACTTTATTTATTACCGGCATCTTAACGCCTTCCTCTTCACTTTGCTTGACCCGTTTAATAAAGAACGAAAGCACAAGTCCAATGAGGCCGATTCCAACGATAACAAGATACGCGTCATTAATGCCTTGAATGTTAGCGTGTATCATCATTTCCTTGGAAGCCGTCTGTGTGCCGCTACTCACCATCGTATCCGTCAGATGGGTTTTAGTGCTCGACGTCATGACGGTTACGAGCAAGGAGGTACCAATCGCGCCAGCCACCTGCTTAATCGTATTAGAGATAGCCGTTCCATGCGCATTCAGTCTGGCAGGAAGCTGGTTCAAGCCCGCTGTAGTAATAGGCATCAGGAACAGCGCCATCCCGATCCGTCGTCCCGTAGACATCAGCAGCAAGTAGTTATAGCTGGTTGAGTCCGTCAAATTTACAAATCCAATCGTAGTTCCGATTGTAATGATCATGCCCACAATCGACAGCCACTTTGCACCAAAGCGGTCAAACAGCTTCCCGGATACGGGCATCATCAGTGCCATAAGCAGAGCGCCAGGCAGCATAAGCATGCCCGATTCCAGTGCTGTATATCCACGTGCATTTTGCAAATAGAGAGGAAGCAGCATCATATCAGCGTACATCACCATAGTGACAGCGATATTGATAATAGTCGTTAAGGAGAACATATTATATTTGAACGCCCTGAGATCCAGCAGCGGACTGCTAGAGCGCAGCTGCTGCCACGTAAACACAGCCAAGGAAACAATCCCCACTGTTAGCGAAATCACAACTTCCGTGTTGGACCACCCTAGGCTGCCCGCCTTGCTGAACCCATAAATCACCATTCCAAAGCCGATGGTTGAGAAAATCATTCCCCATACGTCGAGCTTAGGGAACAAGCGCTCAGCCACATTTTTCAAATAAAAATGAGCAAGAATAATGACTAAAGCAGCAACAGGAATAATCGCCTGGAACATCGTGCGCCAGCTGTATTCCTCCATTACATAACCCGTGATAGCAGGGCCAACAGCAGGTGCAAAAACAATAGCTAAACCAACGACACCCATCGCAACCCCGCGTTTGTCTGGAGGGAAGATGGTTAGGATTACATTCATCAATAATGGCATGATAATACCGGCCCCAGCCGCTTGAATCAGCCGTCCAACGAGCAATATTTCAAATGAATTCGCTATCGCTGCCAGTATGGTTCCTCCGAGAAAAATAACCATGGCCGATTGAAAAAGCTCTCGTGTCGTAAAACGCTGCATGAGATAGGCCGTAATCGGAATGAGCACGCCATTAACCAGCATATACCCGGTAGTCAGCCATTGGGCTACGGCAGCCTCAATTGAAAACTCGACCATTAAATGGGGAAGCGCGACACTCATAATGGTCTGATTTAATACGGCGACAAATGCCCCTACGATTAAAACGAACAATAGGGGCCCTTTCTTAATTGAGCTGCTGTCAAAAACAGGGTTTGTACTAATCTTACTCAATCCTTTCGACTTCAACTAATTGACAGTCTGTAGTATAATTTACTTAATGTAAAAGATTATAGGCGTCTCGTTTTATGATTACAAGCGACACCTTTTTCATTACTGTTTATTAGTTTACAAATATCTATAATCTGTCGTTTTACTTCGTAATAATCTACAAATTCACTTAAAACCGTCGTATAGACAATTGATTTGAAAATGGAAAGGATCGGTGTTTGCATGCAGGCAAAATCACCAAAAATAGATCCGCGCGTTAAACGCACACGCCAATTGATTCGAGAAGCTTTTCTTGAGCTGATTCAGGAGTACGATTTAGAGAAAATCACAGTGAATCGACTTGCGGAGCGGGCGACCATTAATCGGGTTACCTTCTATCTTCATTACAAGGATATCCCGGATATGCTGAATCAGATGGCGGACAACATGAACACGCATATTCGTAATCTGCTAGAAAATGATTATGAACCGTCCGGTTCGGCTGATCATGAATGGCCCGAGCTGGTCAAGCTTATTCAGCATTTTTCCGATCATTCAACCTCCTACAAAATACTGCTCGGCTCCAGGCGTCTGCCCCTATTTACGGAGCGCCTTTCTGTGCTTATGATGGACTATATTAAAAGTAAAATGAGTAGTCACCATACGTCATCCAAAGCCATTACGCCCGAAATTCCAAATGATATTGCAGCCTGGTATGGCGCTTCTGCTTTTCTTGGCACAATCGTTATATGGCTGCGCAACGATACGCCCTATACGCCTGCCTTTCTTGCCAAACAGCTTCTGCTGTTGGCTCCATTCCGTTCAAATGTAGACAGCTCGTAGAACCCGATTCCTTACTTAAGCAAAATTTGACGCATAAAAGCCGGGAACCCCTTATGGTCCCCGGCTTTTCCCAGCTCATGTATGAGAAGTCCTCTTTAATCCTCTAGCCGTTGTGGGCTGGAGTACTCTCACGCCATCCGTAACGATTTTCCAAGCTATGTACCCGATCATTCCGCCAACGGTGTTTAACAGCAAATCATCCACATCAAAGATGCCAATACCTAGAAAAAACTGGTTGCCTTCAAAAAATAAGCTTAACAGCAGGGAAAACACGAATATTTTTATGCCTAATCCCCCTCGAGATCTGCTTAACTCCGCGATAAAAACACCCAACGGAATAAAGATCAGCGTATTGCCAATTAAATTGGTAAACAGCATCGAGCCAGAGATCGATAATCCATCAATCCCCCTTGAAATTTCATCGAATAGCTTTAGATTCGCTTGGCGCTCGTAAATGAGATACGGGTGGTACAAAAACGTTTTGAAATGATACCACCAAGCATCGAGACCAATAGCGTTCCATTTGAGCAAAATGATTTTAAATAATAAAAACAAATACACAACAAACGCCGATCCTATAAAAAGCTCCCACTTATTCGTTTTATTTGCCCTCTGTTCCAAATGGCATCCTCCTTTATCGTCACAATCTCGCCATTCTATTTATAAAGCTCTCTGTCCGTCGCTGCATAGCCCAGCAGAACCAAGCATATAAAAATGCCCCACTTCGTCATTAACGCGTCCTCCCCTTGCCTTATACTTCTAGGATAGAGAAAACTAGTTAAAAAAAAGTGGGACAAATTTAAAGTTTTTCTTAAATTATGAGCGTACAGGCAATCGCACCTCAAATACCGTCCGCACCACATTGCTCTCGGCCGTGAGGGTTCCCTCATGCTGCTCTACAATATTTCTGGCTATGAATAGGCCGAGGCCCGTGCCGCCCTCTTGATGCGCCCGAGACCGATCACCGGTATAATACATTTCGAAAATATGCGGCAAATCCTCAGGAGGAATCTCTCCTCCATAATTAGCGACTTGAATGACCACATGCCCCGTATCAAGGCGCCCATTAATGTCCACGTATAGGCCTTCTTTGCCGTGCCTGGCGGCATTGGTCAATAAGTTCTCGAATACACGGGCCAGCAGCTCCCCGTCGCCATTAATATACAGCTCGGGAGCCACATCCATTCGGGCTGCTAAATGATTTTTCTCAAAAACAGGGTACAGCTCCTCGTTCAGCTGCCTGAGCAGCTCGCTGAGGTCGATAGGCTCTTTCTCAACGGGCAGCTTGCCATAGTTCATGCGCGTAATGTCGAATAGTCCATCAATCAGCTTCTCCAGACGCTGCGATTTGTTGAAGGCAATCATGGTGTAATGCTTGATCTGTTCATCGGTTAGCTGATTATCCTTCACCATCAAATCCAAATACCCCAATATTGAGGTAAGCGGCGTTCGAAGATCATGCGCCAAATTCACAACCAGCTGATCCTTGCTATTTTCGGCAAAATCCCCTTTTTCAACCGCCGCTTGCAGCTTTTCGCTGGCCAAATTCAAATCCTCCGCAATGCTGCTGAACTCATCGTTTGAGGATATCTGGACCCGATTATCAAATTCCCCATTAGCCAGATGGCGGATTCCCTTGGAAATTTCATTGAAATAAGTCCCATATCGCTTTGTAAACCAGAAGAAAAAAACAATAGCCAGCGGGATAAAAATAATGAGGAACACATAAATATCCCCGACTTCCCTCATCATCCTCCGGTAAAGAGCCAATCGATCCCCTTCGCGGACATCGACATAATAAAGCTGCAGCAGCTTATAAATGCCATACGTAATCGCACCGGATAAAAGCATGCTTAAGCCCAGCAACATAATCATCGTGGTCCGAAAGCTCCGTCTGCTTTTAATCATTGAACGTGTACCCCACGCCCCAGATCGTCTTGATGAACTTTCGCTTGGTCGTATCTTCTCCCAGTTTTTTGCGCAGGGTACGGATATGGACCATAACCGTATTGCCGCTCTCATAGTAGGCCTCGCCCCACACCTGTTTAAAAATGCTTTCCGCGCTAAACACCTGCTTCGGATGGCTCGCTAGCAAATATAAAATGTCGAACTCCTTCGGCGTTAATTCGACGTCGTCGCCGTACAAGGTGATTTTATGCTGGTCGGGTGAAATCACGAGTCCGCCTAGCTCCAGCACCGCTTTATTCATGACGGCTGGCTGATTGAATTGCAGCGACCTGCGAAGCTGCGAATTGACACGCGCCACCAGCTCCATTGGGTTAAAGGGCTTGGTCATGTAATCGTCCGCTCCCATAACAAGCCCTGTGATCTTGTCCAGATCGGAGGTTTTGGCGCTCAAGAAAATAATCGGCAGATGGTATTGCTCCCGAATTTTACGAGTGACCTCGTACCCATCCATTTCCGGCATCATAATATCCAAAATAGCCAAATCAATCGTCTGCGATTGCACAGCTTGCATAGCTGTCTTCCCATCGGATGCTTTTATAATGTAGTAACCTTCTTTTTGCAGGTGCAAGGCCACCAGATCCGCGATTTCCACCTCATCATCTGCGACCAAAATCGTAATACGCCTCAAATCCCAGCCACCCCCAACTGTCTTTCCTGAAAATAATGATCAACAAGTTCAGCCTATGCTTATTATTCAAATCGCCCCAGCAGCGCCAATGCCTCTTCGTGATCCGGCTCAAGCTCCAAAAATTGCTGAATATAGCCCAATGCCTGCTCGTCCAGCTCCAGCTCAAAACAGCTAATAGCGAGACAATAAAACACGGTTGAAACAACCTCATCCTGTTCTTGCTGCACCGATATTTCTAGAAACTGCTTGGACTCTTCGTACATTTCCATCTCAAACAGCAGCAAGCCTGCATCAAGTGCCAAGTCATAACGCTGCTCCATGACGTAATACGACGACCACATCAGCTGGATGCCTCTTAGCAGGTCCTGCATTTCTTCATCATTCGCATCTGGCAGCAGGCTGGCTATTTGCTTCGTGCTCTGAATGAAAAACTCCGCATCATATCCACCCAAACGCCAAAAGGCGAGCAATGGTTGCAGTTCCATGCTGGCGAGATTGCGGTCAACCCACATTTTCATGCTGAAAAACTCATCCGGGCCAAAACGCTCAACAAATCGGCGGTAGGCTAATCGGGTATTCGCGTATGCCATCGGTTGATCCATATGGAGAATGCAGCCGACATTTATATTTTTATAATGATGCGGAGGAAACAACGCCTGAGCTCCTCTTTGCTCAAACACATGCTGAATCGCATGGTAGTTGGCGGTCAATGAAAAGCTGCCATGCAGGAACAGCTCCGGCGGCTCGGCAAATTTCCAGTTATCGAGCAGGTGGTCGCCTTTGTCAGCGGTTATCAATAGAAACCCTGCCTGAGACAATTGATTCAAGCGCTCCAAGCAGGTTAGACCAGCGGCAGGAAATAAAATATGCGAATCCTCCAGCTGTTCCTGATATACGGCAATGACAT
Source organism: Paenibacillus sp. R-74696 (assembly GCF_055814915.1). Lineage (NCBI taxonomy): Bacteria > Bacillati > Bacillota > Bacilli > Caryophanales > Paenibacillaceae > Paenibacillus > Paenibacillus sp. R-74696. Next base: position 134,797 of record NZ_JBPULM010000018.1, read on the forward strand.
CGCGGTATGGATAGTCATCTTGCTCATACTCGGGCGCTCGCCTGTGCTCATAATGCAAAGCAATTTGATCTAATAGCTCGGCTGGTTTAAGGGCATCCCGATTGTCAGGATATTCGACAAAAACATCCGCCTCATAGATTTGGCCGTCGCCTACATAAATCAGCTCTTGTGGAATGCTGTCAAAAAAATAGTTGGCGACTATAATTAATGGCTGCTCTAATTCCTGTTCTCTAATGGTTGTGCCTGAAACGACGAGGTTTATCGACGTATCATGAACCGCATCAAATCGTGCAAAATCCAGCACGCCCTCGGCGATAAAAGCTTGCAGGGCAGGATGCTCCTGCCAGGCCAGAACATTTTTCATGGCCAAATCGGTCATAATATAGCGGAAAGGGGGAAGGGATATCCCCGCATAGTCTCTCAGCTGGCACAGCTCATGCAGCACATGGTAGGCGAGACGGCCTGCTCCTGCTCCAAGCTCCACAATAAATACAGGCTCTATGCGATTCCCCTGATTTGCCCGATCTTGAAGCAGCCCAAATATCATTTCGGCATAGGCCGAAGCAATCATCGGATTACTCGTTATATATTGAGGAACCTGATCATTATTCCAAGCCTTCATGCCTTCTTCTTCGAAATATTCCCTTTGGAGATGCCATATAGGAGCTTCACTAAAGCGATAGCGTTGTGTATGGTTAACGGTCATTTATATGAATCCTGCCTTCTGAAAGTTATTGCGTTACGTTGTATGCCAGCTTACTTGCCTGCACATGACTTATTTTCATAATATCCCTTTTTATGATAGCACATCCCTTACAAGTACGCCGTTTCAAACTGCTCAGGGCGTAGCCACACAGATATTTTTAGTTTAAAGGGTTACAACAATCAATAGTCCGATTGTCATACAAAAAAAGGACGCCCAAACCGGCGCCCCACTCTAAACGGATAGATTTAATATTCAGATTCAATAAGTCCGACAACAAGATAGAGGGGCGCCCTGTAGGGAGTCCTTTGTCCGCTACTTTAATTCGAAGACCATCAAGTCGCGACCTACTGTGATCGGGCCGGCGTAAATGCCAGCCATCCCCTCGATATACGCTTGCTCGGCCTCTGGATTCGCCTCTGGCGCGGGAATGTGATGCGTGAGCACGAGATGCTTGACTCCCGCCCGTTGCGCGATTGCAGCCGCTTCCAGCGTCGTCGTATGATACTTCGCGGGGTTTGACAGCGCCTTCTCGTGCTTCGGATATTGCGCGGTCAAGGCGTCAAGCCACGACTTGTTGTACGCTTCGTGAACGAGCAGATCTGCCCCGGTCGCTTGTTTCTCCGTATTGGCCACCGGAATCGTATCGCCTGATATAACGACCGTCTTGCCGTTATACTCGAACTTGTAAGCGATGGCCGGATAGACAGGGCGATGGTCCACTTCGAAGGCAGTAATTCGGATGCCGTCCTTGTTGTACACAACACCCTCATTGCATTCCGTATACTCGATTAGCGAGCCCGCTTCATCCGACAGATTATAGCTAATTCGGAGCTTGACGTCGAACTCGAAGGACTCCCGCATTTTACCGATGATCTCCTTCGTCGTCTCTGGTCCGTACACTTGCATGGGCACTGAACGACCTTCAAAGACACGTTCTGCGGTAATATGCGTGCGCCAACTCGTGATGAACACGTCGAAGAATCCTCCGTTATGATCGTAATGATGATGGGTAAACAGGACATCGGATATCCTTTGAGGCATGATGCCCGCTTTGATTAGTTGGTCCACCGTAGAGCCCCCGCAATCAACGAGGAACGTCTTGTCTCCCGCGAGCACCGCGGCTCCGGGCTTCGCTCTCCCATAAAAGGCACGGGGAGAACCCGTCCCGAGCAGAACGACGGTCAGATCTGGGTGGTAGTCTGGCCTCAAATTCATTTGTGGCTGGATATACATCGCTGTCATCGCTGTCAGCCCTCTCATTTTCGTTTTATTTGCCTTCCTGCGTCTCCTTCAGCAGCGACAGATCGTACAAGCCTGCCAGATCCAAGCCATCTGCTCCGACTCCCTTGATATAGCCGGCATCGACCGCCACCTGCGCCATTATCTTCAAGGAATCTTGGTCGATGTTCATCGTCAGATTTAGATGAGACAGTGTGGCCTTGATCAATTCGGCGTCCAAGCCCTTGCCCGTCAGTTCCTTCAACTCGTCGCTAACGAGAGAATATGTGTCGTCTGGACTATCCTTGATAAACTTGATTGCGTCCTCGTTGGCCAAAAGAACGGATTTGGCCAAATTCCGGTGTTCCTTCAGGAAGTCGTCGCTAGTTACGATAATCGTAAGAGGATAATTTCCCTTGTTCGGCGGAATCTGATCCCACTCGATGGCGATATTACCGATGCCTTCATTTTCGATCTGCGTCCCCCATGGCTCCGGCAATAGCGCCGCGTCTACCTGGCCTTGCTTCATGGCCGTCAGCGTATCCGCCGGAGCCATCGCAATAAGCTGAACCCCGCTATTGTCCGTCGACACCTCCAGGCCATGCTCCTGAAGAAGCAGACGCAAAGATATCTCATTCGTGCTCCCCTTTGTCGGGATAGCGACCAGCTTGCCCGCCAAGTCCTTGACGCTCGTCACGCCAGAGCCTTTTCTCGTCACTAGCACGGCGCCGCCGTTGTTCGCTCCTGACAGAATCTTGATGTTCTTGCTCCTTGTATATTGGTTGATTATCGGGCTTGGCCCGACGTAACCGATGTCGATCTGGCCTGTCGCCATTGCAGTCGAGAAGTCCGAGCCGTTATTAAAGCCCTGTACTTCGATCTTCACATTAGCGCCAAGACGGTCTTGCAGATAGCCCTTCTTGATCGCTACGAAGGCCGGAGCATGGGTCACGTTCTTGAGCAAGCCGATCCTCACCGTAATGGGGTCGACCGACTTGGAGCTTCCGTTACTCCGCGAGCCAGAGGTCCCGCAGCCGGAAAGCAGAGTCAGAATCAAGACGATCATAAGACTCGAATAAGCCACTTTTCTAAACATGCATCATTCCCCTTTTCCTGGTTAAGCTTACGTTTTGGCAGCATTCAGACCGTACTGGGTCCAGATCCGTTCCTCTATGCGCTTGAAGACGAGGTGGTCGGAGATTGTACCGAGAATCGCGATCACGAGTACGATGCAGAGCATAAGAGAGGTGTCGCCGAGACTTCGCCCCTCCTCCAGCAGCTGCCCCAAACCGATGCCGCGCGCAATGAGCTCACCGGAGACGAGTGCCCGCCAGGCGAACGCCCAGGCCATGCGCATGCCCGTAATGAGCTGTGGTATGGCTGCAGGGATCATCACTTGGTAAAAGAGTCGGAACCCGCGGCCTGTTCCAAACATCTCCGCCGACAACAGATAGATTGGAGGAATGTTCTTGATCCCACTCCGACTCGCAATCGTCATCGTCCATGTCGCCCCAATCGTCGTGATGAACACAACGGCGAAGTCGTTCAGCCCGAACCATATGATAGCGAAAGGTAACCAAGCGATGCTCGGCACCGTCTGCAGAGCGACGACGACAAATCCGAACGTCTCGTCCAGCAGCCGGCTCCGAGCGAACAAGACGCCGAGTGTCATGCCGATGCCGCATGAGAGGACGAACGCGATGAGGATTCGCCTCAAGCTGCTAAGCGTCGCTTCTAGCAGTTGCCCATTGGCCATCCCATCGTAGAATGTCTGCATCGTCTGCAGTGCCGATGGAAAGCGCCAGCCCCAATGCATTGTCCTATATGCCGTCTCCCAGATTATTAGCAGTAGAATGAGAAAGAGGGCTTTTCTCCAAAGTGTAGTCATTGCCATATTCCTCCTTCGCCACCTTCTCCAGTTCAGCGGCCAACGTATCCATAATCTGACTCTCGATATGGTGCAGAAGTGAATCGCCAGGCTCCCGCGGCCGTGCCGCCTGTACGCGGAACTCCTTCTTAATCCGTCCCGGCCGTGTAGACATGACGAGCACTCTGTCCGACAGTATGACCGCCTCCCGGATGTTATGCGTGATGAATAGAATGGTCTTCCGCGTGTTCAGCCATATTTGCTCCAATTCCTTATGCAGCAGCAGCCTAGTCTGTTCGTCCAGTGCAGCGAACGGCTCATCCATGAGCAGAATCTCCGGGTCCATAACGAGCGCCCGCGCTATCGCCACCCTCTGCTTCATCCCGCCCGACAGCTCGTGGGGATAGCGGTCCGCAAACTTCCCCAAATGGACAGCCCGGATCTGCTCCATGGCTCGCTCGCGGCGCTCCTTCTTTTTGATTCCCTTTTGCTTGAGACCAAATGCGACGTTCTCCAGCACGGTAAGCCAAGGATACAGTGCATGGTCTTGGAATACGACGATTCGATCAGGCCCTGGGGCCGTGACTTCCTTGCCGTTCGCTTCTACTCGGCCGTGATCCGTCCGCTCTAGACCTGCTACCAAGTTAAGCAGTGTGGACTTGCCGCAGCCGGAAGGACCAAGGATGGAGACGAACTCTCCCTTCCCTATCTCGAAGTTAATGTCTTCCAACGCAGTATAGCCCGCTCTACCCCGTTGCGCGAACGTCTTGCCTACTCCTTCTACCCGAATCATGCTCCCGCCCCCCATGGCTTTCCACATCGTTACAAGTGCTGTTGGAACTCGTTGGTATCGTGAATGACAACCATTTTCTTCTCATAGCGAATGATGCCTTCCTCCCGCCATCGACCCAATGTCTCCGTAACCGTCTGCCTGCTGCAGCCGATGACATAGGAGATCTCCTCATGGGTAAGCGAAAGCGTGACGACCGTCTCCTTCCCCACACGAACTCCGAGCTGCATTAGCAGCTGAGCCAGCCTCCAGGCAACCGGCCGTGAGATGAGCGTCTCTACGTAACGCTGTGTCTGCAGCAGACGACGGGCGTTGACCACCGTAAGCGCATAGAGGGCATCCGGATGTTTCTTCAGCAAGCTGGTGAATTGGGAAGTCGGAATCGAGAGAATCCGGCTGTCCGTGATGCATCGCGCATAGCGTTGTCTCTTCTGCCCCGTCAGCACCTCGGCCGCACCGAACACCTCGCCCTTGTGCCTCAGGAACAAGGTAATGCTCTGGCCCTCTTGCGCAAACTGCGAGATCTTCACCAGTCCGTCCTGGACGAAATAGATCTCCTGACTTTCTTCCTCGCTCCTGAAAATAAAGGAGTTCTTCTTCATGCCACAAGAAGAACCAAATTCCTGGAAGAGCTTCGCTAACGCGAGTTGCTCGGCTTCACCGTTATTCGTTACGGTTCCTTCCCAATAGAAGGACATACCCTCTTGGTCCATCGTCGTTCCACCCTTCTCTTGCTGTTGGCTAATTCAAAGTTTACCTATCGGTATTTACAATTATAATTCATGGTTTAAAACAAAAAAAGTCGGCTAGCCGACAAAATATAAGACGTATCATTGGTTTATTTGTCGGAGATGGTAGTAACAGAAAAGAATAAGGTGAGGAACGGTCTTATAAAAAATACAAATATTCAGGTTTTCGTCGTATACTTGGCGAAAGTTAGTCCATCTCTAAGAACACCTTTGGGTTCTCAAATCATCTGTCATTTATTGAAAGGGACAGGCTCAGTTGTATTTAGATACATGGCGCAAAAGAATGATAAATTTAAAGCATTAAGAATATGGAGGCACGAAACAAATGAACTGGGTTAAAGTGATGCTCGTGGATGATGAAGTGCTGGCGATTGAGCATATGAAAAATCTAATTTCGTGGCAGCAGCTCGGCTACGAGATCGTCTGCACGGCGAACAAGCCGTCTCAGGTCATAAGATTGGCGAGAGAGCATCGCCCAGACTTGATTATTATGGATATCGTCATGCCCGGCAAGGATGGGCTGGCGCTTAGCAAGGAGCTGCTGGCAGAGGGACTGGCGCTGAAAATCGTGCTGCTTACCTCCCACAAAGAATTTGAGTACGCCAAAGAAGCGCTCAAGCTGGGCGTGTCCAACTATTGGATTAAACATGAGATGGATGCGGAAACGGTCAAGCGAGAGCTCGGCGGTTTAAGGGAGGACATTGAAACCGATAGGCGGCTCCAGAAAAATGACCGCGGAAGACTGCTCGTTGATTGGCTCGGCGGAAGGCCTCTGTCGGACACGCAGTGGAGGACGGCGACAGCGGGCGTGGGCGAAGCGTTCGATCGGTTTCATCTGCTGGTGCTCGAGCCTGCCCGTATGATGCCGCTGCTGCCCGGTGTTATGCCAATTAAACCGGAATGGCCGACGGAGTGGCCCGATGTAAGAGATTCCAGCCTGCTAGCGGCGATCCCCTTTCTAGAAAGCTGCTTTGTTCTCATTTACGGGGATAAGAGCAGCAGGGGCGAGAGCAAGATGCGGGAGCTGCTTGAGGAAAAGGCGGCCGAGGCACGGCGTACGATCGAACAGCTGACGGGCCGCGCTGCATCCATGGCGATGGCGTACGGTTTGCCAAATCGGGCGGACGTTCCCGGAAAGCTGGCTGAAGCATTGAAATGGCTGTCACAGGCGATGTTTCATAGCCCTGGCCACTTGTTCCGATTGAACGAGCTTCAGCGTGAGGACGAGAAGCCCCCCTCACATCTGGAGTGGGAAGAAGGCCTCGGGAAGACGAAGGAACGGCTATCGGAGAGCCAATATGAAGAAGCTGCGCGCGAGGTTTCGGCCTTATTTTCGCTAGCTTTGATAGCAAAGGATGCCAGCGGATTCGCGGACTTGTGTCGGCAGCTGGTCAACCTGCTGAACCGCTATCGCGCCACTTGTGGACTGCCATCTCTAACGGAGACTTGGGCTGCTGGCCCGGGCACGAGAGCAGATTGGTCCTCGCTTGCGGGTATTCGCGATTGGTTTCTGCTAGAGTTGAATACGCTTGCACAAATGTCAGCCGGATCGCCCACAGTATCCCGCAAGGTGCGCCAAGCGCTGGAGCAGATGGAGCGCCATTACGGCGATCCCGAGCTCGATGCAGATACGCTTGCAAGGCAGCTCGGCATTTCACGCGACCACTTCCGCCACCTGTTCAAGCTGGAGACAGGCAAGACAGCGCTCGACCGGCTTACAGAAATCCGAATGGAGAAGGCCAAGCAGCTGCTGGATGAGGGAAACCTCAAGGTTTATGAAATCGCCGACCGGGTCGGCTTCCGCAATGGGCAGTATTTCAGCCAAGTCTTCCGCAAGCTGACGGGCATGACCCCGCTCGAATATATGGAGAAACGCAGGTGACCTTACAATGCGCATGAGGATACGCACCAAGATAATTGCCAGCACCGTTCTCGTCGTTTCCATTTCGCTTATTCTTAGCGGCTTTTTCATCTATGACTACGCCAAGGATATTATTCGCGAGCAGTCGATCAAGGACAGCCGGACGAAGCTCGCGCAAATTTCGTTTCAGCTCAATAAGATTCAAGAGCAGGTCGTTAAGACAGCGGAGTACATCGTATCCGACGAGGAAATAACAGCTCTCATTCACGCGCCAGCAAGCGAGGATATTGAGGTGAATTACTTCCGCAAGCAAGCCGTGCAGGAGAAGCTCGGGCGGTTTGTGGCGCTCAGCAACTTTATTCTGAACGTCGTGATCGTTACGCCGAAGGAGGAAACCTATTCCAACTATAGCGGTTACGAGGACTATTTCTCCGAGTACTTGAAGCAGGACTGGTTTGTGAAAATGAAAAATTCACGCGCTGCCTACAGCGAGCCGCATCCGTTCTTTTTTATTAGCGGCAACCGTCAGGTCTTTAGTTACGTGTTGAAATATCGCCCCATCGGGCAGGAGTTAGACGCGGAAAGCTATCTTGTCATCGATATCGCCTATTCCGAATTAGCAAACGTCTTTTTGCAAAGCGCGCAGGATTTCGAGCAAATCGAGCTGTTCACCGGCTCAGGCGCCCTGCTGCTTGAGGCCAATGATAAGCTGCCGGAAGCAGACCGGTCGTTCATGACGAGCGTCTTGCAATCTGGCGAGCCATTCGCGGAGGACGCCCGCACGATCGTATTGATGGACGATGCCATGAACCAGGGCTGGAAACAGGCGGCTTTGCTGTCTAAGAGCAAATTATTTATGAAAATTAATCGCGTGTTCTTTTTCTATATCATTATCATTGTTACCGCCATTATTGTAACACTGGTCGTCATGCTGCCCATTATTGTCAATTTGATGAAGCCATTGATCCGGCTGACGAATGCGATGAAGCGCGTCGCGGTCGGCGATCTCGGGACAAGCGTCCATATTCGCAGCGGGGACGAGCTTGAGATTATAGGCACAGGCTTCAATCGAATGGTCAGAGACTTGAAAAGCCTGATGGATACTGCCGTCCAGAACGAAACCTTGAAACGGCAAATGCAAATCGATTTATTGATGGCCCAGATCAATCCGCATTTTTTGTACAACTCCTTAAATACGGTCATTTACTTGTCCCATGCCAATCGCGGGACTGAAGCGGCCGAAGTGACGCAGGCGCTCATCTCCATTTTGCAAAATACGATTAAGACGGGGGAAGGGGCTGTACGCGCACCTCTGTCGGAGGAGAAACGGATCATCGACAAATACACGGTCATCCAGCAGACGCGTTATCCTGGCCAATTCCGGCTCATCTGGGAGATCGACGAAGCACTGCTTGATCGTTCGGTTCCCCGAATGGCGCTTCAGCCGCTCGTGGAGAACGCGATTGTGCACGGCATCATACCGTCGGAACTAGAGGAGGGCACGATTATTGTGCGGGCTTACCGGGACGGAGAACAGCTTGTCTTGGAAGTGGAAGACGACGGACAAGGCATGACGGTTCCCGAAGAAGGCTGGAGGATGCACATGGGGCAGGTGGGACAAGAACCGGAGCGTACAAGAGGAATTGGCTTGTCCAATATCCAAGACCGGCTGCAAACCCATTTTGGCGCATCGGCGCGTCTGGAAGTATCTAGTGAATGGGGCCAAGGAACCCTTATACGAATTATGCTTCCTTGGACGGAGCAAGCGTAAACGGCTTTCGCCATCCTCTGGCGGCAATGCTTCCGTTTCGCGTAGAAATTGAGGGGATCACCGGATTTTATACGAAATCGCCGTTTTGGCTGATTACCGGCTAATAGGGTCCTGAGTTACGATAGCAGTGTAAGCACTTACAAAACTATTTTAGGGGGACTCACCAACGTGAACATCAAAAAGAAGAGCAAATGGGTGGGCGGTTTCGTATCTGTGATGATGCTGACTGGGCTGCTCGCAGCCTGCGGCGGCAACAACACCACTGTAGACAACGGTACGGGCAACAATGGAAGCACTGCTGCTCCTGCGGTGTCGACTGCGGCCAGCACCGATCCGACGCAGATTAGCGGCACCGTGAAAGTCTGGGATTGGGATGAAGCGTTCCAGAAGGGCATGATCGTAGAATTTAATAAAAAATATCCGAACATCAAAGTCGAAGTAACCGTCGTTAATCCGAACGATTACTTGCAGAAGCTGCAAAGCGGCATCGCTTCCGGCTCTGACGTTCCCGACGTCATTCTTGGAGAGTCGGCCTACCGCGGCAAGCTGTTTGACCTTGGTGTGCTCGACAACCTTGAAGCGGCGCCTTATAACTTCGATAAAAACACCATTATAGATTACGTCGTGCCTTACGTCTCTAATTCCAAGGGCGAAGTCATTGCCGTTGATCAATCGCTAACGCCCGCAGGCTTCGCTTACCGGAGAGATTTGGCGAAGCAATATTGGGGCACGGACGACCCAGCTGAGCTAGAGAAAAAGATTTCAACCTGGGATGATTTCATCGCTGCCGGCAAGGAGCTTAAAGAGAAGAGTGCTGACAAGGTGCTCATGTTCCCTGGTCTTGGCGATGCCTTTCTTGCTTTAAAAGGACAGAATTTTGTTTCCTACGTAAACGGCACAGAAATCGATTTGACGAGCAAGCTGCAAAAGCCTTTGAACCGCTTGTTTGAGATGCGCGACGCTGGCATTATTGGCAAAAATGAATTGTGGACACCCGCTTGGTCGGCTTCCATGGCGAAAGGCGAGTTCATGTTCTATCCAATGGCACCATGGGGAGCCAAATGGCATATTTCAGCGAATGATCCCGATGGTTCGGGACGCTGGGGTCTCCTCAAAGCGCCAGAAGGCGGATTTACCCGCGGTGGAACAGCGATCGGCATCTACAAGGACAGCAAGGTTAAGGATGCGGCTTGGGCATTCATCCAATACGCCTACTTGTCCGAAGAAGGCTCCGCATTCAACTTTAAGACATTCGGCAATATGACCAGCTCCAAGTCATTCTATGAAACTCAAAAAGCGCTCATCGACGCGCCAGGACCTTACGACGAGTTTTTCGGCGGCCAAAACCTCGCGAAATATTTTGTCGAAAATATCGTTCCCGATATGAAAGGCGAGGCACAGTCCAAATACGATTCCGTCGTAGACTCTGTATTTAACGCTCTGTACCCGCTATGGATGAAGGACGGATCGGTTACTTCCGACTCCGCGCTGCAGAAGTTCATTCAGGAAACGAAGAATAAAGCGTCCGATGCGACCGTTAAGTAAATTTTGGGAAAACGAGGGATGACCGTGAATGCGGAACGCATAATTAAGACTTCCGCCGCATCCAGCAAACGCAGATGGGGGCCACGCATGTGGCCCTATCTTTTCGCCCTGCCTTTCGTGCTGACGTATGCGGCGTTTCAATTGTATCCAGTCCTATACTCATTCGTGCTCAGTCTGCATGACTGGAATGGCATAGGTGAGAAGACGTATGTCGGCTTTAAAAACTATGTACAGCTTTGGACGAATGACCCTTTGTTTATTAAATCCTTGTGGAACACCTTGATCATGATGGCTATGTTTATTCCAGTAACCTTGATTCTAGGGCTCACGCTGGCGTATTGGACTTTCCATTTGACGCGTGGCAAGAGATTATTTCAGACAATCAATGTATTACCATATATTACGACACCAGTAGCCATCGGCTTTATTTTCTCTTATTTGTTCGACTGGCAAACGGGAATCGTGAACCTGCTCCTTACGAAAGTCGGACTACTGGACGAAGCCTTTTACTGGCTTCAGGACCCATGGGGCTCCAGAGCGATTATCGCTCTAATGGTCATATGGCGCAATCTTGGGTATTTTATGATTATTTTCATGGCTGGCATGACGGTCATTCCGCAAGACGTATACGAAGCCGCTAAGATGGACGGCTCTACAGGGCTTCATACCTTCCGTAAAATCACAATGCCTCTGCTTCGGAACATTATCGTATTTCTCGTCGTCACATCCGTTATTAACGGCTTACAATTATTCGATGAACCGAAGCTGCTTTATGGCGGATGGTCAGGCTCGGCGCAGGTCGGTGGTCCTGACAACACAGCACTAACCATTATTTGGAAATTCGTGGATGAGTCATTCGGTTCCAACACGCGTTTCGGCTACGCTTCAGCTATTGCCTACTCGCTGTTCTTGCTAATCGTATTATTCTCCATTCTAAGCTACAAACTTACAGCACCTAAGGAGGACAAACGATGAAAGCAGCCAGCATGTGGTTTTGTCTAATTGTCATCTCCCTGCTCTCGCTATTTCCGTTCTATATTATGATCGTAATGGGGACCCATTACAGCGAGGATCTATTCAAAGGGATTCCTATCCTTCCAGGCAGCTATTTGGGGGAAAATCTGAAGACGGTACTGCAGGCCGACTTTATCAAAGTATACGGAAACAGCTTGATCGTATCGATTGTATCCGTCGTGCTAGCGACATTTACAAGCACGCTGATCGGCTACGCCGTGGCGAAGTTTGAATTCCGCGGACGCAAGCTGCTCCAGACCTTCGTTATCATCACCATGATGGTGCCGACCCAAGTTGGATTGATCGGTTATATTATCGAAATGAGACATCTCGGTGTCGGAAACACGCTGTGGCCGGTCATTCTCGTATGGGCAGCATTCCCGTTCGGTGCATTTTTCATGATCCAATTCATGCGCGATTCGATTCCAAACGACCTGCTGGAATGCGCGCGCATTGACGGCTGCTCGGAGCCTGGAATCTTCGTCCGCATCGTGCTGCCCATTATGAAGCCGGGTTTGGCGACGCTGGCGACACTGGTGTTCCTATGGTCGTGGAACAACTACTTGCTGCCTCTCGTCACAATCAACAAATCAGAGTGGTACACGCTCCCGATTTTCATCTCGAATTTAGGCATCGTGCATCGGACTGATTACGCGGCACGAATGACCGCACTTACAATGACGACGATTCCCGTCCTGATTTTATTTATCCTTGGTTCCAAAACGTTCATGAAAGGCTTGACCGCTGGAGCGGTTAAAGGCTAGACGTTATTGGCAATATGACTAGGCTCCCCCTACAGCAACAGGTTTTATGACAAACCTGTCTGCCGCAAGGGGAGCCTATTCGTTATTTTTCTAACTTTAGAAAGGTATCCGACATCCACTTAACAAAACGTTCCTTTTCTTCATATTGCGGGTAATGCGCCGATTCCGCATAAGGAAGGAATTCCTTGTGCATAGCATCAATACTGTCAAAATAGTTCCGAGCTGCATGGGATGAAGTCATAAAGTCATAGTCCCCCATAACAAAATAGAAGGGCAGCTCCAGCTTATTGACTAAGGTAGGCAATGGATGTTTAAAGACCTCCTCAATTAATATCCCCTGGGATTGGGTCATCCCTTTGTTGTAACGGATGGCATCGAGCAAGTTGTATTCGCTGGTGAACATCAAATTCACCAGAGAACCGTCTGGAATTTTGGTTAGTCTGGATGCCCCGCCGTATTTATTGACATAGTGGCGAGGAGTCAGAGCCCCACCCGTCTCAATAGCTTCCTGCAATTGCTCCAGTTGTGCGGTATCCTCGGCGTTTCCTTCTACTTGTGCCTGTCCCAGAACGTAATGCAGAGCGTCGATCTCGCTTTCTACCGTATCCCCCATTTGACCGATTCCAATATAGGCTTCGTACTTTTCAGGAGCTCTTGAAGCAGCTTGCGTAGCAAGATAGGTACCGTATGAATGACCGATCAGAATAATCTTTTCCTTGCCCAGCCGTTCCGCAACGTAATCCGTTACCGCCAGCAGATCCTTCACCAGCAAATCAGAGGAAAGATTAGAATAGTCCTCGTTAAAATGATAGGATTTGCCGCTGGCCCTTTGATCGTAGTTAACGATGGTAAACTTCGTTTCCAATAGATCCTGCATGCTTTTTGCAAAGGGAATTTCCGAAGCGCCTGGCCCTCCATGCACATTCAAAATAACCGGATTATTTCGATTGTTGCCCCTAATCATAATCTCTTGTTTGGTCCCATTCAGATCAACGTGCTCCAGCACACTTATACTATTCTCGCCTTTTATACGAGGCGTCCATGTCGGGAAGAAGAGGGTTAGACAGACTAGCGCAATAAGCGCGATGCTAATGATCAAGGTTGGTTTTACAATGTTTTTCATTTCATGCGTTCCTTTCAAATTCATAATCTATCAGCTAATGATTCCATAATACTCCACTGCCGATTATTCTAAATCCATCTCATGGATGAAATAAGGCACCGTCTCTGGTTGTATATGAGAAAATAGGGAGCTCTGCCCTTCCCCGCCCCATGTTCAGTTTTTGTAAATATGCCTCCTTTATAATCAAAAGGATATTTAATCATTGGGAGGTAAGTTGATGAACGCTTCATTCAAAAAATATGCTGCCGAATTCATTGGAACATTCGTGCTTGTTCTGTTCGGCTGCGGCAGTGCCGCTACAGCGGGAGGTGAGCTTGGCTATTTGGGCATTGCATTGGCATTCGGTCTGACTATTGTGGCGATGGCCTATGTCATCGGTCCAATATCGGGGTGTCATATTAACCCCGCGGTTTCACTTGCCATGCTTATTAGCCGCAAGCTAACGGGGGCGGATTTCATTGGGTACGTGGTTTCGCAAATCGCTGGTGCTCTTGCTGGCTCCGCCATTTTGTACGCAATTATTGTGTCCGCAGGCCTGCCCACAACGGGGCTTGGTCAGAATGGCTTTGGCCCTGGGTATGGAATCGGGATTTCAGCGCTGATGGCATTCATAGTCGAAATCATCTTAACCTTCGTATTTATTTATACGATACTGGGCGTCACCTCCACTGAGGGCAATGGAAATGTAACGGGCCTCGTTATCGGACTGACGCTCGCTTTTGTGCATATTCTTGGCATCGCCTTAACCGGAACTTCTGTCAATCCGGCAAGAAGCTTGGGCCCTGCATTGCTGCTTGGCGGCGAAGCGTTATCCCAAGTGTGGGTGTTTCTTATTGCCCCGCTTGCCGGCTCGGTACTGGCCGTTGCCACTTACAAGTGGCTGAACAGCCCTAAGGGGAAGCAAGCCTAAAATGATTTCAAGCTCGTTTTGAGGAATTTCGGGAGGAGAGAGCTGCTGGGAGGTTTTCCAGCAGCCTTTTTACGTGTATTTTTCCATAAAAAAAGACCCCCTCAATAGATGAGAAGGCGATCACTGATACCATTTATAAATCTGAAGAAATTCCTCTGAAGGGTGGAGGCCAAGCTCATTAAACAACAATTGCGTATAGTGCTCATAATAGCTGCTTATGGACTGCCGATCCCCCATAGCCACGAGAATTTTCAGCAGCAGCAGATTTGATTCCTCTTCAAATTCATTGCGGGCTACCATTCTTCTCATTATTTGCGCCGCTTCTCTAAATCGCTTCTGGTCCAGCAGCCAGCTTGCAAGACGCTTAGCCAAGGAATCATAGATAATGGCTAGTCTCTCCCGCTCCACAGCTGCCCACTCAAAAGATTTATCATCAAACAAATCGCCAGTAAATTGCTTCTCCAGCTCTATAGCCGTCTCTGCATTGGATGCATGGATTTCATATAGAGCCTTCGCCTGCTGCTCAAACTGGATAAAATCGACATCGGCATGATCCAAATCAACCCGATACTGCTCTTGCGCTGAGATGACCACCTCTTTCAACCCATGCGGTGACAAGACTTTTCTAAGCTGGTATGCCGCTGTACGGAGATACGTTTCTGCATTTTTAAGAGGCATTTCCGGGAAAACATCCTCTAAAATACGGGTTTTAGAGGTGCTGCGGCCATGATTGATGAGCAAATAAGCGAATAATTCCATGCTCTTTTTAGAAATCCATCTTACGTCACCTTCTTGCCTGCTGCTCACCTCGAAACACCCTAAGCCGCGAACCACTAGTCGATTAGTCGTAAGATCCTCCGCAGGATGGGAAGAAGCGTCCTGTCTTCTAGCCGCTTGTGTAATGGTCTTGGCCAAGCGCTTTCGGGAAACCGGTTTAACCATATAGTCCAATGGATAAACATCGTAAGCTTCAATGGCAAATTCAGAGTGGGATGTCGTAAATACAATATCCAGCTTAGCACGAAGCGAACGCAAGCTATGGGCGAGCTCGAGACCGTCATCCCCAGCTATCCTGATATCTAAAAATGCCAGCTCCACGTCATTTGCCCGAACGAAGTCCAGCGCCTCAGCAGCCTTCTGGAAGCTTCCCACAAGCTCTACGTCGTCCATAGTAGACAACAGCCGCTTCATAGCAAGCAGCATAGCAGGCTCATCGTCAACGATAACCACCTTCATCGCTCTGTTCCGCCTCTCACGCTGAATTGAAATAGGCTTCCTTGTCCTAATTTACTCTCCACCCATAAGTTTCCCCCGCCTAGTTTGACAAACTGCCGGCTTACAAGCAGACCTAGTCCCGCTCCCTTTTCTCCTAAAGTGCCCGTCAATGAGTCCAGCTGCTGCTCACTAAGCAGCCTGTGAACCTGATCCTCATCCATTCCAACTCCATCATCACGGACTGAAATGATCACCATATCCTCCGATAACTCGGCCCCTATATGAACAGACCCGCCCAGCCCAGTAAATTTAATTGCGTTGGATAACAAATTGCGGATAACTAAGCCAAGCACCTGTTGATCAGCATATACATAAGTCTCTGCAGCAAGGGTGTGATGTACATTTATTTGTTTAGCCTCGCTAGTAATATGCAGCAGATGGAAGCATTCCTCTACAATCTCAGACAGCTCCAGCAGCTGTGGCCGGAGGATCACGTCTTCCCGCTGGCTGCGAAACCACTCCAGCAAATTATTGGCTATGCCGAGCGTATTACGGATCTGGCCACCCAGCGCCTCAACGATTTCCCGGTGATCGCTCGCCATTTTGTTTCTGTCTTCTTCTAGAAGCTCCACTAGTTGAAATTGCAAGGCCAGTGGACTGCGAATATCATGAGAGACGATCGTAAACAGTTGATCCTTCAGCTGGTTAAGCTGTGCGATTTGTTCCAAATGGCGCTGCTTCTCTGTTATATCGAAGATAAGGGAAATACTGCCCTGCGTATGCTTGCTCTGCTTTTGCAGCGGATATACGTTTATGCTGTAAATTCTCCTCTCGCCATTGAGCCAAGTATCAATCTCCACACTGCCCTGCTGCATAGACATGCACAACTTCTGCCATTGCGGCCATGGTGCTAGCAGCTCCGCCATTCCCCGGTCATAAATTTCGGCATGACCCAGCTCTAAAAACCACTGAACAGCCTTTTTATTGCTGTCGATGATCTTTCCTGAAGCATTTGCAATCAATATACTTTCCTGAAGCGTGTCGAGCACGGCATCCCTAGCATAAGGAACAATAGAGAAAAACTTATACCGCATGGCAATGACCATCATGATCATACCTGTAAATCCACAATAAACCGAGAGCCTTAGCAGCCATGACGACATTTCCGGATTCACGAATTTAATAATCTCAAGCACCAGTGGCAATGATCCTAGACCTAGAACCCACATGCCTGGCTTGCGAAAATCATCTCGAATATTTCGCACATAATGAATTAAAAAATAAATACATACAGCCACGATGCTGTAACAAAAGAGCGTAAATAGGATGGAATAAATGGTTTTTGTCGTTATTAATTCGCCATTATAGAGCTCAATCGTGCGAAAAATCAAGTGAAGCTCGGGGTCGAACCATACCAGCAGCGACCATAGCACGAATACCGTGAACAGCAGCACTTTCCATCGAAGCTTAATAACCTTGTCGGAGCCGATCAAATAATACACAAATAAAACTAAGAAAGGCACCATTAAATTAAGCATCGTATGCTGAACATTACGAAAAATCAGCTTTTCCAGTAAGAGGGGACGGTTCTGCTCCAAAATGATAGCACCAGAGTAAATCATTCGGCATACCGTCAAACCAATGAGATAGCCCACTCCGCGCACTCTTCTAAAACCATACTCTGATAATAAAATAATTCCCATCATTATCAATGAAGCAATCATAGAGACGAGCTCTATTGTGAAATCCATATGGAAGGTCCCTCTATATTTGACATAAATAGAATAATGACTTTCTACTCTCTTCATACAGTATACGAATACGAAACCATAGAGCGCAATATATGCCGCCTCCTATTTCAACAAATAAACCTATTATTCGACAGCATGGGGTGGGGGGATGAGACCGCAGCGTATATAGAAAGTCAAAAAAAAAGACTGGCCGAGCCTATCATTAATCAATGATAGGCCCAGCCAATCTAATTCATAAATCGGGGGATGGGCACTGCAGCATCGGGGGATGAGTACTGCAGCCTATTAAATAAAGATTTGTTAGATTAATAAAGAATGTTCCAAAGCCGCAACAGCAAGGCAGTAGCTTCGGCTCTAGTTGTCAAACCGGCTGGCACAAATTTATTGCCTTCCCTGCCCTCTATCAGCCCATTCGCACGGGCATTGTAAACATGTGCTTTGACCCAGGCTGGAATGCTTGCATCATCGGTAAAGGAAGCACCTTCCTGAGTATCAATCTCCCACTTCATTGCCCGGGAGACCATGGCGGCCATTTCAGCCCGGCTTACCGTTTGCTGCGGCCTTAGTGTCCCGTCGGAATACCCTTCGAGTATACCCTCAGCTACTGCTGTCTGAACCGCCTGTTGGGCCCAGACTGGAATACTGTCCTTATCGCTAAAGGGCATCGTAATCGATTCATTGCCAACCGGGATTTGAAGGGTGCGAAGCAGCATAAGAGCAAACTCTGTCCGAGTTACGTAGCCATTAGGCACGAAAGTTTCAGCACTCATACCCTCCACAATTCCAAGCTTTGCTGCTTCGCAAATATTTGATGAAGCCCAATGATTATTAATATCTTCAAAGGTACATGAAGAGCCTGCGTTCCCAGTATCGGAAATGCGATTAATCTTTAACGTATACGTTTTTATCGTTCCATCCTCGGCTTGAACCGTGATGGTGACACTATTTTCTCCCACTACTAAAGGAACCGTCTTTGTCTTAATTACGCGTTCTCCCAGCAGCCTAGCTGTTGCCATGGCATGAGCAGGCGCCATTTGCAGCTCGACTTCTTTGGTATTCGTACTCGTTATATACTCCGTAGTCCCGGGTGCAAATATTGGCGATAGCTCTATAGCCTTACCGCCTGCAAAGACGTTTAAGTACGCCAGATTTGCATCGCTAGAGCGCGTTACGGATGGTGAGGATGGTGAGGTTGGAGAGGTTGGTGCGCTCACTACGCTAAAGCTTGCAGCTGCTGCATCAAGCACATTTCCATATTCATTTTCCACTTCGCCCCCAGCTACATTCACTCTGTACAAGCCAGTGCTAAGCGTGCCGTTTAACGTCAACGTGTAGGTTAGCAAAGACTCATCAAACGTTGTCGTATAAGAGGAAAAGGCTTGTCCATCCTTCGTCATGCTGATCAGAGGCTGTGCATTTGCAGAAGTCAGCAGAGCCCCATCATGGATCCAATATACCGACTCGCTCACAGTCACGGAGACTTGGGCCGGCGGCACAACGAATGACTGCTGATCGTTAAAGCCACTGAATGCAACGACGGGTTTCGAGTTATTATCCTGTATAAAGGGATTAGATACGGCATCGACCACATTGCCTACTTTGTCTAAGGCTCGAATGTGCAAGTACCAGTCGCCATTAACATTGGTCTGACTTAATGTATCCTCGTTATTGAAAGCCGTCCAGCCTCCGGTCGGAACAGCTGTGCCTTGCGTCCACGCATACAGCATTGAGGAAGGCTCCACGCCGCTTTGCGTGTCACTAACCGTGACTTTGCTTGAGGCGCTTGCTGCAGACGTTACTCCTCCATTTATGCTGAATGCTACCTCTGGTGGAGTTGAATCGATTTCTAGCGCAATTCTGTACGCTTGGTTTGGATAGAAATAAGGCTCGACGCGAACAGGAATAATTGTATACGCTATTGCTCCCGCCACATTGATTGTTGCCGCATTGCCGCTCGTTATAGATTGATTATTCACATAGACCAAAATTTCATCTGGATCTGTCATCGTTGGCGTTAGATGGGCACTGGATAACGATTGCCCATCATAATAATAGGTGTACGATGTGACGGAGACGTCAAAGGCTTCCGTAAAATCCCCTTCTTGCAGCTTTAAATCGATCAGCTTGCCTGGTACGGTGCTTTGACCATAATCGTCGTTCCCCCAGGCAATGACGCTTCCATCTGCTTTTATGGCAAGTGAATGCTCAGCTCCAGCAGCGATGGACACCACATTTTGGAGGCCAGCTGGCACACTAATCTGACCGCTAGCATTGCTTCCCCAAGCGACGACGGTGCCGTCCGCTTTTAAGGCAAGTGAATGGTCAGCTCCAGCAGCAATGGACACGACTTGGTCCAATCCAGCCGGAACCGTGCTTTGACCACTATCATTATTCCCCCAGGCAACGACCGTGCTATCCAATTTCAAGGCTAGCGAATGGTTGTCCCCAGCAGCAATGGACATGACTTGATCCACTCCAGCTGGCACCGTGCTTTGACCATCATTATCTCTTCCCCATGCAATGACCGTATGGTCCGCTTTCAAGGCGAGCGAGTGAAACTCTCCTCCGGCAATAGCAACTACTTTATCTAATCCGATCGGAACCGTGCTTTCACTATAAACATCGCTGCCCCATGCGGTAATCGTGCGGTCCGCTTTCAACGCAAGCGAATGATTGGCTCCCGCCGCAATCGATGTTACATTTTCGAGACCGACAGGAACGGTACTTTGGCCATTACTGTTGCTTCCCCATGCAGCGACGGTACCGTTCGATTTCAGCGCAAGCGAGTGACTAGCTCCTCCAGCGATCGACTCCACGCTTCCTAGTCCAGCCGGTATCGCACTTTGTCCATCGCCATTGTCTCCCCATGCGGAGAGAGTTCCATTCGATTTCAAAGCGAGCGTATGGGACCCGCCCGCAGCAATTCTGCTTCCTTTAATGGGGGAAGCATAGCCTGCCGGAATGTTCTTCTGTCCATTCCCATTAGAACCCCACGCAACGACTGTACCATCTGCTTTCAGGGCAAGTGAATGAAACCAGCCGTTAGTAATCGCAACCACATCATTCAGTCCCGCAGGTACATCCGCCTGTCCTGCACCATTTTCTCCCCATGCAACAACAGTCCCATCCGCTTTCAGGGCCATTGCAGTCGATCTGTTTGCAGAGATCGATACTACTTTACCATCTGCTGCATCAGTGGGTATTACCGCTTGACCGCTTGAATTAAGTCCCCATGCGACGATCGATCCATCCGATTTTAATGCCATCGCAAAAAAGGCTCCTGCGGCGATTGACACTACGTTACTCAGACCAACAGGGACATTCGATGTGGGATTGCTCCCCCATGCAATGACCGTGCCATTCGTCTTTAATACGAACGAAGCCTCTTTTCCGGCAGCGATTGAGACTACATCCGTCTTTGCTGCTGGGGGTATGCTCAAATGATCATAGGCATTATTGCCCCACACCACGACCGTACCATCCGCTTTCAAGGCGAGCGAAGAGCCTCCTCCTGCAGCAATGGCTTTTACCCCTCCCGCTGCTAATTCATTCGGAATTGTCGTTTCCCCTCCGCTATTGTTTCCCCATCCGACGACTGTGCCATCTGCTTTTAGGGCGAGTGAATGATCACTCCCAGCTGCAACAGAGATGACATGGGCAAGGCCGATCGGCACATTCGTTTGGCCCACATTATTGTGTCCCCATGCGACGACGGTACCATCCGCTTTTAACATGATGGAATGGTTAGCTCCTGCGGAAATCTGTACGCCCTTCACGCTTCGCATGCCCTCTTGTGCTGCATTAACGGTATTCCGCCCATAGGGTGTAAGTAATCCCATTAACAGCACGAGGATAAGTACAGGGTAAACCATCTTTCTTGCTTGATTAAATAACAATATGTACACCTTCTTTCATGCCAAAAATTTTGGTTGAAATTCCCTTGTTGAAATTTTAACAAATCCCCGTGAAAGAATAATGAAAGACTTTTGGCTAGGTCCCGAAAGAAGCCAGCGTTTAAACTTCTACCCTCTACTATAGGGAATGGCACGACTTGGAGGACACAGCAGCCGCTATTTCAACCGAATCACTGGTTTGGGTACAGGCTGCGGACACAGGAGCCGCTAATGTGCTGCCTACCTTCATTTTGAGAGGAATGTGAGAGCAATAGCGAATCTCCTGTCCGCTTACGACCTGAAATGGGATTAAGAGCTAGAATAGCGGAAGCTCAGTCCGCCGAAAAAGGAGTGAGCTCCCAAAGCTGCGCGGTCTCCGTCACAGTGCTTTCTGTAGCAGTAGGTCTCTGCACTCCCGATAAAACTATCATTGAGATTTTGAAGGGAAAGCTGCGGCAGGGTACAAGGTAGATTTTGAAAACGGGTCTGCATGATCTGGGTAAACCAGTTTTTGCTGGCTAAACGATAAAAAGCAGTTATCACAAAAGAACGCTTTTGTGATAACTGCTCCTATGAGTAAGCTTCGCAACGCAACGCACCGTAACAATTACAGTGGCAGAATTTACTCCTTATTGGAGTCTCTCAATCTTTTTCGGGCAACTCCGGTATTATAGGCCGCTTCTATAACAGCCTCTCTTACCTTCTCCACTACCTTCTGGTTGAATACGCTCGGAATAATATACGTTTCGCTCAATTCTTCATCCGTCACAACGGATGCAATTGCCTGAGCGGCCGCAAGCTTCATCGCTTCATTGATTTCACTCGCCCGGCAATCCAAGGCGCCGCGGAAAATTCCCGGAAAGCAAAGCACGTTATTGATCTGATTCGGCTTGTCGGACCGCCCTGTCGCCATAACTCGAACGTAAGGCTCGGCCAGCTCCGGATCGATCTCCGGTACGGGGTTAGCCATTGCAAAGACGATTGGGTCCTGCGCCATGGACTGGACGTCTTCGACCTTGAGAATATTCGGAGCCGAAACGCCAATAAATACATCCGCTCCCTTGATCACTTCAGACAAGCTGCCTGTTTCCAGATGCGGATTCGTTAGCTCGGCAAATGCCGTCCAATGAGGATTGCCATACGAGATGCTCCGACTAATGGCGCCATCGCGGTCCACACCGATTAAATTGCGCACGCCTGCCGCCAGAAGCATCTTCGAGCAAGCAATGCCCGCTGCGCCGATACCATTCACAATGACCTTAATATCCGACATTTGCTTGCCGGTAATCTTGAGCGCATTGAGCAGCCCGGCCAGGATGACTACAGCCGTTCCATGCTGGTCATCGTGAAACACGGGGATGTCCAGCTCCCGCTTCAATCGCTCCTCGATTTCAAAGCAGCGCGGTGACGAAATATCTTCCAAATTGATGCCTCCGAATGCCGGAGCGATGGCCTTTACGATGCGGATAATTTCTTCGGTGTCCTTCGTATCCAGGCATATCGGAAAAGCATCCACACCAGCAAATTCTTTGAACAGCATGGCCTTGCCCTCCATCACGGGCATGGCCGCCATCGGCCCGATGTCGCCAAGCCCAAGTACGGCCGTTCCGTCAGAAACAACGGCGATCGTATTGCGTTTGATCGTCAGCGAGTAGGCCTTATTCGGCTGTTCCGCAATCGCTGTACAAACTTGGGCGACACCGGGGGTATATACCCGCGATAAATCATCACGGTTTTTCACCGGAATTTTGGAGGTAATCTCAATTTTACCGCCCAAGTGCACAAGAAAGGTCCGGTCCGACACATGAATGACTTTAACGCCTTGCAGCTTCTCAAGCGATTCGACAATCTGCTTGCTGTGTGCCTGATCGGATACGTTAACGGTAATATCGCGGACGGTGCTCGTACGGCTCGACGAGATCACATCAATTCCCACGATATCCCCGCTTATCCTTTCAATCGCGGCGGCGATATCGCCAAGAGAAGTTAGTTGTTTATCAATTTGCAGCCGAAATATCATATAGGTGCTGGCACCATTTGCTACGGACATGTCGCTCTCTCCTTTTTTGGTCACTCTATTTATGAAAATGGCTTTTTTATCTCTTGTCCAACAGCTCCACTCCCGCAATGCCCGGGTTTGTCATCTCATACGGATCGAGAATGATTTGGAGCTCCTCTTCCGTCAGCACATTGTAAAGCAGGCATAGCTCACGAACCGGACGGCCTGTCAAAATGGCTTCGCGCGCAATTCGGGCTACGACCTCATAGCCAAGATGCGGGTTGAGCGCAGTGATAACTCCGACGCTTTTCTCCACATACTCTTTGCAGCGCTCCACATTCGCTTCGATCTCTTCCAAGCAATGGGCCCTGAAAACTTTGAATACTTGATTCATCATGCTGAGAGATTGCAGCAAATTAAATACAAGCACAGGCTCCATGACGTTAAGCTCCAACTGCCCGGCTTCAGAGGCCAAACAAATCGTATGATCATTGCCGATGACCTGGAACGCCACCTGATTGACGACCTCCGCCATAACCGGATTGACCTTGCCCGGCATAATGGACGAACCCGGCTGGCGGGCGGGCAAATTCAATTCCCCGAATCCGGCACGCGGCCCGGAAGCCATCAAGCGCAAGTCGTTGGCGATCTTGGACATGTTGATCATGCATACTTTGAGCGCAGCGGACACCTCTGTATATGCATCCGTATTTTGCGTAGCGTCGACCAAGTGTTCTGCATTAGTAAGCGGCAATCCGCTAAGCTCGGCAAGCGATTCAACGACCCGCTTAATATAGCGGGGATCAGCATTGAGGCCGGTTCCAACAGCTGTTGCTCCCATATTGACCTCGTACAAATGGCCGCGGGTCTGCTTAATCCTTTTAATATCACGCTCCAGAACACGGCTGTATGCCTCAAACTCCTGCCCAAGTCGAATAGGTACGCCATCCTGAAGATGTGTTCGTCCCATCTTGATAATGCCGTCGAACTGCACGGCCTTTTTTCGAAACGTCGCCAGCATTTCCTCCATCGTCGCAAGCAGCTTCTCAATTAAAACAAGCGTTGCAATATGAATGGCCGTTGGGAAGGCATCGTTGGTCGATTGGGACATATTCACATGCGTATTGGGGCTGACTTTAAAATAATCGCCTTTGGTTCCTCCGAGCAGCTCTATCGCCCTATTGGCGATGACCTCATTGGCATTCATATTAATAGACGTGCCCGCTCCGCCCTGTATCGGATCAACGATAAATTGCTCATGCCATTTGCCGTCCATCACTTCCTGTGCTGCTTGCATAATCACTCTTCCAGTGTCTGGGTTCAGCTGTCTAATCTCCATGTTTGCTGCAACCGCCGCATGCTTAACGATGGCCATCGCACGAATCAACTCTTCATGAATGCGGTAGCCAGTAATTGGAAAGTTTTCTACCGCTCGCATCGTTTGAATGCCATAATAGGCGTCTTCCGGCACTTCTTTAGAGCCAAGAAAATCTTTTTCGATTCTGAAATGAGCTGACATTGGACGTTCCCCCTTGTTATGAGCTTATGAGCTTATGAACTTTTTTTGAGCGTCTCCAAATATTGTTGTCCCTTACTCTGATCATATTGTTTCTCCCATTTCGCCATAACAACCGCGGCAATGGAATTTCCAAGGACATTGACTACTGAACGGGCCATATCCAAAATCCGGTCAATACCCGCGATAAAGGCAAGCCCTTCGAGCGGAATGCCGACAGATCCAAGGGTGGCCAGCAGAACGACGTATGAAGCGCCCGGCACCCCGGCAATTCCCTTCGAAGTCAGCATCAATACGAGCACCAGCATAATTTGAGAGCTAATCGGCATGTGAATGCCGTACATTTGCGCAATAAACAATGCCGTTATCGCTTGATATAAGGTTGACCCATCTAAATTAAACGAATATCCGACCGGTATGACGAAAGAGGTGATTGATTTCGGAACTCCGAACTTTTCCATCTTCTCCATCATCTTAGGAAGCGCTGTTTCGGAGCTTGCTGTCGAGTACGCCAGTATGAGTTCATCTTTCAAAATGCGAATGATCGATATAAGACTGGTGCCGCATATTTTCGTAATTAGGCCAAGAATAAGCACCACAAACAAAATCATGCCCACATACACGGCCAATACTAATTTCCCCAAAGGCAGCAGCGAGGCGATGCCAAATTTGGATACCGTCATGCCGATTAATCCAAAGACGCCGATTGGAGCAAATTTCATAATTTGATTCGTTACCCAAAACATCGATTCGGCAAGACCTTGGAAAAAAGAAAGAACCGGCTTCCCTTTTTCACCGATAGCGGCAATGCCCAGACCTAGAAATACTGAGAAAAAGATGATGGCGAGCATATCGCCGGCTACTAAGGATTCGAAAATGTTTTTCGGAACAATATTCACAAATGTATCCATGAAGCTATGATTGGTCACTTTTTCCGTTGCTTCCACATAACTCGTGATGTCCGACTTGGCTAACCCCGCCATATTGACACTGGCACCGGGCTGAAAAATATCCGCGATGAGCAGGCCGAAAACAATAGCTGCTGTCGTGACAATTTCAAAATAAAGGATCGTCTTCCCACCCAGCTTGCCGAGCTTTTTAATATCTCCTACACCCGCTATTCCGACAACCAGGGAGGAGACGACAATCGGAACGACAATCATCTTGATTAATCGTATGAAAATGTCTCCTGCCGGTTTCAAGTAGCTTTCGATGGTTGGGTTGCCATAAAAGATAGCCCCTACGGCTACCCCTAATACGAGGCCGACTAAAATTTGAAAAGCCAAACCAAATTTTTTCATCATGCTTCCCCTTTTCTATAGGTTATTAAGCGCTTTCATTTTGTGTAGTTTCGGTGTTTCTTTGAATGGTCTCATTGTATGGGCAAGCTACACAAATCTATTCGAATCTACAAATTCGTTATAAGAATTTATAAATTTCGGCATAATGAGGAGACAGAAGGGCGCTTTTCACGAAGGAAAATGGGAAATGATGTCGAATGACTGTTACGTCATGCAAGAAAGGGGGCTGGGATGCAGCATTGAGAGACAAATGGCTTTTGCTTCTGCTCATGGTTGTTTCGGTGCCGCTTGCGGGGGAATTGAATTTTTATCCGTTTCATAATGATTTTCGAGTCAGTTTGGGAACACCAGCCTTCTTCTTGTTTTTACTCTGGCTGAGGTTTCCTTCCCCTTTTGTTTCCGGCCTGCTTGTCGGTGCCGCGGTTACCTTTTTTCGCACGGGGCTTGAGGTGGCCATCGAACCGGCCAGAAGCTGGGACGCTGCTTTTCTGCACCACTATCCGGTATTCTTCTATTATTTGACCTATGCGGTGGCATTTAGAGCTGTACGACTGAATCGTTATCATAATCGCCCCATTATTCTCGGTTTATTAGGCGTGACGATTGAAATTGCTGCATCGCTCACAGAGCTGCTGATACGCTATTCAGTTACGGAGCAGGTCGTGAGCTTCTCAACTTGGAATCAAATTTTGCTCATCGGGATTTTCAGAAGCTTCTTTGTGCTTTCCTTATTCAATCTCGTCATGCTGCGGCAGTCGAAGGCGGCCGAAGAGCTGACGCGCAAGGAGAATGAGAAGATGCTGCTGCTCATCTCGGAGCTGTATGAGGAATCCATTCAATTGAAGAAAACGCTGCACAATGCCGAGAACATCGCTCGGGACAGCTACGGACTCTATCAATCGTTAAAAGCTGAATATCCCGCGCCGCTTGAAGAGCTGGCTCAAAAGGCTCTGCAAATTGCCGGACAGGTTCATGATATCAAAAAGGACAATCAACGCATTTATGCCGGACTGTCCGGCTTAATCACGCACGAAAGCGAATATATGCGGGTGGAAGCCTTAGTCGATATTGTTCTACGATCCAATCAGAAATATGCCCGCTCGCTCGGCAAGCAGATCGATTTCTCATTGCACACGGAGGGAGTCTTTCCTTTGTGTCACGTATACGTTTCTTTGTCCTTGCTCAACAACCTGGTCGTGAATGCCGTTGAAGCATTAAATGAAACAGGCACTATTCGAATCGAAGTTAAGCGGAAACAGGAAGCTGTTGTTTTCACCGTAGCCGATAGTGGCCCGGGCATTGCACCCAAGTATCGGGAGAAAATCTTTATGCCCGGATATACGACGAAATACGATGAAGCCGGCACTCCCTCTACGGGCATTGGCCTTGCTTACGTCAAGCAAGAGACAGAGCGGCTGCTCGGAACCGTCCGAGTTCAAGCTGGCAGCGATGGAGAGGATACTATTTTCACGATCACACTGCCTGTGGATCAAATAGGAAAGGAGGAGTAGAACGATGCGTTTCTTTATTATTGATGATGATCCGGCCGTACGCTCCATGCTGGAGCAAATGATTGAGGATGAGGATTTGGGAAGTGTTGTAGGCGAAGCGGAAGACGGGGCGCATGTCGATCATACTTTGCTCGACCTCAAGCAAGTGGATATTGTGCTGATCGATTTGCTGATGCCCATTCGTGACGGCATAGAAACCGTTCGAGCCCTATCAAGCAGCTTCAAGGGAAAAATCATCATGCTATCTCAAGTGGAATCAAAGGATATGATCGGCAAAGCCTATTCCTTCGGAATTGAACATTATATCACCAAGCCCGTCAACCGATTGGAATTCATTTCGGTTGTTCGCAAAGTTTCCGAGCTGCTGCGTCTGCATCAATCGCTTCGAGATATTCAAAAATCGCTCAGTTCCCTAGGCTTAGGCGGCGCATTAACAGAGAAAGACCCGTCATCCAGTGATAAAAGCATCATCACTTGCGGAAACTACGTTTTATCGGACCTTGGGCTAATCGGCGAAGCCGGCTGCAAGGACCTGCTGGAGATGCTCGATTATTTGTTCCGTTATGATCGCGATCATCCATTGGAGCAGGGCTTCCCTCCGCTTCAAGAAACCTACCAGCAGCTCGCCCAGAAGAAGCTAGGCCCCACCGCTTCTGCACCCGACTTGAAAAAAGAGGGCAAAGCCGCCGAGCAGCGGGTACGGCGGACGGTGAATCAGGCGTTAACCCATTTGGCCTCTTTAGGGTTGCTTGATTATGCGAATCCAAAGTTCGAGCAATACGCGAACAAGTTTTTTGATTTGAGCGATATCCGCAAACGGATGAAGGATTTGGAGAATGAAGAGGCTGATTCCGCCAGCTTGATCCGCCAAAACACCAAGAAGTTTATTCAGGTCCTATATTTTGAAGCTAAAAAGCTAATGAGCCAGCGGTAAATAGGAGCGGCCTGCGATAGACTGCATCATAATGACTTGCAGCTCCTTCTCCGCCATACGTCCCTTTTACGGAAAAATGAAAAAGCAGATCTGTCCCGCTCAAGGGCAGATCTGCTTTTATTTAATTAGGATTAAGTAGAAGGATCACCATTTCTTCTCGGCTGATCGTTTGGTTCGGCTTGAAAGATCCATCGCTAATATTGAATATGCGAGAAATAAGCATAGCGAACTCCGCACGTGTGATTTTGCCATTAGGCTTGAACTGTTCTGCCCCATAACCATCAATAAAATGCAGCTTCACAAATGTATGAATCGTCTTATCAGCCCAATGTCCTGTAACGTCAGCAAATTTAGTCTCCATATTCGCTTCCTTCGCTTCTGCTACCTTGGCTTCGATGGTTTTAACCAGGTTGGCTTGGTTAACCATACCGTCATTAAATACATCAACCATCGGTGATGTCGGTACTGGAGTCGGAGTCGGTGTTGGTGTCGGAGCTAGTGTTGCTGTCGGAACCGTCACCGTTCCCCCTCCTGATATACCCGATCCCCCGCTTCCTCCTGTATGTAGAATTTTGTCTATCCTGCTCATTGTAGAACGGCCTTCTATAAAAACATATCACCCAAATGGGGGGATATGGAGGCTCTTAACCAAACATTTCCATGAAAAAGCCAGACCAAAAAAGCGCCAAGGACACATCATGTGCTTCGACGCTTCGACTACTTTTAACTATACATTTTCGCTTGTCGCACTCTTCCCATGACGGCCAGCATCAGCAAGATTATAGTGGCTAGCAGGTAATAGACGTATATCCCTTGATCCAGGCCTTGCGGTGTCGACCCTATAAAATCCAAAGCCTCCCACTTGTTAAAGGGACCTAGATACCACAGCAGCATAAATACCACTTGAAACAGCTTGCCATTCCCCGACCATATGCCCAATGCTACAGCTAATGCAGGTATAAACAATCCGCCAACGGCCATGGCCATTAAACTATCCCATTCACCCGCAATAAGAAAACGAATGAGGGCACCGCTGCCCGTCAAATAAGCCACAATAATGCCAGCCAGCCACAATCCGATAAATGTATTCCGAACGGGATGCACCGCTGTAAAAATCAATGAATGGGTACGGTAATACGTTTCATTTGTCCCCATGGTCGACCAAATGAGGATAGGCAGCAGCCAAGTAAAAGGGACAACATACGCTGCTACGGTTTCAATCGGTAATACTAATCCTAATACGATCATAACTAGCGCTGCCAGGTACCACCACAAACGCTGCCCTTTGAGCATCAGACGCAGTTCCAGAGCTAATGTTGTAAAATAGTTTGTTTTCCACTTTGCAGCCGCATAAGGAGTTAACTTTATATCCGTCTCACTCCTAGATGCAGGCTTACTGTATGGCTCCGCATTTTCCGTTTCATTGGGCTTGCTGGTTTTATTTATTTTAACGTAACGTGTCAAATCAAACCGGTGAAAAAAGAATGAAGCCACTATTGCAATTATGACTGCCGCAGCAAGCCAAGCATACCGTTCTATAAACATCTGAATCGTCCAATGTACACCGTTCCAGTTGTAGGTTAGCAGCTCTCCCCTCAAGGGGCTTATCCCTGAGATATGGCCCCCATGGCTATTAGAAATCCTTTCATTCGCCTCACTCGACATGTTGATAATGATTGGCGAAATCCCGAGTATGTCCTTGATAGAATGAGTGGCATTAGTCGAGAAAATCAGCGAAAAGATCCATATTATAAAATATATTAAATTGCCTAATCCCTTACGCAGCCATGGTACCGCTTCAAAAAAGATAGCAATTGAAGCCACCAAAGCCATCGTTGGCAAGGTCGAATACATAAATGGAAGCCATAACGCGACCAAATCAACCGCGTAATCTTCCCCTCTAATCAGCTGCATGGCAAGCGCAGATACCATTAATACAGCAACGATAGACAGCAAGTATACGAAGTTGCTCCACATTTTACCCATGGTGTACATCCATCTAGTAATCGGAGTCGTCGCAATAATTTGCCCAACCCCAGTCTGCACATCTCGTTCTATTGCATTTTTCACTAGAAAAAACGCCGGAAGACTTAATAGCATGGATGCTAATACCGCTACTCCACTCCCGACCCATGCAGAGTTATATAGGCCGCGCATAGATTGCAGCGATAAGGTTAAATAATTTTCATCACTTGAAGGGATGTACTTATATACGAGGAACATGGACAGGAGCACAGTAATCAAAAAACTATAGCGCCGAACCCTTTCCAAATAGTCCGCCTTCATCATATGAAAGAGAATACGAAGCGAGGTCATGCTATTGCCCCCTGCTTGCTTGCTGAAATGTAATACAAATACGCATCCTCTAACGTTGGCGTCACCAAGCGGCTCTCCGCTGAAGGCTGCGTATCGGCAATAACCCTTACACGCACCCCTTCACTGGTTTGAATGGTGCTGCTGACCAGCAATTGTTTGCGCACCTCCACCCATGTATGACTCGGTATTAGCCACTCCCAAACTTTCCCGACCGTCGCTGCTAATAATTCGCTTGGTGCTGCCTGTATGACACTTCGTCCTTGGTTGACAATGGCGATATCGGTCGCGGTCGCTTCGATGTCGGATACGATATGGGTGGATAAAATAACAATACGTTCTCCTGATAGCTCGGATAGGAGATTACGAAACCGAATACGTTCCTCCGGATCAAGTCCCACCGTGGGCTCATCCACAATTAATAGCTTGGGATCGTTCAGCAACGCCTGTGCTATGCCCACTCGCTGTCTCATCCCGCCTGAAAAACCGTTCAACGGTTTTTTGCGCACCTCATGCAGATTAACCAGGTGCAGCAGCTCGTCAATTCTTTTTCTTGCGATTTTATAATCCAGCCCTCTGATTGACGCCAAATATTCCAAAAACTCAACCGCATTTAAATGCGGGTAAACGCCAAAATCCTGTGGCAAATAACCTAAAATGCGTCGTACAGCATTGGGATCTTTCGTAATATCGATACCATTCCAGCTCACCTTTCCGCCTGTTGGCTGGGTAATGGTCGATAGAATTCTCATCAATGTTGATTTTCCTGCACCATTCGGGCCAAGCAATCCCAAGACGCCTGTTTGTATCTCTAGCGATAAGTCCCGAAGCCCATAAAAATCCCCCTTATATTTCTTGCTCACGCTTTCAATCAATAATTCCATAATTGCCCCCGCCTATATGTATGATGATTACACCTGCTCTATTTTGCTAATATCCAAGGTTATCCTCTGCAACTTACTTTAACTAAAAATTACCTATTCCGCGTCTGCCTTAGGTTCAGTTCATTACTAGACTTTGGTCTCGGAGAGAACGGAGAGCTTGCATGGGACGGACAATAAGAAAAACCGTCAGAGAGATGCGTCCTGACGGTTTTATTAGGTTTATTGCATATCAATCAACCGGAACACTTAAGGCATTACGCAGATGCTTAACATCGTTCATTGGGGGACGTCCAAACATGCGGCCATACTCCCGGCTGAACTGCGAAGGACTCTCGTAGCCAACGCGAAAGCCCGCATCAGCGGCTTCTAATCCCTCCGAGAGCAGCAAGCGGCGTGCTGTCTGCAGTCGGATAGCCTTCTGATACTGTAGTGGGCTTATCGCCGTTACCCTTTTAAAATGCTTGTGCAAAGAAGAAGGGCTCATGTTTGCTACCTTCGCCAATTCTTCGATCACAAGAGGCTTGGAGTAATCGCGGTTAATCAGATTGATTGTTTTGAAAATGCTATGCGCATAGCTGCCGACTATGGCAAATTGCCTGATTAAAGCTCCCTGCTCACCTTGCAGCAAACGATAAAGGATCTCGCGGGTGATATGCGGCGCAAGAAACTGAATATCTTCAGGTGTATCTAGAAGTCTGACAAGCCGAAGCAGCCCATCAAGCAGCAGATGATCGGATTGGCTCACCAATATGCCTCGCCCCGTCTTTCCGTTCCATTGGGAGCTGCTCTTATGGATAATGTCCATAATATCATCTGGGTTAATGGATAAATGAAGGCTCAGATAAGGAATATGCGGCGAGGCTAAAGTGATTTTCCCGATTACAGGCAGATGCACTGAGGTGACCATGTAGGTGGCCGGATTGTACACGTAATTTTCCCCGGCCAGCATTGCAGTCTTTGAACCTTGTGCGATCACGTACAGTGAGGGCATATTGACCGTATGCGTCGGCTCCGACATATGGCTGGCGCGCCTGAAACAAAGGTCCGGCACTGCTGTGGCGTGTGTTCCGTCCGAAGGCGCGTGACGTTGAATAAGAAGAATCAGTTCTTGTAGATGAGCAGAAATCTTAGGGGAGTGGACGAAATTGTGCATGCTTCATCTTTCCTTTCCGCGAACTCTGATGGCTAATTATATCCACACCGGATAGGATTAGGCAAGAATAGGACATGATTGATCTACCCGATTCAATCGAATTTTTCTTAAAATGTACTTGCAAGGCCAAGAGATCACAGAAAGAAGGATTGGGCTATGAGCTTGGAAGGAAGAATGGAGAATAAAGTCGTCGTCATTACGGGTGCAAGTAGCGGAATTGGAGAAGCAACAGCACTGTTGCTAGCCGAGCGCGGAGCAAAGGTCGTCCTTGGGGCGCGCGGAGTGGATCGACTTGAAGCGCTGGCGGCACGCATTACAAATAGGGGTGGCGAAGCTGTTTATGCAAGCACTGACGTGAGACGGCGTGAGGATATGTGCAGACTCGTTACGCTGGCATGCGAACGGTACGGGAAGCTAGATGTTCTCGTCAGCAATGCCGGTGTTATGCCCATTTCCCCTCTCGATGATCTGTGCGTCGAAGATTGGGAGGACATGATTGACGTCAATATTAAAGGCGTTTTGTATGGCATAGCTGCAGGTTTGCCTATCTTTCGAAAACAAGGTTTCGGGCATTTCGTGAACACTGCTTCTACAGCAGGACATAAGACCGTGCCGAACCAGTCGGTCTACTCCGGAACGAAATTTGCTGTGCGCGCGATCTAGGAGGGGTTGCGCCAAGAGGCTGGCGATAAGCTGCGCGTAACCATCATTTCGCCCGGTATTGTGCAGACGAATTTCACGGAGGGCATGACAGACCTGGCATTAAGAGATCAACTCGCCGCCATCCGGGATAAACTAGCAATGACACCGGATGCGGTGGCCCGTGCGATTGCATACGCAATCGAACAACCAGATAATATCGATGTGAACGAGATCGTGATTCGTCCCACCGCTCAAGTGTAGAGTAAATAAAAGGGCCTATTTTCCCCATTCCCCTATTGGGGAACTACCGAGAGACATTCTTGTTAGCAGCACTTATCATCCTACAACTACAAAAATCAAAGGAGCAGCCCCTTTGTGGGCACGCTCTTAAAAAACTTGCTCCCACTTAGGGTAAGGTTTAGCTTAACGGGGCTATCAGCGAATATGCATTTAACGCCTAACAGGCTTATATAACCGCTGCTAGCCATCCTTTTTCACCCAACTTAATCCCCTGAACGATCTTCCCCGTGCAGCTCAATCATATGCTGGCCATGGATCTCTCCCCAATCGTTAAGTGCCTGTAACACTGTACTTAAGCCTTTGCCGTATTCTGAAATGGAGTATTCCACTTTCGGCGGAATTTGGTTATACACCTTGCGATAAACGATGTCGTTATACTCAAGTTCTCTTAACTGCTGCGTGAGCATCTTTTTATTGATATCCGGTATTGCTCTTTGCAGCTCGCTGAATCTCATGATGC
This sequence comes from Paenibacillus sp. R-74696, assembly GCF_055814915.1. Taxonomy (NCBI): domain Bacteria; kingdom Bacillati; phylum Bacillota; class Bacilli; order Caryophanales; family Paenibacillaceae; genus Paenibacillus; species Paenibacillus sp. R-74696. The sequence goes on from NZ_JBPULM010000018.1 coordinate 168,987, forward strand.
CGTTCGAAATAAGCTGAAGCAGAATGACTGACTTCCATTTCCCCACTAAAATATCCAGTGCCGATTCAAACTTGCAATATGATTTCATTAAAGCCCCCCCATTTCTTCATTTCCTTATGCTTGGTTAAGGTAACCTTTTGTTAACTATGTTTAGATAAAGTGCCTACTTCCTTAAATCATGGACTAAGGTCTATTATACCTTTAGCAAGTAGCGAAAAAGTAGTTAGGAGGCAGCATGATTCATGAATATCGCGTTATGGATCGTTCAAGGTCTAGCAGCACTGGGTTTTGTTTACTCAGGATGGTTGAAGGCATTTCAGTATGAAAAAGCCCAAGCTTCTTGGGGATGGGTAAAGGACGTTTCAAAAGGGTTTGTAGTTTTTATTGGATTAGCAGAATTACTGGGGGCAATTGGAATCATTCTGCCTCAAGCGACAAATATCTCACCGGTGCTGACGCCAATTGCCGCAACAGCACTTGCCGTAGTCGTTCTCTTCGGTGCCCTCTTTCACATGAAGCGTAAGGAATATCGAGAAATTAGCGTGAACATCGTCTTTTTCGCATTCGCTGTATTCGTTGCGATCAGTCGTTTTTAGGTAGTAGCTCTATCAAATAAAAACAACATCCCATCCGAATATTGACGGAAAAGGATGTTGTTTGGGGGCATTTAGCGTTAACTTATGGCCAGGAAATTTCACCTTTGATTACCTGAGCGCTCATCTCCAAGTCACCTGTATTTTTGAAGTCTGGATGAGCCTTTTCCATGGCCGCAATCAGCTCTTTGGAATCTTTGGCCTTCTCTGCCGCAGCTTCAAATTCAGCAATGTAGTCTCGGGTGAAGGTTATACTGGATACCTCTCCGGAGCTCTCACCCAGGTAATGACCAGGGATAGCCCGTTCCGGATTCAGCGCTAAAATCTGGTCCAAAAGCTCGCGCCAGTGATCACGACTCTCTGGAGTCTGGTTGTCTGCCATCCACACATGCACGTTTTCGTAAATTGGAACACCGCCAAGGACCGTCTTTTTGGAAGGCACCCAGAGGACCGTATGAGACGGATCTGAACCACCAAGACCGATTACCTGTATAGCTTCGCCATCTACTGTCAGTTGATCTCCGTCAAGGACATCAGGAATGATCTGTGCTGTCGGGGCGTTTTCTTTCAAAATCGGATTCCAGTAATCATTCTTAATCTGGATCGTTTCTTTAATCCCTTCCACAGTAAGTGGGGTAGCGACAATTGTTACATCTGGAAATGCTGATTGAATTTCTGACAGACCAAAGTAGTAATCTGGGTCCTTATGGCTGATATAGACTGTAGTCAGTTTCTTTCCGGTGTCTCGAATCATTTTGACCAATTGCTCGGCATCATTCTTTTGGAACTGGGCATCGACGAGCACCACTTCATTCGGCCCTTCGATCAGGCTTGAAGAGACAGGAAAAATACTGCTTTCTCCTGGATTGAATGTCGTAATCTTAAGATCCACCGCCGGTGCTTTATTTTCTTCGCTCGCGGTGTTCGTGGTAGCCGTCGCAGCATTCGTTTCAGTATTCGCCGTACTCGCTGTACCCGAGCATGCGCTAAGTATGAACATAAAACAAACTAACAAAATAACTCCAATTGATGATTTCTTGCTTAACATTTACAAAACTCCCTCTCTTTATAAACCTAATGTTCCTTTCACACTCCATTAATGTAACAATGAAAGTTACAGGTTAAGTTGTAATTATTATAGTTACAAACCATCCGCTTTGTCAAGTATCTTTTCAAGGTGAGGTTAATTGCGCTACAGCTAAAATCAGACATGCAATAACCTTTGCCAAAAAAACAAAAAACGAGCCCCTAAAATCTCTTCTAGGGCTCGTTTAGCGTTTAGGGAATCATTTTACGTTCTGATTGCAGAGCTTAGTCCAAAAGCGAGTACATGAGGATGCTTTTAACCTTGGTATCTTTTATGTAAAATGTCATAACATCCGCATAATTCGCCGTTTCATACTGAAAAACAGCCTCTTCGCCAGGTGTTCCGTTTCCAAACAGATGACCTTCGGGATAGGCTTCCCTTAGCTTCTTGACACTATCGCCGACTTTGATATTTCTAACCGTGGAATATTTGGAGTCGGTCATTTTAATATGGAATATATAGAACTTTTTGTCCTCAGTCGCATCAATAGTTTTTATCTCAAGCCCTGAAAATTTATATCGCTTCTCGGTAGAACCAAGCAGTCTGTCCATATTTAAATCATCGTATTTGGAATAGGTGTGGGATTTTTTCTCGACCGCATTTCCCAGCATGCTTTTAAGCTTTTCATCATCAACAATGTCAGAAATAGCGACGGTATGGTCGTTATAGACAAAGGCAAGCTCCTTTAGAATTACATTCCCGTCCTTTTGAATGATGCCCTCCTTGATTACCTCGGAACCAGAGCCATTGCCAGCTGAATGACCGGGTGTTGGACTGGCCAAAGTAGCAGTGGAGGCAGCCGCCTGCGAATTATTCTGATTGGTCTGGCAGCCTGCCAAAAGTGTCGTACGCAATACGACCAGCAACATCAAGGCTGTTGATTTTCTTAATGCTTTCATTTTTACCCCTCCATAAATTAAGTTATTTCATCTTATGGGGTTATTATAGGAAAACCGTTTATTAATGTAATAACAAACATGTATCATTCTTGTAACTTCACAGCAACGGAAGAACGATGGAAACGGTGGTTCCTACATTCACTTTGCTTTCAATGCTCAAATGCCCGTTGAACTTCTCAGCTATTTCTTTGCACATGGATAGGCCAAGTCCCGATCCTTTGGCAGCATTTGAATTTCTGGCTCTGTAGAACCTTTCTTGGACCCGTGCAATCTCATCCTCATCAATCCCTATACCTTGATCGCTTATTTGTATGACCGCTTCATTCTGCCGGATAAACGTTTCCATTCTTATCTGCGTTTTGGGATTGGAATATTTTATAGCGTTGTCTAGAATATTTGCAATGGCGTGTGACATCAAGATTTGATTTACATATACGAAAGCCGATTTGCCCAGCTTAATAACCAACTCTATATCCTTATTTTCGGCTTTTCCTCTCATATCTACTGCCATTTGGTCAATTAGAATAGATAAATCGGTCTTTTCCGGGCCAATCTCCTCCGGGCCTGCCTTGTCAAACCGGGATAGCATCAATAACTCATTGATGAGCAGGGTAAGCCGATCTGATTCATTTACAAGATGAGAATAAATTTTTTGCAAATCCTTATTCTCATTTTCACCCTCATATAAATACTGGGAGAACCCTCGGATAGCAGCGAGCGGTGTTTTCAATTCATGAGATACGTTGGAGACAAACTGCTTCTGATACTGTATATAGTCGCTCAGTTGAATACCCATCCGGTTTAATCCTGCTGCAAGCATCCCCAGCTCGTCCTTCCTGTTCAATTGCACCTGCTGAAACTGTTGCTTGGAGAAGCTCTCTGTTGCACCAAGCAGATATTTAATCGGTTTTGTTGTATTACGGGCAATGAATAAACTGGAAAGAGTGATCAGAACAAGGAATCCACCTGCCCCAACAAAGAGGATATAACGAATTTTGTCCATGATATCAAAAAAGTAAGAGATGTCCTCCACGAACTCAAACACAAAAACATTCTGATAATACTTATCCTGAATGGGTATGGAGAAATACAGCTGATGATTGTCTGTGATCGTGTAAGAATAATTCCCCTTTAAGGCATTTTGGATATTCCCCGGAAAAATCTGGGGTGTCCCGTCATTAATGATGATTCCATCCACCGCTAGTCCCAACAGCTTCTGATTACTGTCATAGATCCGCACTTCCTTGCCTGAAGCCTTTAACCTTTCCAGAGCGCTTCTTGGCACATCCGAGACTTGCCCCTCCACAGATGCTTTTTCATGCTTTGCCAGTATCTCTCTAAATGACAATTCGTTTAAATCCGCTTTTTCCATCATTTGCTTTTCTATGGTCGCGAAGCTGAAGTAATCAATCGCTTTATTGACTGAAATAATAATAACGGCAAAGGACAATACCGAAAAAAATAAATAATTCAACAAAAGGCGGGTTGCATATTTCAGGTGGAGCCACCTCCAAGCTGATAACCGAATCCGTAAATGGTTTTCACGTATTTTGGATTTTCAGCGTCATCCTCCAGCTTCTTCCTTAACCGCATGATCGTCATATCTACGCTGCGACTGTCCCCCAAAAAATCATATCCCCATACGATCTCCAGCAGTTCATCCCTTGTAAAGATTTTCCCTGGCCTTCTCAGCAGCGTTTCCAAAATTTTAAATTCTTTTGCTGTCAGCGAAATCGGGATTCCGTTTTTCAGCACCATCCTGGTTTCCAGATCAAACGCCAGTTCTTGATGAGTAATCCGAGTTTCTTCGTCACTTTTTGTCGGATCGATGTTCTCATATCTTCTAAGCACAACTTTGATTCTCGCAATGAGCTCCCGGTTATCAAATGGTTTGGTCATGTAATCTTCTGCCCCAAGCTCAAGTCCTAAAACTTTATCTATGATTTCATTCTTTGCCGATAGCATAATAACTGGAATCGCTTGCTTCTTAATGATTTCCTTGCATAGATCATAGCCGGAGTAGTCAGGCAGCATTAAATCCAGTACGACCAAATCCGGCTGAAAGGTATCTAACATTTTAAGTCCCATACTGCCATTCTCTGCGGTCTGCACCCGAAAGTTTTCTCTTTTGAGCACAAGCTCAATTAAGTCTCTAAGTGCCGCTTCATCATCAATTACAAGAATTTTTTTCACTTGATCCCTCTCTCCCTTCAAGTATGGATATTCATTTGCCTCCTGCCATGCAAATCCTTTTCCACTTCTTTTACATACCCCCTATCAGTAAAATGGCCACCTAATGGGTGGCCAAAAACTAATGATAAGCTATTACAACCTTTTGCTAACCGGAATCCATACCTCACATATTCCTCCAATTGAACAACGGTCTCCACGAATTTATTTATAGGACGGTAGCCCAAGTCGTTTCTGATTTTATTGCAGTTATACGTCATTCTTATTGGGTTTCCATCAGTTATGATTAGCGTTTTGTTCATAGCATACGCCATACGTAAAGTAAACTCATTTTCTGTATAGTTTCCGTCCACAGCGTTGTAGACCTGGTTTACTGCCGCAGAATGCGTCGCTGCTAATACACACATCTCAGCTAGATTACCCGCATGCACCCATGGTGTCAAATCCTCAGAATGAATCCAATCCACCTTTTCTGCCGCAGCAAGCTTTGCGATCAGCTTGTAGCCCCAGTGGGAGCTATCCCTTGCACCCTCTTTGAGACACTTTGTGGCAATTTTGTCCCCTACAGTTCCGGAAATACCTGTAACAAAAATAACCTTATCACGAAGCCTCATTTAAATCCCCCTTTATTTAAATTCTACTCCGTATTTATTGAAGATGGCCTCGTACTTATTTTCAAATATGGTCCATCGATTTTCTGCTCCATACTTCTCCTGCAAAGCCTTTAAATATTGTTTTGCCGCTGCCTTATCGTTGGATTGCAACAGCAATTGAAAGCTCTCCTCGCCCAGATGCAAAAATGGACCCGAAATGTAATAGTCCACAACAGACCTCGCACTGGTCATCGTATCATAGAAATGAATAACTTCTTCCAATCCGTTTAACAGCGTTTTTTTCAACTCATCCCTATCCGTATCTGGAGAAATGGCAAAGCGAGCCGGAACAGCCCGGGCAATCGCCTCGATTCTTGCTCTGTAGTGACACTCCGCCTCCTTAGGCTCCGTCAAAATCTCTTTCGATTGAATTTGCGCTAACTCCGCCGCATAAATGCCGCAGTTCACATAAAACATAACATTGTCCGCCGAATTGCCCGAGGATTTTTGGAAATTGAACATGTAGATGAGACCTTCTGTTGCTTTACTGAAATTTAAACTCTTCTTTGCAAAGCCATGCTGAGCAAGGAACGGCTTTACATCCTGTTTAATCAGATCGTTAAAAAGCTGCTGCAACACAATCCCTCCTAGGTAAAATTGCCATACCTGCTGTCTAGCTTTTATTTAATACTGCTGAATCCGGTTTATGACAAAGTCTTATGCACGTCTGTTACTTTTATTATATGGATCGTTTTTCTGGAGTCTACCTCCTTTTCACCTGAATTATCGATTTGTCAAAATATGTTTTCGCCCGGAAGAAGCCGGCTTTCTTGTTCTTTTTGATTATGCAGCTCCTCTCTCTTACAAATTTGTAAGGAAGAAGCTTGATTTTGTAATCTAAATCGATACATTCTTGGATTGCTTGTTAACTATAATCGAGTAAGTATTAAAATGGGGAGGTTATTAGATTGAACGAGATAAGCGGATATGTTAAGGCCGTCATCATGGGGATGATTGAAGGGCTAACCGAATTTCTGCCTGTATCGTCTACAGGCCATATGATACTGGCGGGGCGCTTGCTGGACTTTGAAGGGGCTGTTGCCGATACTTTTAAGATCGTTATTCAGCTTGGGGCGGTTCTCGCCGTGCTAGTTCTTTATTGGAAAAGGTTTCTCGGATTTTTGAAGGTGACTCCCGCAGCGTTGAAGCGACCGGGCATTAATATTATCCATGTCATTATCGCAATGATCCCCTTCGTCATTACCGGTTTCACAATCCACGGCTTTATAAAGGAGCGATTATTCGGCCCTGCGCCCGTGCTTATCGGACTTGTCGCCGGTGGTGTTCTCATGATTATCGCAGACAGGTATAGAGGAAAAGTCAATGCGGAGACAATGGATGACATTTCATATAAACAGGCTTTCGGAATCGGCTTATTTCAATGCTTGGCCGTATGGCCCGGGTTCTCGAGATCCGGATCAACAATTTCCGGAGGGATGCTGCTTGGGACAAGCCAAAAGGCGGCGGCTGAATTCACGTTTATCGTCTCCGTTCCGATTATGTTCGGAGCTACTGCCTACGATCTCTATAAGAGCAGAGACTTCTTGACCTCCGCCGATATTCCGTTATTTCTCATCGGCCTGGTTGCGGCGTTCATCGTCGCCATGATTGCGATTATAACTTTCCTAAACTTGGTCAAAAAGTTGAGATTGTCATGGTTTGCCTATTACCGGTTCGTCCTAGCAATCGCCTTTTTTATTATTTTATATTTATAAGACTGATTAGAAGTCTCATGTTACCTAATTCATATCGCCCAAGCCGAGGCAGCGATTAATAATCTCCCTTCAAACCACCGAAGGGAGATTTGTGAGCCCGTACGAAGTTTCAAGCAAATCTGGTAAATATGTATTATATTGTGGCGTGAATAGATTGCGAAAATCATGATTTACATAATATTCTAAATATGGTACCATCATCTTGAATGCGTTTACATTCATGACTGCGCATGGCTTTGATTCTCGGGCTTGGATATTACTGCGGGTCGGGAGAGGGGGGCGGCCATTCCATATTGAAAGGGTTTACAATCTGATAGTAAAAGGAGAGTAGCTTCTAAAGAGAGTCATAGAACAGAGTGAATTAGGGTCCACTCGAACTAGCAAGGCCAAGAGCATTCACAAATTTATTCAAGGAGGATTATTGAAATGAAGAAAACCTTATCTCGCATTTTTAGTCTGGCTTTGGTCACTGCGTTAATGGTGCCGACAATGTCTTATGCTGCGTCCCAGACACAAAACCAGAGCAGCCCTGCTGTCACGGCTACCAGCGGACCTATAATCCCGGCTCCGCAAGGATATACCAATTATCGCGCAAATATTCCGCACGGAAACGTGCAGCAGATTTCCTATTATTCCTCAACAGTAGGCAAGTCGAGAAATGCGATGGTGTATACGCCTCCGGGCTATTCAACTTCAAAAAAATATAATGTCCTCTACTTGCTGCACGGTATTGGCGGGGATCAGAATGAATGGCTCAATAATATGAATCCGAGGAATATTCTCGACAACCTGTACTCCGAGAACAAACTGGAGCCAATGATTGTAGTATTCCCGAACGGTCGCGCAATGTGGGATGATCGCCCAGTTGGCGATATTTATGCTCCGGACAAGGTAGCCGCCTTCGAAAGATTTGAGTTTGATCTGATCAATGATCTCATTCCTTACATCGACTCCCATTATCCGGTGTATACAAATCGGCAGAATCGCGCGTTAGCCGGCTTATCGATGGGAGGCGGACAAACACTGAACTTTGGACTAACCCATCTGAACAAATTCGCTTGGATTGGTGCGTTCTCATCCGCTCCTAATACGAAGTCAGCATCGCAGCTCATTTCCAATCCGCTTCAGGTTGCCAGTCAACTGAAGCTGCTGTGGCTGTCATGCGGCGCATCGGACGGTCTGCTGTGGGTCAGCCAAAACTTCCATAATAGCTTGAACACTATGAATATCCCGCACATGTGGTATCTAGATGTGGGCGGACATGAAGGGAAAGTTTGGAGCAGCGGGCTGTATCAATTTTCGCAACGCATCTTTAAGTAAATAAAACGATAGCGATTGCGCACCTCTTACGTAGCATAAGCCCATAGGACTGTCCTGTGAGCCCATAAAGTGAAAGCTGGACGAAAAACGTGATGTTTTCCGTCCAGCTTTTTTACGTATCAATTCTGGTTCAAGCCATTTTTGACCCACTCTTTTTTTAGCAAAGCGTATTGAAAAGTATTTTCGTATTTCGGTGTTCCATCAGCGTAATTCGTAAATGAAATGAATTCCATAAAACAGCCTTCTTTACGCATACCTAGTTTTTCACATAGCTTTTGTGATCTGAAATTATCATCCTCGACATACGCATATAACCTTCTTGCTTCTTCTTGTATAAAAAGATACTTTAATAAGGCCTCCGCGCTTTCAGTTGCATATCCCATTCCTTCGAATTTAGCGTTAAAATTCCAACCGATACTATACGTGTCAGGCTCTTGCTTCAGGCAAAACAGTTCTCCAATAATATGGTCACTTTCTTTGAGACAGACCGCAATATGAGAGTCTTCACTGCCTTTTTTTTGAACCTCTAAAGCCGCTTCTTCCAGAGTTGAAATACTATCCTGAAGAAAGCAATTTACTCTGGGATTAGCCGAGTATTCTAGTAGTCCTGGAGCGTCTGCCGCAGAAAAGTTTCTTAATATCAGTCGATTAGTTTCAATAGCTTGCACTGTAATTCCCCCTGAGATTATGCAGTTTCCAAAAAAACTTGCTACTATTTATGATACAGTTCTACGCGCTATCTGTAACGGTAATTTTTTTGCGATTTTTCTTATAATATATTTGATGGACAAGGATATAACACCACAGAGTTTCGGAGGCAAAAAAATCGCGTCCTCCAAGTGGAGAACGCGATTTGAAGCAAATTGATTTCGTGTTTCAGCATCGTCATGAACGCTTTCGGGCGACCACCGCTAACCGGCCGTTTTCGGTCGAGTACTCGCATGTGGACAGCACAATGAGCTTGTCGCCATACCGGGCTGTTACTCCAGTGTCATAAAGAGCGAGTTCTTTGATATTTTGAACATACGAATCGAACTCGGCGGGCGTACTTGCATTCTCAATCTGGTAGTATTTAAAGACGTCTTCCGATTTGCGATAAACTTTTGAAAGCATAACGGCAACAATCTCATACTCTTCCTTTTCGTAAAGCGTGCTGAACTGGAATGTAGCATGCTCTTTATAAAAGCTTTCGTTCTTGTATTTCATTAAATCTTTAAACATCCAGCCACTTTTCATGTGATGTCCATGAATTAGCAGAATGTCCGAACCGTCGGTCCGACTATGCGCGTCCAAAAAAGGGAGGCCGCCTTTGTTTTCCTTTTTATCGAAATCATGATTGAGATAGTACTCCGCATCCTGTAGATTCTGCATGACTGGGTACTCAATTCGGGTGCCGTCAATCTTCAGCCAGCCCACAATGTCCGGGTTCCTCTCGTAAAGCTCTCGAAATTCGGGAAGCATGACCGACTCATTCGCCTTATTGAACAAAAGGGAGGGGAATGCATCCCCTCCGACTTTGTCAGACCCTTCTTCCCAAACATTTGTCAGCTCTTTAATTTTCTGCTGCTCAGCATAATCCCGCAGGAGAGTTCTCGAAATACTCACGAGAGAAAATACCAACACAAGGAAGGAAATGGCGATAAGAAATTTCTTAGCTTTGCTCATTTTCTTACCGCCTTTCCGGTCACTGGATGTACTTTTTCTTCTTGTTACCGAGTAGACAGAACCCAATCGTCAACAAGGACATCAGCGCCAAAGCCATATAGAAAATTGGCGGTACGCTGTTGTCTCCGGTTTCCGGAGCATCGTCCAGCTCGTTGTTACCGTTGTCGGTTCCACTGTTGCCGTTGCCGGTTCCGCCGTTACCGTTATCGGTTCCACCGTTACCGTTGTCGGTTCCGCCGTTACCGTTGTCGGTTCCGCCGTTGCCGTTGTCGGTTCCGCCGTTGCCGTTGTCGGTTCCGCCGTTGCCGTTGTCGGTTCCGCCGTTGCCATTGTCGGTTCCACCGTTGCCGTTGTCGGTTCCGCCGTTGCCGTTGTCGGTTCCGCCGTTGCCGTTGTCGGTTCCGCCGTTGCCGTTGTCGGTTCCGCCGTTGCCATTGTCGGTTCCGCCGTTACCGTTGTCGGTTCCGCCGTTACCGTTGTCGGTTCCACCGTTACCGTTGCCAGGGTTGCCACCGTTACCGTTGCCAGGGTTGCCACCGGAACTGATCGGCTTCATTGGCACATCATATTTTACAATGTCAAAATCGACAGAAATCGTATTACTCTTGTGCGTCTCGTATCCGTCCTTCGTTACGATCAGATAGTAATCCGCTTCAGGAAACACCATGTACGCATAGAAGCCATTTTCGTCGCTATCCTGCTCCGGACTCTCATTATCGTGCGGTGGAAAATTTGGAACCGCAGGAAGCGTTACTTTTGTATCCGGAATGCGGCCTTTATCTCTATTGCGCTGCGTATCCGCATAATACAATGTAACTTTGGCTCCGTCAATTTTCTTGCCAGTAATGGCATCTCCTGTCGTTTCATCATATACGGTACCGTAAGGATCGACCAATTCCTCGGAAATATTCAGCTCTCCGTTAGCCTTTACGTCCAGCTGTGTCACCTTGAAGAGCAGTTCCTCGCCGGTCACAGCTGTATAGCGAATCTCCATTGTGTACTTCTGCTCGCTTAGCCCTTCAACGGAGAAAGTTCCGTTCGAAGCCATTGGAAACGCCTTGGGACGACCGTTCTCCGTAATATAATGGCCGTCCTGGTCCTTCAAATAGATATGCATCTGGCTGGTAAACGAATTGTTGAATAGCTCTGTTGCTCCATCCAGCTGCTTGAACAGAACGATCCCTACCGCCGTAATATCCGCCGGAACGGTCTCGCCTGTCACGCTGCTGTCCACATTTGCTTTTTGCGTGAATTCTACAGGGACATCCTTCCCGCCTACCTGATACCTCTTTGTATATGTGATCGTATAGTCGGTATCCGCTGTGACTGGGACCGAATACTCACCCTTCTCATTTGTCTCCACCTGAAGCTCCTTGCCTGTCTTCAGATCGGTCACCGTAATGGGTGCATTCGGAATGACTTCTCCTGTGTTGTTGTCACGCAGCACGCCTTCCAGATACGGGCGTGTATTGACAAAGTGTGCTTCGCCCACGTTTTTCTCCGGAATGGTGCCTGTGCGAACGAGACTTTCGGGATCCGTCACATAGCCTTCATTCGTATAATCATCTTGAGTCACTTTATACTGGAGATACGTCGGAAGTCCTTGCACAACGAGCGTCTGGCCATGTGTAAGCTCGAAGGTCTCTCCGCTCCTGATCGTGCCCTTGCTGCCGTCCGACTTCTCATAGGAGTAGGATTCGCTTGCTCCCTCGCCTGTGAAGGTAACCGTGTACTTGAACGGCAGCTGTTTGTCTTCGTCTTTGCCTTTAACCGTGTTGCTGATTAGCAGGCCGCCCTTCAAGACTCGCAAGTTCGTAAATGGGGCCTCTTCATCTTTGCCCTCCATGACTCCGGTATAATACCGTTCCTCAGGAATGGTCACGTATTCGTCGGCTGTGTATTCCTTCTGGGTAATGGTATATTTCAGACCCTTAGGCAGATCCAAAATATCCAGTGTCTCTCCATCCTTGAGCTTGAAGGTATCGCGGGACTTGATCGTACCTGTTCCGCCGCCCGACTTCAAGTAAGAGTAGCTTCCATCCTTGCCTGCATCCTCAAAGAGGACCGTGTACTCGAACTCCTTCGTCTTGTCGCCGCCGTTACCCATGACCGTATTGCTGACGGTCAGCTTGTTAACGTTTCGCTCATTGAGGAAGTCCGCCTTGTGGTCGCCTTTATTCACGATTGTTTCAGACAGCTCTCTCGTCTCCGGCGTGGTGATATAACCATCAACGGTCGTATAATCGGCCTCGGTTACGGTATAGACCAGATCCGCAGGCAATGCCGGGAGTGTCACAGATTCTCCGTGCTTAAGGGTAATCTTGTCTCCGCTCTTAATCGTGCCAAACGTATTATCCGACTTCTGATAGACGTACTCTCCATCTTTGCCTTCACCAGTGAAGGTCACGGTGTACTCAAAATCCTTGGAAGAGTCGCTGCCGTTTCCTTCCACCTTATTGCTGATGGTCAGCTTTCCTTGCGCCGGCGTAGGTACGACCAGCGGAATATCAGAGGTTACTTTCACGCCGTCTACCCAGATGGGCTTTCCAGGCGTATTCCCTACGTATACCTGATAAATTCTTGTAGTTGGCAACCATGTCGTTGTGTCAATATAAGTTTCCTTCAGCTCATAATACCCTGGATCTGGGAATAGCAGATTAAGTTTCCCTCCGCTATCGGTTGTTCCTTTAGCGACTTGAGTTCCGTCGCCTTTCTTATAGAGCGTGAACTCTACATCTTTTAGCGGATTGTTGCCCGGATCTACCTTTTTCAGAGGCAGCAGGGCATTGGAGTTTGAACTGCCGGCTACGTCTGAATTGTCCAGCGTGCTTTCGCTTTTGGCACTGACAGATTTCAGCTTATCATCGCCCATCAGCTTTACCTCGTTGCCCATTTTGTCGCCAGCTCTCGCTTTAGAAGGGTCAACCTCGGTTTGGTACACAAACTGGTAAAACTTATTAGGGTCGTCCATTTTAAATAGTAGAACCGTAGTGCCGTCCTCACCGGGCCCAGCTTCCACCCGAACTTCAGAATTCGGGTCGCTGAGATTCAGTGCAGCACCGTCTCGTTCCAGAGCGCCGCCAGCAGTCAGTTTAGCAGGATAGACCGCCATACTAGGCACTGTCAGCACAAGCTTCCCGTCTCCTTCATAGCGTAGATTCATACCTGCACCTAGGGTATCCTGTAAATAAACGCCCTGCTCCATGTTGAATGGCGGGGTATAGTTTACCGTCCACTCCAGCACCCCTGGAACTGGTTTAGTTACCGACTTGCCCAGAGTCTGAATAGGTACAATAACTTTGCGCTGTTCAGTGAGAATCTTCTCTTCTCCGCCCCATGTCATATGTAGGTCGGCTTTGTTATACAGCACCTGCTTGTCTGTGCCGTTGGTGGTATACTCCTCTAAATATTTCTCCAGAGCTGCATTGGAAGGTCTTGCCTTTACCAGAATGACATAAGGGCTTTCCAACTTGGAGAAGGTAAAGGTGCCTTCATTACCGCTATGGGAGAAACTCGCCACATGAGCAGGGTCGTTTGGCTCAATAATGGACACGGCGTTGTTTCGAACCCCATAGCCAGTGCCGCTGACATTATCCGAGTAGCCCTTATAAAGCTCATAGTCCTTTCCATCTCCATAAGGAACGAATTCCCAACCTTCCGGTAAGGTGTCCACCAGCTTCACATTGGTAATGACCCGACTTCCGCCGTCTTTCGCCATTTCGACTGTGTTGTAGCCCGGCATATTGACGCCTAGGCGGAAAGTGACCGTCTTAGTTATCCGGTCATAACCAGCAAAGGTATATGCGTCGCTGCTTGATGAGCTGTCATAACCGATATAGCGTTGAACGTTGTTCGGAGTATACCATGTGTCAGCCGTCCCATCCCCCTTAATAGGGTAGGAGGCCGTAAGCATATCCTTGTTCAGCATACGCAGGTGAAGGCTGACGCTGTTTTGCGCTTGTTTTACGCTTTCGCCGTCAATGAGCAAAGCCCGATTCCAGATTACTTTCCCTGCATTATTATCCTGTCTGAAGAGGATGTCTGTGTTGGTCTCAAGTGCACGGAAGCTGAAGGATGCAGCTTCTTCGGTGTATCCGGTCACCTTGATCAAATCCGCCACCACTTTACCGTCCACGGTTAAAGGAATGTTTTTTATGGTCAGGCTGGTTGCATTAGTCTTTAGAGTTCCCGCCTGATATTGCTTCCAAAGCTGCGCAGTATTGACGTTGCCCTTGATTTTCGCAATCGTTCCCGCACTAACCTCGCCCGTTTCATCCACAGCGTTGTCCAAGACGTTCAAATCTCCGCCATGCACCAACACATCGTATACCGCTGCATTTGGCAAGGCATACTGTGGCGTTAAATTAACGGTCCATGTAACGCTGCCCAGGTTATAGTCCTCCATCGTAATAGCGCCTGTTTTTGTAAAAGTGTGCGCCCCGATGGTGACAATCGCCTCGTCAGTCACTGCGTTAGGTCTTGTACCAGTCATGACATCGTTGTTCTGTATGCCATTTGGTGTATCCAAATTCCAGTTGGCACGAGGATCGATTCTAAAGCTGGAACCGCTTTTTACCTTGCTCTTAATTACTAATTCCACTTTACCGTTAATATCCCCAAAGGAATAAACCCCGTTGGAATCTGGTGCAATTTGTGTTGCTTCAGATACAGTACCATCTACCGTTGTCTGCCATGCAGCCGATTCAAATTCCAGCCCAGCAGGTAATACATTGGTTATAGAAAAGTCCTTTAACCCTTTTTTGTTATATTGGTTAACCGTTACTTTCCATGTAATCGTTTCATTTGGATGGTCATAGGAGGCGGATGCTTGAATCCAGTCGGGTGCTACCCACGTTTCCCGCACTGCAGTGGCTTTTACACTAGCACCCGCATCCCTCAGTTCAACCTTTGGATCAAAACGCTGACCGTTAGATCGACCGGGATCGAGTCCCACGCCCCGATACTCTTTATAAAACAAATCCTTATTGAACCATGCTTGATACTCAACTTTTGGATCTACCCCAGTATCTGCCGGGAAAATGTAGCTCAGCCCGCCATCTGCATCGATGGTTGGCTCTACCGTAGTGCCGTTTACCTTGAAGGATCCCGGTACATAGACCATACGGTAATCAGAAGGCTTTGTATAGAACGTCATCCCATCTAGTGGCAGCTTAATTGTTGCATCAAGCACATCAAAAGAGGATGAAGTAGATTGGATGGTCAGATAACCATTCTGATAGGCAGGCACGGTCACATACCACCAAGTCCAGCTCCCATTCTTTGGCCAGTTGTTTCCTGCCAAGTTGATGCTGTACGCCGGCGTAACATCCGGGTTCTTTAGCTCATACGCTCCCCCGAAAATCGAGATAGGCTTGGTATCGCCGTAATTCATGCCCGTTACATCCGAATTGGCAGTGGTTTCAAAGCCGAAGGTAACTGCTCTACCAATACCATTGAAAAACCAATCGTCGCCATTAAATACAATCTTGATGCTATTCGGGGTGAAATAAGCGGTGCCAAGCTGTTTCGCTCCGAATTCAGTTGTGGCCATCAAGGATTTGGTAGCTGTTGGCAGCACCACTTCCTTGAAGTAGGGATCCCTTTTTAGCTCAATCGAGTCTCCCTTCTGAATGTACTTGGTCGTGTCATTTTCATCCGGGGTATTTGCATAATCCCCCTTCACCGGCACCTTGAGGCCCTCTGATTTGAGGGTAAATGCCTGTCGGCCCTGAATTGTACCGCCTGAAGCAATTTCAGTTCCCTGCGTCACCTTCAGCGGAAAGGCTGAATTTTCATCCATGAACAACACCGTTTTGTCCGTCACGGCTGCCGTCATCATTATGGAATTGTTCGGCACATCGTATACCGCCTCAGTTACTGATTGCGGTTCTTCCGTGCTCGAGGTGCTTTCCGCATATGCAGGGACAGAAAATGCCACCGTCTGCAGGACAAGCATAATGGCCAGGCAGAAAGAGAGTATTGCTTTACCTATGCTGCGTTTACGTTTCAAGACACATTTCTCCTCCATTCCCGAAACTACTGATATACTTTCACCCAAATTTCGACACTTTCTTTCTTAGTTTAAAAACTTAGCCTCTACAAAATCTCTACAATGTAAGGAATTTTTTTCCTCTTTCAATTTTCAATAAAAAAACAACCACTGACAGACTTCAAAACATCAAATATAGTTCGCAATAATGGCTTCCTAACCTCGCATTTTTTCCTTTAAATGAATGGATTGGGGTGTGGGGTATTACTGAAGCGATCTCCGTTTTTGGAAAGGGGGCTTGTTCTAAAAGTAATGCGTTTGAATTCCTTTTCGCAAAATAAAAAGGCGCCCATTCAGGCACCTTCTAATACTAAATCCATTAAAGCTTAAACTTATCCACGACCGCTTGCAGGTCTACTGCCATACGGGTCAGGTGAGACGAGGAGGAAGATATAGCTTCCATTGAAGCCAACTGCTGCTGCGTTGCTGCCGATACCGTCTGTGCGCCCGCAGCAGTCGATTGAGAAACATGGGAGATGTCCCTAATTGCCTTCACCACTTGCGATGCCCCTGTAGAAATTTGCCCAGCTGTCACCTTTACCTCGCGAACCTGACTATCCACCTCGTCAACAGAACGCTCAATATCGGCGAATAGCCTACCCGCCAGCTGAACAACATTCATGCCTACGCTCACTTCGTTCGTCGTTACTCTCATTGAATTCTCCACTTTGCTGATCTCTTCACGAATCGCGACGATTAGAGCAGCCACTTTCTCCGTCGACTGCGTGGATTGCTCGGCTAGCTTCCTCACTTCTCCCGCAACTACAGCAAATCCGCGACCTTGTTCCCCTGCCCTCGCAGCCTCGATTGCTGCATTTAATGCCAGCAGGTTCGTTTGCTGGGATATAGACGAAATAGCTTCAATAATTTGGCCAATCTCGGTCGAAGTATGCACCAAATGGCTAATGACGTCAGACAATCCGTCGACTGAGCTGTTTATCGAGCTCATTTGTTTCACAGCGCTTTGAACAGCTTGTCCGCCTTCCGTTGATTTTACTGAAACCTGCTCAGTCATTGTTGCAGTCGTATGCGTGCGTTCGACAATTTGCTGTATTTTACCCGAAACGTCATCAATTGTTCGTGCACTTTCGTCAACCAAGCTTACCTGCTCATTGGCACCATCCGCCATCTGTTCAATTGCACCTGCGATATGCTCCGTGGCCGTTGCGGTTTGTCCCGCGCTTGCTGACAACTGTTCTGACGAAGCTGCCAACTGAGTGGCCGAATGACCTACTTCGGATAAAACCGTTCTTAGCGAATCGACCATTAGATTAAAGGTAGCGCCAAGCTCACCAAACTCGTCCTTCGACTTAACGTCCACCCGCTGGCTCAAGTCTCCCCCACTAATAATTCGGGATATATCGGTTAGAGCTCTCAAAGGCTTAATAATTGAACGAACGATGAAGAACATTAGGCATGATCCGATTAGCGTGCACAACACAATTACGAGCAGCGTATTGTTTAGAATAGGAGCCGCTGTACGTGTAACTTCACTTGGAGAGCGATCGCCTGCAATCTTCCAACCTGTTAATGAATTTGTAATGTAAATCAAACTCCGAGTATCCCCATCTGGAGATACCTGCTCCATTTGACCTGACTCGTCGCTGAACATCGCTGGTGGTTGATTAGCCGCATTAGCTGTTGTTTCCTCAGATATATTAGCTGTTGTATTAGCTGTAGCAGCGGCACTATCCATTCCCTCCGATGCTTCTCCAACTCCCCAAGGAGGAGAAACAATACCGAAGCCTTCGGAGCTAAGAATAATAATAAAACCATTTTCTCCGATCTTTACATCATTAACGGTTTGCTTTAATTCTTCCAAATTAAGCACGACAGCGACTACTGACTGTCCGTTACTCGCGGCCTTCGTTATAGCCACAACCGTATTTCCCGTTTCCGTCGAGGTATACGGTTCCGTAATTACGACCTGATCCTTACTCTGAATAGCCTGCGTGTACAATGTACTTTCCTTCGGGTTGTAATCCGAGGCAAGCTTCAGACTGCTAGGGGCATAGAGATAGTCCCCGCTGCTTGCAATAATTGTGACGGCTTCAACCTCGGGGTGGTTCTGCGCATACACATTCAGCTGTTCGCCAGCCGATTCATTCGACAGCTGCTGCGACAATGTATTTACATCAGCAATCTTTGCTTCTATGTATTGATCGACCATTTTGCTAACAAGAGATATATCGGTTGTAGCCATGCTCTGGAGCTGGTCATCCACTCTATCCTTTGCCGTTATGTAAGAAAAACCCCCAATTGCTAAGCTAGGCAGCAACAGAATAAGCATGAACGAGATAACTAATTTGTTTCGGACTGAGACGAGCTTAATCTTAAACTTAGAATGAAATAGTTTGATAACGGGTTTCATCTTGTTGCCTCCTTCATCTAAAAATGGGTTACCACGATTATATTCTATTTCAAATTTTTACATATGAACCTGAACTTAAACTCCGCTGAAGAAATGCTGAATGTAACTTAATGCGCTACGTGTTGCAATAAAGCTATTGCTGTCGCTTCGATCTGTCATACAACGCTCCGAACGCTCCGCTCTATCTCTAACGGCATTTCTTAAATTTATTTCACTAAATTATCCAAGCCTATTGCGGTTTATGATATCTTTAGTTACAAAAAAGAAAATACAGCTTACTAAATGAGGAGATAACAGATGAAACCGTGGAATGGACTAGTTGCAGTTGTGCTCGTGCTCGCTCTACTTATTTGTACAGACACCATTTCAGCGCAACAAGTAAGGCTTACTACGGAGCAGAAGGACGTTCTAGCACAGACCTTGGCTGATGCTAACGAAAATAATTTAATTGGAGTTTCGGACACCGGATGGGTTTATTACAAGGATAAAGATTGGACAACGCGCAAACGTTATTTGGATGGATCGCAGGATCAATTGGCTTCTTCAGAGAAGCTGCTATATTTTGCTGCTCCGACTGAATATTTTACTCGTGACAATCGTAATATGAATGTCTTATCGATTCGTGACGATCAACCATTTTTGAATAAGCTGTATGAAAAACCAGAGTATTATTTTTTCTTTAAATCGGGTAATTCTATTATTTATTGGGAAGGTACGGAGAGAAAAAAGGTTAAATGGGCTGATGAATGGATTTTTAAGTATACGAAAGGAAATGTCAAAATCGCGGGTCTTGACGGCAGCGGAGCAAAAACGCTTTTCAAAGATAATGGAAATCTCGATTATTTCTCGATGGTCATTCATAATGGATATTTGTATTATGCACTTCTTAACGAGGATCGCAACGGGGGTGATTTGTTCCGTATCGGTCTTAACGGGCAAGGACGAGTTAAAATTACGGATGACTACCTAACTGGTGTTGAGTCCAATGACGGAAACGTTCCTGGAGGTCTGCGTTTCGATGCGATGAATGGAGAGCGTTATAGCCCTGGTCTTGTCATTAATAATACGGTTTTCTATCAATCGACTGACTACTCGTACTACCGAATTAATGTTGATGGCACCAAGAAGATTAAGCTTTCCGACAATATGTTTGGAAATATAATCGATGGTGACTCGATGTATTACATAACACCGATAGTTAATAAAACAGGCGAAATAAGCTTTAATGGTCCGATCTATAAAATAAAGCTCGGTGGCGGGAAGCCAATCCAGCTAACCGGAAAAATGACTATTTTTTTAACCGCTAAAGATGGTTGGATTTATTACATATATAAAACGATTAACGAAAAAACTGTACTGGAGCGAAAGAAGACAGATGGCTCTGGACTTAAACAGCAAGTCATGTCGGGCCAGTTAAAAAAATACTCTATAAATAAACTTGTCGATAACTGGTTCGTATACTCTGACGAGAACGGTCTGTCTCGGGTGAATCTTAATAGTGGTCAAAAAGTTGCAGTTGAGATTTATCCGGATAAAGAGTGGTGGCAGTAATACTCTTAAAGGGCTATCGGAGGGGAGTTATTGTATCTCGTCATTGGTAGCCCTTACGATGGAAAGATTCCGCCTAAAACTTGACGTTATTTAAGATACGATTCTTGCTGTCTGTAACGGCAAGTTTTAGGACCCACCTTTATGCATTTCATTGCTCCTTACACGTTAGAAGCCAACTTTGAGCTTGTTTCTCTAATTGAGCAACTGTCTCTTCGAGCTTTTTTATGGGACGGTAGCCTAATTCGTTTCTTATTTTATTGTAGCTATATGCCATTCTTATTGGGCTACCATCAGGTATAATGAGCTTTTTATTTAGAGCATGCACAATACGTACACTAAACTCACTTTCTGTATAGTTTCCGTCCACCGCATTATAGGTCTGATTGACTGCCGCAGCATGCGTTGCTGCTAATACGCAAATCTCAGTTAAGTTATCCGCATGCACCCAAGGTGTTAAATCCTCAGGATGAATCCAATCTATATTATCTGCCGCAGCAAGCTTGGCAATCAGCCTGTCGCCCCAGTGGGAGTTATTTTCGGCACATATAATGCCTGGACGCAAAATGACGCAGTCTAACCCTCTAACCATTGCATCTCGTACAATTCGTTCCGATTCACATTTCGTTGAAGTGTACACCTCAGAATGACCGTATGCTAATTCACTGGCTTCATCCAACTCCACCTCTCCTTCAAGATGACCATAAACGGATACAGTGGAAATATGTACGAGGCGTTTAACTCCTGCTGATATAGCCTCATCAACCAGACTTTGGACCCCTTGAATATTAGATTTCTCAGCAGTGGCCCTATCGTCACCAAGATACGCTGCAGCGTGAATGATAACATCTACATCTGCAAGTGCTTCCTTTATGACGCTTCTATCCGTTAGGTCTCCGATTATAGGGACAATGCCAAGATTATCACAAAGGAGAACTTGCTCTTTGCTTCGTATAAGCCCTTTCACTTTTGCGCCCTCACTGAGGCATTTTGTGACAATCTTGTCTCCTATGGTTCCCGAAATACCGGTAACAAAAACAACTTTATTGCGAAGTCTCATTTCAATTCTCCTTTATCGCATTAGACTTTGTTTGTATAAAATGACTCGAATTCAGCCACAGTGTCAAACTGATTCAAAGGTACACCTTCTGTTTTAAGATGGTTTTCTAACTTTTCAGTAAGCTGTAGAACGGCTAATCGCAACGGCTCGAAATCTGTTGGATCCAAAAGCGCAACAAGATCTGGATACCCATATTGGATGTAAAACTCGCGATGCTCACCTAAGTCAATATTGCTAGGCCAACATCCTTTTTCCGCCGCATACAAATTTCGCGCTAAACCGTCCTGCACACCAATAGCAACGAAAAAGGCTGTTTCGTAATCGCCCTTCTCGCACGCGGTTAAAAGTTTATTCAACATACCTTTTTCCTCTTCATAGTACCCATTCATTTGTCCATTATAAGAGCGAAGCTTTTTTTGACTGTTTTGTCGCTCCGATATAAGGCAAATTGTATCCGTAATTAGTTTTTCACAAGCTAATATAACTTCATCCGGAGTACGGCTGAACATAATAATATCAAGATATTGATCCAGTTGGTCCGGCTTAATGGGGAGGCTTCTGACTTGCTCGCGATAGTGGCCCCACATGCGCCTATAGTAAATTTGGTTTAAGAAGCCAAGAGACTTAAAAATTTTAACCATAATCATCTGAGCCTGAGTTCGACAATACGACAACTCCTTGGAGCTGCCAGCAAGCTGCATTTTAGCCATGTAGAAAAAGCAATCCTTTACTACTAATTCGGCTTTGATCGTCAATTCAATTGCTTTGGATTCACTCCCCATGTTGGATATGGTCTCACGAAGCTCCATGAACCTCGCAAGATCGCCTTCTGATCGAACATATAGCAGCTCACAGTCTGCTATAATCGTCGTATTCCACTCCTCGAATGCTGCCATTCTCTCTGCACGATCCCACCCAATTGGCCAGAAATCAAAGCTAATGCCGTCGATTATAAACTGGCACCCTGCTTGTCTCCCTCTGGCTGTGGCCGGAATAAAGAAGAAATCTAAATCCGATCGCTTGGTCGCTCGACCTTGCAGGTATGATCCGTAGTAGCCGACAATTGCAACATCCTCAGGGTAATAGGTCTTTATATGTTTAACAATAATGTCCGCCACAGCAAAAACATCAATCATTGAATAATCTCCTTATTGTAAAACAAGTAACATGTGCTTTGTTTTTATTCCTATAGTAACCATGCCCTAAGCTTTAATATATATAATAAATACTTAGAAACCATTTATTACTTAAGGATTTTTGAAAGATGTGCTGCTATTGGTGTATTCCCTCTTTTTGAGAAAAAAGAAAAAGCCACACAGGAATTCCTCCCGATGTGACATTGTGAGATTATTTCTTTGAATAAACGATTTTTTTAATGCTATCGCAAGAAAGACAAAATTGTTCGGATAGTTGATCAATTTTTGCACCAGCTGAAAAGTTTCTGCGTATTTCGTCATTTCTTTGGTTTAAGTATGTTCGGCCCCCGGAGTTTTCGCCCCATTTTTTACGCGACTGCTCAGGAGTAGGTATGTATATCATTCCGCCTTGGACATACTTCTGCACTTCCTTTAGCAAGCTTTCAGGAAGGATAATATCGGCATTTACATATTTCATAATAGCTCTGCCCCTTAAAATGATTTTTAAGTTTTAAGGAAGCAAAGTCTATACTACAAATCGTTTCATCATGCTATGATGTCAGGCGGTAAATGATTCGTTCGCTCTATACAACAACCGCCGTTGTTTGTAGTGTAGACTTCGCATAGAGCAGATTGCTAAAAAACCAGTCATCTTCAACCCTCCTTCCTAAAAGATAGATTAAAGCTCTATTATAACGGTAAACCGCTTTCAAAAATATGCATAAAATAGTTATAATCATTTATTACACAATTGTATAGAATAACCACAAAAATATTAACAAAGATACTACTGAATCCGGTGTGCTGCGCTCCAGTCGTATCTTTGTTCTTTGCTATTTAAAATCACCATTAAATTCGCTCTATATTTTATCACTATTCGTAATACGGTTCACCGAATCGGTTTTTAGGGAAAACTCGGATGAAACAGATGCTTCGATTCATTAACATACAACGGTTCGTGCAGGCACGCGAAGTCACTTTTGCGTGTTTGCTTAGTGTGTAGGCATAATAATTGCACTAAGAATGTTATTTAAACCTCTGTACAGCCATTTAAGAGGTACTGACATTGGATACATTAGAGTTTCTCAGACAGGATGCTGAAACCCGATGATGGCATGAGGATAAGCAGAAGTACCTGCATGTCAGAACTTCTTTAAATGAAGGGGCATTGGCAGAAGGCCCAGCTCACGGGGAGAAACGAAAAGCCGTCCAGATGGCTCTGGAGCTTCTCTAGCTTGGAGCGGGCACATCTATAATTCAATGCTTTCGAGATGTCTGAGGCTGAATTGCTTGCTCTAAGAGAGAAAAACTGAATTTTCCGGATAAAGAGTCGGTCAAATAAAGGGCTGACTCTTCTTACTTGTTTAAGAACGTGAGGTAAGAGCTATAATAAAAATCAGTATGTATGCTGTCGGCGACAAGATGGAAAAATTCATTCTTGAAGCGATCAAAGAATATGAGAAACGATTGATCCACTACTGTAGCATTAAGCTCATTCATTTGAGGAAGGAAAGCGAACTGCAAAAGAAGTTGAATCCAACTTCATTTTTGGTGACCGTCGCAACTTCCGGGACGAGCACCTTGTAAGAAGAACTGGCGGTTAGACTAGATCGTAAAGCACCGTCTGGCGTCTCTGACAACTCCATTGTTGTAGGTGCATATCCACCTGAATACAATGAGACTTTGATACTGAGCCAGATGGAGATGGATTATGGCTTGCAGACTGCTATCCTGTTTGAGCAGATTTATTGGGCTTATAGAATCATTAATAATCATCCATATCATAAATAGAAGTCATCTCCTACGTTTTCTGCAGGAGGCATCTTCTACTACATGTTTATTTCTAGTAATAATTCCACAACAAGATCTTCAAACGCCTCATTTATCTGACTGATTAAAGAGTGCCCTTCAATAGGTATACTTCTATAATCATGCACCAACAAGTTTCTTACACTATAAAGTGCATCCGATGCATTTTTCTTTGAATCTCGTCCAACGATATTCAATAACTGGTTACTATATTCCATTACAACTTCCTTTGATCTAAACGAGCGAGTATAACTATTAAACAGTTTATTAATTCTCTTCTGCTCTTTCGCTAAATCACCAAGCTCCTCCTTCAATTTAAACAATTTATTTGATTGTGCAGTTATTTCTTCAACCAAATCAATAATTTCTTTGTTGAAGATTTTTTCAATTAATAGCTCAACTGCCTGATACAATAAATAAAATCTAACCAAATGATGCTTTTCATTAATTAAAAGTTCTTGAAAAAGATGTATCAAGAAACCTTCATTTTTAACGTGTTCAGAAACGCTTTGGATATACAATTTCTGCCCTTCGCAATTAATAACCGGTTTTCTGTAGTTCCCTATCGTTGCATACAATCCTTGATTATACAAAGAAGGATAGTAATGTTTTATATCAAAATCGGTAATCGCATCTATATTTGCATTACATACGATAAATATAAAACTATCCTGAGGATAAAAATCAAATAAGGATAAGACTTTATTATCTTTATTTGGAGGGATTTTTTTTGTGTCACAATTACTTTGATCAGCAAGTAGCTTTTGAAATGCAACAAAAGCATAACGTAGAAAATGAATGTTCTCACTATAATCGTGTTCCTGTGAGATAAGTGCCTGTATTGGAAAAACCCAACCAATTCTCTTTTCTAATTCAGATTCATATACTTGATATATATTATTCTCAATATAGTCGTTATTATAAAAGATACAAATATTATAGTCTTCCACAGCATATGATTGATCTGGTCTTAAAATATAATCAACTAAAAGATTGTATTCGATCTCTTTTGTGTGTGAGATGAATTTAAGTTTAAAACTATTTTGTTCAGAATTAAAGTTAACATCGGATAAAAATAAATTCTCATCTTGATCAGTTTTAATTTGAAGTGCCATCTCTTACTCCGATTGACTACGATATTTTTGATATCCATTTTCTATAGCTCTCTCAAAACTCAAATATGAATCTCCATCAGAATTAAACAGCTCTCTAAAGAAGTATTGAAAGTACATTCTTTGTGAATTTCCTATTTTCTTAGAGTTACCTCTGATGTTATCCAATCTGGAAAGAAGCATCATTAACCAGCGAATAGGATCATCGTCAGATTCCAGTTTTCCGATAATATAGTTTACTTGGTCAAATGATTGAATAATACCGAAGTCCTTGAGTTTTCCTATTGCCGCACCATACCCTGTAAGTGCCTGAGATTTATTGAAGATCTTATAAGCTTGTTTACCAAACGGTTGCCCGCTTAGTACTATATCATCTTCATCCACATCCAATTCCCAGTGTTTAGAAAGGATGTCTATTTTTATTACAAAGCGGTTATACGATTCCAAAAAATCCCTAAACACATCTCTTTGCTGATTTTCCTCTGATAGCTTTTCTAACCCCTTAATGTTGTTGAGTAATTCAAACCTATCAATAGGCAATTCATTTCTTTCTAAATATGAGTTGAACCCGTCAACAACATCTTTAAATTTGTATTTACCAATTTCATTAACTATTTCATCTTCAACTTCTCTAACTAAACGTATACCATTTAAATCATGATCAATATAATTCTTATATAAAATCTCAATCTGGTGCCTTATTGACATAGGAGTTTGTCCTGTATTTAGAGTCAACATTCTATATAAGATTCCAAATTTATTAATGCCTAAATATAATTCAATTCGTAACTTATTTGAATAGAAATGCTCTAATTGTTGATGAGTTCCATCCCTAGCCAGTTCATTTTCAGCCTCAAGAATGGTATTAGTTCTTTGCAAACCATCTAGAATAACCAAGCTTTCAATGTGTAAATTAATGTATCTAACAATTTCTTCATTAGATAATTCATTAAAGTTAATTTTGTCCCCATCTCCATTAGTGCCAAGAGCCAGTACAATAGGGGGAATTACACATCCACTTTTAAGATCATTTCTTAAAAGTGAATATACAGTGTTGGATGACTTTACTCTGCGTCTTTGTAAATCATTGTTTCCGATAATTTTTCTGGCTATCTTCAAATACCTTTCATATGTCATTTCAATGAATATATTTTCTGCATCTATTCTTATATCAGTTATTCTTGAAGTGATCTCCATTCTTTTGCCCCCTAAATTAGAAGAATTTTGACGCACCTTAGCCATTTAAATAAACGAGTTCAAGTCCTTAAGCCAGCTTTGCTGAGCAGGGTGGTTTGTATCATGTAACCACTTCGGCAGTACCAGTTGGAGATGGTTCGCCTGCATTTCATCCGTCTGATTCTCACTGATGCCGGGCTCCAGAGTGAAATGGTGCTTGTTGTTAATGCGGTTTGCTTCGGCAAGTACCTGACGTCATCTGTCCTTGCACGTAGAATTGACTCCCAGCATTGTCAATCTTAATTCCGGGAAAATCAGATCATGGTAATTTCTGGTATGAGGGAACAAAAAATCCGGCTTCGATTTGTTCTCGGTTATAAATTATATAATTTGTGATCTTGATACTGTCCAGCCATGAATTGATTTTATGAGTTGAATTACTAATAAAATATTAACCAATGCTATTTCTGATGTTTTTATCCAAGGATCACTTGTTAACTTATCTCTATCATGTGCTGAACTATTTCTAATTGTAGAAACTGTCTTAGCTATCTCTCTATGCCTTGGATGAATTATTAGTCTTGCTTTACTACCTAGGTAATCTGCTATTTGTCCCATACCATCACAACTGGTTAAATCCTCTCCAGCATGGATACCTACTAACCGTAAGTAATTTTCTAAGGCTTGCCCCGCATATTCGCATGATTTTTCAGGATCGATTCTGTAATTTAAAAGCGCTTTTGTTAGTTTTTCTTTCTCAGGGTTCTCTAAGGAGTAGAATATCTCAGGAGTCAATTTTTTGGATAGGAATAACTGTACTGCCATTTCAGAGGTTAGTTCAATACCATTTATTTCAGTTTCATGCGGAGGATGCTTGAGCGTTTCGCTAATATAGTATTCTGTTCCCTCAAAACTCAAGACACTGAGATCTGTGGCTAAATGTAAAACATTCTTAGCGCTAACTGCATGCTCTTCATCAATTTTAAGAAAAGCCAGCGTTTTTCTAATTGCGATCTTATGTCCTTTAGAATTATCTAAAAACCCACACAAAACCTGAAAGAAACTCCAATGCTGTAAGTACTTCCTTACAACAAGTATCTTATCTTGGCTGGATAAATGCTTATTAAATTCATCTACTACGAAATAAAATTTCTCGGCTTCCCCCTCATTTACTAAGCTTAAAGAAATTAGTATCTTTAAAGCATTGTTTACAGTAGGCTTGCTAAGGCCTGTAAATGCTAAAATATCTTGATGGGAGCAGGGCTTGTTCCACGTAATTGCTTCAAGTACCTCTAGAAGTGAGTTTAAGCTGACACGACCAAAATTCAATAATTATGCCTCCTCTACTTGCAGTTCCAATAATTCAATTTGCTTACGAAGAATTTGTATATCCTTTACTTTCAATCCTGTTGGAACCACTAATTGAGCAAACTTACCATCAGTGAGTGTAAAGTTAAATGTCTGCTTTCTGTCATTATCAAAAGGAGAGTTATGTGAATCTGTGCCGTTTGTTACAGGTATCATGTCAACAACTTCTAATCTTTGATGTCTATTAGGCGTCGGGATATAAATTGTTTGTTCAATTTCTTCATGCAAGCCCAGCTCTTCGTTGTTGCTGTTAATAAAGATTTTATTCTCATCGATTAACTTTGCATAATTTGCAGATTCAATAAATCTCCTTGCTGCATCTTGACTTGCGTTTGCAGTTATTCCAAAGTCACGACATAAAATGTTCTCTAATTGATCCGGAAAACGTCCATCTCCTAGATATCTTTCTACAAGCTCTGAATATAGTTCAGGTGTCCTAAATGCTTCAAGGATTGAACTATCTAGTTCCACTTTGTCTTTAGGATGGGTTATTTTCTCGCTCAACTTACTTAAAGAATAACCATCCTTCTTCTCCAATAGTCCAAATTGCACCATTGTAGAGATACGTGTTCCAGATTTCCCATTATAACTTTGATAACCTAGAGCAACTGATATTTGTTCCTTATCAATCTTTCCTCTCCCTAATTGAGTCCTAATTTGTTTTGTATCTTCAATTGCCTTTTCTAAATTAACACTCGGATAAGAACGACTTCTTTCTCTCTTAACCATCGTATCACCTCATTACTTACATTTTTATCCTATTATATCACAATAACTAGCACTAGCAATCGCGTTGCCGTTATTTATGATACGGCTCCCCCCGCACAATCTTAAACACCCGATATACTTGCTCTATCAGCACAAGGCGGAGCAACTGATGCGGATACGTTATCCGCCCAAAAGAAACCTTCATGTTAGCGCGGCGCATGACTTCATCAGCGAGCCCCAAGCTACCGCCAATGACAAAAGCGATCTGGCTTTTTCCATACGTACCGAGCTCTTCGACATGCTTCGCCAGTTGCTCCGACGTCCACATCTCGCCTTCAATAGCCATTGCGAAAACGTATGTATCCTGTTTAATATGGCTCAGTATCCGCTCGCCTTCCTTCGCCTTCACCTGCTGCTCTTCACTCGCGCTAAGCTGCTCCGGCGCTTTCTCATCGGCTACCTCAACCAGCGTTAGCTTCGCATATGGAGCCAAGCGCTTAGCATATTCCGCAATCCCTTGCGTTAAATATTTCGCTTTCAGCTTGCCCACTGAAATAATCTGTATTTGCACTGACAACTTCTCCTTTATTCGCAGCCTGTTTATCGGTCTGTCCTATTAGTAACAATCATACCATCCGTCCGCCGCAAAAACACTTTTATAAGCCCAGAAAAAAAGGCCAACCAGACCGCTCTCTGGCTGACCTTATGGATCAAAAACCTAAACATTATTCCCGCATGTCCAATAGGCTCTATTACTCAGTAATATCAATCAGACTCCGGCTTTCGCAAATAAGCATCTCAAGCTCGCCATTTCCTCGCGATCGCTTCAATCTGCTGCGGTGAAGTCCGGCAGCAGCCTCCAATAATACGGGCGCCGGCTTCATACCAGCCTTCCGCTTCCTCAAGGAAGCTCGGGCAGCTGCCTTCGCCATGCCAAGTCTTCGTCTCCGGATTATAGCTTTCCCCGGAATTCGGATAAACAATAACGGGCTTCTGCGAGTGCGTGCGAAGCACCTTAATCGCCTCCGTCACGACAGCGCCGGGGGCGCAGTTCATGCCGATCGCGGCAATCTGCTCGCTTTGCGCGAAGGCAGCCGCGCATTCCGCCAGCGAAGTGCCTTCGCTGATCGCCGTTTCATTTTTCAATGAAAACGACAGCCACGCATACACGCCCGGAAATTCCTTCAATAAAGCATCCAGCACTCTAGCTTCCTGAAGAGAAGGAACGGTCTCGAACGCCAATAGATCCGCACCAGCTTCAATAACCGCTGCCATTCTTGGACGGTGAAACTTCGTCAGTACCTCATCCGTCACGCCATAGTTGCCGACGTACTCCGAGCCATCCGCCAAATAAGCGCCATATGGCCCAATGGAAGCAGCAACGAGCGGCTTCGGTCTATTCGTGGCAAGAACACCAGTCCCAGATGAAAAATCACCGTTACCCTCCTGAGCAGCACTTGCATCCGCACCCTCTTGCTCCCAATAATCATCACGCGCTTTCCGCGCCAGCTCTACTGTGCTCTTGATCAGCTTCAAAGCTTCCTCTTCGCTAAGCCCGCGCTTGCGAAAACCATCCACCGTCGCCTGATAGCTTGACGTCGTCGCGCAATCCGCTCCTGCGCGGTAATAATCCAGATGCACCTGATAAATCAGCTCAGGCTGTGACAGCAGCACCTGCGCTGACCACAATGCATCATTCAAATCGCAGCCATGCCGTTCCAACTCCGTCGCCATTGCGCCATCGAGCACCATAATCTCATGCTTCTGTAAAATATCTTCTATAACATTGTGCGCAGTACCGTTAGGCTTTCCCATAACGTTTTCCTCCCCTTTTCCTACTATCTATCCATCTCTTTTTCTTTCAGCTCTATATTTCCCGTCACTTCAAGTAACCTCAAGTCACTTGAAGTCACTCTAAGTCACTTCAAGTCACTTCAAGTCACTTCAAGTCACTTCAAGTCACTTCACGCCTGCCTCACTCACTACTTCTTCACCCGATAAAACGCATAATAGCTAATGTAGCACAGCGCAATAAACGGAACCCCGCAATACAGCGCAATTCGCTGTGTCGGATCAAACGCGATGCCGATGCAGGACGCTAAGCACAACAGAAACGAAGCAATCGGCACAAAAGGATACCAAGGCGTCCGATACGCTAGCTTGTCCACCGAGTTCCCCTCTCGAAGATACTGTCTGCGGAACATAAACTGCGAGGCGCTAATGCTCATCCACACGACGACAACTGCCAGCCCCGATATGGATACCAGCGCAATATACACCGTGCCCGGCGCAACAATACTGGAGAGCAGCGCAAGCCCGCCACCCATCATACTCAGAATGACAGCATTCAGCGGCACGCCATGCTTCGACAATTTTGCGAACAAAGGCGAAATGGTCTTCTTATCGGCCAGCGACCACAGCATCCGCGAAGACGCATACAAGCCCGAGTTCGCCGCCGACAAAATCGCGGTCAAAATAACAAAGTTCATCACATCCGCCGCATACGGCACGCCAACCCGCTCCATTACCGTCACGAAGGGACTTTCCGTTACCCCCGCCTCCGACATAGGCAGCAAGGCTGACAGCACAACAATCGTTCCAATGAAAAAAATAACGAGACGAAACAGCGTCGTGCGAATCGCTTTCGGAATCGTCTTCTCAGGATTCACCGATTCTCCCGCTGCAATCCCGATCAACTCCGTGCCGGAGAAGGCGAAATTCACCGCCAGCATCGTCAATAAAATCGCAAAGGCTCCATTTGGAAACCACCCTGCGCTCGTAATATTGGATAATAAGGGTGCTGGCTCCGAATCCGCCATTGGCACAATGCCGAACATCGCTCCCGCTCCGATGACAATAAACAGCACAATCGTTAAAACTTTTACAGATGAGAACCAAAATTCCGATTCCGCGAAAAACCGCACCGATCGTGCATTTAAGACAAATATTAACGCAGCGAATAACGCGCTCCAAATCCAGACATTAACCGAAGGGAACCAGCGCTGCATGAGCAGCCCCGCCGCCGTAAATTCCGAGCCTAACGCCACCGTCCAGGTGAGCCAGTACAGCCAAGCGACGGTGTAGCCCGTTGCGGGACCGAGATATTTTGCCGCATAGCTGTGAAACGCTCCCGTCTCCGGCATATGTACCGACAGCTCGCCCAAGCACAGCATAACGAGATATACCGCGATGGCGCCAACCAGATAGGACAAAATCGCGCCAAACGGGCCCGCCTGCTGAATCGTGTAACCGGAGCTTAGGAACAGGCCCGTCCCAATAACACCGCCAAGAGAGAGCATAACGATATGCCGCGCCTGCATTTTCCGCTGAAACTGCTGCTTACTTCCACTGTCCACGTTCATTCTCCTAGGTATCAAATTCAGAAAAGCGCAAACGGCACCCGCCGTCCTCTGGCGGCAAAGCTACCGTTTTGCGGGTAAAATATAAAAACACACTCCCTTTCGAAAAAGAGTGCGCCACTAACGAATCCACGGATTCGCATTAACAGATTTTAATAATCTCTCGCCCTGCAACAAGTTACCTTCAATATATCGAGCTGTCAGGTTCATGTCAATGTTAATATTGACCGACATCTTGACAAGCAGAGCAACACGCATTAAAATTTGCAAGTGTGATGATGAGAATCATTATCAACAATTTGGCTTAAAGACTTTGGGGGTCTTGCCGCATTACAGTCATTCACAGTATTTTGAAGTTTTTCGAGTCCGTCAAAATGATTTACAGACGCCACGGCGTTAAAACAAAGGAGAGAATTTCATTGAAGAAGCTTTTTCTGCCATTCCTACTTATCCTTATGCTCGTGATTAGCGCTTGCAGCAATAATGCAGCATCGAACGGCAAAGGCAGCAATGCAGCGGCATCTACTGCACCATCGGAATCACCAGCAGCCAGCGATGCAGCGGCTTCCACAGATCCAGCGGCAACGGGAACGATAACGTACCAATCGGAGCAAGGTCCTGTCGAGGTACCGGCAAACCCGCAGCGCGTAATCGTGCTTTCCTCTTATGCGGGTAACGTGATGGCGCTGGGTGTAAACCTCGTCGGCGTAGACGACTGGTCCAAGATGAACCCTAACTTCGAAGAGACATTGAAGGATGTTGAAGCGGTAACCGACGAAAGCCTGGAGAAAATCATCGAGCTTCAGCCAGACCTGATTATCGGCCTATCCACCCTCAAAAATGTGGACAAGCTGAAGCAAATCTCCCCAACAATTACTTACACCTACGGTAAAGTGGACTACCTGACACAGCAGCTCGAAATCGGCAAGCTGCTCAACAAAGAGAAAGAAGCAACTGCTTGGGTCGAAGACTTTAAGGCTCGCGCTCAAAAAGCCGGCGAAGACATTAAAGCGAAAATCGGTGCAGCTTCCACCATTTCCGTTATTGAAAGCTTCGATAAGCAGCTTTATGTGTTTGGCGACAACTGGGGACGCGGCACTGAAATTCTGTATCAGGAAATGAAGCTGAACATGCCGGAGAAAGTAAAAGAAATGGCATTGAAGGACGGCTATTACGCCTTGTCCGCTGAAGTGCTGCCGCAATATGCGGGCGACTATGTTATTTTCAGCAAAAATCCCGATGCCGACAACGCGTTCCAGAACACCGATACGTATAAAAATATTCCTGCCGTGAAAAATGGCCATCTCTACGAAGTCAATGCGAAAGCCTTCTACTTCAACGATCCGATTACGCTGGAATATCAGCTGGAATTCTTCATTAAGAGCCTGCTGGGCTAATGCTTCATCCATATATGTTGAAGGAACTCTTCCTGCAAGAGTTCCTTCTGTATGCTGACGGAAGGAACGGATGAGATACTGATGAAGAACAAGAAGCGCTCCATCCCTTTTATTTTCAAACTGATTGGCTGTCTATTCATCTTTGTCGTCTTATTTGTACTATCGCAAATTTATGGCGCGGCAGATGCTACCGCCAAGGATGTATGGCTGGCGATTGCTTCAGATGAGGTGAGCGACAGCATTCTCATCATTCGTGAGCTGCGGCTGCCGCGTGAGGTAGCCGGTATTTTGGTAGGAGCCGCGCTCGCTGTGGCTGGAACCATTATGCAGGGCGTTACCCGCAACCCGCTTGCTGATCCGGGACTGCTTGGCCTGTCCTCGGGGGCGAGCATGGCGCTGGCACTTATCCTAGCTTTTGCTCCAGGCGTAGGCACGTTCGGCATTATGTTGGCCTGTTTTTTTGGCGCGGCGCTGGGCGCTTCTCTCGTTCTGCTACTTAGTGCCATGCGCAGAGGCCAGCTGTCCCCTACCCGAATCATTCTTGCCGGGGCGGCGGTATCTGCTTTTCTGTACGCCGTATCCGAAGCGGTCGGTCTTTATTTTAAAATATCCAAGGATGTGTCCATGTGGACGGCTGGAGGGCTAATTGGTACGACGTGGGATCAAGTTCAAGCGATTTCTCCCGTTATTATTATTGGGGTTGTAATCGCACTGCTGCTCTCGAAGCAGCTCACCATTATGAGTCTCAGTGATGATGTGGCCGTTAGCTTGGGCCAACGGCTCGTGCTGATTAAAGCCTTATTGTTCGTTGTCGTTATTGTGCTAACTGGCGCATCGGTCGCCCTTGTCGGCAATATCGCCTTTGTCGGCCTCATGATCCCACATATTGTCCGTACTTTCGCGGGCACCGATTACCGTGCCATTATGCCCTTATCCGCCATTACAGGCGCTTCTTTCATGCTGCTGGCCGATACGATGGGGCGTACCATTCATGCGCCATACGAGACGCCCGTTGCTGCCATTGTTGCGATGATGGGTTTGCCTTTCTTCCTGTTTGTCGTAAATAAAGGAGGGGGAAAACGCTCATGATTCCAACTGCTCTTATTCGAAAACAACGGCTCATCGTCCTGTCCAGCTTGCTGCTTATTGTTGCAACTGCCATTGTCAGCATGGGCCTAGGCGCTTCGTCACTGTCCTATAATCGGCTCATTCCGGTCCTGCTCGGCGATGGGGTGTTTAAAGAAAATTTCGTACTGTTCTCAGTACGGATGCCGCGCATTATTATTACGCTGCTCGCAGGCATGGCACTAGCTTTGTCCGGCTCTATCCTGCAAAGCATTACGCGCAACGATCTTGCCGATCCCGGCATTATTGGCATTAATTCAGGCGCGGGCGTCGCCATCGCGATCTTTTTTCTTTATGTTCCGATAGATGTCGGCTCATTCGTCTATGTTTTGCCGCTGGTCGCTTTTATCGGCGCGGTCATAACAGCGGGGCTGATCTATTTGTTCTCCTACCGCCGTTCGGAGGGACTGAACCCCGTCAAGCTTGTTCTGACCGGTGTCGGCTTCTCGCTCGCGCTGTCCGGCATTATGATTGTCATTATTTCGGCGGCAGAACGACAGAAGGTGACGTTTATTGCCCAGTGGCTGGCGGGAAGCATTTGGGGGACCGATTGGCCGTTCATTTGGTCGCTGCTGCCGTGGCTCGCCATCTTGATTCCATTCACGCTGTACAAATCCACGCGCCTGAATCTGCTTGGACTTGGTGAGCCCACCGCCATTGGCGTCGGCCTGCGGGTCGAGCGCGAGCGTCTCGTCCTACTGCTGACCGCTGTCGCTCTTGCTGCCTCAGCGGTAGCTGTGACCGGCGGTATCGCCTTCGTCGGCCTTATGGCGCCGCATATCGCCAAGTCGCTTGTCGGCCCGCGCAACCAGCTGTTTATCCCCGTCGCCATCTTGATGGGCGGCTGGCTCCTCCTGCTGGCCGATACAGTCGGACGCAATCTCGTCGATCCGGACGGCATTGCCGCAGGCATTATGGTTTCGCTAATCGGCGTACCTTATTTTGCTTATTTGCTGCTCAAAAAATAAAGCTAGTCACCGTTTAAAGGGGCTGCCCCATAAGTCATGAAAATGACTCCGAGGCGCCCCTTTTGCTGCATACTCTATATTCACTGCGGTCTCACCTGCTACTTGTTAGACTGAGCGGTATATTTGCTTGCCCCTTGGCTGCGCGCCCTGATCATCCGGTTCCAGCGTAATACCGATGGAGTCAAATGACAGCGTCTCCGATGCTAGGGGGACGGCCAATACAGCAACACCCTGATCGTTGGCGACACGCATCGTTCCGGCGCTTTGGCGAACGCCATCCTTAACCATCCATACTTGATAAGACTCTTCGCCAATTGTTTTTGCAGCACCAAACAAATAGACAACAAACTGCGTATTTTGTCCGCTTCCCACAACGCACACTACGCCTGAGCTCTCCCCCTGCTGCGCGACCGTCTCCAACAGCACCATTTGCTGTATTTCGGCTGCGGGCAAGCTCAGCGCTTGATCAATGGACAGCGGAAGGCTTGATTTTTCCTGATACAACCATACATTCCCGAGCAAGCTGGCTGTCAGCATGATCAACAGCAAAACGGCCGATACGGCCATATATGATCTTTTCCTTCGCTTACGCCAGCTTATCCTGTTTGTCCCGTCCATCTTGTTTGTTTGTTCCGCTCCCTGCTGCTCCTCAGCCGCAAGCACCGCATCCATAACCTGCTGCTTCAAATCCATTGGTGGCTCCAACCATTCCATATCGACAGGAATTGCCTCCCATGCCATACGCAGCTCTTCCATTTCGACCTGACAAGCTTCACAGCCGGAGAGATGCCGTTCAAAGGCAAGCTGCTCCTCCTCGGTGCAAGTTCCTGACAGAACCTCTAGCGTCAAATCACAAAGCTTCTTTTCCTCCACTGTCATCCCTCCCCTTCAACTGCCAGATGTCTGCGTAATATTTTTAATGCTTGATGCAATCTGCTTTTGACTGTTCCAAGCGGCTCCTTATAACGGGCAGCTAACTCGCTCAGGCTATATCCATGCCAATAAAAATGCTCCAGAAGCTCTATTTGCTGTTTCGACAGAAAGCGATAGGCGCTTTGGAGCTGAGCCTTCAGCGATTCACGCTCCACATATTCCTCAGGTGAAGCAGCCCGTTTATCAACGAACTGCTCCAGCTCCTCTGGGAGATAGGAAATGATATCAGCCTCCTGCCTGCGCTGCTTACGCAGCCAATCCGTTGCCAGGTTGCGGGTTATCGTCAGCAGCCAGCTCTTAAATTGCCCTTTTTCTGAATGGTACTCCGATTCGGTCGTCCACAGCCGTACAAAAACAGATTGTACAATCTCACGGGCGGCCTGCTCGTTACTCACCGCTTTTCGGGCAAAGGAATATACCAATGCCGCATAACGGTCATACAACTCGGACAAAGCATCATGCCGCTTTCGCTTTACGAGCAGCATCAGTTCATAATCGGAATGATTCCGCATACCGCAGGGCCCCCAAGTCGGCATAGTTATAATTATTCATCTTTCTACTAAAGCAAATGGTCAGCTGGCCGTCACCTTAATTAAGCCCGTCATGCCTGGGTGAGGGGTGCAGAAATAGCTGAAATCTCCCTCTTTATCGAAGGTAATGATCTTTTTTTCACCTTCGCCGAGCAGACCCGTATCAAAAGATTTATCATCCGCGGTTGCTGTATGCTTCATTTTATCCCGATTAATAAACGCCACCTTGTCTCCAACCTTAATATCCAATTCGGCAATCGAAAACGCAAAGTCTACAATTTCAACGACATGCGTAACGCTAGCAGGCTCTGCCTTCGGCGTCTCTGTAGGCTTGGCAGATGCCGGTGTTGAGCTGCTGGAACTCGCCTCTGGTGTAGCAACAGGCTTAGGGGTTGGCTTAGGCGTTAGGGTTGGCTTATTTACGCTCACCTTGTCCTGCGGACTCGCAGATGCTGCTGCATTGCCGCTTTTAGCTGTCGTTTCTTTTGCACTAGTGTCCTTGTGAGCCGATGTCGTGCCGCTTCCACTCCCTGTTGTTTCATCCTTCTTCGCCGTTGACGGCTTGTCTGCATTTTCTGCAGCTATTTCATCTGGTTTATCGGTTTGGGCTGTATCGCTTGGTTTAGCTTCATGTTCTTTATGAGGCTGATTCTCCGTTTTAATCTCTGCGTTGCCGTTTTGGGTGTTAGTCTCAACATTTGTCTCAGTTGCTGTTCCTGTCTGATTTCCTTCTGGTGATGCTTCCATTGTAGGACTGCTGCTGCTTGCTGGCACCTGATTAGCATCAGATTCCGAAGATGTACTCGAGCTTCCACAAGCAGTTAGAATCAACATCGCAGCCACCGTCAGCCAAGAAGCTGACATTCGAATATGCTTTATAATAGTCTATCCCTCACTTTACAATAATTTGGCCGGTCATAAAACTTTTGTGGGGCTCACAAAAATAATCATACGTTCCTGGCTTATCCAGCTTAATGGAAGCCGATTCACCTTTGCCAATCAGCGGAATGGCGAAGGTTCCGTCCTTGGCCACTGCGTTATGCTTCATATCGTCCAGGTTGGTGAAGATGATCGTCGATCCAGCCTCCACCGTTAACGGGCCAGAACCAAATGAAAAATCCTTAATATCAACACGATACGTTTTGGCTGTCGATGCAGCTGAAGCAGCCGCTTCCCCGGCAGTAGTACCTGTAAACTTCGCCGGATCGATTACGAACCAAACGTTATTCACATCTTGCCCCATCGTATCGCCATGAGCTTTGTCAGCAATAAACGTATACAACGGATATCCTTTATAGGTTGCCTGAGTTGTTCCGTCCACTCGCTTGATGG
Organism: Paenibacillus sp. R-74696; assembly: GCF_055814915.1. Taxonomy (NCBI): domain Bacteria; kingdom Bacillati; phylum Bacillota; class Bacilli; order Caryophanales; family Paenibacillaceae; genus Paenibacillus; species Paenibacillus sp. R-74696. The sequence continues at coordinate 207,090 of NZ_JBPULM010000018.1, forward strand.
AGCCAAAATCAGCTTTGGACAAGGTGGATGGTACACTGCCTCCTGCTATGCTATATGCTGGCCAATTAACAAGACATTGGCCTTCACATACGCTTGTCTGTGGAGCATCGTTGTCAAAATAGTACAACGTGCGTCCCATGCTATCTGTCAAATAATGACCCAGCACGCTGTTCGTTCCAAGCATTACGGAATAATCCGGCTTGGCTACAAACCAAACATCCGAAACCGCTTCACCCTGTACATCCACTGCTTCGTACCGTCCTTGCGTGTAAGCATAGTGAAATCAGCTGCGTTAAGAGATGTCGGAATTTGCAAACTCTCAGAGGTAAATATAGGCCAATTTTCAATACATGAGCCTGTGCAAGCATTCAGATCCTGCGCATCCTTCGTGAACAAATACAAGGCGCGTCCTTTTCCGTCAGTGAAATAGGTGCCCAGCTTCTCATTTGAGCGCAAGGCAATCTGCTCGCTGCTGGCCAGCGCCGTGTCCTTAATAACACCTTCCGCCTTCAACCTATCGAGTAGCGAATGACCATGAGCTGTAGTCGCAGAGAGTGCTTCGATCAGCGCAGTAGCGATATGGCTGTTGGTCAATGCGGCAGTTCCGGAAATCTGGACAAGACCTTTGCCAGCGGCAAATGATTCGGTGAGTTTGTATTGGAAGTCACTCCCTACTTTGTAGCCCATTGATTCCAATATCGCCTTATACAACTGCTGCGAGCTGATCGGTGAGAGCGGGTCGAACTTCGCTCCACCCGAGCCGGACCATCCTGCTTGCGGATGATCCTTTAAATAAGCAAGCACCGGCTGATTGCTCTTTCCTGCCAGACTGGCATCCGCAAAGGTACGGCTGCCTTTATAGGCGAGCGCTTCCGCAAGCTTACCTTGCAGACGAAGCGAAATAAGCGCTGCCTGGATTCGGGTGCTCTTTTTGGCCAGATAAGCCGCGTTCACACCTTTTCCCTCTCCAACCAGTAAGCCTAGCGACTCCGCCGTTTGAGCATAGGTCTGTACCTGCTCGCCCGCCTTCTGACCTTCCTCCGCGGCAGTGGCCGTGGCAAATGGCATTACAAGGAATGCACAAATTACAAAAGCGACAATCAAGCTTTTTCCTTTTCTCATTTCATCATTCTCCCATCTAAAAATAGCTTCTATTAAGAGATAACGCCCAATATGCAAACCCGGTTTGCCCTTTCATCAAAAAAAAGAAAACATTAAAAAAAGAGCCCTACTCAAAGTCATAAAAATGACTGAGAAAGGCCCTTTATCTTCATCCTATTTTCAATAATTAATAATTGAACTCATGCTATACGACAAGAAACAGTGCCCCATCCTCGCATAAATCGCATTTGCGCGGCGGGTCCCAGTCTGCAAATTCCGTTTCCTTCAAATCTACGATATCCGGCGCGTCCTCGTACTCATCAACGAACTTATCGATCGCTAGCTCCACGTGTTTTTTGCATACACAATACATAGTTGGTTCGCTTCCTCTTCTGCTTGATTTAATCAGGGTGTTGTCCCTTTGCCTTCCGTTAGCATAACAAACAACCTGCATAATGTGAAGCCAGAACCTATCAGTCAGAAAAAAAAGAGCCGCCGCAACAGGCTTCCTCCCTGTTCACGACCGCTCTCCCTAATAGGATGACGATTTTTATTCTTCCACCTTATCGGTTAAATCCAATTGCGCCGTTGTCAGCTTGCCGTCCCGGTAGAAGGTCACTTCCACCTTGTCGCCGATATGCTTCTTGGAATAAAGGTACTTCCGCAGCTCCATCGTACTGCCAACGGCCTGCTTATCCAGCTTGACGATCACATCGTTGAAGACGAGGCCAGCATCCTTCGCTGGACCAACCGCCTCGAGCACGATGACGCCAGCACGGACATCCTCCGGCAAAATAAGCTGCCCCGCTCCTTCAGCCTCTTCATCGCTGCCATCCTTCGAGCTGCCAGCTTTCCCGCCAGCTTTCCCGCCAGCGCTACCGCCCTGCTGTGCAAAATATTGCGCCAAGTCCATCGTGTACACGCCCAAATACGGACGCGGCACATAGCCTTTTGCGAGCAAATCGCTTACGATTGGCATCGCATTGTTCGTCGGAATGGCGAAGCCGAGACCCTCCACGCCGATATCTGCGATTTTCATGCTGTTGATGCCGACAACCTGACCATCGAGATTAATGAGCGGGCCGCCGCTGTTGCCTTGGTTGATGGACGCATCCACTTGAATAACCTCTTGCTCCCAATCATAGTTGCCATCCTGGTTCAGCGAGACAGGCACGATTTGACGTGTTTTGCTCACGATACCCATCGATAAGGAATCGCCCAATCCGAGCGGATTGCCGATGGCAATGACGAATTCAGCCGGCTGCAGGGCAGAGGAATCGCCAATTTCTGCAACGGTATCAATGCCCTTGTCGTCGATTTCCAGAACAGCCAGATCAGAAATTTGATCTTCGCCAACCATTTTCGCCGCGCGCTGCTCGCCGCTAATGAGCGTCACTTTAAGCGCATCCGCATCGACGGTGACATGATAGTTTGTCATAATATAGGCTTTGCCATTTTCTTTTTTGAAAATAAACCCTGAACCAACGCCAGCCTGCTGCAGGCTGTTCTTCTCCGTGCTGTCTTTGCTTTCAGCCTTGCTGCCTTCGCCTTCTTCATTTGGAACGCCCATGCTGAAAACCTGCCGCTGTTCATTAATCACGCTGACAACTGCCGGCCTAACCTTCGCCGAAGCCTGAATCGTCTTCATTTCCAGCGATTCGCTGTCACCCGACATCTTCGCCGTGGAAACCGCCTGCACTTTGGCGCTGCCGCCAACTCCACCATTAAAGAACAGCCCGAACAGCAGCACAGCCGCTATTGCGCTCGTAGATGAAGAGATAAAGGCAATGCGCACACTGGACCAATTCCGCCTCGTCTGCTTGCTCGACAAGATGCGCCGCTCCTTGCTGAAGGCGCGTGTGCGTCTGGATACTTTCGTCGAATAGAAATCGTCATCGAATAATCCCATATCTATCTCTCCTCTCGATGTCCGGCCGACATCAAGACTATTTGGTATATCTCTCGATCCAAATCAATGCTGCTAGGAATAATTTCGGAAGATTGGACTACAATAATAATAGATTACAATTTGCAGCCAAGCGTAAACGGCTGTCGCCGTCCTCTGGCGGTAAAGCTAACGTTTCGCGGTGAAATATAAGCGGAGTATAAGGGGAAACTTATACATGCTTATATTTTGGAAAAATCATTTTAGGACGATCAGCTTTCTATTTCATTGCCAAAGGAGCTTGATTTTAATGAAAAAACCTTCTTCCATCCCATCCGCTTGGGAGCACGTGCAGCTCGGCGCAATGCTCGCAGATTTGAAAGAGGAGCACTATCGTACCGTTCTAACCTTAAGCGCTTTGCTAGAGCTTCTGCTAGAGAAAGGCATTATCACACTAGAGGAATTACAAGCCAAGACTAGCCAGCTTGACGGGCAAATGGATGAACAGCTTCAGAAGCTTATTTCTTCTTCACTTCGTCCCATGGCGTAGGCTTGTCGTGATACGTATGCCGCAGGGGGAAGTCCTCTTTTTTGAAGAAAATCCCGTTGTCTTCTAATATATTATTAACGGTTAGCATCGCTAAGTCCATTAAATTATGATCAAGGCTAAGATGGGCCAAATACACCCGTTTTGTCCGGTCAGTCAGCAGCTCGCAGAGCGCTTCCCCAGCCGCTACATTGGATAAATGTCCGACGTCGCTTAAGATGCGCCGTTTCGTATTCCATGGATAACGCCCCATACGAAGCATCTCCGTATCATGATTGGATTCCAGCACCAGCACATCCGAATCGATGATCGCCTGCTTCACCTTATCGCTCATATAACCTAGGTCGGTCGCCAGACTCAGCTTAACGCCCTGATCGACGAACGTATAGCCAACCGGCTCCGCAGCATCATGCGAAATCGGAAAAGACTGTATTTGCAGCGATCCAAAATTAAGCGTATCTCCTGTCTCGATCACGATGCGCTTATCGGCATCGATTTTGCCAACATGCCGCTCCATCGCGCCCCAAGTCGCTTCATTCGCATAAATAGGCAGCTCGTGCTTGCGCGCAAAGGCGCCGAGCCCTTTAATATGATCGGAGTGCTCATGCGTGACGAACAGCGCATCCAGCTGATGGCCGAACACTCCGCGCTCCTTCATGAGCTCCTCCATTTTTTTGGCGCTAAGCCCCGCATCGACGAGTACCATCTTGTCGCCATTATTGATAATTGTGCCATTCCCCGTTGAACCGCTTGCCAGTACTGTAAACCATAGTCCCATTTCCGCCTCGTCCTATCCTTTCTCCCTCTTGAGCATGGCAAGTACCTACTGCTCCTTATCCTGGGCAACCTCACCGCTTACCGCATGGATATAATAAGGGCGGTCCGCATCCTCTACTAGTACTCGCCAATAAGGCGCGGATACTTGCATGTCCGTATCAAACGTCTGTCCATGATAGCCAAGCTGAATATCGGTAATAACCGAGCCATCCGGCAAATTCCGCTCAATGAACGGCGCTACCGCCTTCGCTGCCGGCAGCACCGTCTGCTGCTTCGCATCATTGCTATCCAGCACCTCAATGCGCGACTGCTTAAAACCCGTAATTTTCTGATTGCTGTAATACAGCTCCAGCTTGACCTCGAACAGCGGCCGGTTATCGACCATCCGGTACAAGACGAACACGCCTGCCTTACTGCCGAGCGGATCGAAAGCGTATTGTTCAATGTCCGGAATTTGATTGCCTAGTGCAGCGAGCAAATCCTTTTGCGAGAAGACGATTCGTCTATCCACTGGCGTCTCCAGCTTCACAAGCTCCTGTTTCTCCAGACTTAGCGACTTGAGCTGGTAGGTTAAATCACGCATGCTTGGCGTTTCAAGCGGCAAGTTGGCGTTCAGCTCGATGCGCTTCTGCTTCATCACCGCGACGGTGTCTGGCGGAAGCTCCGCTGAGTGATTGTTAATGTCCAGCTGCTCCCGCACCTCCAGCCATACCTGATAGCCAAGCAAAATATTAAGCAGCAGGAAGCTGCCGATTAGCACACTTTTCGCTCTGCTCCAATCCAAACGCCTCTCACCTCCTACTTCGCCGCTCCAGCCGATCCTTCAGCATCGGTCGTTACTTCCATCGGAACGTAGCCTGTTGGATAAGCCTCCATCAGCACTTCCTGCGTGCCATCCGCAAGCTTCACACCCCATACGGGGACAAAATCCAGCTTGCTGCCTTCCTTCGGCACCGCCTGAAGTGCCGGGAACAGACTTGTGACCTCAGATAGCTTTGCATAATGCTTGAGCGCACCCCGCAAATCATCGCCACCCGGCAAATAACGCGATTCCCGCGTTTCTGCTTGATTGCCAAGCGTAATCAGCGAACGATTGTACTCCGTCACCACGCCCTGCTGCAAAATCAGCCGAATCCAGCCATACTGAAAGCCCGCCGCCTCCAAAACCGGATATTGCTCCAAATACTGCTGGAACAGCACCGTTCTGCCCAGCTTGCTGTCCGCATCCAGTACAGGATTAACGAAGCGATGCGTGCCATCCCAGCCGCCATGCTGATTTACAAACTCCACTGCGGCATACACATTATCGCTCAAAATATTATCTGCGCTCTTTGACGCCGCCGGATCGGTATAAATCATCCAGTTGCCGCTCTGCTCCACTTGAAGCCCGCGTTTGCCATCGGTATAGATTTGTGCGCCGCTGCGATCCTTAAGCGCCTTCGTCGTACCTGGATCGAAGAACAGATTGCGCTGCACCACATCTGCCGAATAAATCGTATATGGATACACGATTTCCACCGCCTGAAGCGGCTTATCCGGAATATACAGATCGCCGTCCGCATACTGATAATTCGTCTGATATTCCCCGAAGCCGACGTAATCCTGCACATCGCGAACCGTCAAATCGGCCTGAACCGATTCATAGACGATATCGCCACCCTCGCTAAAGAAGAAGGTTCGCACCTCTTCCGTATTGCTCGTTTTGAAAATCCAGATGCGGTCAATCGTCTCATTCAAAAACATAATGTCGCCCTGCACCTTCAGCAGCTTGCGCAGCAAATCAACCGGTACGCCATTTTGGAAGCGCAGCTCCACACCCGCATCCTTTTTCCGCACCTGCTCCCAATCCATGACATCGATTGGACTCCGCTGAAATCCTTTAAACTCGCGACCCTGTATGCGGTCCTTGAGAATCATATTATAGAAGGTCATGCCCGGATACAGCACCGTATGCTTGTCCCCGCCAAAGTGGATGATCAGCTCATCGGGAAAAACAACATTTTCCACCGTCGTCTCTTCACCAAGCGGCTCCGCATTAATGTAGTCCTGCTCCGTCCGTACCGTAGCCCCAAGCCCTGGCATGCTGTAAGCGAGGAAATAGCTTTGTATGAGACTGAAGGCGACCAAAAAAATTAATAGCATCGTTTTCGCCCGTTCCATTAGCTTCGCTCACCGTCCTCTTCCAGCATCGGCAGCGTGAACGTAACCGTCGTCCCGACATTCAGCTCCGAATCAAGCGAAATCGTGCCGCCATGCGCTTTGACGATTTCCCGGGCAATGGACAAGCCTAGCCCTGTTCCGCCCATATTGCGCGAGCGGGCCTTGTCTACGCGGTAGAACCGATCGAAGATCTTTTGCAAATCCCGCTTCGGAATACCGATTCCCGTATCCTTGACGCTAATCGCGATTAACGATTGCTCCTGTTTGCGGGCGCTTAGCTGAATTTTGCCGCCGTCCAGCGTATATTTAATCGCATTGGAAAAAAGATTATCCAGCACCTGATCAATCTGATCCCGGTCCAGCCAAGCCTCTTTCAGCTCGCTATCGACCTCAATAGAAGCCCGAATCGACTTCTGGCGCAGCTGGAACGAGAACCGATCCGCCACCTCGTCGAGCATATCGTGGATGTTCGTCTGCCTGCGCCGCATGGGCGCCTGATTGGAATCCAGCCGTGACAAATGCAGCAGGTCGGACACGAGCCGAATCATTCGCTCCGTCTCATTGCTGATAACGCCGACGAAACGCTCCGACAGCTCCCGCTCCGCTAGCGCCCCGTCATTCAGCGCCTCTGCATAGCTCTTGATCGTCGTCAGCGGCGTCCGCAGCTCATGGGAGACATTCGCAACGAACTGCCTGCGCGACTGCTCCAGCTTCTCCTGCTCGGTGACATCCTGCAAGACGACAATGGTCCCCGTCGTCCCTTTATCCCGGCGGTGAATGGGCGTAAAGGTGACGCGCATTATCCCTTCCGCCTCATCCATTTCCGCTTCCTCGCCGCGATCAAGAATGAGCGTCTGCTCCTTGCCCTGCCTCAGCTCGTCCAAGCGCTGCTGAGGCAGCGACAGCAGCTCGGTCAGGCTGCAATTTTCGCAGCTTTTGCGATCAAGCATTTCCAGCGACCGCCGATTCCAGACGATGACCTTCCCGTGTTCATCCGCTGCAATAACGCCATCGCTCATATTCGAGAGAATGGAATTCAGCTTCTCATTCTCCTCTTCATTGACCGACAGCGCCTCCTTCAGCCGGATCGTCATATCGTTAAACGCCATGCTGAGCCGCCCAATTTCATCATCGCCCAGCACCGGCACCTTGAAATCGAACTTCCCTTCAGCGACCGCTGCCGCCTGCCGGGTCAGTCCTTGAATGGGGCTCGTGATCGTATGGGCAAGCAAAATGCCGAGCACCCCCGTCAGCCCCAAAGCGAGGAGCGTTCCCGAGAAAAAAATCTGATTGACCCGGTTCACCGTGTCATACAGGCTGTCCATCGACGCGACCATATAGACCGCGCCGAGCACATTGTCATTGTCGTTGCCTGTTACCGGCAGCGCAATGATCTTTTTCCGGACATTATTTTCGTCAATGATCTCTTCCTCGTTCTCTGGAATGCCGACCAATGCCCGGCTCACCGCGAGCGACGGATTTTTCTTGCCTACATACGATTCCGGCACCTGAACAGACGTCGCAACGATCTTGCCATTCGCATCGAGCACCTGCACCTCTGTGCCGCTTATGCTGAACAAGTTGCGAACGACGAGGCTGAGCCCTTCCGCGCTTTCCACATTCGTATCCAGATCACCGCCTGGCTTGATCGACAAGTGGCGCGCCGCCAGCTTGGACAAAATATCGGCCTGCTCCTTGAGGTTGTTCGTGAAGCTGTCCGTCAGCGAAGTCTTGACCGTGCTAATGAAATAGACGCCAATCAACTGCATCGCCACCAGAATCAGCAGCAAATAAATAATGACCAGCTTCACCTGGATCGTGCGAAAAAATCGCCGCACCATCATACGTAACCGTAACCTCCCGGCTTCGTGCTTCGCATCATATAACCCAGCCCGCGCCGCGTCATAATGAACTCCGGCCTGCTCGGATCATCCTCGATCTTCTCACGCAGCCTGCGGATTGTTACATCCACCGTCCGCACGTCGCCAAAATATTCAAAGCCCCATACCGCCTGCAGCAAATGCTCCCGCGTCATGACCTTGCCGCTGTTGCGCGCCATATAATAGACAAGCTCGTATTCCCGGTGCGTCAAATCAAGCGGCTGGTTGTCCTTGTAGACGACATACATATCGGTATCAATGAACAAATTAAACAGACGCAGACCCTGCTTCTCCTGCTGTTCGTCCTGTCCGCCATCCGAGCCTCCCGCACTTACCGTAACCTCTGCCGACTTCTGCTGCCGTCTTAGATGAGCCTTCACTCGTGCCAGCAGCTCGCGGGTGCTGAACGGCTTCGTCACATAATCATCCGCACCAAGCTCAAGGCCCAGCACCTTATCGATTTCCGTATCCTTCGCCGTCAGCATAATGATCGGCATATGCAGCTTCGCGCGAACCTCGCGGCACACATCCATGCCATCCTTCACCGGAAGCATCAGGTCGAGCAGCATTAAATCCGGTTTCTCTGCAAAAGCAAGCTCCACAGCCTGTCCGCCATCGAAAGCACAAATAACCTCGTAGCCTTCTTTCTCCAAGTTGAACTTCAATATATCTGCAATCGGCTGTTCGTCGTCGACCACTAAAATTTTACCGTGCATCGTCACACCGCCTGTCGCTTCCTAATTCTGATCTGTTTAATCTTCCCATACTTTAGGGTAAAACCTTATATGCATAGCAATACTATCTTACCATACTGCCATACCCAGTTCCCAATTAAAGTTCCTTCATGCGCCTGAGTTGAAAATAAGAAGAGGAGCGCCCCCGCAAGCTTTCGCTTCGGCTGCACTCCCCTGATAGTATAAGTCCGATTATAAATATTTCAACGGGTTTTGAAGCTCTCCGTCTTTATGAATTTCAAAATGAAGGTGGACGCCGTAAGACCGTCCCGTGTTCCCCATAATACCTAGTGTATCGCCTTTTTCTAATATATCGCCTACGCTGACGCTAATCGAATCCAGATGCCCGTACAGCGTTTCATATCCGTTCTTATGGTCAATAATGACTACGTTGCCGTAGCCGTTCTTCGTGCCCGCAAAACTAACAACGCCATTGTCAGCTGCTGTAATCGTTTTGCTGCCCGTCATGTCGATGCCTTTATGCATCCGTCCCCAACGCTGTCCGAACGTGCTGGACACCGAATAGCTCGATACTGGAGAAGAGAATAAACCCGTTCCTTCACCCAAAATGACCTTCGTGCCCTTCATCATAACGGTTGGAATAGCTTCCGTAATCACCTGCTGGTCTACCAGCTCTTCGCTGATTAGGTAACCATTCTCTTTCACGATTTTGTAGGTTAGGCTCTTGGAGCCGCTGACGCCTGCGCTGATCAGCTTGGATTCTCCAACGCGCATGTCATCATTTTTCTGAACCTCGGTTGGCGGATCGATCGTTACGATCTCCGTCAAATTCTCGGTTGTCCGGACAGAAAGCTCCGGCTGGCGAACCGTAAGATCAAGCACATCTCCAACCTTGATCATATCATCTTCAATGCCTTTGTTATTCTCATAAATCACTTGCGGTGAAATATCAAATTTCTGAGCGATACAACCGACGCAATCGCCTTGCGCTACCGTATATTTCGTTGGTTTAATTGTGCCCTCTACGAGCAGCTTGTACATATCATTGTCTGAGACAATGTCGCTAAGCGAAGTCGATACTGCATCCGTCTCCACCTTCTCTACGAAAGCGACATCCGTCAGTTCCTTGCCTGCCTTAGGTGTATTCTTGTCCGCCTCCGCTTCCTCTGGTGAAAAAGCGAGTGCGCGAACCTTCGTTGATTCCTTCTCCGCCTTCTCTTCCGGTGCATATTTGCTCTGCACACGTGCCAGTACGGCATCTGCTGCTTCTTGGTTTTTCACAATACCGATTACTTTGCCATTTACCTTCACCTCTACGCCAACAGCGTGGGTTGTAAGCAGGCCTTCCAGCTTCGCAAGCGTCTGCTGCGTATCCGGGACACCTTTGTATGCACTTGTACTCGTATATGTAAGTTGACCTGATTCCACCAAGATTGGAATATCCGGCGTTGCCTGCTGTGCTTTGGACGCCTTCTGCTCAAGCAGCGCCCCAACCTCCAGCGGACTGCCGACCGTCCCTACTTCGGTGCCGTTCATATATAAGTGATAATAGTCATTCGTGTTAGCCTTAATATATTGTATACCGCCAATTCCGACTGCTGCCAAAATCGCGATAATTCCGCCTGCAAGGATGATAGGTTTCTTATAGTTAGTAGCTGCTGCTGTTGTCGATGTCGCTTGCACTGCTGCGGTCGGTTGCTGATTGATGCCTTTCGAGTCTTGTGTTCGGAATTGCCGAAAGAACTGAATGGATGTATTCCACGCCTTTCGGATCCGACCCGTTGCCCTAAAATCGGTCATGATCGTCTCCTTCTCGCCTTAATGCCGCTATCTTAATTAGGTCTTCCGAATCATATCAGGGCCCTTTGTCCCGTCAGAACACCCGACTATTACTTTAACATAGCCTTAATACGAGGAGCAACCTCTCCGAATACCGCCTAATATTAATATTTCTTCAGAATACTCATAATTTGCTCGTATTCTTCCTTGCTCAAATGCTGGGCAATGACCTGTTGAAGCTCTGTAAGCTCTTGATCTGTAAGGCCATTTTCCATGTAGCCGGATATCGTCTGCCAAGCTTCTTGGGGCAGCTTGGTCATTAATAATCCGAACAGCTCTGTCTTGTCCGTGTCGCTCATTTGGCTTTTGACCTGATTCAGCTGATCCGTCGTAACCGCTGTTTCCGTACCGTCAATGGAAGAGCCATCTGTACCCGGCTCCGACTCTACTAAAGGCTGCTCTCCATCCACTTCTTCCGTACCGCCGTTCGTCGTACCGCTACCCTCTGTACCGCTTTCCGTGCCGCCTGCGCCTATACCTAAGGCCGCACCGCCGCCCGCTTTCGTCCCGCCGCCAATGCCCATATCAGTAAGCGGCGGCTCCGATTGCTGACCGAAAGCATCGATGGCAAGCGGGGAATCTTCCCCTGCCGCTGCGCCCTCGCCCGAGGAAACCTCTCCGCTGGGCTTCTGAGCTCCCGTCTCTCCTTGCTCAGTCGAGCTGCTGCTGCTCGCCCCTGAGCCATCCTTTTCAGCCTGCGAGGCGCCAGACTGACCCTTGAAGCCTCCTGTGTCCGCCATCAGCGGATCAGCGCCCCACATTTTTCCCCATAATCCAGTCAGCGCCATTGGCTTTACTTCCAGAGGTAAATTATATTGCTTCAAAATCGTATCCACGTAACTGCTCACAATATAGCCCGTCGTCCAAATCGACAAAAAGCTTATAATGATTCCTGCTGCCACCGTTTTCGCCAGCCAGCCTGTCATTTTCCACATGCTCTTCACCTTGCCCTTCCTGCTTGATCCATTCGCATATTGGCTTCTTTTACCATTATGGACAAGAGAAAGGGCACATAACCGCTGCTCAGCGCTGAGAGGCCCTTTTATTCAAGAGAATTGGGCTGTGCCAGATTAGCCAGCATAGCGAGCAGTTGCCGCTTCGTGTCTTCATCCGTAATAACGCCTTCTTTGTTCATCTTGAGAGTGATATGCGGAATAATGACTATGCCTTGATCCACGATAATCGCATTAATCATATTCAGCGTAAGCAGCAGCGAAGCATTGGCTTTATCCCCGCCCATTGGAGATGGCGATGCCGTGACAACCGCCACCCTTTTGTTGACGAATTCGCCAGAGGACACGATCCAGTCGAGCGCATTTTTCAAGGAGCCCGGGACACCATTCCCGTATTCAGGTGTACAGATGAGAACGCCGTCTGCCTCCTTTAGCTGTTTGCGCAGCTCTCTAACCGCTGCTGGCCCTTCCTCTACATCCAGATCAGGATTAAAATGCGGAAGCTCGCCCAGCCCGCTGTAAACGCTGAAACGTACAGGCTCCGCAGCCAGCCCGATAATCGCGCTCATAAGTGCCGTATTGGAAGACTTCTCACGCAAGCTTCCCGAAATCGCCAAAAGCTGAATATCCTTGCTCATTCCACATCATCCCTTTTCATTTATTGTGAAAAAAAAGAAAGAAGACAGCATTCGCAGCTGTCTTCCTCTTTGTTATCCGTCTAGCGGTTTCGTCTATTTGTAAATAGCTACAACCGGATTTGTCTGCTCGCGGTTGCGGCCGACTGAGAAAATCGCAATCGGAATACCTGTCAGCTCCGATACGCGGTTCAAGTAATTGCGCGTGTTCACTGGCAGATCATCCAGCGTTTTTGCGCCAGAAATATCCTCAGACCAGCCTGGAAGCTCCTCATATACCGCTTCGCAATCCGCAAGCATTTTCAGGCTTGCTGGATAGTGCGTAATGATTTCCCCATTATATTTGTAGCCTGTGCAAATTTTAACCGTTTCAATGCCTGTCATAACGTCGAGCGAGTTAAGCGACAGGCCTGTAATTCCGCTAACACGGCGAGCATGGCGTACAACTACGCTGTCGAACCAGCCTACACGGCGCGGACGCCCAGTAACCGTACCGTACTCATGGCCTTTATCGCGAATCAAATCGCCGATTGCATTGTTTTGCTCAGTTGGGAATGGACCATCGCCAACACGTGTTGTATAGGCTTTAGCTACGCCGATAACTTGCTGGATTTTCGATGGGCCTACGCCAGAACCGATACATACGCCGCCAGCGGATGGGTTGGACGAAGTTACGAATGGATATGTACCTTGGTCAATATCCAGCATAACGCCTTGCGCGCCTTCAAACAGCACCTTGTTGCCAGCATCAATCGCATCATTCAGGACAACGGACGTGTCCGTTACATACGAGCGAAGCACTTCAGCATAAGCGAGGTATTCCTCAACGATGCTGTCGGCATTCAGCGGCTCGCCGCCGAATACTTGCTCAATCACTTGGTTTTTCTCGACAACAAGGCGGCGCAGCTTCTGCTCAAACTCTTCTGCATCCATCAGGTCGGCGATCCGAATGCCGTTGCGAGCGGCTTTATCCATGTAGCAAGGACCGATACCTTTGCCCGTTGTACCAATTTTATTATCGCCTTTGCGCGTTTCTTCCAATGCATCAAGTACGATATGATAAGGCATAATGACATGGGCACGATCGCTGATTTTCAAGTTTTCAGTCGAAAACCCGTTTTCTTGAATATAGTTAATTTCTTCAATTAGCGCTTTAGGGTTAATAACCATACCATTACCGATGACACACACTTTATTGTGGTTAAAAATACCCGAAGGTACCATCGTTAATTTATATTTCTTATTGTCAATGAGAATAGTGTGTCCGGCATTGTTACCGCCTTGATAGCGAGCGACGACGTCGGCGCCTTCCGCCAGATAATCGGTAATTTTGCCTTTTCCTTCGTCTCCCCACTGCGTACCAACCACAACAACCGTAGACATAAACATACCCCCGTCCGGTGTATAGACACACCGAAATTTACTGTTCTTCTATTGCACCGGTTTTCCCTTACTTACGAGAACAACGGGTGACACACGAAGACAGCAATATTAGTGTAGCAGTACCCGAAATAGAAGTCAAACTAAAAACGAACAATTGTAGAAAGAGCTCTACAATTGTTCGGATATCATTAGGATGCCTGCGATGGATCCTCATGAGAACGGTCCAAGCTGACGAATTTATTGAAATTTTTCAGAAACACCAGCTCAACCGTACCAACGGGTCCATTCCGCTGCTTGGCAATAATAATCTCGATAATATTTTTTTTCTCCGATTCCTTATCGTAATAATCATCCCGATAAAGGAAGGATACAATGTCGGCATCCTGCTCAATTGAACCGGATTCCCGAAGATCGGACATCATCGGACGCTTGTCCTGACGCTGCTCAACGCCCCGGCTGAGCTGCGACAGCGCGATAACCGGCACTTCAAGCTCACGGGCAATCTGCTTCAGTGTACGGGAAATTTCCGATACTTCCTGCTGCCGATTTTCCCCTGCCTTGCCGCGGCCGGAAATAAGCTGGAGGTAATCAATCAAAATCATGCCAAGCCCGCGTTCTTTCTTGAGACGGCGGCATTTCGCACGAATTTCAGCGACCGTTATGCCGGGTGTATCATCAATAAAGATCTGCGCCTCGGATAAGGCGCCAATCGCCATCGTCAGCTTTTCCCAGTCGTCGCCCTCCAGAAAGCCTGTCCGCATCCGGCCCGCGTCCACATTCGCTTCCGCACAAATCATCCGCTGCACAAGCTGTGCAGCCGACATCTCCAGACTGAATATGGCGACCGTCTCGCGTGCCCGAACACCGACATTTTGGGCAATATTCAGTGCGAACGCCGTCTTACCAACGGAAGGACGGGCCGCAACAATAATGAGATCGCTGCGCTGGAAGCCGGACGTCATTTTGTCCAGATCGACAAAGCCCGATGGAATGCCTGACGTACCGCCTTTGTTCATATACAAGTGCTCGACCTTCTCGAACACTTCCATCAGCACATCGCGGATGGAAATAAACCCGCTGCTGGAGCGCCGATTGGAAATTTCGAGAATTTTCTGCTCCGCATCGCCCAGAAGCGCACCTACCTGCTCCGTTCCGGCATAACCTTCGGTTACGATATTCGTAGCCGTGCGGATCAGACGGCGCAGCAAGGATTTCTCTTCTACGATCTGCGCGTAATAATCGACGTTCGCTGCCGTTGGAACGGAGCTGGCCAGCCGTGCCAAATAAGACACGCCGCCAATTTCGTCGAGCAGCTGCTGATCCTGCAAATGCGCAGTGAGCGTAACCAGATCGATCGGCTGATTATTTTCAGCCAGCTCAATCATCGCTTCATAAATACGCTGATGGGGGCCACTGTAAAAATCTTCACTGCGAAGACGCTCCATAGCTGTAATCAGCGCTTCCGCCTGCAGCAGCACGGCACCGATAACGGCTTGCTCCGCCTCCATGTTCTGCGGCGGAACGCGATCAAACTTCAGCTCTGTACTCATCATTTCCCCCTATAACTATTATTCCTCAGTTGTTTGCACGCGCAGCTTGGCTTTCACTTCAGGATGCAGCTTCACAAGCACTTCCGTCATGCCAAGTGTACGAATGGGCTCTTCCAGCTCAATTTTACGTTTGTCGACCTTAACGCCTTGTGCAGCCAACTGCTCTCCGATTTGCTTGGATGTGATGGCACCGAATAAACGGCCGCCTTCGCCAGCCTTCGTTTTCAGCACGATCGTCATTTCCTCCATCTTCTTCGCAAGCGTCTTCGCATCTTCCTTCTCCTGCGCTTTACGCTTCTGCTCGGAAGCATTTTGTACTTCGAGCGTCTTCAGATTGCCGTCTGATGCCGGTTTCGCCAGTCCTTTAGGAAGTAAAAAATTACGCACATAACCTTCGGATACATCTTTAACCTCGCCTTTTTTCCCTTGTCCCTTAACATCTGCCAAAAAAATTACTTTCATTCAAATAACCCCTCTTCCTTATCAATTTCTTTTAGTACCGCTTTAAGCTTCTCCGCTACTTCACTAACGGTGCCCTCAAGCTGGGCGGCAGCATTCGTTAAATGCCCGCCTCCGCCCATTCTCTCCATCACGACCTGCACGTTCATGTCGCCAAGCGAACGCGCGCTTATGCCGATTAAGCCGTCTGTTCGCTCGCCAACGACGAACGATGCCAAAATATCCGTCATATTGAGCAGCGTATCTGCCGCCTGTGCAATTAACAGCTGGCCTACCTTGCGGCCCGGATCGGTTACAGCAATCGCGATATGCTCATAATGGACGCTAGCATGCTTAATAATTTCCGCCTTGCGTACGTACTCTTCCAAATCTTCCTTCAGCATCCGCTGCACAAGCATGGAATCCGCGCCGTTGCGCCTTAGGAACGATGCCGCCTCAAACGTTCTGGCGCCGGTACGAAGCGAGAAGCTCTTCGTATCTACCGTAATGCCAGCAAGCAGCGCAGTAGCTTCCCTCACATCAAGCACGATGCGATCCGCAATGTATTGGAGAAGCTCCGCTACCAGCTCGCAAGTGGAAGACGCATACGGCTCCATGTAGACCAGAATCGCATTCGCAATAAACTCCTCGCCGCGGCGGTGATGGTCAATGACGACGATTTTCCCATGTGCTCCAATTAGCCGCGGTTCCTTCACCATCGACGCCTTGTGGGTATCGACGACAACCGTCAGCGTCTTATTGTTCGTCATGGACATCGCCTGCTCCGGCGTAATGAACCGTTTGGAGAATCGATCATCCTCGCGCAGCATCTCCATCATTTTCTGAATGGAAGGGTTGATGCCTTCCAGCACAATGAAAGCTTCCTTGCCGAACATTTGCGCCGCCTTCGTAATCCCAATAGCTGCGCCGATTGCATCCATATCCGGCATCTTGTGGCCCATGATAATAATATTGCCGCTTTCCTTAATCAAATCTCTAAGCGCGTGCGCCACGACGCGAGCCCGAACACGGGTCCGCTTCTCGACCGCATTGGACTTGCCGCCATAGAAAGACTGCCTGCCGCCGATTTTGACAGCTGCTTGATCGCCGCCGCGCCCAAGAGCAATATCAAGGCTGGATTGCGCCCACTGGCCCAGCTCAACAATGCTCTCTGCCTCAGCAGCAAAGCCGATGCTGAGCGTCGTAGGGATTTTCTGATCGCAGGTAAGCTCGCGAACTTCATCGAGCAGCACAAACCGAGACTGCTCCAGCTGCCTAAGCGTCCTGAGGTTCGTGATGAGCATAAACCGGTCTGAGGTCAGCCGCTTAATATGAAGCTGATAACGCTGCGCCCACTCGGTAATCTCGGTCGTAACCTTGGACAGCAGCGCCGAGCGCTGGTTGTCATCCATGCCCTGTGTTACTTCATCCAAGCTGTCAATCATGACGATGCCCAGTGCCAGCTTCTCCTCTTCATATTTCTTGGAGAGATGCCACAGCTCGGTAATATTTTTCACGTACAAAATGCGCTCTTCCGGCTTGAAAATCAGCTGAAAAACATAGTTTCCCACTATAACCTGCTGCTCTGCCTCGCGTTCCTTGTCCTTCGTCTGGTGCAAGGAGGGGAACAGCTCTGCGATGGTCTGCCCCACGACAGAATCATGGCCCAAAATCTCAGCAATATAAGGGTTATGCCATTCGACCGTCTTGTCTTCATTATACAATATAATACCGAAAGGAAGCTCGCTAATCACATCATTGCCGGCCTTCTTTACCCGGTAAGAAATCGTACTTAAATACGTTTTTAAATCTTTGCGGAACGCCCGCTCCGCTAGAAAACCATATACGCTGAAACCGATCATAAACAGCAGAGCAATAAGCCCGATTCGCCATTCGAACCAAGCAAGGGCTGTCGTCATAACCGCCATAATAGCGAAAGCCGCCAACTGATGCATGCCATGCCAGCGAACAACTAAAAACTTTGGCATTTCCTGATCGCTCCTGTGCTAGGATTTCTTCGTAAATGACTTACGGATAGGGAAAGCAGCATCAAGCACACCGATTAAGCTCAGTGGCGAGAAAAGCAGTACAGGTATTGCAATAAGAACTGGAATAGCCGGGTTCCATTTGCGCTCATGGGCCAAATAGAAGAAGAAACCGACGGCTTGGATTGCAAAAGCGAGCCTCAGCAGCGGCAGTAAATTCAGCACGGCTACTCCCATGAAGGACTTGCTGTCTGGACTGACAAACAGGCTGAGAATGTAAACAATCACATAATAAATAACTAATACCCGCGGCAGCATCCAATCTTTCGCCAGTGGCATTCTCGGCACCTCTATGCCCGAGGATACAAGCACACGCCGCGAAATATATTGGGTAACAACAGCGTAGAAGAACGATACGCTAATAACAGCGAGCGGAATCGTATTCAGCATCATTTGAATGAGCATCTCGGTATACTCATCGCTCCATTCCGCAGGAAGCAGTGGCTGCAATTGCGGATCGCTAAATACGGAGCGGACAAAATTGCCCATTTCGCTAGTCAGGGACAAATCTAAAATCACTTCAAAAGCTGCAAATTCCATCAAAAACAGTACAAGCAGCGTAATAACCGTTCTTGACAGCACTTTATGTGCAGGCAGCTGCTTCTTGAACATATGCCCCATCACAATAGAAGGAACAAGGAAAAACAAACCGATAATTAACGCTGGAGCTCCTAATATGAGGAAGGACACTACCCATACCGGCAGCATATGCAGAATGAACCCACGCGCGGGAAGCGCTGTGTACAACACCACATAAGGAACCATAAGACACAAGATGGTCAAAATATTAAGAAAAGGTACAGCTATGGACAATAACAGGAGCAGTGCTACCGCGCTCCATAAAACAGATTTCATACCGGTCTTCAAACCGTTCACCTCTTGCACATGTATATTCGTAAATCTAGCCGCCATGCTTGCCAGACCCCATTATATCACAAATAAGCTTCACCGCATCCAACAAGCGTAAACGGCATCTCCTTACTTTGGAGGCCGTGCTCGTTTCGCGATGAAATAGAAGCCTATTTAGGAGACCGTGCTCGTCTCGCGATGAAATGTTAGGACGTGGATGCCAACGTAAGCGAGCCAGATGCTGATCGAATGTAGCGTCAAATGTAGTCCCTCTATTACTTGCCCTGAAAAAAGATAAACTTGACGGACACAGCAGCCGCTATTTCAACAAAATCAGAGTTAAGGATACGGCCTGCGGACTCAGAAGCAGCTAATCAGCTGCAAATAGCCATTTTGAGAGGGTAATGAGGGCAATAACGGCTTTCCTGTCCGCTTACGTCATGAATCTGGATTAAAAGCCGAAATAGCGGAAACTCAGTCCGGCAAAATAAAAGTTTGCATATTTCCAGCGTAAACGACAAGGCCTTACATTGATAAAAGGCGGAGAGCCGCTGCTCTCCGCCTTCTTTGAAATAGACTATGCCTCAATCGCAATTGCGCTTTGCATAATCGTCTGACAATAATCAATAATTTCACTTCGCCGCACAATGCCAATAAAATGCTCGCTGTCATCAACGACCGGCACAAAGTTTTGCACCTTCGCCAGCATAATGAGGTCTTCCATGTTCGCGTCAATTCGAACCGAGCGGTGACTGAGCCGCAGCGGAACGTCCGCCAGCTTGACTTTATTCGTCATTTCGAAAGTAAGCTCCGGCCTATTTTTCATGAACCATAATAAATCGCCTTCTGTGACAACACCTGCATATTCGCCCTCAGCGTTAATAATCGGTACGGCTGTGTAACGGTGATGCTCCATTTTCTCCAGCGTCTGCCTAAGTGTTGCGTCATGTGTTACCGTTACGACTTCCTGCTTGGGCAGCAGAAAAAACGCAATGTTCATCCGTCAATCAACTCCATTTCTTCCTTCGCTTACCGCCCTGAGACTGCCCGCAGTCTACTCGGCGTCGCTTGCGCTGGACAATGAGCCAACCGGCTTTTGCACTTTGGAGGTGTACTCATCCGGCATGATTAAATCCTGCTTCGCCGTATCTGGGTTCAGCCAGCTGCCAATCATCGCCTGCGTCTTGGACAAATCGTCTTTATCTGCAAAATAATACCATGCGCCGCCGTTCGTCAGCCTGTGTCCCTCGCCTTTCAGCGTATGGCTGTATATCGTGCGGTTATCCTGTTGCAGCAGCTGCTGCGCCAGCTTAATCATTTGGTCAGGCTGGATGTCCGTACTGAAGTTTTCGCCCATAATGTCAATCAGGTCAGGGATTTTGCTCCATTGACCGACCTCTGATGCTTTATCCAGCAACTGATTCAGAAAAATTTGATGTCTTCCCGTACGGCTCATATCGCCTCCGGCATCTTCACGGTAACGAACGTAATTCAGCGCATCATTGCCATTATATACATCCTGACCGCCTTTCACGACAAATTTTTCGTGATCGGGATCCTTATTTACTATATCTTCTGCAATCGGCAGGGAAATCCCTCCCATTGCATCAATAACAGCACGAAAACCCTGAAAATTAATAGCCGCATAATAGTTAATAGGCTGGTTAAATAGATTTTCGACCGTCTCAATGGCCATCTTGGCACCACCAAATGCGTACGCATGCGTAATTTTGTCCTCTTTATTTTTACCCACAATTTCCGTATACGTATCACGCGGGATAGATACCATGAGAATAGCGCCGTCCTTCGGACGTATGACCGTGTAGATCATCGTATCCGATCTTCCCGTTTCCTTGCCCCGCTGGTCGACCCCAAGCAGCATAAACGCGAACGGATTCGTATTCATATTGCCGACTTGAATAGGTTCGCGGCCTTCTATTGGTTTATAGGTTTGCTCCAGCCCAGTAGCTACCTGATCAGAGAGAAACCAGTTGAAACCCAGCATAGCAAGCGCTCCGCGATTAAAATAACCCGCCGTTCCAAGCACGAGCACCGCTGCGCACAGCGTATATATCCATTTCTTCTTTTTGGTCCAATTTGACATTTCCCTAACTCCTAACTATTAAGGTTATAGTGCTTCAGAAGCACACTCACCATCATAAACGACAACCTTGAGCCATAAGTTACAAAACTTTTACAAGACTTTGCTACCAATTGATGTATTCTAGCGAGTTTTGGCAGGAATAATAGTGGGTAAGGAAGAATATAGTATAACGCACCATTCATTTTTCGAATCAGAAAGGATGACCTTCACAAATGCAACAAATCAATCAACCTGATCAATCCTCAACTGGGCTCGATCCTAAGGTCGCAGCGCTGCTTTGTTATGTTTTTGGCTTTATCACCGGTATCATTTTCCTGGTCTTGGAGAAAAACAGCCGGTATGTGAAATTTCATGCGATGCAATCCATTATTACATTTGGCGGCTTGCTCGTGGTTACGATGGTACTGAACATCATCCCAATTATAGGCACACTGGTTAGCGGCCTGCTTAGTATTGCTGGGTTCGTCCTCTGGATCTTCCTAATGCTTCAAGCTTACCAAGGCAAGCAATTCAAACTGCCTTACGTTGGCGATATTGCCGAGAAGCAAGCTGCACAATTTAAGTAAATGGCACAAAGTGTAACGGCTGTCGCCATCCTTTGACGGCGCGGCGCGTTTCATTCCGAGAAAAATAAGGCTCCCATCCGCTTAAGGATAGGAGCCTTATTGTTTACCCGCCTTGCGCGTATGCCTGAGCAGACACTGTAAGCCTAATCGGACATGTCTCCTGCTGCAGCACGGTTACCGATGCAGAAACAGAGTGGCATTCAAATAACGGCGGGCCAGCGAGTGGAAATACGCCGTCTGGATCGAAATTGCTGCAATAAACAAAATATTGCGAAGCGCCTCCGACTGGTCGTTCGTCAAATCCGGCAGCTTCCGGGCAAAACGGTCAGCCGAAGCTTTAATCGCATTTTCCGTCAATGCATCCTGCTTGCTGCCACCCTTTACATGGCCGAATGTATCCAGAAGCTGATCGTTGTTTGCATCAAGCTCTTCAAACATGGCCGAGTAAGACGCATACAGCTCAAGCGGACCAATCAGATCGGCCGATTCATCCTCTGGCTTAATGAATAAAATCTCAAGCAGCTTACGAATCGACTCAAAATCGAGATTCGACTTCAAATCATCAATGACGAACAAAAGCGCCGCTTGATTCAGTGAATATTTTTTCCCCATTTTTGGACAATCGAAATAAACCTTAAAATCGCGCTTCACCCAATTCTGCATAGAGGTAATAGACATGTTGGAATACTCCACCATATGGCCGAGCGTAGCGATTTCCTGCAGTGAGAAGCCTCTCACCTCATTGCCTTTTATCATCTTCTCCAGAATGGGGGGAAGGGCCGTGGATAAGAAGGCGGGCAGAGAAGCTCCGGCTTCCAATGCATCGCGGTGCGTCTTCTTCCAAGCATCCTGCAGCACCTGCAAGGGACGATGTCCATCCTGTCCATCTAGCGCCATCAGCAGGCAAGCCATTTCTTTTCGAGTAAGCGTGAAAGACTCCATATCGCTTTCCTCCTACTTGTACTGAACCATTTCAAGTTCGAATGAACTTATCATACGCCTGCGATATAGGAATGTAAAGACGAGATAATAGCCAATAATATCAACATTTTTCGCATTTTTGCCTGTAATTTGCCTCATATGGCCTGCTAACAACGAATGGCGAGATTGCATATTGACCCTTGAGTTCGGTATATTAGTTCATAAGAACTTAAAATTCATTTAAAAAGGATAGTGAAAAGTAGACATGGGTATAGGACTTAATCTGTTATTGATTGCATTATTAATTGTGATGACTGCCTTTTTCGTGGCAACGGAATTTGCTGTTATCAGGCTCCGGGCAAGCCGGGTCGATCAATTAGTGCTTGAAGGCAAGAAAAACGCTCTTGCCGTACAACAGGTTACAAGCAATTTGGATGGTTATCTGTCGGCCTGTCAGCTTGGTATTACCATTACAGCTCTCGGGTTAGGTTGGCTGGGTGAACCGACAGTGGAGAAAATCCTGTTCCCTCTTTTTCAACAGCTTAGTATAAGCAGTGAAGTCAGTCACATATTGTCCTTTATTATTGCTTTCGCTTCCGTTACATTCCTGCACGTTGTTATTGGTGAGCTTGCTCCGAAGACGTGGGCAATTCAAAAAGCTGAGTTTATCAGCTTCACAGTAGCAAAGCCAATCATTTTATTCTACAAAATTATGTATCCTTTCATCTGGGTACTGAACGGCTCCGCTAACGCGCTTGTGCGCATGTTCGGTCTGAAGCCCGTTAAAGAACATGAAGACGCTCATAGCGAAGAAGAAATTCAGATTATTCTGAATGACAGCTACCAGAGCGGCAAAATCAACAACACGGAATATGGCTACGTGAGCCGCATTTTCGCTTTTGACGAAATGCTCGCGAAGGAGATTATGGTGCCCCGCACCGATATGATTTGCCTGTATTCCAACAAATCGTTAGTTGAAAACATGGAAATTATTCATAAAGAACAATATACACGCTTTCCTGTCGCTCAAGACAGCAAAGACAACATTATCGGCATGATTAATACGAAGCAGATGTTTTTGCAATTCCATCATAATAAAGAGTTTGATTTCAAAAAGCTGATCCATCCTGTACTTACGGTTTCCGAAGTGCTGCCTGTCAAAACGCTGCTTAAGCGCATGCAGCAGGAGCAAGTTCATATCGCCATTTTGATGGATGAATACGGCGGAACATCCGGCCTCATTACGATTGAAGATATCTTGGAAGAAATCGTTGGCGAAATTCGCGATGAATTTGATGCTGACGAGCGCAAGGATATTGAGAAGCTGGATGACAACTCCTACCTGCTTGACGGTAAAGTATCGCTCGACGAATTAAGCGAGCTGACAGGCATCAACCTAGAGCATGAGGAAGTCGATACGGTAGGCGGCTGGCTGTACAGCGAAATTCAAGATCCACGCATTGGCAAGGAGCTCCATCACCTGAATATGCGCTTTATTATTCGTGAGATCGGCAAGCATAGAATCAAGAAGGTCGAGCTGATTATCGAAGCCGATGATATAGATGCACAGGTTGTAACAACCGCATAAGACTCATAAGTTAAAATCGGGGCGCTTCTCTTTAAAATAGAGAGGCTCCCCGATTTATTTGTATCCCCTACATGCTCCGTCGTCCTAATATTAGTTTGCTGTCTGCTCCCGCTTGAACAACTGCTTCATCAGCGGCGGCGTAACCAGCGTTGTCACCATTATTACGAGTACAACCGGAGTAAAATAAGCCTGCGGCAGCAGGGCCGACTGCAAGCCGGCTGCAGCGATAATAAGCGCTACCTCGCCTCTGGAGATCATCCCCGCACCAATTCCTATGGAAGAACGCATATTGAAGCCTGTGAGCCTTGCTCCGGCTGCAGCGCCGAACAGCTTTGTCAGTATAGCCACAATGGAAAGCAAGGCGATAAACAGCAGCTGCTCGCCGATTCCGGCAAAAGTAACATTAAGTCCGATGCTGATGAAAAAAACAGGCACAAACAACGAATAGGCTATAGGCTCGATCTTCGTTTCGACCGTATGGCGAAGCGGTGTTTGCCCAATCGCAATTCCCGCAGCAAAGGCACCGATAATACCAGCTACGCCCATTGCATCTGCGAAGTAGGCAAACCCAAAGCAGATAACAAGCGCAGTGCTTATCGCCGCCTCTGTAACCGGAAAGCGGGACAGCCGCTTCATGACGAAGGGCACCAGCCACCAGCTCGCAGCGATGACAACAGCAAAGAACAGAACTTTTTTCCCGAGCAGCAGTGGAATAGATACATCTCCTCCTGAACCGAGCACGCTCATGACAACAGCCAGCAAAACAACGACCACCACGTCATCTACAACCGCTGCTCCGAGTATGGTCGTGCCCTCTCTGGAGCTGAGCTTGTTCATCTCCTTCAACGTTTGAACCGAAATGCTGACCGAGGTCGCCGAGAGCAGCAGCCCGAGAAAGATCGCCTGCCCAGAGGATAAACCGAACAAGACAGCTGCCCCGTATCCACCGGCAAATGGCAAAATAATGCCCCCCAGCGCCACCGAAAATGACGCTTTCCAGTCTTTACGCAGCTGCTCCAGATCCGTCTCAAGCCCAGCGATAAACATGAGCAGCAGCACGCCTATTTCTGAGAAATGAGCGAGCCAGTCGCTATTGTCGACCCAGCCAAGCAAAGCAGGACCGACGACTATTCCTGCAAGCAGCTTTCCGAGTACAGCAGGCTGACCGAGCTTAACGGAGATCGCCCCTGCGATTTTGGACACCGCAATAATTAGCATTAACGTTAAAATAAATTCCATTTCATCCTCCTCCTTTTGCAGCAAAAAAACGTAAAGAAGGAGCCCGCATATATACGGGCTCCTTACAAGCAGACAGAGAAATCCCGTTGTTGACAGACTCCTCCAAAAAACATCTTTTTATTCAATTACAAGCTCAATGCTTTTATTATACCTGAAATGAGCCTCTAAAACCATACTTTCAGCCCATTAACTTCCGCTCAAGCTCTCGCGTACCGCCTTCGGAAGCGACTTCACCACCAGCTCATAGGAGTGGGTGATCATGCTTTCGACCTCTTCCGGCTCCAAGCTGCCGTCCAGCAGCACCGTATTCCAGTGCTTCTTGTTCATATGGTAGCCGGGAATAACCGCCGCATGCTGCTCGCGTAAATTTTCTGCAATGATGGGGTCGCATTTGAGCGATATCGATTTCCGGTCGTCTGAAATCAGGGCAAACATCTTTCCTTCTACCTTCATAACCAGCGCTTCCGGCCCGAAAGGATAATCTTCAAAAGCGCCCTTCTTGCCCAGGCAATATTCAACATAATGCTCCATAGCCGTTGTCCCCCTTTCTTCTTATCGTACCATCTTCCGTTGAAAAAAATAAAGTTCCCGCCCAAACAGCTGCTGCCGTTTAAACGAGAACTTATTATGGTTATTCATAATTAAATTAGTAAACGAGCGAGAACAAGCCGTTAACATGCGTCAAGTAACGAACGTTACTTGCTTCCTTCATCAGGGAAGCTGCAGTGCCTCTCAGACGAAGCTGGCTTGCGCCAATTGTTCCGATTGCATCTTTGCGGCCAAGGCTCGCAAGAACGCCGGAGTTAACGAATTCAAACGATTTTTGCGGCAAGCCTTTGGATTGCGCGAACAAGTTATAGCCGATTGCTTCGCCCATTTGCCATGCGATTTGTGCACTTGGCGGATATGGACGACCATCCGGGCTAAATACAACTGCGTTGTCGCCAGCCAGGTAAACTTCAGGATGCGAAGTCGATTGCAGGAACTCATTCACAGTCGCACGGCCACGGTTCACTTCGATACCGCAGTTTGCTACGACAGGGTTGCCTGTAACGCCGCCAGTCCATACGAATGTGTTAGCCACAAGCGTTTGACCGTCTTTCAAAATAACTTCGTTGCCTTTTACTTCTGTAACCGCAATACCCATCAGCAATTGAACGCCGCGTTTCTCAAGGCTTGCTTTCGCACGGTCAACAAGCTCTGCAGGGAAACCAGCCAGGATCGACGGGCCTGCTTCAACATTGTATACCGATACTTCGCTGATGTTTACGCCGCTTTGCTCACACCATTTTGGCAGCATGTCGGCAATTTCACCGATCAGCTCAATACCAGTCAGGCCGCCGCCGCCAACAACGATCGTTGCGTCAGCTTTGTTTTTCGATTTTGCATACGCAGCAAGGCGCTCTTGAATGTGCGCGCTCACGCGGTTAGCTTCCTCAACCGATTTCAGCGTCAGGCTGTTCTCTTCAAGGCCTGGAATGCCGAAAAATGCCGTTTCGCCACCAAGAGCGATAACAAGCGTATCGTAGGAAGTTTTTGCACCGCTGGAAAGGTGAACTTGCTTCTGGTCCGGATCAATTTTGTCGACAGTGTCGATAACCAAATTGATGGATTTATCTTTGAACAGCTTCGTCAGCGGCAAAGCAACGTTGTTCTCATGAACGCCGCCAACAGCCAGACGATGCAATTCAGTTACGATTTGGTGCGATGGAATACGGTTAACAACGGTAATGCTTGCTTCCTCGGGGGATAAATGTTTGCGAGTTGTCAATGCGCTCAGCAAACCACCATATCCGCCACCCAAAATCAAAATATGCTTAGACATACTGTTCCTCCGTTCTCATTCTGATCCGATCTTAACGTTGTTTGTTGCGCTCAGCCAATACATCCAGGAACGATTGCGCGAAACGCAATGTTTGTTGAACCTGAGGATCTTTCAGCATTTTGAGAATGCCGAACAGACCGATTGTCGTAGGCTCTGCTTGTGCACGATCATTTGCTTCTACAGCAGCCGATGCAATGCCTTTAGCCTTGTCCGTAATCGGCTTAACGAATTCCTCAATACCATGCTTCATGTCGCCCATAAGTACTTGATCATTCGCCACAGTTGTTGCTACATCATAAGCTTTGGTCATCAAAGTAACCATTTCAGCAAGCTTAGGCAAGCTTTCTACCAGCTGATTCAGCGAGCTTTGGATTTCCGGTTTAAGCAATTGCTCCAGAACGTCCAGTTCACTACGTACAGATCCCGTCTGTACTTCTTGCTCTGTTAATGTTTCCGACATACGAAAAATGCCTCCCTTGCGTTGTTTGTTGCATGATTAGTTAAACGCCGTTACAACGGCAAGCCGCCTCTGAAAAAAGCCTGAAATTGTGAAATGTTTCACAATAAGGGCGCATTATTAGAGGGACTTGACCACACTCATGTTCATTTTATTCCTTTGCGACAAAAACTGCAATTACAACTTTTAGATCCTTTATTATATTTTAATAAAAGGACTGCTTATGCCAGCAGTCCTCCGTTTTATAATGCTTATATTATAGCTTAAAATCATTATCCGCATTCACTTCCTCCGCTGCGTAAAGCGGGGAACGCGCCTGCAGCCAGTGGAAGAAATTCGTTGCGATAACCTTCAGCACAGCATAGCCTGGGACGGCTAAAATAATGCCCCCTAATCCAAACAAATTTCCAGCGGTCAAAATGACGAAAATAATCGTAATGGGATGAATCTTCATGCTTTTCCCCATAATTTGCGGAGAAATAAACTTTCCTTCAATCAGCTGGACAATCGTCCAGATCACAATCATTTTAAGCAGCATGACGGGTGAGGTTACCATCGCTACAATGAGAGCGGGCGTAATCGCGATAGCTGGACCCAGATACGGAATAATAGCTGTACAAGCAGCGATCAGCGCCAGCACTAGCGAGTACTCGAGCCCAATAATCAAATAACCGATATACAGCAGCAGGCCAATACAGAAGCTCACAATAATCTGCCCTCTTATGTAGCTGCTGATTTGGCCGTTCATTTCGCCCATAATACGCTTCGTGTGTGCTCTCATGTTCGTTGGCAGTATAGCAGCAATATAATTCGGCAGCTTCTTGCCATCCTTCAGTAAGTAGAACAGAATAAATGGCAGTGTAATGACCGCAAGCACAACATCTTTAAGCGCTCCCACGAAAGACCCTACACTTTGCCACACGCCATTTAGCAGCTCCGTTCCCCGCTTCGTAATATTGCCGCTCAAATCTGACGGATTTATATTGAGCCACCGCCCAATTTCCCGCAGGTCGCCGCTGTGCATCAGCTCATCAAACTTCGTTCGCAGCTGATCCGCATAACCCGGTAAATTTTCGACCAGACTTACGACCTGTGTGCTTACAATTGGAATAACCACCGTCAGCAAAATCGTCAGCAAGCCCAAAATGACCGCAAAGATTACAAAAATAGAGTAAATGCGCGGAGCCTTCTTCGTCTCCAAATAGTCAACAATCGGATTTAGCAAATAATAAGCTACACCAGCTAAAATAATCGGCAGCAGCACCGTCTTGAACAATACGGTGAGCGGCGTGAACACGTAGGAGATTTTGCTCATGACGAAAATATTCAAACTTACCAGGAGCAGCACGAGCAGAAATATAACAAATTTATTATTTAAAATAAATTGTACAAACCGCTCTGTTCCTGTTTTAAAATGGTTCATCCGCTGTTCCTTCTTCCTGCTTTTGATGTTCTCAGCTTTCCGCGGTAATTTCCCCGGTACGGGTTAAATCATACCCTTCGATAGCTCCCAGCTCCTGCTTGAAGCTTTGCGACTGTAAAATGCGAATGACCGCATGAATAAAAACTTGATTGTCCGGCTTCTTCAACATAACCAAGTCATATTGCTCCTGAACAAGCGGAATATAGGTAACGCGGGAAACGTTCGCTGCAGCCCTCTCCGTTCCAATACCCACATCGGCCTCGCCTGACGCAACCTGCGCAGCTACTCCAAGATGATTCGTCTGCTCCTGGTCATAGCCCGTTATGGAAGCTGCCGGAATATGGTGCAGCCTCAGCTGCTCATCGAGCAGCACGCGTGCGCCGGCACCGCGCTCGCGGTTGATAAGGCGCAGTCCCGGCTTCGCCAAATCGGCCCAGCTTGCCAGCTTAAGCGGATTTCCCTTTTGCACGAACAAGCCCGCGCTTCTCGTCAGCAAATGCACAACGATATAAGGTGCTCCAATCAATAGTTTACGAATATAGGGAACGTTATATTCCCCTGTATCGCCATCCAGCAAATGCGTGCTGACAATGTCAGATTCTCCTCTATACATCGATACTAGGCTGTCCATACTGCCGACGTAGGAGCGCAGCGGGCGCAGCCCCAAGCCCTCCCGCTCGATATGCTTGGCTAGAATATCTAGGCTCATATCTTGTCCGGTAATGACGATAGGACGTCCCCCGCCAGCAGCTGCTGAGGCAGCGCTTCTGTCCGATAAATCCTGTGCGTACACGTGTGGAGTACCTTGATGCTGGGAAGCTGTTGACTTGCTGGCAGGCATATTAGCCTGGAGGCCTTTAGCCCGCAGCTTGTATGCTTCCAGATCGGAAGCATCAATTCGCATCTGCTTCCCTACCCGGTAGGACGGCAGCTCTCCTTTTTTAATTAAATCGTATACCGTGAGCTTGGAAATTTTTAATAGCTTGGCGATTTCTTCAGTTGTATATGAGATGTCAGCGGACATATTGGATCTCCTTAGCCTCGCTCAGCCTAGGTTGCGGGCTGAATTTGGTCATTATTTTCATACCTTTAATTGTAGCATAATATATTTCAAACATCCCATCTCCCTTTACAGTAGAATTGACACCAGTCTATAATGATATTTAGATATAAATAGATATAACAAACCATATTTGGAGGAGAGTTTATGTTTACACATTTCAAGAAACCTGCTGTACTATTTTTCATGTTGGCTGTGCTGCTAGTATGCGCGGCGTGTGGCGCGAACAATACCGGAACGGCTGCAACGGATACAAGCACAAGCAGTCCTAGCCCTGCTGTTGTAGAATCGGCATCGCCGCAAGCGAGCGAAGCTGCCGCACCTATCGAAAACGTAGCTTTAACGATTTCCGCTGCTGCCAGCTTGACGGATGCCCTGCAAGAAATCAAGCAAGCTTATGAAGCTGCAAATCCATCTATTTCCTTAAACTTTAACTTCGGCGCTTCTGGCGCATTGCAGCAGCAAATCGAGCAAGGAGCTCCCGCTGATTTGTTCCTTTCGGCTTCTTCCAAAAACCTGAAGGCGCTCGTTGAAGGCGGCTTTATTGGCGAAGATCAGCAAAAGAAGCTGCTGGCCAATGAACTCGTTATTGTAACGGGAGCTGACAGCAAAGTTCAAGTAGCAGCTATTGCTGATCTCAGCCAGGATACCCTTGGCAAAATCGCAATCGGTATTCCAGAAAGCGTTCCTGCCGGCAACTATGCAATGGAAGCTTTGACGAACGCTAAGCTGTGGGATAGCTTGCAATCCAAGCTTGTCCAAGCGAAAGATGTGCGCCAAGTACTGCAATATGTAGAAACAGGCAATGTAGACGCTGGTTTCGTCTATCGTACAGATGCTTTGACTTCCGATAAAGTCACAATCGCTGCTGCTGTTGACCCGGCAACTTACACACCCATTGTATATCCAATCGGTATTGTAAAAGAAACAAAGCATCAAAGCGAAGCAGAAGCTTTTTACGCTTACCTGCAAACAGCCGATGCGATGAACGTATTCACTAAATACGGGTTCTCCGCAGCGCAATGATTGGGGCAGGCATAGATTGGCCCGCATTTTGGACGCCGATCCGGCTTTCTCTTCAGGTTGCCTTACTATCGAGTGTTGTAACCCTTTTGCTTGGAGTCGTCATTGCAAAATGGATGTCGAAAGCAAAGTTCAAAGGCAAGCTGCTGCTTGAAACGCTATTCATGCTGCCGCTCGTGCTGCCGCCTACAGTCATTGGTTTCCTGCTGCTTGTGTTGCTGGGCCGCAGGGGCTGGATGGGCAAGCTGATTGAATGGGTATTTCATGCACCGGTCATTTTTACCTGGTGGGCGGCGGTTATCGCTTCCATTGTCGTTGCCTTCCCCCTCGTCTACCAGACGATGAAGGTTGGCTTCTCAGGAGTAGATCATCATCTTGAGGATGCGGGCCGCTCCATGGGCGGCCACGAATGGCAGATTTTTCGCTATATTACGCTGCCGCTTGTATGGCCATCACTTATCAGCGCTTATATACTCGGCTTCGCCAGAGCGCTCGGTGAGTTTGGCGCTACGCTCATGATTGCTGGCAACATTCCAGGTGTTACGCAGACGGTACCAACCGCGATCTACGTCGCCGTAGACGGGGGAAATATGACGATGGCCTGGGCATGGACGATGGCCATTGTTCTAATTTCCTTCCTTATGCTGGCGTTCACCCGAAGAAAGACCGAATAGCCGTATAGAAAAAATACACATAAAACAAGCCGTGCTTCTCTTCAGTAGAGAAACACGGCTTATCTTACTGTTAACTGGTAACCGTTCACTGTTTATCAGGTATCCGTATCCCTCTGTATCCCGTAAGCAGTTAGGGCTAGCGTATAAAATGCTCCAGCGCCTTATTCAAATCCTCCAGCGTTTTCTTCTCCCCATGGTGAATCGCATCCACCACACAGCTTTCCAAATGATCCTTAAGCAGCAGCTTGGCCGCATTATCGAGCGCCTTGCGCACCGCCGCGATCTGCAGCAAAATATCCGAGCAGTCGCGTCCATCAGTCGTCATTTCCTTCACCGATCGAACATGCCCTTCAATACGAGCCAAGCGATTAATAATTTGTTTGCGATGCTTATGTTCATGCGTATGTGTATGCGTGTGTGTATGATCCTGCTCCAATGTACATCCTCCTCTACTCACCTCGAGGGATCGCCTGCTCCGCATGCAGTCGAGACTTGAAACGCTGCATCAAATAAACAGATCGCATCAGTTGATCAATCGCGCTGACCAGCCAGACGCCTGCAATACCCATCTGAAAATGCAAGCACAGCACATAAATGCCCAGCACTCGTATTCCCCATATACCAATGATTGTACTATACATGGGGCTCTTCGTGTCGCCTGCCCCTTGCAGAGCTCCTGCAATGACTAGGCTTATCGCCAGAAACGGCTGAGCAAACGCATCAATTCCGAGGGCAGTACGAACCATCTCAACGATGACGATGTCGCCTGTAAACCAACTTGCAGCTATTCCTGAGCCAAGCCAGAATACAATGCCTATTAAGGTCATGAACACAACGGCTATCCATGCAGTCAGCAGCCCATATTCATAGCTATCCCGCGCTCGCCCCGCTCCCAATTGCTGACCGACAAGCGTTGTAGCCGCTACCGCCAAGCCATAACCGGGCAAATAAGATAGCGCAATGACATTGCCTGCTATCAAATGCGCAGCATATACTTCGGTACTAATCCGAATAACGAGTCCTAAATAAAACATTTGTCCGACGCGCATAATCAGCCGTTCTGCAGCGGCGGGCAAGGCTAAGGCTAATAGCGGATACGTGTAGCTCTGCGCAGATTGTTTTTTAAATAGGGAAAAAGAAAGCTTTGATTTCTGTATGTATTTGTACAACACCACTGTTCCAATAACGCGGACTATGGAGGTCGCCCAGCCTGCACCGGCAATTCCCCAGCCTTGCCAGCTCCCAATGCCAAATATGAGCACATAATCCAGCACAATATGAATGAGATTGACCCATATGCCAACGATCATCGGTGTTCTCGTATCGCCCGCAGAACGCAAAATGCTGCCGAAGATCGCCATAAGTGATATAAACAAGGAAGGCACCGCGACAATTTGAAAATAGATGACCCCCTGTGCCAGAACATCCGGTGCCGCTCCCATTAAACGCAAAATAGACTCCGCGAAAAATAAACTAACGAGCCCTAACGCTAGGCCTGTACACGCCGATATCCATGTCGACTGCCTTGCAATGGCCTTCGCTTTGGCGAAATCCCCTGCTCCTACTGCTCGGGCTATTAGAGAGGAGGTGCCAATTCCCAAAGCTATAAATAACGCTATATAGACGGCTATAACGGTGTTGCCAACCCCAACGGCAGCCACCTCATTCAGACCGATTCTAGATACAAACAACGTATCGATAAATCCAACTATAGTGAGCAAAAAATTCTCAATCATCGTCGGCACAGCAAGCGCCAATATGATCTTTATTTTTTCCCGCCGTGTCGTTATTCCGGTCTGATGAGCATCCAGCATCACATCTCAAGCCTCCCGTTTGTTTCGCATATTCTCCTCATCTTATCCCCCTAGGGGGGTTATTGTAAAGAAAATCCCACCTCACTCCTTCTTAAAATTAAAGCTTTACTTATTACTTGCCAATATGATAGCCTTATTTCTACAGATATAGAAATACTATTGGAGGAGGGGCTAGACCGTGGAGGAACAGGAAGCGGCGCAAGCCGCCGTAAAAGTTTATAAAGCGCTCGGAGAGCCGACTCGGTTTAAAATCGCTCAACTGCTCGCCAAGCAGCCTGACCAGTGCTGCAGCATGCTTGGACAGCAATTAGAGATGGTTGCAAGCTCTACGCTTTCTCATCATTTGAAGCAGCTGTCCGAATGCGGCCTGTTAAAGATGCGCAAGGAAGGTACGTTTATTTACTACAGCCCGGATATGGACGTTATACAGAAATACGCTCCTTATTTGCTGGCTTAATTTCTTTGATTTTAATTTCTATATT
The DNA here is from genome assembly GCF_055814915.1 of Paenibacillus sp. R-74696. Classification (NCBI taxonomy): domain Bacteria; kingdom Bacillati; phylum Bacillota; class Bacilli; order Caryophanales; family Paenibacillaceae; genus Paenibacillus; species Paenibacillus sp. R-74696. Next base: position 241,003 of record NZ_JBPULM010000018.1, read on the forward strand.
TTTAGAAATATAAAAATATAAGTGGAGAGGACTATCATCATGCTGTCAAACACATGGAAAATTTATTTGCTTGCTTTAATTAGTTTTTTGGTTGGAACTTCGGAATACGTCATTGCGGGGATACTGGATAAAATCGCGGAGGATATTGGCGTATCAGTCAGTGCCGCAGGCCAGCTCATCACCTTCTTCTCACTTACTTACGCGCTTGGCACCCCTATTCTGATGGCCATGACGGGACGGATTGAACGCCGCAAGCTGCTCATGTATGCGATGGTCGTCTTCGTGCTTGGCAACTTGCTTGCCATCGCTCTTCCAGGCTTCGGCTATTTCATTGCCGCACGCATCATTATGGCGCTTGGGGCAGGCGTCGTCGTTGTAACATCACTAACACTTGCTACAAAAATGGCACCGCCAGGCAAACAGGCCAGCGCACTCGCTACCGTCGTAACGGGGTTTACTGCCGCGCTTATCATCGGCATTCCAATTGGCCGTATGGTAGCAGCCTCTTATGACTGGAAAAGCGTCTTCGGTGGCATCGGCGTACTCGGTTTGCTTGCCATCCTTGTTATTGCATTTGCTATTCCAAGATATGATGGCGAGCCTTCTGTACCGCTTCGCGAGCAGCTGGCTCTGCTCAAAACTCCAAAAATAGCCGCTGCTCTAGGTGTCACTTTTTTATGGATAACCGGCTACTCGATTCCCTATACGTACATTTCGCCCTACCTTCTGCAAGTCACTTCTATGAGCGAAAAAACACTCAGCATCGCCTTGTTCGGTTTTGGGGTAGCCAGCCTGATTGGCTCCAAGCTAGGCGGCTTCAGCACAGATAAATGGGGCGTGAAGCGTACGTTAATGGGCGGCATGCTCGTTCATGCTGCTGCTCTGCTGCTCATTTCCTTCAGTTCCAGCTCTTCTGTTATTGTTTTCCCGCTGCTTATGCTGTGGTCATTTGCTGCTTGGTCATCCGGACCTACACAGCAATACAATTTACTGACCCTTGCTCCGGGCGCATCGAGCATCATGCTCAGCCTGAATACTTCCGTACTGCAGCTGGCGATGGCTGTCGGTGCAAGCGCAGGCGGACTAATCGTCGCCAAAGTCTCCTTGCCTAGCATTACGTGGATTGGCGCATTGGGCGTGTTGCTTGCTGTGATTTTGATTGTGCTTTCACGCAAGCTGTCCAGCAGCCACGAGCAAGCATCCGTTCCCAGTGTCGCCCCACAGGCTTGAAATAACGTGAAATGACTTGCAATGATTAGTAATGTATTTGCAAAGTTCTCTTCATCTTGTTTTAATAAACAACCTCTATACTAGTACTCAACCCCCCTTTTAATTAATATAAATGCCTAGACCCACAGCCCGTTGCTGTGGGTCTCTTTTTTTCTTTTATTCATCATACACGAATCACCCATCGTAAATAGGCACAAGGTGAAATGGCTGTCGCCGTCCTCTGGCGGCGCGGCGCGTTTCATTCCGAGAAATATAGAGAAAGGATGGGAAGATCATATGCTTTCCTATATTTAAAAAAAAGAAGCCTGCCGAGACGAATCTCAGGCAGACTTCTTTTGAATAGAAAAATCTATTCTGTAGTGTACGGCAGCAATGCTACTTGACGCGAACGTTTGATCGCAACAGTCAGCAGGCGTTGGTACTTCGCGCTTGTTCCAGTTACACGACGTGGCAAAATTTTGCCGCGCTCGCTGATAAACTTTTTAAGCAGGTCCGTGTCTTTATAATCAACTTTAGTGATTTTGTTCACGGTGAAGAAGCAAACTTTACGGCGTTTGTTACGTCCACCTTTGCGGCCACCGAATTTGCGTTCTGGACGCTCTCCGTCTCCGCCATCTCTTGGCAGTTTAAAACATTAACAGTTGCAAGTGTGCAATCTATCTATATTAAACTACCTTTATAGCCCTTGTATTTCGTTAGCCAGATCGTTATATTTCACACTCGGACCGATGCAAGCACATCTTAAAAATAAAGTCCCAAGACGTTTGATGAAACAAAAAAGTCCCGTGGAACTTTTGGCGTTGTAAAAACGGCGTATGTGCTAAAGGGATATGTTTTGCAACACTTTCGGTCGGAGTATTGTCGAAGCTTGTAACCTCGATTCCCAAAAGATATTGGAAGCCTCCGTCCCCCTTTCAATCATGGCATATACAAGGACAAACGCCTCTTCCTGACATACTCCATGTATGAAGAAAAGGAGAGTCTAGTAGCAATAAGTTCCAAAGAAAGCTGTTCGCAAAGATTTTTTCACTGTTATTCCTAATGTAAATGTAACTATCCCATAATTCACCTCTTGTTTAGAATATTAGAGTACTGTGAGAATTGTCCTGATTATTCTTGTTGAATTGCTGCTCTTCACGATTGAGATGGTCTATCACTTCGACTATGGCAACAACCAGTTTAATAAAAACGAACGTCACTCACGATAGTATCGTTGATTTCATGTTGAATTCGACGTTCCCGAGCGCAACGCAAAAAAGTACACCGCCACATTAGCGATGTACTTCAAGTTACATACTATTATACCGATTAAGCCTTCTCTTCGTTCCCCCCACCGCCACCGGATTCCCTCTATCCGGGCTCCAATCACTCTAGCTGTCGGTTATACTCTGAAAATGGTTTCAGATCTGGAACTTTGTGCATGTACAGAGCAACGGGATTCCTGAGTTTCATTGCTGATTACTTTTCTTGAAGGTGTTTTGATCTATTCCAAATCAAATTATGGAGTCGGTTGATCCTCACTTCGCCTTTAGCAGATTCATAATCATTGTGATTGCTTCTGCTCTCGTAGCAGTCGCACCAGGCGAGAACACGTTATTACCAATGCCCGTAACAATTCCCGCTTCTCTAACCGCTAGAATGGCTGGCTTTGCCCATGCCGGAATATCCTTGTCATCTACAAAACCTGTAGAATCTACGGGTGCCAGGCTTGCTCCAAATGCCCGAGCAATCATGACCGCCAATTCCAAACGTGTGATGTTAGCGGATGGACGGAATGATTCATCGTTATAACCGGCCACGATCCCTGCAGCTACAGATTGAGCTACCGCATGTTGTGCCCATGCGCCAATCTTGTCGTTATCACTAAAGTTGAGCGCTGCGCCGTCTCCTGTCGATTTGAGGGCATTCATTAACATCACTGTAAATTCGGCACGCGTAATTCGTGCATTCGGTTTGAACGTTTTATCTACATAACCAGTAACAATTCCCTGGCGTGCAGCTTGCTGAATTTGCTCTTCGGCCCAATGGCCAGCGATATCAGAAAACTGCACCTCATCAGTCGAAGCATCTGTCGGTGTTGGTGTTGGTGTTGGTGTTGGTGTCGGTGTCGGTGTTGGTGTTGGTGTTGGTGTCGATGTTGATGTTGAGCCTCCACCACCGCCTGAAGCACCAGGAGATGTCGGTGTTGGTGTTGGTGTTGGTGTTGGTGTTGGTGTTGGTGTTGGTGTCGGTGTCGGTGTCGGTGTCGGGCCGCCACCATTATTGGTTGGTTCAGCAGCACGAGTAACGATGATCGTGTATACCTTTGGATTCCCCTTTTGTGAGGTTACGGTAACGGTATTTTCTCCTACCGCAAGATTGGAGTTCCCTTCCACTTGAACGGCAGCATCAGGATCGGATGTCGTGTACGTAATGGTTACTGATGTTTGAGCATATGGGATGCTTACAGGATAGGGACCGGTTTGTCCTGATGCAAAGTTTGTTACTGTCGTTCCATTCACTTGGAGATCAGTCAAGTTAGCATCATCTGGCGCGCTGTCATATATATTAATCGATAAGCTTTTCGATGCACTTGAGCCGAACAAAAAGGTCAAAGTTGCAGATGTGTCCTCTTCTAACGTACTCAAATATTCCTTTTTAATTGTGACGGTTGAGCCGTTTAATGTGTACTCGCTGTCTTCTTCTAATAAGGTTGATCCATTCATAATGCCTGTAAATGTATGACCATTCAATTGCATAGTTACCGTTATGTCTGCTTGCTCGGGTACATATTTATCAAAATAATCATAAACAGGGCTAATTCTACTGTCAATTGTGGAAAGCATGAGCGCGTGATCAGATCCAGCAGCTATTGCTGAAACCTTTCTTTGGAATTCAATTTTTTTAGGAAGGGTCTCGTCCATCGTGTTGCCATGCCCTAATTGCCCCACATACCCTGCACCAAAGGAATAAACATCACCGTCTGTCGTTAAGACGAGGGAAAAGGTTCCTCCGGCTGAGATCGCTGATACCTCCACATTGTCTAAAGCAGCTATTTTTTTCGGACTGAGCTCGTCAAGGGTATCGCCATGCCCCAATTGCCCATAGTTTCTGGCATACGTAGTATTGCCGCCGCCAAAGGAATAGACCTCGCCATCCTCTGTTAATATAAGAGAGTGAGTAAACCCGGCTGAAATCGCTTTTACCTTAATACCGTTTAAAGCAGCGATCTTTTTCGGACTGTACACGTTATCTGTATTGCCATGCCCTAATTGTCCATAGTTAATATTCGCACCGCCAAAGGAATAGACCTCGCCATCCTCTGTTAATATAAGGGAATGATATCCCCCAGCCGCGATTGCTGTTACCTTTATATTTTCTAATGCTTCAATTTTTTTCGGACTGAGCTCGCTCGTATAATCGCCATGCCCTAATTGCCCAAAGCCCCCCATACCAAAGGAATAGACCGCACCGGTAACCGTTAAAGCAAGAGAATGATTCGCACCTGCTGCAATTGCTGAAATCTCCGGTAATGCTTCGATTTTTGTTGGAGTTGTCTTGGCGTTACTATTACCATGCCCTAATTGCCCGTAGCCGTAACCGCCACCACCACCAAAGGAATAGACATCGCCCGTAGCCGTTAAGACGAGGGAGTGATATTGCCCAGCCGCAACTGCTTTAGCCTCAGGTAAACTTGTAATCATCGCTGGTCTGCTTCGATCATTCAAATCGCTGCCATGCCCTAATTGCCCACGATAACCACCACCAAAGGAATAGACATCTCCTTGTTCGGTTAAGACGAGGGAATGGTAATATCCCGCTGCGATTCCTTTAATATCGGCTACTTCCGCGATCTCTTGAGGGGAAGTATTTTTATAGCCCGCACGGCCTAATTGCCCATTACCAGAATTGCCAAAAGAATAGACACCTTGCACAGTTTGCTCCGTATCGGCAGAAACGTATGATGGTGTAATCAACATCGGTTGAATGATGCTGATCAGCAATGCGATGATGAGTAATTTTAAGAAAAGTCCCTTGCTAGATTGCTGTACTGCCTGATTGTCGAAAATAGACATACTTCTTAGACCTCCTGTGTCGAATAATGCGAATTGTGAATCGTACATAGTATATTGAAAAGAGGCTGGAGAGAAATCAACCGAAAGTTGTAGACAGCCAATAAATGCAGAAAACACAAGCATAAACGGCTATCGCCGTCCTTGGGGGAGTAAGCTAACGTTTCTTGGATGCACAAAAGCAGCCGCGGTGAACGGCTGCTTTCGGAGGTTTATTCAGATCAGACCCAATTCTTTCGCTCGAGCAATTGCCTGACTTCGGCGTTTGACTTCCATCTTTCCATAGAGGTTGACAATATGCGTCTTCACCGTAGCTTCGCTGATTCCTAGACGACCGCCAATCTCCTTGTTGGAGAGACCATCGGCTATCACGATGAGCACATCCATTTCACGAGGCGTAAGCGCTTCAACCAGCCCTCGTCTTCCCATCTCGCTTCGTGCGGAAGAGCGAGCTGCTTCCCGTTCATTCGCCTTACTTTGATTCAGGAATGACATATAAACGACGCGGCTGACCATCAATTCCAAAATAGTTAAACTTCTTTCCGAGAATACGCCCTGCATTTGCGTATTTTCTAAATACAGTAATTGCGGGCGCTGATCCACACCTATATGAACGGGCATGCATAGGATCGCTTGAGGTGTATTCTGCCTGATGTACGCATCTTTGGCGTAAGAGCTTGATGCCGCATGGCCAACGCGGATGGTCTGGCCGGATTGGAACACATGCCGAACGATAGATTCCGCAAAGAAGCCATCGCTGCCGGAAAAATCGTCTGCTCCGAACGTTTCCGCGACCTGGAAGCTGTCCTCTTTAGCATCTATGAGCATGCCTCGATCAGCGCCGACTTGCCGACAGGCAGTCTCCAGAAAACTCCGAATAAGCTCCGGATTATCTCCTTCGACTGTCCAAGCTGAAATCTGCTGAAGAATGATTTCCTCGCTGAGCGAAACGGCTTGATCCGTTAACGGGAGTGGACGTTTCTTGGTCTCAGATTCATTCCTCTCGATCGGCGATTGAGCTTGCATCCCATGCAGACCGACAGTCATACGCCATAGTTCCGGTCGTTTTGCTTGGAGTTGGTTGACCTTCGCAAGTATACCCCAATCCGAATACGTCATGCAGGCATTCATTAACGAGATAGCCGCGCCGATCGGGCTGCCGATCTCCTCATAAAAGCACGATAAGCGCTCGCTTGCTATCGCTTCCGACAACCCGTGGCCTTCCTCTTTGGCTTTCGTGATAGCTGCTTCATAGGCCAGTAGTGCGGCGCTGGTGCGACCGCTCAGCCGATTCCATTCCGCGTGAATCAAGCCATGCATGGCGGAGCTTCGACCAAAAATGCCTGTCCATTTTTTCATTTTTCGGGAAAGTTGTTCCAGCTTGCGCATGATGACGCGCCTTTTCTTCGGAGCTGCTTCCGTAGCTAGTCCGGCCAACGATAGCGCTTCATAGATGCGCAATTTGCGATTCTGTACCCAATCCAGCGGAAATTCGAGATCCCTACCCCGATTGGCCCAAAACAGTGCTTCCGCATGTTTTCCCGCTAAATAAGCCGCTTCCAGCTTGCAAATACACCTATAGTTATCGTCATTTACTCGATCCAAGCGTTCAGGCAGGCTCACGTAACGAAGAAGCGCTGATTCATCCTTTAATGCATCGGTGTACAATTTGGCTGCCGAGTGAAGTGCCAACGTTTTATCGTCAGGAATCGTCAGCGTCTCATCTTGGATGTAGGAAAGGAGTTCATCCAATTCCCGAACGCCCTCGTTATGCGTAATCATGCAAGTGATCATAGCTAGGTTGGCGGTGATCGCGTCGGAGCTTTCTACCGCTCTTCCCATCACCTTCCGTAAATCTTGCGCCGACTCTTTGGGATACTCCAATTGCTTGGATAGCCCTAAGAAAAAAGGGAGCCGATATTGCTGTACGGAACTGACGTCGCTAACCGAGTACAGCGGTTCCATTATTCTCGTTGGCAGCAAATTATACAGGTTAGGGATCGATCTTTGAATGATCATTTCATACATGCAAATCAGGCTGATCAAGGAATCGTTCAACCCTTTATTCAAGCCATAACGAATAAATCTGGTCATTAGCCAGATAAACTGCGCGGGATTGTGAATAAGCCATGGAAGGCTCACACTCAATATGATCTCGGCAGTCGTCAAATACGCTGCGTCATCTTGTCCGTTAGGTAATTGTTGCAGCTCGTTTCGGACGTTTCGCAGAGCGCGCTGCGTCCCGATGATCTCTTTCAGCAGACTAGCTTTAGAGACGGAGCGAGGAACCGTCCAGCCATAGCGAGTCAACGCTTCCAGGCCGCATTGCACCGCTTTCTCATTGTCGACAAGGGCGTTCATATTAATTTGAGAAATGGCAAGGAAAGATCGATCCTTGTCGTTTAACCGATGAGCAAAAGGCAATAGATTCAAATATTGCGCTCTCGATTGCTCAACCTCTGCGCAATAGTAAAGACACGCCGCGTATTGCATCATCATCCGGCTAGTGAACTCGTCGGGCTCCTCTTCTCCTGGACACGCCAGCTTCAAGCCCTGTTCATAAAACCGCTTTGCTTCTTGATACTTCTGCAGTTGTACCGCTTTCTCGCCGGCACATTCGTTCAACTTTGCCAGTTCTCGCTTTTCCGGGTCTGTCATCCGCTTCAAGCCCCGATTCAAATGATGAACCGCCGCGAGAAAAACGGCAGGCTCTTCATTGGATGACCGGCCGTGCATCGCTCTTCCAATCTTGAGATGCCACTTGTCTTGGTCTCCTTCGAGCGTCGTATAGAGAAACTGTTGAAAGGATGAATAAACAAAAGCGTATACGAAACCACTATGTGTGATTAACGGTGATCCGTCGTCGCGACTAATGATGCCTTGGCTCTCGGCCAGCTTCAAGTGATGTTCCGCTTCCGCCTCGGAGCACTCGCAAATCCGCGCAAGAAGCGACGAATGAAACCGCATGCCCATCACCGATGCAACGGCGAGTATCAGCTTCGTTTGTTCCGAATACGTTAGGTAACGAGCCTCGAATAGACGAATGACCTGCATTGATTCATCTGTCCGAACGATGATGATTTCTTCCTCCCACATCCATTGATGCCGTTTCGTATCATAGTACAGCTTTTTATCAAGATACCAACTAGTCAATAGCTCTTGGAGTCGTTCAGGATTACCCTCCGTCCTGTGATAGGCCGACCTCGCCAGTGTATGCACGCGATGTGAATCATCGCTGACGATCGCTGAAATCAGTTGTCTAACATCATCATATTGCAAGTTTTCCAGCACGATTCGTTCGGCAGGCGCGCCTTGCCCGAAACGTGAACGATCATCCTGGGAATCCTCGGAACGAGAAGCGGTTATTAGCATCATACCGTGTACAGTACGTTCCTTCGTAAGTCGGTCGACAAGCGCTAAGGACCAGAGATCCAGCCACTCGGCATCATCCAAAAATAAAATAAGCGGCGATCCGTTCTGCGCAATGCAGCGCATCAATGTATGCAATATGTCTTCCGTTCGGTTTTCGGATTCTCCCAGGGATAGAGAGACGTTTGTTTCATCCTTCCACAATAGGTTCGCCTCTGGCAGCAGCCCTGCCAATAGCGAAGTCTCATTCCCCAGTTCACGCTGAAGCCAGCTTTTTATCGCTTTAATCTCATCGGCCGGATAGTTCCACATTTGCTTGAACCATTCGGTTAATACGTGAAGAATAGGTTTAAAAGGGACGTTCTGTTGCTCCGTCTCGCACCGCGCTTGAATAAATACCCCACCAAGCTCATCCACTCTCCGCCGAAAATACGCTGCCAGTGAAGTTTTGCCCGTCCCTTTATCTCCCTTTATGGATAGCGAGACGTACTCGCCCTCAAATGCTCTTCGAAAAGCCGCTTCCAGCTGTCCGAGTTCCGAAGCGCGTCCAAATAGGCTCGCCGGATACTGAAATCGACTGACGAGATCGTATTTTCCAATATCGAAAGGGAGTGACGGTGCTTCATCGTTTATATAAGAAGCAAACTGCTTCAAATCCATGAGTAACCCGTAGGTTGTTTGATATCGATCATCCGGGTTCTTAGCTAACAATTTCCATATCATTAATTCCAATACCGATTCCCGCAAATGTGGAGCCGTTTCACGAAGCAAGACCGGTTTATATACGAGATGGACATAGTTCCAGTCTTCGTGTTGCAATGGTTCATAAGGTAAACGGCATGTCAGCATTTCATAGAAGATCATGCCGAGAGAGTACAGATCGCTTCGTCGGTCCGGCTTGCGAACAATCAGATTCGATTGCTCCGGGGACCGATACGCCTTGTTTTGTGACATGTTATCGGTGAGCTTCATTCTAAAAGGAGATGAAGCCACGGTGATCGTGGTGGGACTCAAATTTCCGATCGTTTCGTTGTGCTGATGAATTTGATGAACTAATTCGGTCATTTTGATGGATAATTTCATGAATTCTTCTATATGCAAAGGGCCGCCCGATAAAATAGCACTTAATTTCCGTTCATTATGAGTCGTCATGTTTGATGTCTCCAACCAACTATATTTATGTGGAACATAATGGGGTTAATATATTATATCTACAAGCCTGTTGAATAACCACTAAATGGTAGAAAAAGAGTCGCCGAATCGGTAAAATGTTTGTACTCCTACAAACAACCGAAAGGAGGCGACTTCATGAAAAAGTCTACCATTCTTTTATCCATCCTTCAATTCGTTTTAACGACAGAAGAAGTCGCTCCCATCGTACAAGCTGCAAACTACGAAGACAAAGCACGTAAATTTACGGTGTACCAACTGCTTCAATATTGGTCTGTGGCTGCGTTTGAGGAGTGGGGCAGCTATCGTTCGGGCGTTGACCACGCAGCTTCTATAGGCTTGACACCTGTACATTATTCGAGCTTTTCAGGTAAAGCTGCAGACGTTCCGTTTTCTGTATTTAAAGCTCTATTTCAATTCATAGTGAGCAAATGCAATCGAAAAACAAACCGAAAACTTGCGTTTCCTAAAGAGTCGCTACTTATTGACTTGACGACCGTAACGGTAGGAAAAACCCGTTTGCCTTGGGCACCCTATCGTGGTGAACGCGGGGATTAGGCTGCATGTGGCGTTACAGGCTGAAAATGAGCAACCACTGAACGTGATTGAAAGCGTTGGTTCTAAACAAGATGGATCGGTGAGCGAAGGATTGAACCACGCCGATTATATCATGGTGATGGATTGTTACAAAGAGAACGGACAGCCTTTCGTTATTCGTTTTCGAGACAATGTCCATTTCGAAAAACCACGTGCATTACGTCGACAAAAAGATGCAGCTTCGCCGATCGTTCGGGATATGACTTGCCGGCTTGGAACCACACAATGCCGTTCCAAGAACCGGCACCGTGTGGTTATATTCCAGGACTTTGAAGGCCGCGAAATCCGAGTTGTCACGGACTTGATGCAAGTCACTGCAGAGCAAGTTGCCCAGATGTACAAGGCTCGTTGGCAAATTGAAGTATTTTTCCGCTGGATCAAGCAACATCTAAATATTCCTACTTTATTTGGAACAACCACAAATGCAGTGTACGGTCAACTTTTTATGACTTCTTCGTTAACCGCATAAATGCCTCTATAAATAACCATGGATCAGATTTCACATTATAAGGATATACACCTTGTTTCGTATGCAAATATAAAATGCCCTCTCCCTGCCCTATACGGCGATAGGACATATCGTACACGTCATGAAGAGGGAACAGCCGATAGCTGGTCATAATTTCTGTTTCATACAAGAAGAGGGTGCGTTCATGGAAAATGATCACCTGCTCGGTAGCCGTCACTTGTCTCTCCATTTTAAAATAAGGATGAACCGCAATCGCTTCAGGCACTAGCAAGCCTCCCTATCGTTATTGTCCTTCCGCCCGCTCTTTGGCCATCGCTTGCTCCAGATCGTCCTGAACGCTCTTCTTCCATAGCGGCACTCCCGAACGATAAGCAGCCCTTCCATTTAAATGCCCCGCTACCGGAGAGGTCAAAAAGACGAATACGATGCCAAGCAGCAGCTTAACGCTGACATGCCCCTCATAAAACAAAAAATAGAGAAAGGCACCGACCAAAATAAACAAAACACCTAGCGTTGCACTTTTGGTCGCCGCATGTGATCGCAAATAAACATCAGGGAGTCGAATGAGGCCAAATGCGCTGATTAAGCTAATGATGGCTCCAAGTAAAATGACGATTCCAATCGCGATTTCCCCTGCCTCGCTAAGCAGCCCACTATTCAATGACCTCACCTCTTTCCATATATCGCGCAAATGCCGTCGTCCCAATAAAGCTTAATACGCCGATTAACAGAACAATATCAATATAGGCCGTCGTTCTAAGCAGGACGCAAAGGATCGCAACCATGGATAGCAAAATGACGCCAATCGTATCCAAGGCAGCAATTCTGTCCGGCAGGGAGGGCCCCTTCAGCAATCTGTACATACAGCCCATTATGGCCAAAGCCAATAGGGCCAACGATATAAGAAGCAGATAGGTGATCATGTCCTCGTCACCTCCATAATTGCTTTTTCAAACGTATCTTTAATTTGCACCGCTAGCAGCTCTGCATCGTGAATATCAATGGCATGGATGTACAAGGTTTGATTATCAGAGGATACATCTAAAGTAAGCGTACCAGGTGTCAGGCAAATGAGGCAGGAAAGCACCGTTATTTCCCAATCGGATTTCAGCTCCGTCCGAAAAGCGAAGATGCCAGGGCGTATGGCTAGCTTCGGCTTAACAATTTGCACCATCACAGCTAGGCTGGACAGGAGCAATTCTTTATTAAACAGGACGAACAGCTTGAAGATCGCCCACACTCTTTTCAGATAGAAGTCATGCGGCCAGAAGCGGCGGAGCAGTCCTATGCACCCTATGCCGATCAAATAACCGACGGTAAACTGCATCATGGACCATTCATTATTCAATAGCATCCAGACGAAAGCTATAATCAGATTTAATATGATTTGAAAGGCCATTCCATCTACTCCTTTAATACGGCATCAATATAGGTTGAAGGGTGAAGGAGCGTATATCCGGCGACGGACACCCATCCGTACACCACTTCTGAGCCCAGCCCCATTCCAATAACGAGGATGCTTAAGCCTGCGGCAGGCAGAAGCATCTTGTTGCTTAACAACGGCATTTGATTCAGCCCACGCTTCTCCTCTCCCCAAAAAGCAGCCATAAATATCCAAATCAAGGAGTAAAGCACGATCAAGCTCGAAGCTAGTGCAGCGCTATCGTTGGCCGGACTAGCTACGGAAGCAGCTCCGAAGAAATACCTTTACCGCTTCCGGTCTTTTGCGAAAAAACCAAGGCATCCTTGAGAATTTCATTCGCACGGTGCTGGATCATTTACATATAGAGAAGACGCACGTCATTGCAGTTTCAGCTGGTGGACCTACAGGCATATGTTTCTGTGCGCGATTTCCTGATCATATTACCAGTTTGACCTTCCAATGTGCGGTTACAAAACCCTGGCTGACAACAAAAGATAAAGCATACCTAATTGGACAATACCTTTTCAATCCTCGATTTGAAAAATGGACTTGGAAAATGCTCGCCTCGATGAATAACCTATTGCCACAACTGACGGTTAAAATGATGCTTTCTTCTTTTTCCACGCTTTCCTATACTGAAGCACGCGAAAAACTGGATAGGCATGGCGCAGAAGCTTTCCGTAAAATGAATAATAGACAACGCTCTTATAAAGGATTCATCATTGACCTCGATCATACTCTTAAAGACTATATGATTGAATTATCCTTAATAACCGCTCCAACACTATTAATGCATAGCAAAAACGATAGTTCGATCTCACTTGATCATGTTGAGTATGTCCAGAAATATGTTAAGAGTACGGAGGTTTTTGTTCTCGACTCATGGGGCCATCTGATTTGGATAGGTAAACACTCATTTGAATATGATCTTAAACAGGTTTCGTTCTTGTCTAAAAACCCTATCTAACTAATCCCTCTCTTGGCTTTGTGAATTAATTCTCGAATGCCCCATTCGCATTTCCTTTTGTGCCTCGCGATCAGATGAATTAATTTTGCACATAAAAAGGCCCTAATTAGATCAATACTTTGATCTAATTAGGGCCTTTGCTTATTCCGTACATAGAATATGAAAAGTCCAAAACTGAATATTAATAAAAGCCTGCCGAGACGAATCTCAGGCAGGCTTCTTTTGAATAGATAAATCTATTCTGTAGTGTACGGCAGCAATGCTACTTGACGCGAACGTTTGATCGCAACAGTCAGCAGGCGTTGGTACTTCGCACTTGTTCCAGTTACACGACGTGGCAAAATTTTGCCGCGCTCGCTGATAAACTTTTTAAGCAGGTCCGTGTCTTTATAATCAACTTTAGTGATCTTGTTCACGGTGAAGAAGCAAACTTTACGACGTTTGTTACGTCCGCCTTTGCGGCCGCCGAATTTGCGTTCTGGACGCTCTCCGTCTCCGCCATCTCTTGGCTTAAAGCTCATTCGAATCCATCCTTTCATTGAGAAATTTACACATATACACAACTATATTTTAAGATCAAAATAAGTTATATATCAGTGTTTGAAATTACACAATTATTACACAATCAAATCTTTATAAACCCAGCATTATCAAGGGTTATACAGTTTTTTATGCAATAAAAGTTGTAAAGTCCTAAAATGGCAAATCATCCTCAGATATATCGATCGGTCGACCATCATCCGAGAACGGATCACGGTTGTCGTTACGTGAGTTGTTACTGGAGCGGCCGCTATTGTTATTACTGTTGTTGTTGCTGTTATAGCCGCCTCCGCCTCCTCCACCGTTACCGTAGGAAGAACCGCCTCCGAAAGAACCGCCTCCGCCGCTCATGGCACCGCTCTCTTCACGCGCTCCGCCCGCATCCTTGTTGGATTCCAAGAAACGGACGTTGTCAGCGATTACTTCCGTCACATAGACGCGCTTGCCTTCGTTGTTCTCGTAGTTCCGAACCTGAATGCGACCTTCAACCGCCGTTAAGCGGCCTTTGCGTAAGTAGTTGGCGCATGTCTCGGCTAGCTGACGCCACGTGACTACCGGAATGAAATCCGCTTCACGCTCGCCCTGACCGCTCGTAAACGGACGGTCAACTGCTATTGTAAATTGCGCTACTGCAACGCCAGCAGGCGTGTAACGCAATTCTGGATCTCTCGTCAATCTACCAATAAGTATTACACGATTCAACATCGTCTCTGACCTCCCAATCGATCAATCCTTGGCTTCAACTAAGCTACGTCTCTGACGACCAAGAAGCGGATAATTTCATCCGTAATCTTCAGGATACGGTCAAGTTCGTTAACGACTTCCGTAGTTCCGTTGAAATGAACCAGAACGTAGTATCCCTCACGAATCTTGTTGATCTCATACGCAAGACGGCGTTTACCGCTAACATCTTGTTTCGTAACTTCTCCACCATTGGAGATGATGCCATTAAATTTCTCAACGACAGCTTGAAGAGCTTCTTGCTCAACATCAGGACGAACAATGTACATCACTTCGTATTTGCGCATTATGTTTCACCTCCTTTTGGACTAACGGCCCCATAAATGGAGCAAGGAGCGAGGTTCTTACTCGCATCCTCTAACTATACCAAATATATAGCCCAAAAACAAGCTTCTATTTCCTCCCGTTATCTGGTGTTCATGAACGTCCAGCCCTCGGCTCATATTAATGTAGCGGGCAGACGATTTCATTATGCTTGCAGGCTTATGTCATGACGTCATAACGGCTTCAATGGCAATCCACATCATGTACAGGAGGTTATTTACGATGGGCGAAGGAACATTGTTTTCCGCTGGCGATAAAGCGCCGAATGATGGCACTTACATCGAGGATGGCGTCAATTCCTTTCATCAAGGCATTCAGAACCCACAGAAGGTGAAGTTGAGCAAAGGCCAACGCTTCCCGGACAACTCGAACCACGAGCGCAAGTGGAAGCGAATGGGCCACTAAATTTCAAAAAGAATGTATAGCTTTCGCCCAGCGTGGGCATTCTAATTTATGACGGTGTGAAGAGAGGTGTGGTTCCGTTGGACTTCATAGTGCAAGGGCTGCTACAAGAGGAATTTGTCCACTGAGCTTTAGAAGCGGAGGGTTGTGCCAAAGACAATGTCCGTAACACACGCACACTTGTCCATTTCCAAAAGTAAAGCGGTATATGCCGCCAGCCAAAAGAATGGACAGGTCAGTTAACGAATACGCAGCAGCGGAAACGTTGGTACTGATTGAATAGTGATTGCTCCCATGTTTCTGTTGTAAAGTAGTGAGAAAATGTACTCAATCGATCAAACACCGTCAGGAGAAGGAGCTCGCAAGAGCTCCTTTTTCCTATGTTTATTTTATATTATAAAATGTCCGTTTCATGATAAAGTAATCAGAGTATGGCTTAATTGATTTGCACAAAGGTGGGTATTATCTTGCATTTTGTATCAGCGAAGCAGCATCCTTCCTCTGCTTCATTTATTCGCTTGTATGTTTTGGCCTTTTTCTTTTTTGCAGCCAATTCGGCTTTAACGATTATTTTGCCGCTCCGAAGCGAAGCGGTGGGCATGAATCAGGCGGAGATTGGCTTCATTATGGGAGCCTATATGTTTACATGCATGCTCCTCAGACCTTTTGCCGCACAGCTCATTGGCCGTTTTGGCCCGCTTGCCGTTATGAAATGGCTGCTTTGTGCCCATGCTGTCCTCCTGCTCATTTATACCGTTAGCGGAACGGAACAATACATTTGGCTCAGAGCGCTGCAGGGGGCTATCACGGCTTTTTTCTCCATGACGATGCAGGTAGGAATTGTTGAATCTTTGGAAAATAAAGATCGAGCTCAGGGGTTGTCCATGTACACCTTGTTTACAATGGTTCCGTCACTCGTTATTCCGATCGCCGCTTTACAAATATGGCAAAGCGACAGCCAGCTGCTATTCGCCCTGCTGATGATCGTGCTGGCTGTCGGTCCCCTGCTCGTCTTCTACCGCGCGGCGCTTCCGGAACGGACTGTACAGGATAAAACCTATACGCTTCGCGATATGGCTGCTTCCCTGGGCACGATTTGGACGAGTCCACCCTTGCTCATTAGCAGCATCATTATGCTGCTGGCTTCCTGCGTGTTTGGGGCTACCGCGACCTTTCTACCGCTGTTTATGTTAGCAGCCGGCTCAGGGGATGCCGGTGTATATTTAACGATACAGGGCCTGGTCGTCATCACTTGCCGCTTTGTTTTGCGCAAAAGAATCCCGTCCAATGGCAGCTGGAATACATGGCTCATGGCTGGAATGCTGCTGTCTGCTGCGCTGGGGAGCCAACTGCTGGCCATGCTGGACATCGTAGGTGCTTTTGTATACGTGTCTGCCGTATTTAATGGCTTCGCCGTTGCGCTGCTCTATCCAACGCTGACAACCTATCTCTCTTTTATTTTGCCGGAGAAAACCCGATATGTGCTGATGGCGATTTTTTTATCGTCCTACGACCTCGGTTTTTCCCTTGGTGGATTTGCAATGGGCATTCTACTGCAAAGCAGCTCTTACCCTGCCATGTTTACGTGCTGTACCCTGTTATCCGTAGCAGCTGCAACTATTATTATTCTGTCCAAAAAAACGATGGAAGCGAAGCCAGCTCCTTAAGGGACTGGCTTCATTTGATAATAAGCACAACAAAAAATCTGATTCCCTTTTGAAGCAGGAATCAGATTTTTCATAGATAACTCTATAGTATTACAATCGCCGTAACAGCGCATATATGCGAGAATGGCGGAGAAGGTGGGATTCGAACCCACGCACGCTTTGACACGCCTAGCTGATTTCGAGTCAGCCCCCTTGGGCCTCTTGGGTACCTCTCCGCATATAAGAAGATTTTATCATATTTGCCGACTCGATGCAACTAAAACCTCTTATATTTTTATGCCGTTTGCATGCAACCGATTCGTGCCTATTTGCAGCTGCTGCGTGCGAGCTTTCCCAAAGGAATATTGACCAATAAAAGTGGAATGCCATACTGCGAATATATAAAGCGCCCACAGCTTCCGCGAGTAATCACCCTTGCCCTCCCGGTGCTGCATCAGCATTAGACGGGCGGCATGGACATTAAACCACTGCGGCACAAAGCTAATTTGCTCCAGCATTTGATCTCCAATCTTTCCATGCAGCCACTTGCGGAGCGGGATCGGAAATCCAAGCTTGGGCCGCTGCAATAGCGGCTCAGGAAGAATGCCTCGCATCGCTTCCCTCAGCACGTATTTGGTCGTGCCGTTCGCCAGCTTGTATTCGGCTGGAATTTTGCGAGCCACCTCAAACACCTCTTTATCGAGAAAAGGAACGCGCAGCTCCAGCGAATGCGCCATGCTCATTTTATCCGCCTTCATCAAAATATCGCCCGGCAGCCAGAAGTTCATATCAATCAACTGCATACGAGTTACATCATCTAGATGGCGGCTATTATAATAAACGTCGCTTGTTAATGAAGCCGAAGGCTGCATCGCCTCAAAACGTTCCGGATTAAGCAGCGTGATTTGTTGTTTATCTTTTTCATTAAACAGCTTGGCATTTCCGTAAAAACGCTGCTCAATCGGCGAGAAACCGCGTAACAAATAGTTTTTCCCGCGAAAAGCGAGCGGAACCCGCTCCACCATTCGATGCAGCCGCGACTTCATGCCGTCCGGCAGCCATGAGACAGGCCGCAACGAGCGTGGCTCGCCATAGATCCCATAACCGCCGAACAGCTCATCTGCCCCCTCTCCCGACATGACGACCGTTACCTGCTTTCCTGCCAGCTGAGATAGGCTGTATAACGCAATAGCTGACGGATCGGCAACGGGCTCGTCCATATGCCATACTGCTTTTTGCGTATTTTCAAAAAATTGCTCAGGCGTTATTTCCTCTTCATAATGTTTGGAGCCAATTACATCGGCCGCTGCCCGGGCATATTCATTTTCATTTCGCTCTCCTGCAAAGCCTACCGAGAAGGTCTTCGTTAGCTGCTCCTGCATCGATAACGCTGCAATCGCCGACGAGTCGATTCCGCCTGATAAAAAACTGCCAAGCGGCACATCACCCTGACGATGCAGCTTCACCGAATCGCGAAGCACAGCTCTAATTTCCTCTATAAAGGTGCCTATCGGCCGCTGCTCCGGTTCAAAAGCAGGCTCCCAGTAACGCCGCTTGGTTATCCTGCCTTCCCGATCAACAAGCATAAAATGCCCCGGCTCCAGCTTCTGAACCCCTTTAAACATCGTCTGCGGCTGCGGTACGTACTGAAAGGTCAAATAGTGCATCATGCTGGCATAATCCACATGCGTAGCTTGCCCGCTAACAGCCAGAAGCCCCTTTATTTCTGATGAAAAAAGAAACTGATGCTCCTCCTGCGAATAATAGAACGGCTTTATCCCAAAATGGTCCCGCGCCGCAAACAGGTGCTGTTCCTTCCTATCCCAAATCGCGAAGCTGAACATGCCTCTTAAATGGTGCACGCAATCTATTCCATATTCCTCATAGAGATGCACGATGATCTCTGAATCGGTACGATTGCGAAACTGATGACCTTTGCTTTGCAGCTGTTGTCTCAGCTCTTTATAATTGTATATTTCTCCATTAAAAATAAGCCAAACCTGTCCATTTTCATTGGTCATTGGCTGGGCTCCATCTTCAATATCAACAATAGAAAGCCTGTTAAAGCCTAATGCTGCTCTATCCATAAGCTGAATGCCGGATTGATTAGGACCTCGATGTCCCATCTGCTCCATCATGCTGCTAATCTCTCTATCCGTTGGATCACTTCCATTGCCGTATCGGATGATTCCGGAAATTCCACACATCGGCTTCTTTCCTCCACTCTCTCCTGATCGCTAAGACATAGTATTTCTAATGTCAAAACATACTATACGGAGCAAAAGTATCTGAAAGACGTCCACGTTGTTTCCAGGCTGTAAACAATGGAAAAGCCGAGAAACAAAAAAACCTCCATCGCCTTTACATAAAAGGCTGGAGGTCACTCATTGCTGTAATCATTTATTCCGTCAATGATTTTTACTCAGAGCCCGGCTCAGACTGGGCCGGCGCTTGCCCACCATCAGCAGAAGCGGTGGAACGAAGCACTTTTTTCATATTTTTCTCAAACTTCGCCCGAGGTATTAATACACTGTGCTTGCACCCTACGCATTTAATACGGATATCCATGCCCATTCGAATAATTTCCATTTCATTCGAACCGCAAGGATGCTGCTTTTTCATCTGGACGACATCACCAAGCTCAAATTGCTTACGCTCCATTTCTTTCTCCGCTCCTCTCATCGCGATGATAGGTAACCATGCGTGGATACGGTGTATCCATACCGTTCTCAACCAGCGCTTTCTTCACCTGTAAATTAATCTTCCTGGCCAGCGCATGCTGGGTATTAGGCAAGCATTCCGCTATGATACGGATTTTGACATCTGTTGCGCCCATCAGCTGAATACCGAGCACCTCAGGCGGTTTCGCAAGATTTTCATCCTCCAGCTTATCTACGGTTGCTTGGATAATGCTTGTAGCCCGATCTACATCTTCATCATAGCCGATCGAAACGTCCACGACAGCTACAGAGTTGCGCAAGGAGAAGTTCGTCACCTCATTAATCATTCCGTTTGGAATGATGAATATTTCCCCTGTCCAGCTCAGCAGTCTAGTTGTACGCAATCCGATAACCTCGACCGTTCCTTTAAACTGTCCAGCCTGAATGACATCGCCCACGGCAAACTGATCCTCCAAAATAATAAAGAATCCGGTAATAATGTCCTTTACCAAGCTCTGTGCGCCAAAACCAATAGCCAAACCTACGATTCCGGCACCTGCGAGCAGCGGCCCCAGCTGAATGCCCAGCTCCGACATTAACAGCATGCCGCCAATTAAATAGCAAGCGTACATAACGATATTTTTGAGCAGCCGTCCTACCGTAACCATTCTTCTAGCCTGCATCGGCAACCGGCTTGTTTGTTTATTTGATAATATACGATCAATCGATTTATTGACAATCCATATAAGCAAATGCGTAATAACAATAATGAGCGCTATCCGAAGCGCTGATTCACCGAAGCGCTGCCAAGTTTCCATATTGGTCAACCACTCCATGAAGTTTTTGTACATGTTTAGTGTATTCAAGAGCTATTTCCTCCTACAGATTCACTTGTTCATATCCCGAATGAATAGGTTTAAAAATCCCTCTTATTTCAACGTTCTCAGACACAATGACCTGCTGCACCGTCTCCAAATCGTCCTCTGGAAAATGAATAGACAAGGCACACCCAGCCGTAATCTCTTTAGGGGTTGGACAAATATCTATTTCAATCTCCGCATATTCGAGCAGCATTTCCGCGCGCAACGCCTGCTGTGTGGAATCAAAGGCAATCAACATAAGCCAGTTTTCTCCTCTCCCTCTTTTTACGCAACGTAATCAGTGGGTTTATGACGTATAAAATGGTTGTCCCATCCATATACTAGATAACATATTAGCTATAACGGAGGGATTCTATGAAACTTTCTTTTTTGAAGGATGTACCGTTGAAAGTTCCGCATACCGATACCAACGCCATGACGTTAATCGTAAACAGACTCTCCCTGATGCTCAATGAGCTTTCAGGTGCCAGGCCGCTCATCATCGTATGCGTGGGTACCGACCGTTCAACGGGCGATTCGCTTGGCCCCATCATCGGAACCTCTCTCGCAAAATACAACAGCCCTTACTTTGCTTTATACGGCACGCTGGAAGAGCCGGTTCACGCGATGAACCTGACCGATACGTTGGCACTTATTCATCAAAACCACCACAATCCATTTATCATTGGCATTGATGCTTGTTTAGGACAAGTATCCAGCATTGGCTCCGTTCATATTGGAACGGGTCCGGTACGCCCTGGAGCCGGTGTTAATAAGGAGCTCCCGCCTGTCGGTGATATGCATATTACCGGCATCGTGAATGTGGGTGGTTTTATGGAATACTTCGTGCTGCAAAATACCCGTCTGCATCTTGTTATCAAGATGGCCGACCTTATTGCCTTTGGCCTTTTCTCCGCTATAATGGGCAGTAATCGCGTCATGCTTCAGGCTAGAGAGCAAGCCGCTTCAGCCGAATGATACAACCTACAGCTCTAGAATCGCCCTTTTTATTTTGCTTTCGCAATCGCCTGCAGCTCTTCCGGTGTTAACGGATAAGTTGATTGTCCGCCCTCTAACGGCTTGGCATACACATAAGCACTATCCCTGCTATGAATACTCGACACGACGACTCCGTCTTGCGCGGCATTTACAATTGCGATGGAGAAGCTAAGGTCGCTTCCTTGCTCCGAGAACGCATTATAGCGAATAATACCCAAGCGTCCCTTCTCCTCAAGCTGGCGCCGTTCCAGTTGCTCCAGCTGCGCCTCCACTGCTCTCGAATGCCTTGCATGCTCGGCTATTTCCTGCTTCAGACCAATAACGACTTCTTCAATATTCGTCACACCTGTATTGCCCATGACTTCAACATACTGCTTGCGCAGTTTTTTGAGCCTTCTCCCCAGAGAAATGACCCACATTAAAATAATAAAAAGCAGCAGTACCAGTAATGCCAACAAACCGTATAAAGGGTTGTTCATCCAATCATTCATGTAAACCTTTCCGCCCCCAGAAATAAATCAAATTTTATATTGCGTACGTATTTCACGCACCGCATCAACGAGAGCACTCACTTCCGCCTCTGTTGTAAAATAACCCACACTCGCTCTAACCGCTCCTGTAGCCATCGTACCTGCGCTGGCATGGGCAAGCGGCGTACAATGAAAGCCCGCACGCACAGCGATCTGGTAATGCTGGTCTAAAATAAAAGACATCTCCGAAGGATCGACGCCTTCCGCTACAAAGGAAACCATACCCGTCCGCTGCTGACCAAGCTTCGGCCCAAGCAGCCTGATTCCTTCTACCGCAGACAACCCCTCCATCATCTGCTGGGTAAGCGTCCATTCCTTAGTATGGATTTTATGAACCGTCTCATTCAGAACATACTCCACGCCAGCCTTCAAACCAGCCAGACCTGGCGTGTTTTGCGTCCCCGCTTCATAACGATCCGGACGCACACGAGGCTGCTCAGCCGCCTCAGATTGGCTCCCAGTACCGCCATGGAGCATTGGAACAAGGTCTAGCTCCGGATGGATGTACAAGCCCCCTGTGCCCTGTGGACCGAGCAGCCCTTTATGCCCTGGGAAAGCAAGCATATCAATCCCCATAGCTTCAACGTCAATTTCTAGAATCCCTGCACTTTGAGCAGCATCCACTAGCAGCTTCACACCTCTTTGTCGGGTCAGCTCGCCAATTTCAGCTAAAGGGACAATGGTTCCCAGCAGGTTTGAACTATGGCTCACGATAACTAGCGTCGTCTGCGGCACAAGAGCATCCCGCACTTGATCAACCGTTATATTACCCTGTTCGTCCGCCTCTACGTAGGTGACCTTTATTCCGAGTGACTGCTTTAAAAACTCCAACGGCCGTCTTACGGAATTATGTTCAATTCCAGTAGCAACTACATGGTCGCCTTCTTTGAGATAGCCTTTTATCGCCATATTCAAAGCGCCTGTCGTATTCCCTGCAAATGCAATATCATTAGGGTTTCTCACCCGAAACAGTTTAGCTAATTGCTTTCGTGTATCAAACAACACACGGCTTGCCCGAACAGCCATTCGATGACTGCCTCTCCCCGGATTAGCTGCATCATGCAGCATAGCATGATTTACAGCATCAATAACCGAGTTAGGTTTCGGCCATGAAGTTGCAGCATGATCTAAGTAAATGATTTTTTCACCATCAGTATTCATCATCCATCCACTCCCACCATCACTAACGTTTCTTCTCATAACAATAGCATACCTTAGTTTAATCTTCAGGATCAAAGATTACACCTCGGGTATGCTATCTTATCAAGACTACGCCATGTATTGAAGCATCTCCAGAAGCCGTTCCAAGTCCTGTTTATTATAATATTGAAGTTCGATTTTCCCTTTATCCTTTTGCTGCTTAATTTTCACTGTTGTTTTGAAGCGTTCTCTGAGCGACTCCTCTAAGCTTTCAATATAAGGGTCACGCTTCTTCGTTTTGCCTTTGGCCTGTTTGCCGTCATTGCTGTCCTCATCCTTAATCGACTCCAGCTTCTGAATCGCTTCCTCCAGTTCACGTACGCTCCAGCCCTGATTAATAATGAGTTCGGCCAATTCCAGCTGCACCTTCAAATCTTTAATGCCTGCCAGTGCACGGGCATGTCCCATGGAAATTGTTCCACGTGAAACATTGTCTTTAATAGATTCTGGCAAGGCCAGCAATCTCACGAAATTAGCAATATGCGATCTGGACTTGCCTACTTTCATAGAAAGCTCTTCTTGGGTCAGCTTGAACTTGTCCATGAGGTTCTGATAAGCTATCGCCACTTCTATCGCATTTAGATCTTCACGCTGCAAATTTTCAATCAGCGCAATTTCCATAACCTGTTGATCCGAGAACGATCTGACAACTGCCGGAACAGTCGCATTGCCGCAAAGCTGCGATGCTCTGAATCGACGTTCGCCCGCAATAATCTCATAGCCCTTCATTACAGTGCGAACAATAATAGGCTGAATGACACCATGCTGCTTAATCGATTCCGCCAATTCTTTTATCGACTGTTCATCAAATGTTTTCCGTGGTTGGTAAGGGTTTGGTCGCAATTGCGCAATTGCAACCTCAATGACTTTATCATCATCGTTTACCGAAAGCGATGGAATAAGTGCATCCAGACCTCTACCTAGCCGCTTGCTCATACGTAATCACTTCCTTCGCCAGTTCAAGATATACTTCTGCACCCTTCGATTTAGGATCATACGTAATGATCGCTTGTCCATGAGAAGGCGCTTCACTTAAGCGCACATTACGCGGAATAATCGTCTGGTATACCTTCTGTTGAAAGTATTTCTTCACTTCTTCAATAACCTGAATGCCCAGATTCGTTCTGGCATCAAGCATCGTAAGCAATACGCCTTCAATTTGCAGCGTTGTGTTTAAATGTTTTTGCACCAATCTCACCGTATTCAGAAGTTGGCTCAAGCCCTCCAGGGCGTAATATTCACATTGAATTGGAATAATGACCGAATCAGCAGCGGTTAAGGAATTAATGGTTAATAATCCCAAAGATGGTGGGCAGTCGATTAAAATATAATCGAACTGATCTTTTAATAAATGCAGCGCTTTCTTTAAACGAACTTCCCTGGAAATAGTTGGAACCAACTCAATCTCCGCCCCAGCAAGTTGAATGGTGGCAGGGATAATTTTCAAGCCCGGAATTTTCGTATCTGCCATCGCTTCATGTGGATCGATATCATTTACAAGCACATCATAAATACAGCTTTCAACATCTGCCTTATTAATACCTACTCCGCTAGTCGTATTGCCTTGCGGATCAATATCAACAAGCAGCACCCGTCTGCCAAGCGTCGCCAGACAAGCACCCAAATTAACTGATGTCGTCGTTTTGCCGACGCCACCCTTCTGATTCGCTATTGCTATAATTTTAGACAAGTCTTTCACCTCTATACTCTGTGTAAAAGCTATTAACAAAGAAGCAATATAAGCGGTAACCGTCCAGTAGCGGGACATCGCCTAGTAGTAATATTAGCATAAATGGATTCGCCGCCCTCAGCAAGCAGCGAGGACGGCAGCAGTTAAATCTATTATCGCATTTAATAGTATCTACATGCAAATGAGGATTTAAGAGTCCCTTTAACGAATCATACGCCTAACGTTTAGGAATGTGAATCACAATTTCATAATGATCCTCATGATCCTTCTCATTTGTCTTAATTTGCAAGCCAGAGCCTGACACCATCTCAATAGACTGTCTAATTGTATTAAGAGCAAGCCGAACATCTTTCGTAAAAGATACCCGTTTTACTTTTTTAGCTTTAACTGTTTCATTCAGAAAAGCAATTCGAATTTCCGTTTGCTTTACATTGAGTTCTTTGGTAATAATCTCTTCCAGCACTTGAAGCTGGAGCTCTTCAGTAGGCAGAGCCAACAATGCCCGTGCGTGACGTTCGGTAATTTTACGTTCCATTAACGCGCTTTTAACTACATCATTAAGTGCCAGCAATCTTAGCTTATTGGCAATCGTTGATTGGCTTTTCCCCAATCGCTGCGCCAAGCTTTCCTGCGTCAATTGATGCAGCTCGATCAGCTTCTGGTAAGCAACAGCCTCTTCAATAGCCGTTAGATTTTCCCGCTGCAAATTTTCGATTAACGCGATAGATGCCGTTTGTGAGTCATTAAACTCGCGAATAATGCCTGGTATCGTATCATAACCAAGCTTCGTTACAGCACGCCAGCGGCGTTCACCCGCAATGATTTCATAACGGTTATTCCGCATCCGCACAACGATAGGTTGAATAATGCCGTGCGTCTTAATCGTCTGGCATAATTCATCAATTCGATCATCATCAAATATGGACCTTGGTTGAAATGGACTCGTGTCGATTTCATTAACCGGAATTTGTTTAACCTCTTCATTGTTGTTACTGCGTTGGTCATTCAAACCAAACAAACGAGAAAGATGCTCTTTCATTTATCCACTACCACCCGATCAAGAAACGGCTCCATTATAGTAGCAGAGCCAGCTTCAAAGATGTGCTGCCAAATAACAGTCTTGCTTATATTCTGTTCCACTTCAATAGAGACTATCGGAAATGGTTACAGAAGGCTACAAATGATTTTGAATACAAGCGTAAACGGTTGTCACCGTCCTCTGGCGGCAAAGCTACCGTTTAACAATGAGATATGCGCCGATTATAAGAGGATAACTTGTACATTCTTATATTTAAAAATATGTGTGCTGTTCTGCAAAAATAAAGAGCTTCCTGCTATTTTGTTCTCTCTATTATTTCTACTTGCCCCTAAGTATTTCCTGCTTGACAGCCTTGAATGCTAAATAAAAATACAAGCAGAAATCTGGAAATAGCAAGCAATGTTTCACGTGAAACATCCCTAAACTTACCATTTCCATTTATCTGCCTCAAGCTTAAATTCTATAATAAGTAATCGTGTAGATCGTGTTTATAAAATAGGCTGTTTTAGTGGTGTTCCCGCTTTACGGGGATATTTGCGCGGAGTTGCTTCACGTTTCTCAATCAGCACAATATGCCGTTCGGATTGTTCGAATGGTAATGTGAAGCTGTGCTCGGAACGGACAGCAGCTTTCAGCTCCTTCAAGCTGGTCCCCGCTTCCCGAACCTCTTCCTCACTTTGCGAACCTTTCATCGCTGCGAACAGACCGCTCTTGCGTACAAAGGGCAAACAAAACTCATTCAGTACATTTAGCCTGGCAACAGCTCTTGCTGTTACCAAGTCATAGGCATCACGATGACCTTGCAGTCTGCCGATATCCTCAGCACGTCCATGAACACAGCTGACATCGTCAGCAATACCCAGCTGCTCTGCCAAAGCATTAAGAAACTGGATACGTTTATTCAAGGAATCAACAATCACTATTTTCAAATGCGGGAAGCAGATTTTTAGTGGAATGCTTGGAAAGCCTGCACCAGAACCAATATCCGCTATTTTATTGACTGCTTTCATATCGATAAAAAAAGAAAGGGAAACCGAATCATAAAAATGCTTTTCATAGACGGCTTCACGTTCTGTTATACCGGTCAAATTCATGCGTTCATTCCATTCGACCAATAAGCGATAATACGTATCGAACTGATCAAGCTGATGCTGGGATAAGGCAATTCCCCGCTCTTGCATCAGCTTTGGAAACCACTCTATCGTCTGTTCCATCGTTTGTTCTTCTATCCTCTCGCCGCTACAACGCGGTTATAATGCTCTAAATAAACGAGCAGTATGGAAATATCAGCTGGCGTTACGCCAGCTACCCTGGAAGCCTGACCGATGGACAACGGTCTGATGTCCGACAGCTTTTGCTTCGCTTCAGAAGCAAGCCCCTGCACATCGAAATAATCGATATCATCCGGTATCCGTTTTTTCTCCATTTTGCTCAGTCGTTCAACCTGCAACAGCTGCTTCTCAATGTATCCGGCATACTTAATTTGAATTTCAACCTGCTCCTTCATTTCCTCTGTCAAAGCAAGCTCTGAAGGCGTAATGCTTTCCAGCATCGCATACGTAATTTCTGGACGGCGCAGCAGCGATAACGCATCTACCGTAAACGGAATTTCAGCTGATTCCGCAGCTTTTAATACGGGTAGCGCTTCCTCTGGTTTCACTTTTGTCGTGCGCAATCTTTCAATTTCTTGTTCAACCAATGCTTTTTTATTCAAAAAGCTTTCATAACGCTCTTCCGAAATCAAACCAATTTCATAGCCAATTGGAGTCAGACGCAGGTCAGCATTGTCATGGCGAAGCAGTAAGCGATATTCTGCACGGGAAGTTAGCAACCGATAAGGATCACTAGTCCCCTTCGTTACAAGGTCATCGATCATTACGCCAATATAGCCTTGGGAACGCGCAATAATGACCGGTTCTTTCCCTTGCACTTTACGAGCAGCGTTTATTCCTGCAATAACACCTTGGCCAGCCGCTTCCTCATAACCGGAAGTACCGTTGATTTGTCCAGCTGTGAATAACCCGTCAACGACCTTTGTCTCCAATGATGGCCATAGCTGCGTCGGCACGACTGCATCATATTCAATCGCATAGCCATTGCGCATCATTTCAACTTTTTCCAAACCTGGGATTGATCGTAAAATGCCCAATTGGACATCTTCCGGCATGCTTGTGGAAAGTCCTTGTACATAATACTCCGACGTATGCAGACCTTCCGGCTCCAGAAAAATCTGATGCTTTGGCTTATCGGCAAAACGCACAATTTTATCTTCGATCGACGGACAATATCTTGGGCCTGTGCCTTCAATTGCTCCCGAAAACATCGGTGCGCGATGCAAATTATCGTTAATGATTTTGTGTGTTTGCTCCGACGTATAAGTCAACCAGCATGGAAGCTGCTCATTATTGGAGGAAATCGTCTCATGTGAGAAAAATTTCGGCTGCTCATCGCCCGGTTGAATTTCTGTCTTTGTAAAATCAATGGTATCCTTGTGCACGCGTGGCGGCGTACCGGTTTTGAAACGCACCAGCTCGAAGCCATGCTCCTTCAGACTTGCTGACAGCTTCAGCGAAGGCTGCTGGTTATTCGGGCCGCTCTCATACATCAGCTCACCCATAATGATTTTGCCGCGCAAATAGGTGCCTGTTGTCAGGACGATCGTCTTCGACCGATAGATCGCGCCTGTTTTCGTCACAAGCCCCACTATTTTGCCTTCCTCCACCATCAGTTCTTCTGCCATTCCTTGGCGCAGCGTCAGCTTTGGCGTCTCCTCAATCGTCTTTTTCATTTCATGCTGGTAGGCAAACTTATCCGCCTGTGCGCGAAGCGCGTGAACCGCAGGCCCTTTACCTGTATTCAGCATCCGCATTTGAATAAAGGTTTTATCAATATTACGGCCCATTTCGCCGCCTAAAGCGTCTAGCTCACGAACGACATGCCCTTTGGCCGGTCCGCCAATCGACGGATTGCATGGCATGAAGGCCACCATATCCAAATTTATCGTCAGTAATAGCGTCTCACAGCCCATACGCGCTGCCGCAAGCGCAGCTTCGCTGCCCGCATGTCCCGCACCGATAACGATAACATCATATTGCCCTGCTTCGTATCCCATTCCAAGTACCTCCCAAAGCGCTGCTAGCCTGATGGATGTTCGTCCGGAGGCTATTGATCGCTTATTATTTGCCCAAACAAAATTGTGAAAAGATTTGATCAATCAATGAATCGTGGGCCGCATCCCCGAGAATCTCACCAAGCGACTCCCAAGCTGAACGCACGTCAATTTGCATCACATCAATCGGGATGCCCGCCTCCGCTGCCTCGATACCATCAAGCAGCGAACGCTGCGCCCTCTTTAATAAAGCAATATGCCGCACATTGCTGACGTAGGTCAAATCGCCGGAATCCAGCTTGCCTTCGAAAAACATTCCGCTAATTGCCTTCTCCAAATAATCCAGGCCCGCTTCCTGCAGCACCGACATGCGGACAATCGCTTCTGGGCTGAAACGCTTCTCGATTTCTTCCATGTCGAGCTTGCCTGGCAGGTCGGTTTTATTAATGACCAATACCACTTGGCGACCCGCCATTCGGTCCAGCAGCTCACGGTCATCGGCATGCAGCGGCTCATTATAATTCAGCACGAATAAAATAAGATCGGCTTCCGCAAGTGCCGTATGCGACCGCTCCACCCCAAGCTGCTCGACGAGATCGCTCGTCTCGCGAATGCCTGCCGTATCAAGCAGCCGCAGCGGAATGTTATTAAGCGTGACATATTCCTCTATGACATCACGCGTTGTGCCGGGAATATCGGTCACAATCGCTTTATTTTCCTGCGCCAGCATATTAAGCAATGATGACTTGCCTACGTTCGGCCTGCCGACGATTGCCGTCATAATACCTTCTCTTAATATTTTGCCTTCATTTGCTGTTTTTAAAAGCTTAGCGATTTCATCCAGCGCAATTTGGCTTTGATCACGAATATAAGCCGTCGTCATTTCCTCGACATCATGCTCAGGATAATCAATATTCACTTCAATATGCGCCAGCAGCTCAATGACCGTCTGCCTGAGCGCTTTAATCCGCTTAGACAGCAAGCCTTCTGCTTGCTTGCGCGCGATGGAGAAAGCGCGATCCGACTTTGAACGAATAAGATCGATGACCGCTTCCGCCTGCATTAAATCGATGCGCCCGTTCAGAAAGGCCCGCTTCGTAAACTCGCCAGGCTCAGCTAATCGCATATCTTCCTGCATCAGCACCACATCGAGCACCTTCTTAACCGCGACTACGCCGCCATGAGCATTAATTTCCACAACATCCTCGGCTGTAAAAGAACGCGGCCCACGCATTAGCGTCACCAGCACCTCTTCAATCTGCTCGCCTGTAGCTGGATGAACGATATGTCCATAATGCACCGTATGGCTGTCTGCTTCGCGCAGATCGGTTCGGCTTTGAAATAGTGCAGCTGTCCCGGCAACTGCATTCGGACCGCTTATGCGGATAATGGCAATACCGCCCTCTCCAACAGCGGTTGAAATCGCGGCTATCGTATCTTGTATCATTGTGTTCAGCACCTCTCAAATGGAAAAACAGCAATGACCATGGGAGCCATTGCTGCGAATCTGTTCTACCTTTATGACTTCAGGGCAATGACAATCCGTCGATGCGGCTCATCACCTTTGCTGTATGTCTTCACACGAGGATGATTTTGCAGCTGGGAATGAATGACCTTCCGCTCATGGGAAGACATCGGCTCCAGCACAACCTCTTTTTTCGTGCGAATTACTCTGCCCGCAAGGCGCTCCGACAGCTCTTCCAGCGTCTTGCGCCGGCGCTCGCGAAAATCCTCTGCATCAAGTACGATACGAAGATGACTGTCCGAATAGCGGTTTGCCACAATATTAACCAAGTACTGCAATGCATCGAGCGTTTGCCCGCGCCTTCCGATTAACATGCCGAGATCTCCCCCGCCTGAAATCGAAAGCTGCGTGCCTTCCCTCGTCTGCTTGCGTTCAACGGATACAGCTAGTCCCATTGTGCTCGCTACTTCCAGAAGGAACTGCTCAGCTTCACTTGTTGGATCAGGAATAAGCTCCAGTTCTACTTTCGCTTCTTTCACGCCGATCAAACCGAGGAATCCTTTGGACGGCTGCTCAAGAACAGCTACCCTCACACGATCCTCAGCCACATTTAATTGTGTCAAACCACTCTGTACAGCCTCTTCTATCGTTTTCCCTGATGCAACGATTTTCTTCATTTCGCGAGGGCCCCCTTACGTTTACCCTTACCTTTAGATTGTTTATCGTTGGTACCTGTATCGTCATTGCCTTTTTTCTCAGCATTGCGCACATACAAGAAATAGTTTTGAACAATTGTGTAGATGTTACTGTAAATCCAGTAAAGCGGCAGAGCTGCTGGGAAATTAATCGCCATGACGAAAATCAATACTGGGAAAATGGCGAGCATAGCTCCCATACCAGGCATTGTTTGCGTCTGCTGCTTCTGCATCATCTTCGATTGGATGAAAGTTGTCGCCGCGGCGATAACGGGAAGAATGTAATAAGGGTCCTTCTCCCCTAGCTGCAACCACAAGAAAGCATGCGTACGCACCTCAGGGTTCATATAAATCGCATTATAGAGCGCGATAAATACAGGCATCTGTATAATGAGTGGCAAACATCCTGCCATCGGATTTACCTGATTGGCCTGGAACAGTTTCATTGTCTCTTCCTGCTGCTTTTTAGGGTCATCCTTGTATTTCTTCTTCATCTCTGCGATTTGCGGCTGCAAAGCCTGCATAGCCTTCGAGCTGCGATATTGCTTAATCGTCAGCGGCAAAATGGCTGTTCTTACAATAATGGTAATGAGCAGGATGGCCAAGCCATACGATCCGGCAAACCAATCTGCGAATGTATCTAGGGTAATCGCGAAATAGTAAACGACATTACGCTGCCAGAAACCGCCTTTCAGCAAGTCCTCCGTGCTCGTCGTTTGAGCTATCTCCGTCCCGCAGCCTGCAATGATTACCATAGTCATTAGCATGCCAAAAACAAAAAGCCATTTACGGTTTTCTTTCCGAAACAACATGAAAACTCCTCTCTTGAGAGCCGATGCTTCGCCTATCCAGCATTAAACGGTTTCGTCGCCATTCAGCACAAACTACGCAGTTTCGCATGAGATAAATCTGCATCGTTACAGACATATTTCCTATACCTTCTCATCCTTTAAACTATACCATAATTGGTAGGACAAAAGAAAGGAATGGCATAAGGTAATTTCGTCACCTATGTAACCGTTTTTAATATTAATGGGGATAGCCAATTCTATTATCCGCACACCTCTTACGTCTAAACGAAACGAACTGTCCCCAATGGGCATAAAGCGGTCTCCGCTTAACGCTTGAGGAGCCCGGCCTTCCTTAGCACATGCATAATGCTTTTTTCCATCTGGCTCGTCTCCATCGCCACCGCAGGCTTTCTAACAATAATGATGAAATCGACCTTTGGAACGATCCTTGCCTCATTCAACCTGATGATTTCTTTAATGACGCGGCGCATCCGATTGCGAACAACCGCATTGCCGATTTTTTTGCTTGCTGAAATGCCCAGTCGGAAAGGCTCCGCCACAGGCTGCTTCGACCAATATACGACGAACTGCCCGTTGGCGAACGATCTGCCTCCCCGGTAGACCCGGCCAAAGTCGCTACGGT
Organism: Paenibacillus sp. R-74696; assembly: GCF_055814915.1. Taxonomy (NCBI): domain Bacteria; kingdom Bacillati; phylum Bacillota; class Bacilli; order Caryophanales; family Paenibacillaceae; genus Paenibacillus; species Paenibacillus sp. R-74696. The sequence continues at coordinate 273,614 of NZ_JBPULM010000018.1, forward strand.
TACGCAGACGCAATCTTCTTTGCACGACTCCATTTCACCGTTCTTTCCTATATTATGTTCAAAAGTATCGCCGGCAAGGCAAAAAAAAAGACCACCCGACGTGGTCTTTTGCTTATGCGCTAAGAACTTTTCTGCCTCTTTGACGACGCGCCGCCAAAACTTTACGTCCGTTTTTCGTGCTCATCCGCTTGCGGAATCCATGCACTTTTTTACGTTTGCTAACATTCGGTCTAAATGTAGGTCTCATTTACTCTGCACCTCCCGTACTTCTTCATAAAAAAAACAGGTAGTTCAATTAAAGCACGTACCCTTCGGAAAGTCAACTCACCCTGCGTCTTACAAACAATAAATCGAAAGCTGTGGATAAATGAATGAAATCGGCGATTTTGCAGAAAATGAATAAGCTGTGCACAACTTTTTCAGCGAACTTACGAACTTTGTCGAAATCTTAACAAGATATAAACAATATCTAGTGTTGTGCGCAACTTTTATACACAAGCTATTGAATATGTGGATAAAATCTTCGAATCCGTTGAAATACAAGGGATCTTTTGCTATGATAGTTATGTTTTATATGTGGATACCTTCCCTTTATCCTCAATCTTATTAACAGGCTGTGGATAAAAATGTGAACAAGTTAATCACCTATTTATAACTCAACCGTTTTCATTTCTTCATATTGTGGATGTTTTCCTTGGAAAAATGACATTCATTCGACAGAATATGGCTTAATTGCGCCGTTTCGGCGATTTTGATAAGGAGTGACGTCTGTGGACAGCCATGCTTATGATATATGGCAGCAAGTGTTGTCAATTATTCAGACGAAGCTGAGCAAGCCAAGTTTTGATACTTGGTTTAAGGCAACCAAAGCTTCGTTCGTGAATGATACTTTGCTTGAAGTTACGGCACCGACAACATTTGCAGCTGAATGGCTGGAAGGCCGTTATACAAAACTAATTCGCACAACCCTGTTTGAATTTCTAGGCAGACAGGTCGATGTGCGTTTTTCCATTGAAGAGGCGCGAAGCGCCGAGCCGGCAGCTATGATGCCGCCTAGAGCAATGGATGTGCCCGTCGTACAGGAAGAAAGCCATACCCATGTGCTGAATTCCAAATATACGTTCGAGACATTCGTTATCGGCGCCAACAATCGCTTTGCCCATGCGGCATCACTTGCGGTAGCTGAAGCGCCGGCGAAAGCCTACAATCCGCTGTTTCTCTACGGCGGTGTTGGCCTTGGAAAAACGCATCTGATGCATGCAATCGGCCACTATATTAAGGATCACAATCCCAATACGAAGATCATGTATATTTCGTCGGAGAAATTCACCAATGAATTTATTAACGCGATTCGTGACAACCGTGGGGAAAGCTTCCGCAATAAGTACCGGAATATCGACGTTTTGCTCATTGACGATATTCAATTTTTGGCCGGTAAAGACGGGACGCAGGAGGAGTTTTTCCATACCTTCAATGCGCTTCATGAAGAGCGCAAGCAAATCGTCATTTCCAGCGACCGTACGCCGAAGGAAATTCCGACGCTGGAGGAGCGCCTTCGTTCCCGCTTTGAATGGGGTCTAATTACCGATATCCAGGCGCCTGATCTGGAGACGAGGATTGCTATTTTGCGCAAGAAGGCTAAGGCCGAAAATCTCGATATTCCCAATGAAGCGATGGTTTATATCGCTAACCAGATCGATACGAATATTCGTGAGCTGGAAGGCGCCCTGATCAGGGTTGTCGCTTACTCCTCGCTCATTAATCAGGATATCTCCTCCCATTTGGCAGCTGAAGCGCTCAAGGATATTATTCCTTCAAGCCGGCCGAAGCTGATTACCATTAACGAGATCCAGCAGAAGGTCGGGGAGTTTTATGGGCTGCGGCTTGAGGAGTTTAAGGCGCGCAAACGGACGAAAGCTGTGGCATATCCGCGGCAAATCGCCATGTACCTCTCTCGAGAGCTTACGGACCACTCACTGCCAAAGATCGGCGAAGCTTTTGGCGGGCGGGACCATACAACAGTCATTCATGCCCATGAGAAAATTACGCAGCAGCTTAAAATCGATCAGGACTTGTACAAAATATTGCAAAACCTGACTGAAAAAATCAAAAATCATACGTAAGCCGTTATGCAGAGCAAATTGTGCTGAAAAGTTATCCACTTTTATACGGAAAACGAACACAAGCCTATACACAGTCTATACACATGTGGATAGGCTTGATCTATCAGCGCTTGTCCCACTTATCCACATATTCAGGCCCCCTACTACTACGACTACTAAAAAATCTTTAAAAAAACATCATCCATAAGCGGAATAAGACATTCGTGGAACATCCACTATGATTCGCGATGTCTCCCTGCGGATATAGGAGAGAAATTATGAAATTAACGATTTCAAAAAATGAACTTAACGATGCGATCCAGCAGGTAGCGAAAGCAATCTCCTCCAGACCAGCCATACCGATTCTTGGCGGAATCAAAATAGATGTTACCCATCAAGGTGTGACCTTAACGGCAAGCGATACTGAAATATCTATTCAGAGCTTCATCCCGGTAGAACGCGATAATTTATTTATTGCACATGTGGATAAACCGGGAAGCGTTGTACTCCCAGCTAAATTTTTTGTCGAGATTATAAAAAAACTGCCATCCGATAATGTTGAAATTCAAGTTGGCGCCCAGTTTCAAACGATGATCCGCTCCGGCTCCTCCGACATCCAGATGGTTGGTCTTGATCCAGAGGAATTCCCAATTTTGCCGTCTATTGAAGAGAACGGTTTATTTCAAATGCCAGGCGATTTGTTGAAAACGATGATCCGCCAAACGGTGCTAGCCGCATCCACCAATGAGCAAACGGCTGTATTAACCGGCGTATTATGGACGCTTAACAACCAGCAGCTGAAATTTATAGCAACAGACCGCCACCGTTTGGCGAGCCGCAATGCGCATACCGAAACCGATCCTGAATATCGTTTCTCCAATGTCATTATTGCTGCAAAAACATTGGTCGAGCTGTCGAAGCTTGTCCCTGAGCATAATGCGCTCGTGGATATTGTCGTAGCTGACAACCAAGTGATGTTCAAGCTCGGCAATGTGCTGTTCTACACACGTATGCTTGATGGCATGTACCCAGATACTTCAAAGATTATTCCGCAGACGTACAAAACAGAACTTGTCGTCGATACAAAAAATTTGATGGATGCGATCGACCGCGCTTATTTGATGTCGCGTGAGGAGAAGACGAATATTGTGCGTCTGATTACGCTTGATGACAATTCGATCGAAATTTCCTCAAGCTCAACCGAGCTTGGCCGCGTAACGGAGCAGATCGATGCCAAAAAATTTGAAGGCGAGCCGCTGCGCATCTCATTCAACTCCAAATTTATGCTTGATGTGCTCAAAGTAATTGACAGCGAGCAAATTTTCATCGGCTTTACAGGTGCTATGAGCCCGATTATCATTAAGCCGACAGATCATTCGTACAACATGTACGTTATTTTGCCTTACCGGACAACAACGTAGCAGCCTCGCGAGAGTGCTTGCGGAAATTTTAGATAGAGCTCGAGAAGAGGAAGGTGGGCAAGCCACGATGAAGGAAGTTGCCATTCGCACCGAATATATTCCGTTGGGGCAGTTTTTAAAGCTATCGGATTGTATATCCACAGGTGGACAAGCTAAATTTTTTCTGCAGGAGAACAAGATTACGATTAACGACGAGACGGATAACAGACGTGGACGCAAGTTGTATGTCGGGGACCGTGTCGAAGTAGAAGGCTTCGGCATCTTTACTGTTACCGGTTCATAATGATTAGCTAAGGACCGGGAGGGGCAGCAGACGTGTTTTTAAAAAATATTCATTTGCAAAATTACCGCAACTACGGACAGCTTGAGCTGGAGACGAGTAATCAGGTCAATCTGTTCGTCGGTCCGAACGCCCAGGGCAAGACGAATTTGCTGGAAGCAATATTTGCGCTTGCCCTCACCAAATCGCACCGTACGTCCAAGGACAAGGAGCTGATTGGCTGGGAAGCGGATTCGGCTCGCTTGCAAGGCACGGTAGATAAGCGTTATGGCACGGCGCAGCTTGAGCTGCTGCTGTCTACACAGGGCAAGAAAGCGAAAATTAACGGGCTCGAGCAGCGCAAGCTGAGCAACTTCATCGGGTCGCTGAATGTAGTTATGTTCGCGCCGGAGGATCTCGAAATTGTAAAAGGCACGCCGGGTGTACGCAGACGGTTTCTGGATATGGAAATCGGTCAGGTGCAGCCCGGTTATTTGCATACCCTTCAGCAATACGGCAAGGTGCTTGTACAGCGCAATAACTACCTGAAGTCTGCTTCTCCTGGCTCCATGCAGCAGACGATGCTGGATGTATGGAATACACAGCTCGCTGAGCTAGGTGTTAAAATTATGAAAAAAAGGGAACACTTCATACATAAACTGCAGCGCTGGGCTGAGCAGATCCATTCTGGCATCACGGCTGGCAGCGAACAGCTCACAATTACCTACTGCCCATCGCTTGGCAGCGGCGAGCCGGAAGATGAATCTGTTTTATTTGAGCAATTTATGATAAAGTTAACACAAGTGAAAGAGCAGGAGATTCGCAGAGGGATGTCGCTCGTTGGGCCGCATCGCGATGATTTGGCCTTTTTTATTAACGGCAAAGAGGCATCTGTATATGGTTCCCAGGGACAGCAGCGCACAACCGCACTCTCGCTAAAGCTGGCAGAAATTGAGCTGATTGCTGAGGAGATTGGGGAATATCCGCTGCTGCTTCTTGATGATGTTCTGTCTGAGCTTGACCAGCACCGGCAGACGCAGCTCATAGAAACATTTCAGAGCAAGGTGCAGACGTTCATCACGACAACCGGGCTTGAGAGCGTCAATATTAGCAAGCTGCAGGACGCTTGTATCTATAATGTGCGTGAAGGCCAAGTGACGCGCGGATAAGCGCAAACGATCGGGAGGCGGGGGAGCATGTATATCCATTTGGGCGGCGAGAAAATTATTCGGGCTGCCGAGCTGGTAGCCATTTTCGATATATCCATAGAGCAATCCTCCAAGTTATCCAAGCAGTTCGTTGCAGGCGCTCGCAAGCGCAAGGACGTGGAGACGATTGGCGAAGAGGAGCCGAAATCCATCGTTGTGACGAAGCAGAAAATCTATTATTCGCCAATTTCATCCTCTACCTTGAAGAAGCGAGCTCATCATTTTGTAGCGAATGGCTGACAAGGGCTAGAATAACGTGTAGCAAGAGCAGTTGAGAGGAGCAGTGAGCATTAATGTCTTTGAATCCGCAGCATACGTATGACGAGAGTCAGATCCAGGTGCTAGAGGGACTGGAAGCAGTCCGCAAGCGCCCTGGTATGTATATTGGCTCCACAAGCAGCAAGGGACTCCACCATCTCGTATGGGAAGTTGTCGATAACAGTATCGATGAAGCGCTTGCTGGCTATTGTACTGAAATAAATGTGACGATTCATGAAGATAACAGTATTACCGTTGTCGATAACGGACGGGGTATCCCTGTCGGCGAGAACGCCAAGCTTAAGAAATCTACGCTTGAAGTCGTTATGACGGTGCTTCATGCCGGCGGTAAATTTGGCGGAGAAGGCTATAAAGTTTCCGGCGGTTTGCACGGGGTTGGTGTTTCTGTCGTCAACGCTTTGTCGGAGCATGTAGTTGCAACCGTCAAGCTGAAGGGGAAAATTCACCAGCAGGAATATCGCCGCGGAGCGCCGGAATCAGATATTAAGGTCATTGGAGAGACGTCGCCGGAGGATACAGGGACGACGATTCGCTTTAAGCCGGACCCGGAGATTTTTACCGAGACGACGGTTTATGAATACGATATTTTGCAGTCCCGGATTCGGGAGCTTGCTTTTCTAAATAAAGGAATTGAACTTACGCTGACTGACGAGCGTACGGGAATGACAAACACATTCAGATACGAAGGCGGCCTTAATGAGTTCGTTCAGTATTTGAACCGGAACAAGGAAGCGCTCCATGAATCGCCGATTTATGTTGAGGGCTCCAAGGATCATATTCAGGTAGAGCTGGGCCTCCAGTATAACGACGGCTATAGCGAAAATATTTATTCGTTCGCGAATAATATTAATACCCATGAGGGTGGAACGCATGAGTCCGGCTTCAAAAGTGCGCTCACGCGGGTTATTAATGACTACGCCCGCAAAACGAACTTGCTGAAGGACAATGATTCCAATTTCTCAGGTGATGATGTGCGCGAAGGCTTGACAGCGATTATTTCGGTCAAAATTCCTGAGCCGCAATTCGAAGGACAAACGAAAACTAAGCTAGGCAACAGCGAGGTTCGCGGTATCGTCGAATCGCTGCTTGCAGAGAAGCTTCAGGAGTTTCTCGATGAGAACCCGGCTGTATCTCGCAAAATTGTAGAAAAAGGCCTTCAAGCAGCTAGAGCACGTGAAGCAGCACGCAAAGCGCGTGAGCTGACGCGTCGTAAGAGTGCGCTTGAAGTCAGCTCGCTTCCAGGTAAGCTGGCGGATTGCTCCTCCAAGGATGCGGCAATCAGCGAGCTGTACATCGTAGAAGGTGACTCGGCCGGTGGTTCGGCTAAGCAAGGCCGTGACCGTCACTTCCAGGCGATATTGCCTCTGCGTGGTAAGATCCTGAACGTTGAGCGCGCAAGACTCGACCGAATTCTCGGCAATGCAGAAATTCGGGCGATTATTACAGCGCTTGGAACGGGCATCAGCGAGGACTTCGATTTGGCGAAGGCACGTTATCACAAGGTCATTATTATGACCGATGCCGATGTTGACGGCGCACATATTCGTACGCTGCTGCTGACGTTCTTCTATCGCTACATGCGCAAAATTCTCGAAGCGGGCTATATTTATATCGCCCAGCCGCCGCTCTATAAAGTCGAGCGCAACAAGGTCATTCGTTATGCGCAGAACGAGAAGGAACGTGATGCAATTATTGCGGAGTTCGGCCAAACCGGCAAAATTAACATTCAGCGGTATAAAGGCTTGGGCGAGATGGATGCTGTCCAGCTCTGGGAAACCACGATGGATCCGGAAAGCCGTTCCATGCTTCAAGTAACGATTGATGACGCCATTGAAGCTGATACGATTTTTGATACGCTGATGGGCGACAACGTTGAGCCGCGTCGTAACTTCATCCAGCAATATGCTTTAAGTGTTAAAAATCTCGACATTTAGCTTTTCTTTGATTCATTACTCGCTGAATCTTTTAAGTACAGCGGCATAACTTGCCGCTTTTAAATTATAAATAGCCGTTTCTAGAATGTGTTTTTATACGGAGCCTTGCGCGCAGTATGAGGATATGCACTAGCAGCGGCTATTTTCTTTTATACCGGCCATAGGCAACGGCGTAACGATATATTTTTCGAAACACGGACTTGTCGGGAAGCTTGCGGAAAATAAAAGGATCGGGGCAGGTATTGACCTCTAATATCCATGGGCGCAGCCTCGTATCGATTGCAATATCGACACCGATTTCTTTAATTCGCGGATAAGCCTGATGCAGCTGGTGGACGATGGATAGGCTTAGCTTGTTCAAACGCTGTCTATACGCTTGCTGCTCCGTTGCGGACAGATGACCATTCATGAGCTGTTCGAAAGGCATTGGCGTGCCACCACTATGGTAGTTGGTGACGATTTTTGCAGGATGGGCGAGACGACCGATGATGCCCGTTGCTTCCCAGCTGCCTTGCGGATTTTTCTGTACCATCACGCGGATATCAAAGCGCCGCTTCTGATGGCGAAGCAGGAATATTCCCCTTTGTACGAGGTAGCGTTTGCCCACTTGATAGGGATAAAGGCTGTTGTACAATTGGTCGAAGGTTGCGAACGTGCGGACACTGGTTTCAATCTGGTATCGGAAGCCTCGGCCTGGAGCGGCATATTGCTCGACTCGAATGACCCCTTTTCCAAATGTGCCATTGACGGGTTTTACATAAACCATGCTGTATTGGGTGAGCATAGCAAGCAGGCTTTCTTTGCTGAACAGCTCGGTAGCAGGCATGTATTCGCGTAAATGTTCGGAGCGCAGGAGCACCTGTGTTTTAGCCCATTTGCTAGTAACGCGTTGTATAGACAAGCTTGATTCCCCTTTCTTTGAATCACTGCCTGAGCCTATCGTTTCTTATTCCGGCAGGAGACAGAGTTTAGAATGAGTGGTATAATAAAAGTTGGATTTGTTTAGTTTATGGCAATCGGAGCGTTACGGAATACGGTATTTAACCTATTTTTTCGGCTATGTTCGTGGAATTTAGGTTTAGTATCGTCTTATTTGAGAAAGAACTAGAGAGACAATGATGTTTACAGGTTTGCAGATAGACGTCAGGGAGGTAAAGCATGGCGGAAGAACAATATTCGCAGATTAAAGACCGTGATATAGGCACGGAAATGCGCGATTCCTTTATGGACTATGCAATGAGTATTATCGTAAGTCGCGCATTGCCCGATGTAAGGGATGGACTCAAGCCTGTTCATCGCCGGATTTTATTCGCAATGTCGGAGCTTGGGATGTCACCGGACAAGCCTCACAAAAAATCCGCAAGGATTGTAGGCGAAGTCATCGGTAAGTATCATCCTCACGGTGATTCGGCTGTGTATGAGTCTATGGTGCGTATGGCACAGGATTTCTCAATGAGGTACATGATGGTAGATGGTCACGGCAACTTCGGTTCGGTTGATGGCGACATGGCAGCAGCTATGCGTTACACGGAAGCTCGTCTATCGAAGATTGCAATGGAGCTGCTGCGTGACCTTAACAAGGAAACAGTGAATTTCATTCCGAACTATGACGGTGAAGAGAAGGAGCCTGCGGTATTGCCGGCGCGTTTTCCTAACCTGCTAGTCAATGGTGTAACAGGGATAGCTGTAGGTATGGCCACGAACATTCCTCCGCATAATTTGGGGGAAGTTATTGACGGTGTACAGGCATTGATTGCGAATCCGGATATTACACCGCTTGAATTAATCGATTTTGTAAAAGGACCTGATTTCCCAACGGCAGGTATTGTTATGGGACTAAGCGGCATTCGTCAAGCTTATTTGACGGGTCGTGGAACGGTGACTATGCGAGCGCGCGCAATGATTGAAGAGAATGGCAACAAAGCGCGTATTATCGTGTATGAGCTGCCTTATCAAGTAAATAAAGCCCGTCTCGTTGAGAAAATTGCTGAGCTCGTTCGGGAGAAGAAGATCGACGGCATTACGGATTTGCGTGATGAGTCTGATCGTAATGGTATGCGGGTCGTTATCGAGCTTCGCCGCGACGTGAATCCTAGCGTAGTGCTCAACAACTTATACAAACAGACGCAAATGCAATCCAACTTCGGTATTAATATGCTTGCTCTCGTAAATGGCGAGCCGAAGACGTTGAATTTGCGCGAAGTACTCTATCATTATTTGCAGCATCAAATCGAGGTTATTCGTCGCCGTACGGAATACGATTTGAAGAAAGCCGAAGCACGCGCTCATATTTTGGAGGGCTATCGGATTGCGCTTGATCATCTGGATGAGGTTATTGCGTTGATACGCGGTTCCCAAACAGCGGAAATAGCACGTGAAGGCTTGATCACTCGATTCGATCTAAGCCACGAGCAGGCACAAGCCATTCTCGATATGCGTTTGCAGCGCCTTACAGGTCTGGAACGCGATAAGATTGAAGCAGAATATACAGAGCTTCTATTGAAAATTGCCGAGTTCAAAGCGATTCTCGCTGATGAGCAGCTCGTGCTTGCTATTATTAGCACAGAGCTCAATGAGATTAGAGATCGTTTTGGCGATGAGCGTCGTACGGAAATTACGGCTAGTGATGAGGAGATTCTGGATGAGGATTTGATTCCTCGCGAGGATGTTATTATTTCCATTACGCACAGCGGCTATATCAAGCGCCTGCCGGTTACGACTTATCGGAGCCAGAAGCGGGGCGGAAAAGGTGTCGTTGGCATGGATACGAAGGACAATGACTTCGTCGAGCATCTTTTTGTATCCAATACGCATCACTACCTGCTCTTCTTTACTAATAAAGGCAAGGTGTACAAGCTGAAAGCTTATGAGATTCCTGATCTTAGCCGGACAGCACGCGGTACACCGATTATTAACTTAATTCAAATCGAGCAGGGCGAGACGATTAATGCGGTTATTCCTGTACAGGATTTTGACCCGAATCATTATCTGTTCTTCGCTACCCGTCAAGGTGTCGTGAAGAAAACGCCTCTCGATGACTATATCAACATTCGCAAAGTCGGCCTCATTGCCATCTCGCTGCGTGAAGATGATGATCTGATTGGCGTCAAGCTGACAGACGGTCAACAGGAGATTGTTATGGGAACTGCGGAAGGCATGTCGATTCGTTTCTCTGAAAATGACGTGCGCTCTATGGGCCGTTCGGCTACAGGCGTGAAGGGTATCCAGCTTGATGAGAGCGATGCTGTTATTGATATGGATATCGTCATGAATGATAATGATGTGCTGATTGTTACGTCCAAAGGGTATGGCAAACGGACGCCAATGAGCGAATATCGTATTCAAAACCGTGGCGGTAAAGGGATTAAGACGCTTAACGTTACGGATAAGAACGGACCGATTGTCAGCTTGAAGGTCGTTGTAAATGATGAGGATCTAATGATTATGACTGCATCAGGCACATTGATTCGGACAAGCATGGAAGGTATCTCTACGATGGGCCGCAATACGCAGGGCGTTAAATTGATTAATACCCGCGATGAAGATACAGTAGCAACGGTTACTCGTATTGCCCGCAGTGAAGAAGTAAGCGATGATCTGGAAGAAGGCGAAGCGACTGAATTTGATGCTGCACAGCCTTCAGACAGCGAAGAGAACGAATAGTTTTTATATCAGGGGAATCCAGGACATGGGGAGGGAACCGTTGTGCCAACGGTGACTTTATCACAAGTGAAGTTAGGCGATAAGATTAGTGAAGATGTCCTTACCCCGTTAGGTCGGGTACTACTTCAAAAAGGCAAGGTTATTGCTGGCCGCGAGCTAGAAATTTTGAGAGCTTTCATCATTTCAAACGTGGCCGTTGATGGACCAGCAGCTCCTGCTAAAGCGTCGGAAGATGCCAAAGCAGGCGCTGCCTCCAAGCAAGTGGACGATAAGCCGTTTGCTGCTTCTTCCCTGCATGATGAATATGACAAGATGCTGGTGCTGCTGAGACAAGTCTTTAATGATCATGCGGCGCCGCAAGGCATCCCTATTATGGATATTCGCAATCAGATGGAGAATTTGCTGCAGCATATTAAGAACTATCAGATTTTGACGTTTGTGCCGCGCAGTTTTATGGAGCGTGACTATTTGCTTCATAACAGCATTGCGTGTGCACTTACTTCTTATCTTATTGCGCAGTGGAACGGCTTTCCTCAAAAAGAATGGATGCAGGTTGCTCTTGGCGGCTTGCTTCATGATTTTGGGAACACGCGTATTGATCGTTCGATCCTTTCTAAACCGACTGCGTTAACCGTAGAAGAGCTGGAAGAGATGAAACGGCATACCGTGCTGGGCTACCAAATGCTCAAAAATGTAGCATCTCTTAACGATGGCGCCAAGCTCGCAGCTCTTCAGCATCATGAACGGGTAGACGGAACGGGTTACCCTCTTGGCATTGATGCAGCTAAAATCCATCCGTACGGGAAGATTGTAGCAATAGCTGATATTTTTCACGCTATGACCTTGAACAAGTCTTATCGTAAGGCAGTCTCGCCATATCTTGTTCTAGAGCAGATCCAGAGCGACGCTTTCGGCAAGCTTGATCCGACTTATGTTCGAGTGTTTGTCGAGAAGGTTACGCAGTTCCATAATGGAACGAAGGTTAGGCTTAGTGATGAACGGGTAGGAGAGATCGTGTTTTCTGATCATGTGCATCCAACTAGACCATGGGTTTCCATTGAGGGATCTATTATTAACTTAACGGTAGAACGGCATCTACATATCAATGAGGTTATTTCATCCTAAGTACAGATGGAATAGATAAAGCTTAATTAGCTACTATTATTGAGAGTATAGGTCGTCAAAACGTAAATGTAACAGTTAATTAAAGCCGTCCAGAGTAAGTGCTGGGCGGCTTTATCCCTTTATATATAAGGGATTCAAGGCTTGAAGCTGCAAGGAAAAACGCTATTTGAAAAAGAAATGATATTTTTTTAAAAAAACACTTGCATTGGTATAGGCACCCGTGATATATTATATGAGTCGCCGCTGAGACATACGGCAGACAAGAACGAAACGCAAGCAAGAGAAATTGTTCTTTGAAAACTGAACAACGAGTGAAACTGCCACATTAACTTCGGTTAATGTAAAGCGATA
>NZ_JBPULM010000019.1:0-669 GCF_055814915.1 Paenibacillus sp. R-74696
CGCTCACCAGCGCCGGATGACCCGGCGTTCGTGCAGCCTGCTCCTCGAATAGCCCATGCACCGTCGCGTTCTCAGGGAGTTCCAGCTCCGTAGCGTTGAATTGCACCAGCAACTGCTCCCGCTGCTCTGCCGTCAGCAGCTCCAACTGCGTGACCGGCACGTTCGGCTGGCTCACGATCTGTTCCACCAGTTGCAGCCAGTGACCTTGCACCCGCTCCATAGCCCCTTGTTCGTACACCTGTCCGTTATAGTCGAAATGTACGACTAGCTCTTCTCCTGGCTGAATCATCACATTCAGGTCATAATTCGTTTGTTCGTCCGCCTGCACGCCAGTAATCACCAGTCCGCTCACATCTAGGGAAGCTTCCGAGCTCGTCGGCATCGGATAATTCTCGAACACTAGAATATGGTCAAACAGCTCTCTCGTTCCGGTGCCATGCGCCTGGATCTCATGTAGCGGATAGTAGCCATAGGCTTGCGCAGCCAGCGCGTCCGCCTGCATCCGGTGCAGCACATCCGCCGCCGTCTCCTGACCCTCGCACACGACCCGGACGGGCAGCGTGTTGATGAACAGTCCGATCATGCTTTCCACGCCCGGAAGGTCGGCAGGTCGGCCCGATACCACCCCGCCAAACACCACATCCCGGCTGCCGCTGTAGCGGTGCAGTA
>NZ_JBPULM010000020.1:0-50302 GCF_055814915.1 Paenibacillus sp. R-74696
CTCCGCACTTGCGCTCCGCACTTGCACTCCGCACTTGCACTCCGCACTTGCACTCCGCACTTGCGCTCCGCACTTGCACTAATTCTTGCCCGCAATTTACATCTATCTAATGCCGTTGTATCCGCTAACTCTCTCATTCTACTGCCGTTATATCCGTTAACTCTCTCATTCTACTGCCGTTATATCCGTTAACTCTCTCATTCTAATACCGTTATATCCGCTAACTCTCCCATGTAACTTTCGCGCTTCGAGCAGACTTGTCCTTGTTCTCGCTTAAGATAACGACTAAAGACCCTGCTTGCAGGAATCCATACTGTCTTCTTACCCAGTTGGGGCCCTTCCAATCAGCAGCCCCAGCTACCTCATCAGCAAGCCTGGGAACAAGCCCAGCACGACAAGAGTAACGGCGCAAATCGCAATGCCCACAGAGGCGGCAAGCGGAAGCGTTCGCTCGTCGCTGCCTGTTCTCATGAACATTTGCCGGATGAAGCCGAAATAAGCATAGGCGGCCGCCAGACTGCACACAGCCATGACGCCCAGCAGCCAATAGGCCTCTGCTGCGGTGCTGCCCAGCCAAATATACACTTTAGCAAAAAAGCCCCCTGTAACGGGCATTCCTGCAAGCGACAGAACGAAAACAGCCATAGCCGCGGCGAGCCAAGGCGACCGATGATACAAGCCAGCAAGACCGCTGAGCTTGCCATGCCCCACCGATTTCTGAATGACTGCCAAAACTGCCGTGGCCCCAAACATCGCCAGCATATACACAGAGAATTGATAGACGAGCGGTGCCAATGAACTGCTATGAACTGGTGCAAGACTAAGCGCAACCGGAACAAGCAAATAACCGCTGTTGATGACGCTCGCCCAGCCCAATATGTGAGCAGCCTGCTTTTGCCTCAGCAGGGCGACCGTGCCCCAGGCTATTTGACTAGCTGCAATTGCCTGCAAGCCGATATAAGCGCTATTGAAACCCAATAGTTCAACAATTCCCATTTCATGGAGCAAGTGAAATAATACAGCGGCAGTTGCCCCTTGGCCTGCTATCGTCAGAAATATTGCGCCAGCCGTATAAGAGAAGCTTGTGCTTTTATTCTCATCGTTTGATACCCAAATGCCAAATGGCAGAGCTGCCACTTTAACACCCAAACCACATGCCATCAGCAAAATAGCCATGTAGACAAGTGAAGCATACGGCTTCAAATCAGAAATGCCCGCGCGAATAGCAGAAAAGTCCAGCTCTCCAGTCAAACCATAAATATAAGACATGCCGAACAGCAGCAGGGCAGTAGCGACACCGGAACGAGCCGAGAAGCGCAATGCCGGGCGCCCGGGCCGCGAAAGCTGCTTATAGCGCTTGTCTAACGAGGCAAAAATCAAGCTGAGCGCCGCCAAGCTAAATAGCTCAAGTCCAACATACAATGTAATCAGATTGGAAGGCGTCAGCATCAGACGAATACCAAGCAGGGCTGCAGGAATATAAAAATAATGGTTGATACGCTGCTCCCGCTCTTCTCCGAGGCTGAGCAGCACCACTATGATCGCGCCCGCAATAGCCAGCAGAAACATTAGGCTTTCCGTATTCAAGGCAAGATACGTGATTCCCGCGACTCCGCCGGGCTGTCTGCCTTCTGCAATCGCTATCGCCGCCTCTGCATTATTCGCTAACATGCGCCATAAAGCGGACGCAAATACGATGGCCAGCCAAGGCAGCATCATCCCGCCTGACGGCGCTCCCTTTCGGTTCCACAAGCGAAACCGGTCACCAGCAGCCAGTATAACCAGCAGCAAAAGGAGGAGCAGCTCCGGAATAAGCTGCACCGTACCCAACCAAAACTGCGACCCCAGCGCTTCACTATTTGTCATGAGCCTATCCCTCCATCCTGCCTGACAGCAGCTGACTATAAAGCCCTGTAATGCTTTGCTGCACCGTATCAGTTAAAAATGACGGGAAGCAGCCCAGTAGGACGATAAAGGCAAGCAATATAATCATCGGCATCGCCTCAATGAAGCGGGCGTCCTTGAAAGCGCTATGCCGCTCATCAATCGGTCCGAAGATTACGCTCAGCAGGCCTCTCAGCATGTAAACCGCAGTGAGCACGATTCCTGGTATTGCGGCAGTTGCGAGCCATGGCAGCGTATCGAATAAGCCGAGCAGCGACAGCAAAATCCCGGGAAAGCCAGCAAAGCCAGGAATGCCGATAAGCGACAGCACGGCGGCCATAAGCATGCCGCAAATAAACGGAAGCGAGCGGGCCAAGCCGCCAAGCTCGGATATCGCCGTCGTCTTAGCCCTCTCCTGCAAGCTGCCGACAACGAGCCATAGCAGGGCAAAGCATAAGCTGACCGCCATGAGCTGAAAGATCGTCCCTTGCAGCCCAATCTCATTAAAGGCGGCGATACCCAGCCAAATGAATCCCATTTGGCTAAGTGAGGCGTAAGCAAGCAGCTGCCTCATATCTGTTTGGCGCAGCGCCAGCAAAGCCCCATACAGAAGCTGAATAATGCCGATAGCCGCTATGGCTGGGGCCATTTTCTCCGCTTGCTCTGGAAACAAAAATACCCCATAACGCAGCAGTCCATAAGCCCCAGCAGCCGGAAGCAGCCCTGAAATAATCATCGCTACCGATATTGGTGCACTGGCCTGCGCTTTCATAAGCCAGCTATGAACAGGTAGAAGCGGCATAAGCAGCCCGAAACCGATAAGCTGCAAAATAAATAGCACCATCCTCACACCTTCGGACAATGGCTCAGCGGCTACCCTATCTTGTACCACTTGGCTCGTTGCCATTTCTCCTGCAAGCAGTCCATGGGCGATTCCCCCGTATCCCCCGCTGTATACCGTCTGGAGCTGCTCGCCGACCTTTTCTACACGAAGACCCGCCGTACAGGTCAAAATGAGGAATACGACAAGCAGCAGCATGGAACTGAGTCCAGCCCCTGCCAATAGCCGATTCGCCGTACGCTCGCTATCCGGATTGCCCCAAATGCCAACCAGAAAATAAAGAGCGACGATCGCAGCCTGTAAAAATACAATAAACAGCAAAACATCTCTGGCGATAAAAAGCCCCATCAGTGAAGCTTCCAACCATAGCAGCCAAAAATAAAACGCTTTGCGCCGCTTTTTAAGCTGAACAGCTGTCACAACAGCAAGCCCTGTCACTAGGGCGGCAGCGAGCAGCAAAGGCAGCGAGAGCCCATCTACCGCAACCGCATAGGAGAAGGATAATTTTGCTTCGCTATATGCTTGTCCTGCTGATATAGCAAAAGGAAGCGGAATTTCAATCCACGGATGCTGCTCCGCATAAGCGCCGCCTCCCTGCTGCTGATTAAACGTCGCATATAAAAAAGCGGCAAACAGCAGCGGAAGCAGCGCCGCAAGCACTGCAAGCGACTGCAACGCTCGTCCTTGCCCTACTGGGACGAGCAGTACAAGCAGCATCCCGGCGGCAGGGGTCAGCCACATCAAAGACAAAAGCGGCAGCTCTGTCAAAAATGCCATTTTACCACTCCCCCTTTGCTGCCATGATGATGATCGTGATGACTAGGCCGAGTATGATCGCCAGTCCCATCCCTCGAATCGTACTGCGAGCGCTCCAGCTCACAGCCAGCCTCCCCATCGCATACAATAGCTGAGCCGCCAGCTTGGGCAGCGCGCCCATAGCTTGCTCAATCGCCGCTAATACCGCTCCAGCGGCGGCAATCGGCCGCTGAAGCGCACTCGCTTTGCCTGCCGCCCATCCAGCAGAAGCATCCCAAAGCTTCGTTTCTTCAGACAGCAGCTCGCTCGCTTCTCGTTTGTTTTTCAGCCATCCAAGCCAAGCTCCGCCTAGAAGGATCGCCACAGCAGCCAGCATCAATACTACGGACATACTGCCCGGCCTGCCAGCCGCTTCTCCATCGAGCCATCGTTCAGGCAAGCTGCCCCAGACCAATTGAAAGAAGCTTGAAAGGACAACGATTATGGCAAGTGCAGCAATCGAAAAGCTCATAAGGCGCGAATGCTTTTGCCCTTGATCAAGTATTGCTGCTGCAGCCAAGCGCGGCTTGCCTTCAAATATAAGAAAATACATGCGGGACATATAAGCTGCTGTCAAAAGCAGTACAAGCATGATCGCAGCTAGCCATACTATATGCCGCTCCGATGCCTCCACCCAAATAGACTGCTGCAGCCAGAAGCCCGTAAGTGGGGGAATTCCGCTTAAAGCCAAGCCGCCAATTAAAAACGTCCACGCTGCAAGAGGCATATGCTTGCGCAAGCCGCCCATGCCCCTTATATCCGTTGTTCCAACGGTCCGCAATAAATAGCCTGCTGCCAGTACGAGCAGCGTTTTGACAATCGCATGGACCAGCACATAAAGCATACTGCTCGCAGCTGCCCCGATAGCAAGCGAAAGCTGAACGACCCCTAACTGGCTAATCGTCGAATAAATCATTATTTTATTAATATCTCGCTCCAATAGCGCCCTTACAGCAGCGTAGACCGCTGTCACAACGCCAATATAGAGCGCTGCCTTCGTTACGGCTGGAGCTGATTGGAAAATTTCTGTCGTTTTGTACAGAAGCAGCGCTCCGGACATCATGCCGGCTCCTTGCAGCAGCGCGCTCGCTGGAGCAGGGGCTTGTTCCGTACTAATTAACCAAGCGTAAAGCGGAAACTGCGCAGCCATTCCAGCCGCTCCAAGCAGCAGCAAGCTCGCGATCAGCAGCGTTATATTTTTTGCAATCGCACCGGATTGACCTTCAAATACATTATGTATAGCAGCAAAATCGAGCGCATGCTCCGGCATGAACCAGAACAGCAGCAGCGCAAGCAGCAGCCCCGCACTAGCTACACGCATCATTATAAAAGCTCTATTGGCAGCGGCTCGCGCTGCACTCTTCGCGTACCAGAAACCAAACAACAGAAATAGGCTGACGGAGGCCAGCTCCCAAAACAAATAAAAGGCGAGTAAGTTATCTGCAAGAGTAAGCGCTAGCAGTGAGAAGGTGCATAAGGATAAATAGCTGTAAAACACCGTCAAGCGTTCATCCTTTTTCATGTAACCAGCGGCATAAACATGAACAAGAACGCTCAGCAAGCTGACACCTACCAGCAGCAGCGCGCTCATATTGGTAACTTCAAATCCAATTCGCAGTGTAAAGCGATCTATAGAAATCCAGTTAAAGCTGTCATTATAATCGACCGCCCCCTCGCGGAACCGCTCGATACATACCAGAAGCGACAACAGCAGCGAGGCAGCTGCGCCTCCCGTTCCAACAAAGACACCTGCAGGATGAGACCCTCGGCCAAGTGCCATCAGGATCAAAAAAGCAGCAAGCGGCAGCAGCGGAATAAGAAAAGCAGCCTCGGCATACATTTGCATCTGCTACGATCACCTCCTGTCCAACTATTGTTCACGATTAGAGACTGCGACGCAAGGTGAAACGGCTGTCGCCGTCCTTTGTCGGCGCGGCGCGTTTCAGCCCGAGAAATATAAGCCTATTTATAGGTGTGAAACTTATAAAATCTTATATTTAAATAAAAAACCGCTAATTTGTTGACAAAAGCGGGTACTAATTTCCTCGCAGCTCCTTAGTGGTGGAGTCTCGTTTGTATAATACATTTAATACGGCCACACCAATTGAAGCCTGAGCGAAAAAAACCACCAGAGGGAGAGTTCGAAGCCCTTCCGCTATCCCCTGCTTAAATAAGCTTAAAGCAGCAATATTCAACTGGGCTCCGCATAAAATGATACTTACACACAGCAAGGCCACCAATGAATTTCTTTTGACAATTGCCCCATACACACCAATAGCCATCAGCGTCGCCGCTATCATCAAATGGGCAGGAAGCAGCGGCATTTCAGCGCCAGAATAGGGCGTCTCTACAATGACATAGAAAAGAATAGCGAGTAAAAGCGGAATGCCTGCAGCAGCTGCCATTTCCCGAGAAGCGATTGCAATCGCTCGGTTATGCCTGCCTATTTCCGAATGTCTCCTAATCTCTGAGCCTAGTAATATCCCCATTGTCCCCACATACAAGAGTGCCTGAAAAAGCGCAATCAGACCAGCATCCAGTCGGACGAGCAGCCCTGAATTTCCAATAATCGTGAACACTACGCCTAGTGCCAGCCTGGGCAGCATCCTGGCGTGAATCATAATGAAAGAGCCCGCGACAACAAGGGCCGAATAAAGGAAGAACGCGGTTGTTTCTGCCGTAAACCATTCATTAAACAATGAACCGCACTCTCCCTCACCTAAGTTTAACATAAAAGGACCGAGCTAATCATAAGCTTCGGTCCTTGCAAAAAGGGATTTGCTCCGCCCATGCATGCTAGCCTAGCATGGCGCTATCTTCCCTTTGCCGTCACCTTCAACTATCCGATGAAAAAGGGTTGCATTTTGCTTTTTTCCAATCTAATAATAGTTACAATTATAACAAATGCTCCCACTACCGTCTATGATGGAGTTTTAGATGCGCCCACAGTGAAAAGGCCTGCCAAACCGCTGAAAACCGCGATCCGCAAGCCTTTTCCCGCCCTACTATTCTATTATCTGCCTGCTTGTGACCGTTATCTGATTCTAGATTCTGTTAATTTGAATTGGCCTACGAGCTGCTGAAGCAGCATTGTAATAGACTCGACATTCGTTGATGTATGGCGTACGTTATCCATCTCCACAATCAGCTCCTGCACTTGTCCTTCCACATCAGAGGAAACCGAGCGATTTTGCAGGCTGACCTCGGCAATTTGCTCCATCAGCTTAACAACCTCCTCCACAACCTGGGTTTTGCGTTGATCGTCCGCTTGCGCCGATTGCAGCGTGCGGGCTGCGGCGGCAACCAGCTCAGTTCCCTCTTCTACAACTTTCGTACCTTCGTCCATAGAATGATAGGCCTGTTCGGCTTCTAAATAAATTTGCTGCGTAATCCCATGTACTTCCTCTGTCGATTTCTTCGTCAATTCCGCCAGCTTACGGATTTCGGAAGCGACGACCGCGAAGCCACGCCCCTGCTCACCGACACGCGCCGCCTCAATAGAAGCATTTAATGCCAGCAAATTGGTTTGCGAAGATATCTCCTCAATTACCTGCAGCACATCGCGAATATCTTCCACCGTCTTCATAAACTTGCGAATTGTACCGTTCGTATCTCCTACCTTAGAGGAAATATGCTGCATCTTCTCCCCAATACGGCCCACCTCCGTTTGCGCGACTGCGATTTGCTCTGCCGCCTGGGTCTCCAGCACGGATAGCGTATCGCGCATTTCGCCAGCCGCATGCTTCGCCTTGTCAATATCCTTCAATTGGTGGCGCAGGCTGCCAATCATATGTCCTACCTTGCTGCCTACACGCTCCGTTGACAAGGCAGTATTCGCAGAAGATTCATTCATAACGGACTGGCTGCTCAGCACCTCGGCAGCAGTAAGCTTCACCTGCAGCATAATGCCTTCGAGGGAATCGATCATATTGTTGATCCATTTTGCCAGCTCCTGCGTCTCGTCGCAATCGAACTCATTCGTTGACAGCCGCTGGGTTAAATCGCCTTTCCCCTCGGCATTAATGCGAATAAAACGGTTGATTCGCTCCATGTGCCTCGTCACCCGCTGTGATTCCTTGCGCTGCACCGACATCGCAAACAAAATGCCGAACAGCAAATTAAATCCGCCAAGCACAGCTGCCGCTCCCCATAGCGGCATATAGCCGATTACCAGTGAAGCAAGCAGAAACGTTAGTACGCTTTGCAGCATTGCCGCATACATTTGCAGCTTGCGCTGCCGCCAGCCAATACTGCGCAGCCGGTAAACCTCTTCCAGATCGCCCTCGCACATCATCCCCCATAGGTCAGGGCAATGAGGCATTCGGAAGGTAACGCCTTTGCCTATGACGGCAATGTGGCGATAATCCGAATAACCAGGGAACTGCGCGAACAAATTACTGCCATTGCGAATCGTGCCTGCGACGCCAGGATGCAGCTCGCCCGTTGCCGGATCGGTAAAAATAATTTCCAGCTCAGTATGTTCCTTAATTGATACGGTACCCCAGTCTGTCGTTACGCCATCCTTTAAATTTTCGCCATGTGTGAATGTACGATCCTCAAAGCGGCTGCGGGACAACGCAGTTCCAGGCACAATATTACGCTGCAGGCTAGGCTCTGCCATAAACAAATAATTGTCGCCTGAATCCGGATATACATGCCCTGACTCACGCTGAATCAAATCGCCCAGCACATCGTTAGGCACTCTCCCGCATAAGGTTCCGACTCTGCTGCCGTTCACATGCAGCGGCTGCATGAACATGATCGTCATTTTGTCGTGAAAAGAGGACGTTCGAGCCCCTAGCTTGAGTGTCATCACGTCTTCGAAAGGACCAAAGAAGCAGCGTCTGCCCGCTGGGCTGCCTATTTGGGTGTATTGCATACCTGGAGACAGGGGACTGCCCTCTCCATAATGTGTGCCGATATGTGTGGGATAGGTGGAGTGAGCTACATGGTTGTGGTTGTCTAGGAGGAACAGCTCCGTAAAATCCGTACCCCTCGCATAGGATCGTTCGAGCAAAGGAGCTATCCATTTCTGCTGTTCTTTTGAGAACGCAGCGGTTTGCAGTGCGGATAGGCCATCCGCTAATTGATTCGACAGGCGCTCCATATGCCCCCAATACTCATCCGCCCATTGCAGCAGCAGCTCTTTGCGAGTATCTGCAACGCCTTCGAAAATGTGCTCGACATCTTCCTTAATGCCAGAATTGAGCTTCCATGATACCCACAGTGGAAACCCCGTCCTTGTACCTAGCCAATCAAACATACGCACTCCCCCTATGCCCTTCCTTAATCTTCTTATATGTAAAGTATATTAACATACATTTCCACCGTTTTCATAGAAAAATGTTAGCTTTTTTAACCAAATATGTTTAGCTAGCAGAGATTTGAACGAAAAAAAACCAATCATCTGCACGAATTCCGTACAATTGATTGGTTTGCTCATTATGTTGAATGATTAGTTCAAAAGGCTCATTTGATAAATATAAATGAAAATCCATTACTTCTTGAAAAATGATTTAAAAGCCTTCCAGCGGTTTGCCGCAGCACTGCCCTGCCAATCTGGCGCATCAGCAAGGGCCTCATCCCTTAATAGCAGAGCAGCATTTTGCTGAAAATAATCCGACCATTCCGTGCCCATAACCTTCTGTATTCGGTCATACGCTTCCTTCAGCCTAAATCCTCTGCGCTCCACATGATGCGCATCAGATGACACAAGATGAATAAGTCCCGCTTCACACAGCTTCCATGAGGCTCGCTCCACCGTCTTGCCGAAAGCGCCCAGCAGGGAATGGCTCGTCACTTGCCCAAATGCACCAAGCCGCACAAGCTCTTCGAGCCGCTCCGGCTGCTGAATGATGGCCGCGTTCCGCTCCGGATGGGCAATAATCGCATGAATGCCGAGCAATCCAAGCTCATAGACGGTTTGCTCCGTATTTTTCGGAATATGGGAGGATGGCAGCTCTAGCAGCATGTAGGATGAACCCGCCAGCGTCAGCAAGCTACCCTGCTGAAAGTGGTCCAGCAGCTCCTGATGCAGCCGCACTTCCTGTCCGGTATGCACAACAAGCGGAATATCCAGCTCCTGCAGCAGCTCATTGAGCGTACGAGTCAGCTCTTCCACAACTTGAGCCGGATTCACATATCTCCCATTATGGTGATGGGGAGTCGCAATAATCGTTTTGATTCCCTCGGCAGCAGCCGCTCTTGCCAGTGCAACCGAATCTTCCAGGCGGGCCGCACCATCATCAATACCGGGAAGAATATGTGTATGAATATCAATCATAGTGGAGGGCTCCTCTCCTGCGTTGTCATTTACAAAAAACACCGCTAACGCCTCTTACAGGACATTAACGGTGTTTGGGTATCAAGTATTATTTTTTCGCTGTGCCAATACGGTTCATTGCACGCTGCAAAGCAAGCTCCGCACGGCGGAAATCGATCTCATCGCGTTTGGCAGACAGAAGCTGCTCAGCGCGTGCTTTCGCTGCTTTCGCACGATCAAGATCAATATCGGTCGCAAGCTCGGCGCTTTCCGCCAAAATAACGATTTTATCTTTACGAACCTCGATAAAACCACCATTTACAGCAATAACATCAACTTTTCCATCGCGCTTGATTACAACTGGTGCAATACGAAGCTGTGTTACGAGCGGAATGTGGTTTGGCAAAATGCCAAGCTCGCCTTCAACGCCTTTTACACTAACCATATTCGCATTCTCCGCGTACACTTTACGCTCAGGAGTAACGACTTCTACCAAAAAGGTACTCATGTGGATTCCTCCCGCCTTTCGCTACTACAGCGTTTTGGCTTTCTCCACGGCCTCTTCAATCACACCTACATATCGGAAAGCTTCTTCCGGAAGGTTGTCATGTTTGCCCTCGAGAATTTCTTTGAAGCTGCGCACGGATTCTTTAACTGGTACATATTTACCTTTGATGCCTGTGAAAGGCTCGGCAACGTGGAACGGCTGAGACAAGAAGAGTTGAATTTTACGTGCGCGAGCAACGGTCAACTTATCTTCCTCGGACAGCTCGTCCATACCAAGAATCGCGATAATATCTTGAAGCTCTTTATAGCGCTGAAGAATTTTCTTAACGCCTTGAGCTACATTGTAATGCTCTTCGCCAAGAATATCCGGACTAAGGATACGGGAAGATGAAGCAAGTGGATCTACCGCAGGGAAAATACCCATTTCGGAAATTTTACGCTCAAGGTTAGTCGTTGCATCCAAGTGGGCAAACGTCGTTGCTGGAGCTGGATCCGTATAGTCATCGGCAGGTACATAGATCGCTTGGATCGAAGTAACCGAACCTTTTTTCGTTGAAGTAATACGCTCTTGCAGTTGACCCATTTCAGTTGCCAGTGTTGGCTGGTAACCTACCGCGGAAGGCATACGGCCTAGAAGGGCCGAAACCTCGGAACCTGCTTGTGTGAAACGGAAGATGTTATCGACGAACAGAAGTACGTCTTTGCCTTCCTCATCACGGAAATATTCAGCCATTGTCAGACCCGTTAGAGCTACACGCTGACGTGCGCCTGGCGGCTCATTCATTTGTCCGAATACCATTGCTGTTTTGCTAAGTACGCCGGAGTCTTTCATCTCGTGGTACAAGTCATTACCCTCACGCGTACGCTCACCAACACCCGCGAATACGGAAATACCGCCGTGCTCTTGTGCGATGTTGTTGATCAGCTCTTGAATCGTTACCGTTTTACCTACGCCCGCGCCGCCGAAGAGGCCGATTTTACCGCCTTTTGCGTATGGTGCCAGCAAGTCGATAACTTTAATTCCTGTTTCGAGAATTTCCGATTGTGTCGACAATTCGTCGAAAGCAGGAGCTTCACGGTGAATAGGAAGATTGATTGAAGAAGTAGCATCGCCAGCTTCATCGATCGGTTGTCCCAGTACGTTAAATACACGGCCGAGTGTTGGAGCGCCAACCGGAATCGTGATTGGAGCGCCAGTATCAATGGCTTCAGTACCGCGTACAAGACCGTCTGTTGTGCTCATCGCTACAGCACGGACTTTATTGTCACCGAGGTGAACAGCGACTTCAAGCGTTAGATTAATATCTACACCGCCATTTTCGCCCTTCTTCTCGATTTTGACAGCGTTCAAAATTTCCGGCAGGTTGCCGCGTTCGAACTCTAGATCGACGACCGGACCCATGACGGATACAACGCGTCCTTTTTTCATGGTATTCCCTCCTGGTTCCTTCTTGTTACTAGCAAGCAGAGCAGCCTCTCTCAGGGCTTCTGCTTGCGTAGCGTGTTACCTAAGATTGAGCAGCATTCGCTCCTGCAACGATCTCGGAAATTTCCTGTGTGATTGCCGCTTGACGAGCACGGTTGTACGTAAGCGTCAAACCGCTGATCATCTTCGTCGCATTTTTCGTCGCACTGCCCATAGCCGTCATCCTAGCACCGAACTCACTTGCCTTGCCGTCCAGCAATGCGCTGTAAATAAGCGTCTCCGCATATTTAGGCAGCAATGCCTCTAGCACGCCTTCCGGCGATGGCTCGTATTCGTACGCTGCTGTAGAAGCTGCGCTTCCATCTACCGAATCAAGCGGCAGCAGGCGCATTTCCGTAGGAATTTGGGTAATAGCATTAACGAATTTATTGTAATACACGTACAGCTCGTCAAAAGTGCCGTCGGCAAATTTCTGAACTGCTGTCGAAGCTACGATCTTGATATCTGCAAACGTAGGAGCATCCGGAAGACCGGTTACTTCTTCTACGATCGGCATATTGCGGCGGCGGAAATAATCCCGGCCCTTCTTGCCGATGACGAACAATACGAAATCATCGTTCGACTTATGCTTGCTGCGAATCGTGTCCGTTACCTTACGAAGCACGTTGGCGTTGTAGCCGCCTGCCAGACCACGATCAGACGTGATGACAAGATAACCTGTCTTTTTGATCGGACGGGTTTCCAGCATTGGGTGCTTAACGTCTTTCGTACCAGCAGCGATGCTAGCCACAACTTCCTTCAGCTTCTCTGAATACGGGCGGGATGCCTGTGCAGCTTCCTGCGCTCTTCTCAGCCTGGAAGCTGCGACCATTTCCATCGCCTTCGTAATCTGCTTCGTATTTTGTTTACTCTTGATTTCGCGTTTAATATCGCGCATACCTTTAGCCATTTGGTTTCACCCGCCTTTGTTGCCTCGCAGCTTTCCTGTACGCAAGCTCGGATATAGAGCCGCGCAAGCTATAAGGGATGGCTGCGAAGCCTAATGATTGGTACGAGCAGCATATATAAGAACTTAGAGGAACCTATCGTTCCTCACAAGCTCCAAAATTAAGCCGATACGGCAAAGCTTTTCTTAAATTTGTTGATCGCATCAACAAGGGCTTTCTCGTTATCAGCAACCAGATCCTTCGTATCGCGGATCGAATTGCCGATTTCCGGGTGATTGGAATCGAGGAACGCCAGGAATTCTTTCTCAAAGCGCAAAATGTCAGCAACCGGAATTTCATCCAGATGACCTTTAACCGCAGAGTAGATCGAGATTACTTGCTTCTCAACCGGCATCGGCTGGTTAACGCCTTGTTTCAGGATTTCCATTGTGCGAGCACCACGGTTTAGACGGGCAAGCGTTGATTTATCAAGGTCGGAACCGAATTGCGAGAACGCTTGAAGCTCACGGTAAGCCGCAAGGTCAAGACGGAGCGTACCGGCAACCTTTTTCATCGCTTTAATTTGTGCGGAACCACCGACACGGGATACCGAGATACCAACGTTAACCGCTGGACGTTGACCGGAGTAGAACAGATCCGCTTCCAGGAAGATTTGACCGTCAGTGATCGAGATAACGTTCGTCGGGATGTAAGCCGATACGTCAGAAGCTTGTGTCTCGATGAAAGGAAGGGCAGTCAAGGAACCGCCGCCTCTTGCATCGCTCAGCTTAGCTGCGCGCTCAAGCAAACGGGAGTGAAGATAGAAAACGTCACCTGGGTAAGCTTCCCGACCCGGTGGACGGCGAAGCAGCAAGGAAAGCTCACGGTATGCTGCCGCTTGTTTCGACAAATCATCGTAAATAACGAGTACATGCTCGCCTTTGTACATGAAGTATTCGCCCATTGAGCAGCCTGCATAAGGAGCCAGGAACAAGAGTGGAGCTGGCTCGGAAGCGCCTGCAGTTACAACGATTGTATATTCCAAAGCGCCGTGACGGCGAAGGGTTTCTACAACGTTAGCAACAGTGGATTGCTTTTGGCCGACAGCGACATAAATACATTTTACGCCGTTGCCTTTTTGGTTGATGATCGCATCAATCGCGATCGCTGTTTTACCTGTTTGACGGTCGCCGATAATAAGCTCACGTTGACCACGGCCAACTGGAACCATTGCGTCGATCGCTTTAATACCTGTTTGCATAGGCTCATGAACCGATTTACGGTCGATAACGCCTGGAGCTGGAGATTCAACCGGACGGGAATGCTTCGTGTTGATTGGACCTTTGCCGTCAAGCGGCTGTCCAAGCGGGTTCACAACGCGGCCCAGCAGCTCTTCGCCAACTGGAACTTCCATGATACGGCCTGTACGTTTTACTTGATCGCCTTCACGAATGTCCTTGTAAGGACCGAGAATAACGACACCGACGTTGCTTTCTTCAAGGTTCAATGCCATGCCGACAACACCGTTGGAGAATTCGAGCAATTCGCCTTGCATCGCATTTTCCAAACCGTGAACGCGAGCGATACCGTCACCGATGCTAATAACGGTGCCAACATCCACGACTTGAATTTCGGATTTATATTGTTCGATCTGCTGCTTAATCAGCGTGCTGATTTCATCAGGTCTGATACTCAATTCGCTCACCCCTATCTACAGTGCTTTAGATTTTAACTGTTTTTCTAACCGTTCAAGCTTGCCGGACAAGCTGCCATCGTAAAGGCGGTCGCCAATGCGGACCTTCACTCCACCCAGAAGGGCAGGCTCTACGACTTGCTCAGCAATAATGGTTTTGCCCGTCAATCCGCCAAACTGAACTGCAACCTCTGCCAGTTCTGCGTCATTCAAAAGACGAGCTGTATATACCGTCGCATGCGCTTGCTTAAGCTCATCGCCTGCGATTTTTGTAAATGCTTCGTAGATTTCCACAATTAGCTCCTGACGCCCGCGCACAAAAACCAGCTCCAGCGTATTCAGCAGCAATTCGGAAATGCTTCCACCGAAAGCGGCTTTAAGAACGGCCAGCTTCTTCGAAGCATCAATATTCGGATAGCTTAGAAACTTTTGGATTTCCAAATCTTCTCCAAGCGATTGTGCAATAGCTTGCAGCTGCTGCTCTACCTCAGAAATAATGCCGCCTTGCTGTGCAAGCTCGAACAACGCTTTGGCGTAGCGCTTCGCTACCGCTGCGTCCCGGCTCATTTGCCGCTTACTTCTTTCAGGTATTGATTAACAAGCTGCTCTTGTGATTTCTCATCGACTTGCTTCTCAATGATTTTCGAAGCGATTTGAACGGAGATGCCGCCAACTTCAGAACGAAGTGCTGCAATTGCCTTGTTTTTCTCGCTTTCGATGTCTTTAAGAGCATCATCTTTCAAGCGCGACGCCTCTGTCTTAGCAGTGTTCACGATCTCATCAGCTTGCTTGCTGCTTGTAACTCTCGATTGCTCAATAATTTCGTAAGCCTCTTTACGAGCCTGCTCAAGAGCCGCTTTCTGCTCAACCATTTGCTGCTCAGCTTGCTTACGGCTGGATTCAGCTGTATTCATCTGTTCAAGCACGAGCTGTCTCCGTTTCTCCATAACGCCGAGCAGCGGACCGAATGCGTACTTGTTCAGCAACCAGTACAATACTAAAAAAGCTACTATCGCATATACTGTCGATTCCCAATGCAATGCCATTAAAGCCACTCCTTTCTTACCACAAAATTGTCACAATCACAACGAAGGCGAAGAGGGCTAGGCCTTCCCCGCCAGATACGTGTTTAACTTATTTAAAGAAAGCAAGGAAGCCAATAACTACGCCGATGATCGGCACAACTTCGACGATACCTACACCGATAAACATTGTTGTTTGCAATTTACCTTGAAGCTCAGGCTGACGAGCGATACCTTCAACTGTTTTGCTGACGATCATACCGTTACCTACACCTGCGCCAATTGCGGCCAAACCAACTGCCAATGCTGCTGCCAATACTTCCATTTTAAAAATCCTCCTCAATAATATCTCGTTTTGGTTTTGTATTGCTAACCTAGGGGGTAATTAAATCCTAGGCATCAAGCTTAACTTAATGGTCTTCCTCGTGAATTGCGGCCTGTGAAATGTACACCATCGTAAGCATAGTGAACAAGAAGGCCTGAATTGCGCCGACAAAGATACTGAACGCTTGCCAAGCCGCGAGGAACGGAGTACCGATAACCCCCAGCATCAAAATGGTCGAGATCAGCACTTCGCCCGCATAGATGTTGGCGAATAGCCGTAGCGCCAAAGTTACTGGCTTCGAGATTGTCTCGATCAAGTTGATCGGCAGAAAAATTGGAAACGGATGGAAATAGTGTTTCACGTAATGCTTGCTGTTCAATCTCACGCCCAAATAATGCACGAGTATGAATACGATCAGCGCTAGCCCTGCGGTAACATTAATGTCAGCCGTAGGTGATTTCCACCAGGCTAGCTCCAGATGTCCGCCCTTCTCCTGCAACAGCTCCTCTGTAATGCCTAGTGCCGGATAAGCGTGATGGACTTCTGTCACGATACCGAAAGGCAAACCTAGCAGGTTGGAGATGAAAATAAACATAATCAACGTCATACCCAAGGAAATGAAAGGCTTGACGCGATTAAGCGGCATTGCGCTGGCAATCAGATTGTGAACAAATTCGACGGCCCATTCCAAAAAGTTTTGCATCTTGGAAGGGTTGTCCACCGATAAATTGCGCACAGCAAGTCTCGCCACAACAAAGGTGATGATGGCGGAAACCGTTATCGCAATGAACGTTGAAATGTCGATCTGCAGCGATCCGAGCTGCCACACCGGAAATTCATGCATGTAAAATTCTCACCCCTTTCCACTAAAGTTTATTTCTATTATGAATATAAGCTGCTACCAGAAGAATAAAAGGCATAACCATACAGCCAATTAATGCGGCTGGCATGCTGAAGTCTTCCGGAAAGCGATAAGCAACCATGGCAACCAGCAGCACCATAGCGATGCGGCTTCCAAGCCCCATACCCATTCTGCGAGAGCTTCCTCCTGCTGCTTTAAGCGTAATCATTTCCACTCTGCGCCTCAGTAAAAACGCATTCATGAAACTCGCTGCAAGACCCAGTAGAAGACCAAGTGCAACTGTTCGCCAGTTCGGCATAAACGCCCAGACAATCAGACACACACCCATCATGAAGAGTAGCGACCTTACTGCAGTGTTCATTATTTTATCCATCGGCATCCTCCATTACCTTCTTCACAAGCAGAATGCCTGAGAGAAGACCGACAGCCAGACCGACCAGTATGCCTCCAACCGTCCAACCCGAACCTCCGCCAAAGCGTTCACCGAGCGACGATCCGAGAAAGTACCCTAAAAAGATACAAATAGCGACTTGCAGTCCGAGCCCGCCGACAAGACCTGCGGCAAACAGCGGATTGTCTCTTCTGTTCTTTTTATCCATGGCCCATACCCCTGTCAATCCTCATTTATTTTATCCAAGCGGCGCAAGGTTTGTCAATTGATAATCCTGTATAGTTTTACTGTACAGATTGCCCAAAAGCCAGTCAAATCAAGCCCTCAGAGCCGACAAAACCATACAGTACAACTGTATGCTGTGCATTGCGCCGCTATTTATAAGACCATGTGTAAACTATGAACGTTGTGTGAACGGATCGGGACGCTCAGAATTTCTTCCAAAATGATGCAGCAAAGCTTGCACGATACGTGTCGAAGCTTGTCCATCACCGTATGGATTTGCCGCATGGCTCATCTTTTCATACAAGGAAGCATCGTTAAGCAAGGCGCTTGCCCGGCTGTAAACAACCTCTTCATCCGTACCCACAAGCTCAAGTGTACCCGCCTCAATACCTTCAGGACGCTCTGTTGTATTGCGAAGCACCAGCGTTGGCACTCCAAACGAAGGAGCTTCCTCCTGAAGGCCGCCGGAATCGGTCAAAATCATATAGGCATGTGGATAAAAATTATGGAATTCAAACACATCCAGCGGATCGATAAGCTGAATACGCGGATGGCCGCCGAGAATTTCCGTTGCCGGTTCTTTGACGGCTGGGTTCGGGTGAACGGCATAGACAATGGCAACATCCTCATGCTCATCGGCAATGCGTTTTACCGCACGGAAAATATTGCGATGCGGCTCGCCCAGCGACTCGCGGCGATGCGCCGTCATCAAAATCATCCGTTTGCCCTTCGCCCAGTCGATAACCGGGTGAGCAAAGGAAGGATCCACCGTGTATTGGAATACGTCCGTTGCCGTATTTCCCGTCACATAAACCGTCTTTTCCGACTTGTTCTCCTTGAGCAAATTGCTAGCCGACCAAGAAGTCGGAGCAAAATGCACATCAGACAACACGCCTGCAAGCTGGCGGTTCATCTCTTCCGGGTACGGGGACAGCTTGTTCCAAGTCCGAAGGCCCGCTTCCACATGACCCACCTGGATTTGCTTCAGGAAAGCAGCGTAGCTGGCAAGAAACGTCGTCTGTGTGTCACCGTGCACCAGCACGATATCCGGCTTTGCTTCCGCCAAAATCGGATCAAGGCCCTCCAAAACGCGTACGGTCGTTTCCGTTAGCGTCTGGCGGTCCTTCATCACATTCAAATCATAGTTCGGCTGGATTTCAAAAAAATCAAGCACCTGATCCAGCATATGACGGTGCTGCGCAGTTACGCAGACGATAGATTCAATATCGTCCGAGTGCTTGTTCAACTCAAGAACAAGCGGCGCCATTTTAACTGCTTCCGGGCGCGTACCGAAAATAGTCATTACTTTTAATTTGGACAAAACAATTCACTCCTATAATCTGCTTGCGCCAGGCAGGCGCTAATTAGTGCCGAACATGCGGTCACCCGCGTCTCCAAGACCTGGAACAATATAGCCCTTCTCGTTCAGACACTCATCCAGCGCGGCAATATAAATATCGATGTCCGGGTGCGCTTCCTGTACGGCCTTCACGCCTTCAGGCGCAGCAATTAGACACATCAGCTTAATATGCTCGCAGTCGCGTTTTTTGAGCGCAGTAATAGCCGCGATTGCGGAGCCGCCAGTAGCCAGCATCGGATCCACAACAACGAGCAGGCGATTCGGAGCATCCGTCGGCAGGTTGATATAATATTCCGTTGGCTGTAGCGTTTCATGATCGCGGAACAAGCCGATATGACCAACCTTTGCAGCAGGAATAAGCTTCAAAATACCCTCTACCATGCCAAGGCCGGCGCGCAAAATCGGAACAAGACCCAGCATGCGTCCCGATACGACCTTCGATGGCGTCTGCGCAACCGGCGTCTGTACGGTAATCGTTTCAAGCGGGATGTCCCTTGTAATTTCATATGCCATTAATGTTGCTACTTCATCAACCAGTTCCCGAAAATCTTTCGTATTCGTATCTTTATTCCGAATAAAGGTCAGCTTATGCTGGATTAACGGATGGTCGCAGATGACCAATTTGCTCATGGAGCGTTATTCCTCCTGTGTGATAACGTATTTCTGTATCTGTAGACACAATCCCGTATATTATAGCATTGTAAAAGGCCTGATGCATCCTGTGATTTTTCACTTTGAAAAATCGTCCGTTTTTAGCTGCTGCAGCCGCCGCCACAGCCGCCACCGCTGTCTCCCCCGCTACTGCCTCCGCAGGAGCTGGATGAGTCGCTGCCGCTGTCATGGCCGCCGCTGGAATCATCACGGTCATGAGAGGAGCCCAATCCGTCGCAGCCGTATGTCGACGACCCGCTGCCATTTGCATCTCTTTGGGCTTTTGTCTGCGCTGCATTCATTTGCTCGGCAAAGTCATTAGGCGAAGAAGCGGATATGGAATGAAAAATGAGCATGCCGGACAGCATGCCTGTCGCTCCAACTACCGGATCATAGCCGCCCTTCCAGGAGGAAGAGGCGCCCACCGGATAAGGCTTAACCTGCTCATCGCTATTATGTAGCTGCGATTTCAAGCGCCACTGCAAATAATCTATCGTCTTCTGCATATCGGGGTATGCTGCCGCTGCTTTAGCATTAAACCATTTTTCCGTCAGCACCTGCTCCGATTGCTCTGCAAACTCATCCGTCCACTCGCGAGGAAGCGGCGTCTTGAAAAAGGCGCCCCACACCCGCCCGCTTGCCGGCGTTTGCTGGAACAGCTCTGCGTATACCCAGTCAAACCAGGCCCGGCCATCGACATTTGGACGTTCATTTTCAGCGTGCGGGGCATGATGAATCAGCCCGCCACAGAAGGATGTGCAAAACTGCTCATACTCCCGCGTAAACATCAGCATTTCATGCCAGATGAGATCCGCACGGCCGCTGTACATCGGAACTCCCCGAAGCAGTCCGCACATTAGAAAAAATCGTTTCAGCTCAAAAAAGGTCCATTTCCATTCCTTATCGGACAAGCTAGGCAGCTGCTTGAGCACGCGATCCTTGATCCGGCTTTCAAAATCATTCGTAAGGGCAGCCTCAAGACGTTCGGCAGCCGGACGGGCAGGATGCTGGTAAGGAACTCCCAGCGCAAGCGGCGGCTCCTCAGACGGCCAAGAGGCTAACGACAAGCTTCGCTTGCCCAGCGAATGGCCATTATCATTTCTTTTTCGCGAACGATTGGCTCGGGTTACGATTACAATTACAAGTACGATAATTACAACGTAAATCAGAACGAGAAAAATCGTATTGCTCATGGCTGTACCATCACCTTCCATTTAGCTTTGTCTGTACTATTGTAGCATGCCGAATGGTTTTGCTGCATAATATATCTACCAAAAATGAATAAAAATCCCTTTTAATAATGAAACGAAAGCCTTCATACGCTTGTTTATACGCAAAAATGCCGCATATAGGCCGAAGCCCTATGCGGCATTTTTCAAAAGTTTAAGATTAGTATTTCAGTTCTGGATAAAGCGGATATTGCGATGTCAGATCGCGAACGATTTGGCGGGATTTTTCAAGCGTTGCCTCATCCTTCGGATTTTTCAGCGTAACAGCGATCACTTCGCCGATTACTTTCATCGCTTTCTCATCCATGCCGCGCGAAGTGGCAGCTGGCGTTCCAAGACGGATACCGCTAGTGATGAACGGGCTCGTTGGATCGAAAGGAATCGCGTTTTTGTTAGCTGTAATACCGATTGAATCCAGCACGTGCTCGGCTTCCTTGCCTGTGATGTTCAGGGTACGCGTGTCGATCAGCATCAGGTGGTTGTCTGTGCCGCCGGATACGATGTTAATGCCTTCAGCAACGAGCGTATCGGACAGAACCGCAGCATTTTTCACAACGTTTTGCGCGTATGTTTTGAACGATGGCTGCAAAGCTTCGCCGAGCGCTACTGCTTTAGCCGCAATAACGTGCATCAGAGGGCCGCCTTGTGTACCTGGGAATACCGCTTTGTCGATCGCAGCTGCCCACTCTTTGCGGCACAAGATCAAGCCGCCGCGAGGACCGCGAAGCGTTTTGTGCGTTGTTGTTGTAACGAAATGTGCATGCGGCACTGGGTTAGGATGAAGACCAGCAGCCACAAGACCTGCAATATGAGCCATATCTACAAAAAATAGCGCGCCTACATCGTTGGCGATTTTAGCCATTTTTTCGAAATCAATAATACGCGGGTATGCAGATGCACCAGCTACGATCATGCGAGGGCGGTGCTTGAATGCCGCTTTGCGAACTTCTTCATAATCAATCGTGAAGGATTCTTCATTTACGCCGTATGCTACAAAGTTGTAAAGCAAGCCGGAAGCATTAACCGGGCTGCCGTGCGTCAAGTGGCCGCCATGTGCCAAATTCATGCCCAGTACCGTGTCGCCAGGCTTAAGCGCCGCCAAATAAACAGCCATGTTCGCTTGTGCGCCGGAATGCGGCTGTACGTTCGCATGGTCTGCGCCAAACAGCTCTTTTGCACGATCGCGTGCGATATCTTCAACGATGTCCACATGCTCACAGCCGCCATAGAAACGTTTGCCTGGGTAGCCTTCCGCATATTTGTTCGTCAAAGCAGAACCCAAAGCTTCCAGAACAGCTTCGCTTACGATATTTTCTGATGCGATTAGCTCGATGTTATCGCGTTGACGCTGTAATTCCAGTCCCATTGCTTTCAAAACCTCTGGATCTTGTTTACGTAGATTTTCCATTATAATTGCCTCCTCAGTAGTGTGTACTTGTTATATAAATAAGGATTAAGCAGGATATGCTCGTCAGATATATGTTCTACGGGATATACGCTCGATCCGCCAATATTAAACGCTTATGAAATACTAATGATTAATCGCAAGTCCCGGCCGACTGCTCCGGAGTCAACACAACAGCATCACGGCTGTCTGCCACGCCACCAAGCTCGTACACCGCACGCACACCGCCAATCAGCTTTGGCCGCGTAACCGCCATCGTGACATGCGCCTCGCCAATGCTGCGGATAGAAGGCCGCACCGGAACCGCTACTCTGCGCAAATGCATACCGATGAAAGTATCGCCGATATCGATTCCAGCATGAGCGGCTACCGTCTCGACGAGGCAAGCATCGCTGATGTGCCGATATGCGTAAGCCGCCATGGAGCCTCCTGCCTTCGGAACGGGAATCGCCGCGACCTGTTCAAGCCCATAGCGTTCAGCGGCATCACGCTCGATAACGAGCGCACGGTTTAAATGCTCGCAGCATTGATACACGGGATAAAAGCCAATGTCGCGGCGCACAGCCTCCACTCCAGCGAAAATTTCCGCAGCAGCTTGGAGCGTGCCCGACGTTCCAATGCGCCGGCCCAGCACCTCGCTCGTGCTCGTGCCGATGACGAGAAGCTGTCCAGCCCGCAGGCTGCCCGCTGCCGCAAGCTCGCGAACGATCGTCTCTACTGCACTTGCTATCGCTATCGTTTCCTCGTTTGCTCCCATCGCAGGCAGCCTCCTTGTCTGACTAACCGTTTCCATGCAAGCATGGAACAACGCCTTCTTCCGCGCTCATTTAGCTTAAGCGTTATATTTTTGCTCGATTTGGCCTACTTTATGAATGCGTCCCGCATGGCGTTCGCCGCCGGAGAATGGCGTGTCCAGCCAAATGCGAAGAATTTCCTGTGCAACACCTGGGCCAATGACACGCTCACCCAGTGCAATTACATTCGTATCATTATGCTCGCGCGTCGCTTTGGCGGAAAATAAATCGTGCACCAGCGCACAGCGGATGCCTTTAACCTTATTAGCGGCAATCGACATGCCAATGCCTGTTCCACAAATGAGAATGCCGCGGTCCACTTCCCCGCTTGCCACCTTTTCAGCTACAGGCAGTGCATAGTCCGGGTAATCAACCGATTGATTGCAGTCACAACCGAAATCTTCAATTTCGTGTCCAAGCGATAGCAGAAATGGTACAATTTCGTCCTTCAGCCGATAGCCGGCATGATCGGCCCCAATGGCAATTTTCACGTATAAACCTCCTCCAAAGTATGACGATGCTGCACTTGCATTGATACTTGCGGTGCTCGGCACATGAACTCCGCTTCCGCAATTCGACGCTTTTATTATACCTAAATTTGTCCCAAAAGACGAAAAAAGAGCATGACATGCTCTTCAGCATGCTGCTCTTTGCCCAGGCGACCGGCCGTATGTTCCGATGCTCCACCGTGGTTACCCACTTCCGTCGCCAGTCACATCGGAAACCGTATATCTGTACCCATCATAGCCGAATTATTTTGAAAAATCAATCGTTCCTGCACCTAAATTCGCGCTTTCCCTTTTGCGTCGCCGCAGCTATCCGCTTATTCCTGCTTTAAACGCAAGAGCAGCAGCTGCAAGCAGCTGCGAATTTCCTCGGCGCAGCTTTTGTAATTCCCAAGTGTTCCGCCAAACGGGTCTATAATATCAAAGCTCGGTATGCGGCGCTCCAGCGCTAGCAGACGATTGCGTTCGCCATCGCTCAACTGCTGTCCCAGCGTCTGCTTCATATGCAGCTCCGTGTACAGCTGCTCCAGCTCCCTAATGTCTGCCAGTACACCTGTATCCTGATTAACATACTCTTTGAGCGTATGTGCTTTGTCGACGGCTTCAGGAAACCATTGGAGCAGTCCTCTTTTGTGGCTGGCGGTCATCGTCAGCACGAGGTCAGCCCATTTCACCGCTTCTCCAGTCAGCGCGCACGAAGAGCTCTGATGTTCAATGCCATAACCGCGCAGCACCTCTGTCGCATGGCCGGAAACGGCCAAACCATCGATCGTCGAAATGCCTGCCGAACGTACTTCAATCGCTACATCCTGCTGACCCGCCATATTTTTCAGCATCGCCTCCGCCATCGGAGAACGACAGGTATTTCCCGTACAAATGAACAAAATGCGCTTCACGCCGCATGCCCCTTTCTATGTGTACCAAGGTGAAACGGCTGTCGCCGTCCTCTGGCGGTGCAGCTCGTTTCAGTCCGAGAAATATAAGCGTATTTATAGATGTCCAACTTATAAATCATTATATTTTCAGAAAATAAATATTAAACCAAACACGAGCAGCACCGCGCCGCCGCATGCTTCGCCGTAGCCGCCCAGCTTATGACTGACCCTTTGTCCCAGCAGCAGCCCTATGATCGACATCATACTGCCAAAAAAACCAAACAGCAGCACCGTCAACAGCAAATCGGCTGCAAACATGCCGAGCGTTACGCCAACGGAAAAAGAATCAGCGCTGACGCCAAGCGCGAACAGCATCGTTCCCCAAATCGTGCGGTGATCAAAGGTTTGTGCATCTTCTCCCCGCAAGGAGCTATAAATCATATGCCCGCCGAGCAGCACCAGCAGCACACCAGCAGCAGCCGTTGCTACATGACCGAGCATGCCGCTGACGAATCCCCCAGCGTACATGCCCCCGAGCGGCATAATAATATGAAATATACCGATAATGGCACTTAATCTTATCATATGGAGCCAGCGAATGCCGCGCAGCCCAATTCCAATTCCTAGTGAAAAAGCATCCATGCCAAGCGCAACCGCCATAAGCAGCAGTGTAACAAATTGCCCTCCAAGCATATGGCTACCCCACAAAACGATCTCCCCCCACGTCCGCAAACATTAATACTCCAACATATGCGGGCATGGGGACAAACATACTATAGCTTGTTTAATCGATCCTGGAGATATTCTTACCCTTGTATCATGTTAGGCAAACTCCAAAGCTTGATTCACATAACTGCATAATCGGCACGACAGGCACAGGCTTCAACTATCCTAGTGAAAAATAGGGCACTGGCTTAAGCTTGTTTCACCCTTAAACCTGATTAATGCGATGGCCAGCTGCCTTGAGCAGCCGATTCATAAGCGCAGCTCCAATACCTTCCGGCACGCAGCCTTCTGCCCAAATTCGCTGCACGCCAGCAGCATCAAACTGGCGCAATGCCGCATATAGACGATGCGCAGCCTGCTCCAGCTGCTGCCCGCTCCCATAAGTGAGCACGAGGGCGGAGCCGCCTTCCATAGCAGCGGCCTGCTCATTGAACACGAGCACGCCTGCTTTCAGTCCAGCGTTTGCAGCCTGCGACACCTGCTCCTGCATATAAGCAACACGCCTCGCGGCTGAGCTTCCTTCCACGATGCTAAGCTCGCCCTTAGGCGCATAATGCGTGTATTTCATACCCGGGGAGCGCGGGGCGGCAAGCTCCTCCGCTGCCGATTCGGCATCCGCAGGCGCATCAATCTCCGCTTGCGGCGCCGCTTGGCGCAGCTGCTCCACCGTTACGCCTCCGGGGCGCAAAATACGAAGCGCCTGCTCGCCCGTCAGTTCAATGACGGTCGATTCAAGGCCGATGCCTGTAGCGCCGCCATCGACAATGCCGCCGATACGGCCACTAAGGTCTTCAGCCACATGCTCGGCGAGCGTTGGGCTGGGCCTACCTGAGCGATTAGCGCTCGGCGCGGCAACTGGACAGCCAGCGGCTGCTAGGAGGCGCAGCGCTACCGGATGGGAAGGCATCCGCACGCCGACCGTGGACAAGCCCGCCGTCACAAGCGGCGACACCGCTCCCGGCTGAACGGGAAGCACAAGCGTGAGCGGCCCCGGCCACAGCTGCTCCATCAGTTGCTTCGCAAGCAACGAATAAGGCAGCACAAGTTCATCGAGCTGCGCAATATTTGCGATGTGAACAATAAGCGGATTATCGGAGGGGCGGCCCTTGGCCTGAAAAATCTGCGCCACGGCCTCCGAGCTGCGAGCATCGGCCCCAAGACCATACACCGTCTCCGTCGGGAAAGCCACGAGCTCTCCACGGCGAAGCAGCTCCGCTGCTTCCGCGATAGAAGCCTCCGCGTATTGGTCCGTCATGCGCCATACCTTCGTTGTAGTCATCTCTATCCTTCAATCCTTGCTCTGTTATAGTCATCCTTCTAGTTCGTATACTCCCGTTAGTATACCATACGCTTGGATAAAAACGGAGCCAGCAGCATAACCGCAGCCCACGGATGCTCACTGGCTCAAACCTGGCTATTAGCTGTTGGCTGCTAAGGTGTGTATGTAAACCGAAGTAGCCCTGCCATTCCTTGCTCAGAGCTTAATCGTGGCCAATCTCATCTGGCGATTTGATGCCTGAGAACCGAAGCATGTGATTGTTGCAAAGACCGCGATTGCTGAGCCAATGTGGCTAAGCGGAATTGCCAAGACCGTGCAGCTCCAGACGATCCCTCCTTTTTGGAGGACTGAGAATCCGCTATTCTCGCTTTTGACTCGATTTCTGACCATAAGCGGACAGGAAATCCGTTATTGTGCTCATCATCCCGGCAAATTGGCTAAAGGCAGCGCATTAGCGGCTCCTGAGTCCGCCACCTGTGCCTTTCCGGTGATCTTGTTGATATAGCGGCTTCTCTGTCCGCCAATTCTATCTTTGCGCAGGGTGTAACCACCTGAAACGATGAATATGATGCTAACTTTCAAAAATATGTTCACCTTTATGAGGTATGACTTTCCTAGTAGGAGAGGCATTACGTTTGACACTACATTCGATCTGAATCTGGCTTACTTAAGTCTGCATACAAGCCCTAAGCAAACAAGCTTTGCACCCAAGCAATCAGCTTTTGCAGCATTTCCCAAAGGAAAAACTTTGCTTCCGGCGCTTCGCCTTCCGCTTTGTTAGGAGCAGAATCCTGCTTGGCATGGACAACTTCGCCGGCATTTTCTTTTTGTACGGACGCCTTTTCTACAGATGCTTTCACTTCTTTCGATTCTGCCTTGCTTGCTGCGTTTGCTGCCTCCACCTCGCCATCGGCGGCTACCGCTTCTCCGGAAGCTGAGTCGATGAAGCAAAGCGGCGGAAACAGCACGCACCACCAGTTTTGTCCTTTGCCTTCGCCTAACGTAATGAGCAGCGCTTCGTAGCTGCCTGCGGGATATACTTCACTTCCGTACATTTTAGTAGGGAAAGGAACCTGGCCAAGCTCAATGTGAAACGCATAATCAAAACCCCGGCTGCTCAATACTTTGCCAACCAAAAGCTCCATCTCGCCCATATGCTGACGCATCGTTGCACGAGCTTCCTCTATTGTCTGCGGTCCAGTCACCCAGCTGTTCATCGCCTCGACCACAGCATCACGAACGACGCGTTTAACTGCCTGATCGGCAGGGGCGTCGGAATTAGACAATATGCGGAGCCTGATCGACTCCTCCGGAATATGGCTGCCAGCTACAGCGGCATCTACCTTTTGCAGCTCCCAGCTCATCACTAGTACAGCAAGCACCACCATAATAAGAACAACGGATCTACGATAAGAAATACGGGAATAATTGCGGGACATACACAAGCTCCTCTCGATGGCACCCGTCGGTACCTCTGCTTGCGTTCCGGAACGTATCTATCCGTAAGTATGTCCGCGATTCCCGTTCTATAAACCTCGAAACTATTAAATTTTAATAGACAAGTTTAAACGGATGCCGCCAGCCTGTAATGCAAAGCTACCGTTTCGCGATTAAATATAAGCCTATTACAAGTGTGGTACTTATACATGCTTATATTTCAAGCGTAAACAACTGACGCCGTCCTGTGAGGGCACGGCGCGTTTCAGTCAGAGAATTAGCAGAACAGTAGCCTACAAGTGAGATTGTTCATCCTGCCTAGCCGTTAGTGCGAACCGCGATAACATGGCGGTCAATGCCGCCATAATCCGTAATCGTCCGCACCTCGTCCCATGCTCCCGCTTCCCTTAGAAGCTTCGCCACCGCCTCCGCTTGACCCATGCCCAGCTCGAAGGCGACGATGCGCGGCATTTGCCTTAGCAGTGGCAGCTGCTCTACCATGCGGCGGTACGGGTCCAGCCCGTCCGCTCCGCCATCCAGCGCGAGGTGCGGCTCGTAATCCCGCACCTCGCGCTGCAAGCCCGGGAGGTCATCCGCCGGTATATACGGCGGATTGGACACCAGCACATCGACGCGGAGGTCTGCCGCGCCGAGTGCTTGGTCTGCGGCGGCGCCGCCCGTTCCGAGGAACGGCGCCAGCAGGTCGCCCTGCACGAACGCCATGCGGCCTGCCGCTCCATGGCGGGCCGCATTCGTGCGGGCGACAGCGAGCGCGTCCGGCGAAAGATCGGACGCGCACACGCGCCAGAGCGGACGCAGCGCAGCCAGCGTCACGCCGATGGCGCCGCTGCCCGTGCCGACATCAAGCACCGTCGGCCGCGCAGCCCAGCCCTTCGTAGCGTCCTCCGCTATAACTGACGCGCCCTCTGGCTCCGCATGCTCGCTACCGCTATTGCTCTCAGCGGCAGCAAGCCCCACCTCAGTCGCACCTTCCACTGGCGCGTCCTCTGCTTCCGCCTGTGCCGATTCCGGCCACAGGCGATCCGCCGCCTCAAGCACAGCCTCGACGAGCAGCTCCGTCTCGGGCCGCGGAATTAGCACGTCCGGCGTAACCGCAAACGGCCTGCTGTAAAACCACTGCTCGCCGATGATATATTGCACCGGCTCGCCATTCCCTTTTCGCTGGGTGAGCTCGTCCCATGCTGGAGCCAGCTCACTCGGAAAAGGGTCGCCCCCGTCGCGCAGCAATTCCATACGTCCGATGCCCAGCAGATGCAGGAGCAGCAGCTCCGCATTATTGCGCGGCTCCTCGACGCCCTGCCCCGCCAAAAACGAAGAAGCCTGCAAGCAGGCTTCTCTAATGGTACAAGGCAGCAAAACGCTCCACCCCTTGTTATTGTCGCCCATGTATCCAACGTCCCTTTCTTTACTTCCCTGTACACTCAGCAATAAAACGCACAGCCGCATAAAAGGCAGGCTCTCCAAGCACTAATGCTCGAAAACCCTGCCTCTTCATGCAGCATGCCTTATTCGGCAGCTTACTTTACTTTGGAAAGTACTTAAGTTAGTTCAGTTCTCTCTCCATAATGTCCGCTTGCTCGGCAATCGTCAGCGACGAAATGATTTCAGCCATATCGCCGTTCATTACGGAATCCAGCTTATGCAGCGTAAGTCCAATACGGTGATCCGTCACGCGGCTCTGTGGGAAATTATACGTGCGAATCCGCTCACTGCGGTCGCCCGTTCCGACTTTGCTTTTACGCTCGCCGGCATATTTCGCTTCTTCCTCTTGACGCTGTACATCAACAATACGCGCACGCAATACTTGCAGCGCTTTAGCTTTGTTTTCATTTTGCGATTTGCCGTCTTGGCAAGTCGCCATAATGCCCGTCGGTACGTGAAGTACCCGGACAGCGGATTTTGTCGTATTAACCGACTGGCCGCCTGCGCCGCTGGAACAGAACGTATCCACCCGAATATCCTTGTCGAAAATCTCGACTTCCACTTCCTCAACCTCCGGCATAACCGAAACAGTAGAAGTAGACGTATGAATACGGCCGCCAGATTCCGTTACCGGAATACGCTGTACCCGATGAGCGCCGCTCTCGAATTTCAGCTTGCTGTAGGCGCCTTTGCCCGTAATCATGAAAATAACCTCTTTAAAGCCGCCCAAGTCATTTTCATTAAAATCCATCAGCTCTACACGCCAGCCTTGCGTATCCGCAAACTTCGTGTACATACGGTACAGCTCATAAGCGAATAAAGCTGCTTCGTCGCCGCCAGCTGCGCCGCGAATTTCCACGATAACGTTTTTGTCATCGTTCGGATCTTTCGGCAGAAGCA
The DNA here is from genome assembly GCF_055814915.1 of Paenibacillus sp. R-74696. NCBI lineage: Bacteria > Bacillati > Bacillota > Bacilli > Caryophanales > Paenibacillaceae > Paenibacillus > Paenibacillus sp. R-74696. The sequence goes on from NZ_JBPULM010000020.1 coordinate 29,765, forward strand.
AAATTTTAATTTTTTCTTCCAGCTCTTCCTTGCGGTCAGACAGCTCATCAATCTCCATCTTGACCATCTCGCGCATTTCGTCATCCAGCTTCTCGCCCTGCATAACCTTCGCATCGTCCAGTTGCTCCGACACTTGTTTATATTCAGTAAAAGCTTCATAAGATTGTTGCAGATCGGACTGCTCCTTGGAATATTCCCGCAGACGCTTCGGATCACTTGCTACATCTGGATCACACAGCAATTCACTCAGCTTCTCGTAACGATCAGCTAGTGCTTGTAAACGGTCCAACACCATCATTCACCTCTGTTATCACACTTTGATACTCCATTATAACATATGCGCAGCATTCTATCGACAAGCGAATTACTGCCGCCGCGCCCAGTTTTCTACTTCTCCGCTTGCTATCCTCGTCTACTTAGACGAAAGAGCCTCCGAATCCGCTCACAAAGCAGACCGAAAGCTCCTTCTTGCCTCAAAAATCTAAACGTTGAAGCGGAAATGTATAACATCGCCGTCTTTTACGACATAGTCCTTACCTTCCAGGCGAACCTGACCACGCTCTTTCGCCACGTTCATCGAACCGGCAGCAGACAAATCGTCAAACGATACGATCTCGGCGCGAATAAAGCCACGCTCAAAATCCGTATGAATAACGCCAGCTGCCTGCGGCGCTTTCGTTCCGCTGCGGATCGTCCAAGCGCGGACTTCCTGCACGCCTGCCGTAAAATACGTATAAAGGCCAAGCAGCTTGTAAGCCGCACGAATTAGACGGTTAAGTCCCGACTCCGCAAGACCAAGCTCCTCAAGGAACATTGCCTTGTCTTCGCCTTCCAGCTCAGCAATCTCTTCCTCAACGCGAGCGGAAATGGGCACCACTTCTGCATTTTCAGCAGCTGCAAACTCACGTACTTTATTAACGAATTCATTATTGTCCGTATCGGCAACCTCAGCTTCGCTAACATTGGCAGCATAAAGCACAGGCTTCATTGTCAGCAAATGAAGATCGCGAATAAGCAGCTTCTCGTCATCGGACAGCTCCAGGCTGCGCGCTGGCATATCATTGTAGAGCGCTTCTTTTACACGCTCAAGCACTTCCACCTCTTGCACGACTTTTTTGTCGCCGCCCTTGAGATTTTTGCGGGAGCGCTCGATCTTTTTATCCACGGAATCAATATCCGCCAAAATCAGCTCCAGATTAATGGTCTGAATATCGTCGATCGGGTCGATTTTGCCCGCTACATGCGTAATATTCTCGTCTTGGAAGCAGCGAACGACATGAACAATCGCATCGACTTCACGGATATGCGCCAAAAACTTATTGCCAAGTCCTTCGCCCTTGCTCGCGCCTGCTACCAGACCGGCAATATCAACAAACTCAAACGCTGTAGGCACGATGCTTTTCGGCACTACGAGCTCAACGAGCCTATTCATACGCGGGTCCGGTACCTCTACAACACCAACGTTAGGATCAATTGTACAAAAAGGATAGTTAGCGGATTCAGCACCCGCTTGCGTAATTGCATTAAACAAAGTCGATTTGCCGACATTCGGCAAGCCCACGATACCAGCTTTTAAAGCCATGCGTAAAGACACCCCATTTTCCGAAGTAACAAGCTCTCGTCATTATACCCGATGCGTATAAACAATAAAAGGGCGAGTTCGCTGACGCGCTTAGCAAAATGCTCCTGCTGCGATGTTGCAACAACCCGTTCCAGCCAACTCACGGACAGAATTTTCAAGTTAGAATCCATATTCAAATTCATATTTGCTGTTTATTTCTTCCCAGAGCTTTTGTTTGATTTCGGCCGGTTGATCCCCACCCGTTTTTAATTCGGGATGCCAAACGCTTACCCTAGCCATTGTATCCATGAGGGACATCTGCTTGCAAGAAGGCATTACCAAGCTGGCCATGCCGCAAATCGGCTGCGGACTCGATAAGCTCCAATGGGGCCAGGTAAGAGAAATAATTAAAGATGTTTTTGCCGAGACGGACATCGAAATTGTTATATGTACATTGTAAGATTTGAATAAAAAAAGCTGCCATTGCCAAAAAGCGCGCAACTGCCACCGTCCGTTTGCCCGTCTCCATCAGACGGGCAAACCACCTTTCATTCCAGTGCAATACCGCTGATTCTTATTTCTTGCGGCACACTGCCACGACGTACATCGGCTCGCAGCTTTTGAAGCGGCTGAGCGGAATCAGCTCATGTCCTTCCGACTGCAGCACCCGCTCCGGCTTCCGCCCCTGCTCCAGCTGGAACATTCGCCGCAGCCCATTCATCGCTGCCATACGGGAATCGTCGATGGGATTTTGTCCATACAGCTCCACAATATCGTAATGAAGCAGCAGCTCGCCTGCCAGCTCTGCTGTCCTATACTCAAATTGATGATAGGGATTGAATGGCCGCTCCTCAAAATAAAGCGCCGGATTCGTCACCGCCCGATTCGGTGTAGACACGATGAATAATCCCCCAGCCTTTAATACGCGCGCTGATTCCTTGATCCAAGCCGCCCCATCTGCAACATGCTCTATCGTTTCGAAAGACACCACTGCATCAAATACCTGCCCGTCAAATGGCAATTGCAGTACATCGCCTACCGCAAAAGATACATCTTCTCCGCCATAATCCCGCTTCGCCAGCTTCACCGACTGTTCGTCGATGTCGATGCCAACAACCTCGCTCGCCCCTGAACGTTTAAGCAGTGCAGCTCCATAGCCTGCCCCGCAAGCGGCATCCAGCACCCGCAGTCCGTCTACAAAATGTGATGCCAAGTTATAACGGGCAAGATGCTCCTCGTATACATCCTGATATTGCTGTTTAACCTCGCGATTTATTACAAGCCTTTCCCCACTGAAAACAACATCATTTTGCTCGCGAATGCCCTGTTCATTTAGTTGGGCATTCCCCGCGCCAGCTCCACCTATCTCTTCAGCTCCCTCTGCCAACGGCGCTTCGTCCTCTTGCGCCGCTTCCGAAACTGTACTCACCGTTGATAGCTCCTCTAGTTCCTCTATCGCAGCTTCATCGCTTACATAACTCGCAGTCGGCTCAATCGACGGCCTATCCTGCACAGCCCAGCCGTTTGGCGCTGTAATTGGCTTGGCGCGGCGGCCGAAAGCAAGCAGCTCGCTCGCTGTCAGCCTGCCTTTCAACTCCTCATTAGTCAGCGCAATTACCTGCTCCAGCCCCTCCACCACACGACGCTCCTGCTCAGCCAGCTCTTGACCGTCCTGCACAAGCGCAATCGCTGTCCGAACTAATCCAGCCTGCCCATACAATTCCCCCAGCTGCTCTGCGCCATATAGGCAGGCTGCCTGCTGCTGCGCACCGTGATTGCTTGGTGACAAATAATGACGTATATAGCGGTAATAGTGGCGATTAGCAAACGATCCGATCAGCCAACCTCCCGGCTTTAGAAGAGCCGCGAGCTGCTTCAACTGCTCCAAATTTCCATATTGATGGGCATCGCCAACAATAATGCCATCCATACTGTCTGCCTCGAGGCCCCAATCCTCCGGCCGCTCCGTATCATACACTTTCACTCCGATGGCGGCAGCAACCTTTGCGGCACCAGGGTTTTTCTCCACCCCGAGCAGCTCTGCCCGCGGCAGCCGTTTCTTCAAGCGCAGCAGGGTTGCCCCGCAGCCACAGCCAATCTCCAGCAGCCTCGCGGGCGCCGCCCCTTCATAAGGCTCGAGCTGGGGCTCAATCAGCGACACCATATCCGAGCGAATGACGAGCGCCTCCGTCGGCTGAAAGCCCCATTTTTCCACAAAACGTCTGCGGTTGCTTTCATAGGCCGCTTGATACAAGGCAGGCTCCGCCTTGAAGCTCGCGCCTCCCCGATGATGGATGAACGTATCGTCGCAGAGCAGGAGCTTATAGCCAGCGAGCCGCAGCCGCAGCGAATAATCGTCATCCTCAAAATTTCCGATACCAAAGCTTTCATCCAGCCTACCAGCTGCCTCATACGCCGAGCGGCGCAATAACAGGCAGAAGCCTACCAGCTTGGCACGCTCCTCCCATCTATGTGGTCCGTGATCGTTCCGCCGCAATTGGGCGAAAGCATCCAGCTCCTCCAAGGACGCATACTCCGCCGAAACCTCGCTCCAATAGGAGGCCGAATTCGTAACTGGACCTACTGCACCGACTTTGCTATCGCTAAGCAGCGCCTGCCTCAACCCTTCGAGCCAGCCGGGCGTCACAACGGTGTCGTTGTTAAGCAGCAGCAGATGGCTCCCTATCGCTTGCTCCAGCCCCTGATTGCAGCCCCTTGGAAAGCCTTCATTTTCCGCATTGGTGGTCACTCGCATATCAGGCTGATCCAACGCCCATTGAACCGTTCCATCGTCGGAGCCATTATCGATTAACAGTATTTCATAGCTTCCTGCTTCCGTATGCTTGCGTATGCTGTCCACACATTGTTTTGTATAATCCAACTGGTTGCGGGTAACCAAAATAATGCTCGTTATTTCCTTCGTCTGCCCCTCCACTGATCCCTCTCCTTCATATACTCAATAGCCTTTTGCTCATTCCTTCAGCATATGTGCGCAGCAGGCGATCAGTATAGGCGGAAGGCGCTCTGCCGATTTCAGCGCATGCTTCCAGACGCATCGGTCATACTAATGCAGGGATAGACCCACAAAGGAGGTGCGGCACAATGGAAAACAACACCCATAAAGGCAACTACAAAGGCACGACCAAAACACACGCAAAAAATCAGGATATGGCCTTCGTAAACGACAATATCAAAGACACGAAATCCGTCTCCAACTTCTCCGACAAAAAGCAAAAAACGGATTAACGTTCCACGCATCCAGTAAAAAAAGAAAACGGAAGAGCGGTCAGACACTTCCTCGTCTGCCCCTAAGCTCTTCCGTTTTTAAGACCGTTTCTAATAAATGCTGCGCCTTTGTGCAGCTTAGCTGCAGGTTAATTCCGAATCGGCGCTTCCTTCAAATCCGCTCGCGTTTGCAGGTAACGGAAAAATGCCGTTGCTGCCTCTGCTCGCGTCACTTTACGCTCCGGAAGGAAGCTCCCGTCCGACAGCGACATAATATTCAGGCCGACCACGATTGCCGCCTGGCCTTTTTTCTCTGTTTTGTCCGCATCCTTAAAATTAATATTAAACAGCTGGTCATAATTCGCCAGCGTATTGTAGCCCAATGCCCGCACGATCAGCTCGGCCATTTCCTCACGGTCTACCTCACCCGCCGGATTAAAGGTGCCATCGCCAATATCAATCAGGTTTTGCTCAAGAGCGCTTTGAACATACACATAATAGCCTGATCCTTTCGCCACATCGTTAAACGCCACACTGCCCGCCTCCGCGTTCGCCATTACAATCGGGCCGCGGCCGCTGTTCATGGCAAGCACGAGCATTTTAATCAATTCGCCGCGTGTCACAATTGCATTTGGACGGACCTTGCCATCCTTCACATCCAGCGCCTTGTAAGCAACCATTAGCTCAAGCTGGCGCTGCGCCCAGTGGCCCTCCACATCAAGCGCCTTAGGCTTCTCGAGCGCCGTAACCTCTCCACTTTCGCGATTCCGCCATTGCCCGCTTTGGGCATCCAAAAATACGGATTCATCAATGGCAGCGGGCACAAGGCGGTAAACAAGCTTTACATCTGTCTTGCTTTCCACCTGTTCGGAATCTAGTTCACCGGCAGCCAGCATCAGGTTGTATTTTTCGATAGGGATCGGCTGGCCTTGCAGGGAATATTCCCGCTCTACATAATACGTCAGTTCTGTGCGATAGTAGGTGAGCCACTTTTCAATCGCTTCCGTTTTCTCGATGACCTTTGGCGCTTGCGCCGGGTAGTCGAAGGAAGCGAACTGAGCATCATACATCGTCACTTCGTTCGTCCGGGCATCCACATTAACATTGACCCGATCATAGGACACCGTCGCTCCCTGAATTTTACGAACAAAAGAAATGTAGTAGGAAGTAATCGTTCCGGCAGGCGCCTCGCTGTACTTCGCCCGATCAGGCTTTACAACGTACAGCTGGGCTGCCGCCCATGGAAGCTGCTTTTTAACCGTATCTATTGCGATTTTCTCCGCCTGCTCGTAGGACAGGGAAGGCTTCACCGACGTATCCCCGCCATCATAGGCATAGGCGTAATAGCTGCGAATAATCCCCGTCTTGCTATCTACGGTGGCCGATACAGAGCCCGTCTCTCTGGCTCCGCTTTTCGTCGTCCAATTGAGGTTCCAATACGATTCGTTATGGCCTGTTGTATCGTCGCTGTACTCATTGTAGCTCGTATTTGACAGCACAGCGCCTGTTGGCAGCTTGAAAGTCGACTCTACGAGTGCAACCGCTTGTTTATCGGTCAAATTGCCCGCTTTTGGCGCTTCGCCGAGTGCTGCTGGGGCAATTGGCGTTGCAGATACGCTGCTTGTCTGATCATATAGCTTCTTAATAAGCGAGCCGTCTAGTGCATTTACCGCCAAGCCGCCCATCTCGTAGCTAAGCAGAGGGGTGTGCTGGCCTTCTGGACTATAAGGCACAATATATTGCAGCTCTGGCTGGGCAAGCTCGCGAAGCTTCGCATTTGCCTGCGCTAGCGTAATGCGCGAGTCTGCTTTTGGGAACTGCAGCGTATCGTCCCATTGCAATTTATAATTGGTAATATGGCCTTCACTGTCCACATCGAGTTCAATATAGTTGTCTACATAAGGAATGTCGTTAACCATTCGGTCATAACGAATATTATGAACAACCTCGCCTGTCAGCGGGGGAAGCACCTGCGCCCCGTATTCGGGATTGTAGCGCACCTGTCCTACGTAATCTGCTGCAATTTGCTTCATGAAGGAAGCAGCAATATCCTGGGCAGCCGCACGCTCTACCTTGAGCGGATACGTCGGCTTGGAGCTAGGATTGTCTATATAGGAATTAAAGGACAGCAACTGGCCGCCGTCAGCATCAATTTGAACATAAATGCTGCCCTTATGCTTGCCGCTTACTTTCTTGACGAAATCAAGACCCCAAACATTACGTTTGCCCTGTGCCAGCACGCTGACCGCCAAAGAAGCGCCCTGCAGCGTGTATTCCTTCGGAATGCTCACAAGCTCGCGCGCCAGCTTCTCTGCCTTATCCTTCGAAACCGATACATTCGCCGCAGAATCCATCGAACCCTCCCCGGAAATATTGTCTGCCAGAGTAGTCTGGCGATCAATCGTCACCTTCGCTCCATTTGCAAAAGCGGCGGTAGGTACACTGCTTGTTATCGCAACTAGCGCAACAAATGCAATCAACCGTTGTTTGCTTCCCATCTCCTGCTTCCCCCTCCAATACATTCCTGAATATCCTATAGACGCCCGAGCTTTGTGGGAAGTTGCGTCTTTTTGAAGAATAATTTGCCCAAGCGTAAACGGAGTTGTCATCCTTTAGTTTCCTTATACAAAAAAAGAAGCCGCACACCGATGAATCACCGGCAATGCAGCTTCCCTTCATTTAATCCATGTCCGACCAAAGGTCTTACAGTTGATTGTTGATTTTTGTTTTCAACGCATCTTTGCTTTGCAGACCTACCATTTTGTCAACGGGCTGTCCGTCTTTGAACAAAATAAGCGTTGGAATGCTCATTACGCCGAATTGCGAAGCCAGTTCAGGCTCTTCATCGACATTGATTTTTGCAATTGTAGCTTGGCCTGCAAGCTCAGTTGCCAATTCTTCAACGATTGGAAGCTGCATTTTGCAAGGTCCGCACCAAGGTGCCCAGAAATCTACTAGAGATACGCCGCTCTCTACGTTAGATGAAAAGTTGTCTTTCGTTAATGCTACTGCCATTTCAATCATCCTCTCCAGCTGTGTTGTATGATAAGGGAATACCCCTCACACCGTCTTTATAATCAGTTGCCTATTCACATGCATGAATCTGGCCTAGCACATCCTGAATGGTCGTGTGACTGAAATGCGCTTCAAGCTGCTTCTCCGCCTCACAAAAAATCCGGAACATCACTTGGTTCATATTGGAGCCAACGACGCACTCCATGCCCGGATCGCCCGAGCACCAGCTTGGAATAAGCGAACCTTGCGCCATCACTCGGTAAACATCGGCAAGCGTTACTACACTCGGATCAATCGTCAGCCGATAGCCGCCGCCCGATCCTTCGCGCGTATCCACATAGCCGCTGCGGCGCAAGCCGCTCATCACCTTGCGAACGCGGGCCGAATGAGTCCCAACGTTGACGGCAATCATTTCGCTGCTTGCCATGTTTTCCGGCAAATGAGCTAAATATACAAGACTGTGTACGGCAATTGTAAATTCGCTGTTCAATGTGAACGGCCTCCCTGTTTAGTACTGTAATTTTATCAATTACAGTTCAAACTGTCAATAGTCCGTTCCGCTAAAATTCATGATTAGGATGCGATGACGCTCGATCTATTATGCATTGGCCGTTTATGCCGGCTTTAAAAATTAAAAGTCATCGGGTTGGAGCCATAACGGCGGCCTTCGTTCAACCCATCAATGGCCGCAATCTCTGCTTCCGTCAGCTCAAAATCAAAAACGTCGCCATTTTCGATAATGCGCTCTTTTCGAACGGATTTAGGAATCGTAATGACGCCCTTCTGCAGATCCCAGCGAATGACAACCTGCGCCGGGCTTTTGCCGTATTTGCCAGCCAGCTCCTGAAGCAGCGGCACATCTAAATTTCCTTGCATGAGCGGGCTCCAAGCCTCAAGCTGGATGCCTTGCTCGCGGCAGAAGCTCTGCAGCTCGGGTTGTGTCAGCAGCGGATGGAATTCCACCTGATTGACCATCGGCTTAATTTCGCAGCCTGGCAGCAGCTCGTCGAAATGCGGCAGCAGAAAATTGCTCACGCCAATTGCCCGAACGTAGCCATCCTTATAGAGCTTTTCCAGCGCGCGATACGTTTCCGTAAATTTTCCGGCTACTGGCCAATGAACTAAATACAAATCTATCACATCCAGGCCTAGACGCTTACGGCTTGCTTCGAATGCTTGCAGTGTCGTTTCATAGCCTTGGTCCCGGTTCCATACTTTTGTCGTAATGAACAGCTCGTCCCTTGCAATACCACTATCGGCAATTGCACGCCCCACACCCGTTTCATTGTTGTAAGCGCTTGCCGTATCAATACTGCGATACCCTGCCTCTATGGCGTAACGCACAGCGTGCTCTACCTCATCGCCTTCTTTTGACAAGTATACGCCAAGCCCCAGCCGCGGCATTTGCACCCCATTATGCAGCGTTGTTACTTCCGTGCTAATTGCAGCCTTAGTCATTTTTGTTCCTCCTGTTCTTTTTTAAAATATAAGCTTGTATAAGTTTCACACTTATCATTAGGCTTATATTTCTCGGAATGAAACGCGCCGCCAAAGGACGGCGACAGCCTTTTCACCTTGAGAAAAGTGATGAACGATAGCTTTAAAACTATTTTCCACAAAATAGTAACAACAAAAAGCGGGTGGGTCAACCTATTGCTGTTCCTATTTGTTTCATTCTATTGCTCCATATTCCTCAAAAAGATAAATTAAGCTGGTATTAATAATCCATACTTGTTGCTCTGATCCTAATTTGTCACATTGCATCTCACATAACTTTTTATATTTTTGTTCCGGTATCGTTTCAACTGGAAGTTTGCTTTCTACCTTTTTATGATGCAGGTCTATTATCTTCTTTCCCATTGCTCTATCTATATGCGCTAATTGAGGGATGCAAGTTCTCCGATGAACAATACTCTTATACATGTTACTGCCATTGTTTGTTTGAATTTCCGACCAGGCAACCGTTGAATCCATAAAGCTTCCATCCACAAAACTAGTTATATCCTTAAAAGATTCGACCATCGGGTAATTAATATATAATTTTCCGATTTCCGTAGAGTCGGAGAAGCCGTTCAGCAATTCCATTAATTTATCACGGGAAAATCTAGGGTCCTGAGGATCGAAATCAAAAATTAACAAAATATCCTGAAAATCATTTTTGTACAGTCTTTCCTCATCTTTAAATCCAAAATAATCGTTCAAAAACAATGGCAGATCAATGGATTCAAAGTCTATATTACCTGAACTATCAGCATAGGCGTTCTTTAGTTTATGAAATAATGCATATAAGTTAGTCTTATACGGAACGATTTTCACATTGCTTTTCTGATATAATTGATAAAAATGTTCAAATAGCCGTGGTTCTATTTTCTCCCCTTCAACCAACATCAATACTTGCTTATTCGACATATTAGTTACTCACCACCTCGTCAAACTCTCCACTTTGGTAAAGTTTTTCAAGATTGTGACCTTCCCGTAACTCCCTTGTAGTCGCATCCGTAAGAGAAACGATCTTGTTTTGTGTCAAAATGAGATAACAATCCGGCCTCATGATTTTGTTGCTCATTAAATCGGTGTTATGCGTAGTTATGAGTATCTGGCTGTTCCCCTTCTTTTTAAGGTTCTCCACAATACTTTCTGATAGCGAGAAATGTAAATTTGCATCTAATTCATCTATAAACAAAAATGTTATTTTATCCAAATTTTTCATGATGACGTATAGTGCTGTTAACGCCTTTGTACCACTAGACATATTATCAACAAATTTGATAGGTTTTCCAAAATCAAAATACAATATAACTTTACCATCTGGATTCACATCTTTTTTCAGTTTAACGCGGATTCCCGCTTGATAAAGGAAGGAAGTAAAATCATCAATTAAATCGTTCTCGATAATAGAGCTTACCAAACCATCATTAACAATTTTGGGGCCATAGAAGCGCATTGTATGTTCTAATGGTCTCATGTAGGACATGCCTTCTACAAAAGCACTTAACTCCTTGAGTATTCGTAGCTTGTTTAGTTTTGCATTTGTAATAATGTATCTATATACGGGCATTTCATTATCCCATTCACTTAGATTCAAATGCTTCAATTCCTCATACTCAATTAAATGAGTAAAATCGCCCTTCTCTTCTGAAAAATCGTAACTATACAACGATTTGCCTTCTATAATAAGTTCTTCATATTTAATTATTTTCGCTGAAGATTTCTCATATTTATAAATAATTTCTTTACCCTGTATCACAAAACAATACATGAATTTTGCTATACTTTCATGGGAAATGGCGTTTATGTATCCTGCATCATCACCCATTGGATAATTATTTGCAAGTACCATAGATCGAATATCTAGCAATGCATACCCTAGGTTCGTTTTCCCAGTTGCATTTTTACCATATAAAATAGCTTTAGTAATCAAATTATTACTAATGCATTCTTCATTAAACTTATAGTCACGAACATTTGAGAAATCTATAGTTATTGGATCGCCAAAGATTCTATAATCTGAAACAGTAAACTTTTTCAGCATTCCACTCACTCCCGTAATTTTTTTACACCTAATAAGCATATACTAACAAACAGTTATATATACGTCCAATATTTCGTGGATATCAGCTATGCCATTAAACAATTCAGATACCGTTTCTAATTGAAATATCCGCCAATTATAATTGTGATACGTATAAACGCTTATATAAAAAACGATCATGTTTACAGCATATGCTGCAAACATGATCGTTCTCTATCTGCTATTCTTTTCTCAAATGTTACAATTCTCTTTCAGCTTAACCTTTATTCGCCCCGCCAAAGCTAAAGCCTTGGGACATAAAGCGTTGGCCGAACACATAAAGCGCGACCGCAGGGATCGTGTAAATGATCGAGAAGGCGGCCAGCTTTCCGTATTGCACGATGCCATTTTGCCCAAAATACTGGTAAATGGTCACGGCAGCAGGAAGCTTCTGTGGGCTTTGCAGCAAAATAAACGGAACGAGGAAGTTCCCCCAGCTGCCAGCAAAAGCGAAAATGCCTACTGTGAAAATACCTGGCAGCATCAGTGGCGCAACGACTAGGCGAAGCGTCGTCCAGATGGACGCGCCATCCACCCAAGCAGCCTCCTCCAGCTCCAACGGCACGGAATCCATGAAGTTTTTCATCATCCAGATGGAATATGGCAGTGCGGATGCGGCCAAGAACAAAATGGTGAAAAACAAGGAATCCTGAATTTCCATAAACAGGAAAAACTGATACACCGGAACCATAACCGCCGTAATCGGCAAGCCTGTTGCGAACAGGATTACATACATAAACGGGCGTTTATACCTCAGCTGATAACGTGACAGCGGATAGGAAGCAAGCCCCGCCGCAGTGACGACAAGCAGTGCTTGTCCAAGCGCCAGCAGTAAGCCATTGCCGAAGGAGCGCTGATTATCAGAGCTCGCTAGCGTAGACGTATAATTGCTTAGCGTTACCTCATCAGGCACCTTCAAAGCAAGGGTTGCGGCTCCATCGAATGAAGCCAATACGAGCCACAACATAGGAAGCAGGAACAATAAAGCGATAAAACTCAAAATAATATAAGGAAGCACCCGGCCGACCATAAACCGATTCATTCTGGGGCGCTTGCGTACGTTGCTGCTCATTCTCGCGTCCTCCTTTTAATAAACCATTATCCAAGCTTTGCGCATGGCTTACAGCTTCACTTTTAGAAGCTTCATATACAACAGACTGGCAACAATACCGATCAACAGCAGAACAAGCGAAATAGCTGTGCCGTAGCCAAGCTGATAGTTGACGAAGGCCTGATGATACATATAGATTGGCAGCGTCTCCGTTGCATTTCCCGGACCGCCACCTGTCAACGCATAAATAAGCGTGAAGGAGCCTAATGTTTGAAGCGTTACGAGTACCATATTCGTTACAACAGAACCGCTGATCATTGGAATGGTAATGCGGATAAGTCTTTGCCAAGCCGAAGCGCCATCAATCATTGCCGCTTCCTCAACCTCTTTAGGCACGTCGCCCAGTGCAGCCTGGAATACCATCATCGAGAAGGCTGTTCCATGCCATACGTTTGCAATAATAACGGATACCATCGGGAATGTGTACAGCCAAGCTATAGGTTCAAAGCCGATGCCTTGAATGAATGCATTAGCCGTTCCCGTATCATTCAGAAAAGCGAACCAAACAAATGCGCATACCACTTCCGGCGCTACCCAGCCAGAAATAACGATGGAGCCGACAACACTGCGGAATACGCGGTTTCTGCCATTCATTAGAAACGCAATAAGAAAGCCCATAACTTGCTGGCCAATAACGGCCGAGAAAATGAGGAATAGGATGGTGTTGCCTACAGAAGTGCGGAATGTCGCATCCTGAAACATATTCGTGAAGTTTTGGAATCCAACAAACTGCGTATTCGCTGCTGCCGCTCCGGTCAAAGCCATATTTGTAAATGCGAAATAAAAAGTTAAAACTGCCGGCACGAAGAAAAAGAGTAAAAGCAGCAGCCAGCTAGGCGATAAGAATAGCGCCGCCCTCCACTTTTCACCGCTGTTCCCTTTCCTTTTCGCTTTGGGAAATCGCGAGTTTATCGCTTCCATCTGGTATCCTCCTGACTGAATTTGAAAAAGACAAGCCGATTGTTGTTAAGCAACAATCGGCTTCCCAGCTGTGTGCTACTTCGCCGCTACTTTATCAGCGCCGACTGTTCTTTCTACGCTTTTTGCATATTCTTGCATGGCGGCTTCAGGAGCAAGTGAGCCCGATGCCACTTTTTCAACCATTTCTTGAATGGAAGTCGATACTGCTGGATAATTCGCATTAGTAGGACGAACGTGCGTGTACGTAATAAATTCAGCAGCTACGCCATACAGCGTGCCAGGCTGGCCCGTGTATTCTGTGTCAGCCGCAACGTCGGTACGAGGCGTTAAAGCGCCGTCCAGCATAGCGAACTCTTTGTTGTGCTGTTCATTAGTTGCCATTTTAATAAATTCGAAGCCCAGCTCTTTCTCAGCGGATTTCGCGCCAACGCTAAGCGTCCAGCCGCCAGACATCGATGTGAAGCCAGGTTCTTGGCCTTTTTCTGTCGGCATTTTCACGAAGTCATATACATCAAGCGCTTCTGGCCAAGGCTTGCCGCCGCTTGCCGACCAGTTGCCTGTCAGCCAGTTACCGTTCAGGACGATTGCTACCTTTTGATTCGGCATCAGATCTGTCTCCAATACTTGACCTGCTTGTGCAGTCAGTACTTGCGACATTTTTGGACCCATGCCCTCGGAGTAGATGGAGTGAATGAAGTTCAGCGAGCTCAAAATGCCTGGGCTTTGTGTAACCCATTTACCATCTTCATAAAGTGTATCGTCTGTTCCGTAAAGCAGCATTTCGAACGTTTGCATCGTTGTTGCTTCTTGGCCTGCTTTACCAGAGTTCATCCAGAAAGGAATAATGTCTGGCAGCTTGGATTTAATGGTGCGGGAAGCGCTCAGCACTTCATCCCAGCTCTTAGGCTCCCAAGGCACAGGCAGACCTGCTTGCTTGAACAGCTCTTTGTTGTAGTACAAGCCGCGAACGTCAGTAGAGAAAGGCACACCATAAATTTTGCTGTCCGTGCCTGTTACAGCCGCTTTAATACCTTCGTTGAATTTGCTCCAATCTTCCCATGCATCCACAGCAAGCGGCTCAAGGTAGCCGGCTTCGCTGTCGGCATTAATCATGAAGGAATCTTCAGCAAGCACCTCAGGCGCCGTTTTTCCATCCATCATGAGCAGTGGAATTTTCGTTGCATATTGCGAGCCTTCAATCGGCTGCAGCTCAACGGTAACGCCAGGGTTCGCTTTTTCAAAATCAGCCTTCACGCTAGTCAGCCACTTGCCCCAGTTATCCGTCTCATTCCATTTGCCATAAGCAACTTTAACCGTCTTTGTTGCTCCGGCTGCGGAAGTTGCTTCTGCGCCCTCCGTGCTATTTGTACCTGCATTTCCTGAACATGCTGCAGTGAATACAGTTAAAGCTGCAACCGTACCTGCCAGAATTGTTTTTTTACCTGCCATCTTGATCGCTCCCCTTATTGTCCGTCTGTTACGCTTATTATTTGTTCCTATATTGAACGAGCATTCATGCTCGATGGAACCTTAAAGCCGCAATACGTCAAAATCAATTCGCTAAACAAGGCATTGGCCCAAGAGAACCATTCGCGCGTATACTCGCTTGGATCATCTTTATGAAAGCCTTCATGCAGAAAATCAGTTCCAGCATCCGTGCTTTCCAGCACGTTCAGCAGCCGTTCAACCTCTGCCTCATCTTGTGAAGTCAGCGCTTGCATAGCCAGCGAAATGTGCCATATATAGTTTTCCGGGGTATGAGGGCTGCCAATTCCTTGCGCCGCCGTACCTTTGAAATAATAAGGATTATCCTCGCTCAGCACGAAGCGTCTTGTATTCAAGTATATCGGATCATCCAGCTTGCAGCAGCCGAGGTAAGGCAGGGACAGCAAGCTTGGCACATTCGCATCATCCATCAGATTGTAGCCGCCAAGACCATCTGTTTCGTAAGCGAAAATTTTCCCGAACTGCTCATGCTCGACCGTTGCATACTCTTCGATACCGGATTGAATTTCCTGACGGAGAGCAACCGCCTGCTTCGCCAGCACTTGATTGCCAAGCACTTCAACCGCCATTTCCGCCATATAATCCAGCACTACGACTGCAAACATGTTCGAAGGAATGAGGTAGCCGTAGTCACAAGCATCGTCGCTTGGTCGGAAGCCCGACCAGGTCATTCCCGTTACTGCGCTTGGCGTGCCTTTGCCATCATTAAGCAGCGTGTCCGACGGCGGGCAATCCGTTCTTTGGAAACGGTAGCTCGATTGCTGATCATGGTTCTGCTCTGTTCTCCACACCCGCAAAATGCTGGAGCAGGCTTCTTTAAATGCCTCGTCCAAATGCGCGGTAGTTCCAGTCGTCTTCCAAAGAAGATAAGCAAGCTGAATCGGATAGCAGAGCGAATCAATTTCATATTTGCGCTCCCATAGCCAAGGAGACATTTCCGTTAGATCCTTCTGATGCCCCTTGCTGTTGGCGTGCTCATTAAACGCATTCGCATAAGGGTCCTGCAATATATGTTGAATTTGCCGTTTGACAACGCCTTCAATTAAACGGGCCATCTCGGCATCTTCATTCGCTAAAATTAAGTACGGACGAACCTGCGCCGCGGAATCCCGGAGCCACATCGCTGGAATATCACCCGTAATGACGAAAATAGCACCGTCAGGCTGAGGCTTCAGCGTCGTTGTTAACGTATTGGAGAAACAATTTGCAAACATGCGGGCCAGCTTCGTACGGGAACCCAGCTTTCCTTCTACTTCCTGGATTAACGACTGCACCGATGTCGGCAGCGTTTCCATTACTTCAGTCATTTCATACATCCCTTTCTATTAAGCGCTTTCAAGAGGTTTATGTACCGATATTAATCTATATTTCATGGTATGTCAATATACTATGTTATATTATTTATAAACAAATAGCATACTAATCATTCTGCTAGACGCAGCTCCAATTTGAGCCCATAAGGCATAACGATATATAGCAGAAAACCCTTGCTGTCTCGGTTGACAGAAGGGCTTTGTCCATCTATATGCTGGTATTTAGTTTCTCTAATAAGCCAGAAAATATGCAAAGCATATACAACCTGCCCAGCAGCCCGTTTTTCTATTGGGGTGCTGGCCCTGTCGATTTGCCAGGGACAAGCTTTACTTGCAGCGATATTTTGCTTGGGAGCGTGGCGCCTTGAATGAGTTCCAGAACATTATTGACGGCGAGGCGGCCAATTTCCTTCTCATTCTGCTCCAAGTGCGTGAACGGATACAGCGCCGACGTGCTCTGCGGGCTATCAAAGCAAATAATCGAAATTTGCTGTGGAATTTGCAGGCCCATCTTTTCTACCGCTTCCTTCGCGATGAGCGCCAGCTCATATTCCATCGCAAACAATGCGGTAATCCTCGGATGCTCGCGCAGCATCTGCTGAATGATTTTCACATATTTATCGATGAGGTGGCTGCTGGAATTGTCATTGGACGTCCAGTTCATATCGGTCAGCCAGGACGAGCGGTCCAGCAAAATACCGCCTTCGGCATGCGCCTGCACAAACCCCTCAATTCGTTCCTCAATCGCTACATTATCCGTCACCCGCGAAGCAAGCAGCCCAATATGGCGATGCCCGTGATTAAACAAATGCTGTACACCCATTTTCGTCGCTTCCACATTGTCTGAGCTGATTGCCGTTGTGTCCGTCCATTTCAAATAACGGTCAACCAGCACATGCGGGAATTTATCAATGACCAGCTTCAAAATTTCCGGGCTGAAGTTTTGCCCGCGCGTCGGATAAATAATCAGGCCATCTACCCCGTATTGGCGAAGCATCTGAATCGCTTTCTCCTCCACATCGGGCTGGGAAAAAGAGATGCGCAGCATCAAATAAACGCCGAGCGCCTGTGCCGTCCGTTCCATCTCCGACAGCATTTCCTTGCCATAGCTGTCGCTAAAATCCTCCATAATGAGCCCTAATACAACTTGCTGTGTACGAGCAGCAGCAGCCACTGGATCTTGAGCAGGAGGAGCTTCCACCTGTTCCTGAATGGCATGCTCGATAACGAAAGAGCCGCGGCCCGGCTGACGCATAATATAGCCGTCCTGAACGAGCATATCCAGTGCTTTCTTGGAGGTAATCCGGCTGACTGAAAATTCCTCCATCAGCTCCTTCTCCGAAGGGATGCGGTCACCGACCGTATAATCTCCGATTTGAATCTTTTCGCGCAGCATCAGATACATTTGTTCATATCTAGGCTTTAAAGCGTTCATGCCTTCCATTATACATTCACCTTCAGCATCTATTTGGTCGTACTGGGACGATGTCGTAATTATACATATCCACCTAGTATACTATGTCATGTCATTTCTGGAAAGCTTATAATGCCGCTTCTGGCAAATGCAAGCTTATCCTTCAGCCCTTTGAATAAATCTGTCATGGCAGCGGGAGGACCCGGAATATATATAGCTTGAACGGATAATCTGTGCAGAACTCGGAGGTGCATAGGATGGGGCTGCTGTGGCGGCGGTGGGTTGCCATCAGAACCGAAAGCGGTTCTAGGGCGGATATCATTGACCGATTGGAGGCTCATTTGAAGGCAAGCGGCATTAAGGCAAAAGTTACTCTTGAAGGCAATTTAAAACGGCTTCACGTGCTTAAAAAGGACGTTGAAGCCGCTCAGCACCAGCTGGACGCTTTCGACGCCGAACCTTAAGCACAGGCGCGGGCCGGGCACGCATCGATGGATGCGGCTGCCCGGCCGCGCAGAGCTATCTGGATGAAGAACGCACCCAGCGATAGCCTTTGCGGACACCATTCATGACCCACTCAGGCACAGGCATGGAATGTTTGGATAGAAACGGCATGTAAATCCGGTTGTACGCTTTTTTCAAGTCATCCCACATCATGCAAGGCTCTTCTTTAAGAAAATCGGATACATCCACGACAAGGCCACGGTCATCGCTCGATACCATTACATTTTTGCCATGAACATCATGTGGAAACAGTCCCTGCTCACGAGCGTAATCCAAAGCTGCATCAATTTCCGCAATAATGCGGTCCTCTATGATCACACCCTCAAGCACACACTTGTATAACGTTTTCCCTTCAAGCCTGCGCAGCATTAAATATTCCAGATCATTGCTTTTGGATGCATGGTAGCAGGTGGAATATGCAGGATGATTGCCCAAACGGCGATAAACTTCCCTTTCCGCTTCCCAGCCTTCCCTGCGCGGCGCATACACCTTCACGGCTATATCCTGCGCATCCCGATGAACGAATACACCAGCATAATTTCCCGCCCCAAGCAGCTCCCAGCCTTCCGGCAATACATTCACTTGAACGGGCTCGCCATGGTTAATGCTTTGGAGCTTCACGCCTGCAAGCAGCGTCCGTTCGGTCATCTCAATCCATTTCTCCAGCCGTTTCTCTTCCATACCTTGTGCCTGCCTCTCTCACCATGTCTATACTCTATTCTATTATTTTAAATCGGAAACGGCGAAAAGAAAAGAAGAGCGACATAGGATCGCTCTCCTTCTTTAGGTTTATGGTCTACTATTATCCATATCGCAAATATTAACCTACCAGCTTGAGGCCAATGACGCTGCCAATAATCATGAGGACGAAGAAGATTTTACGCCAATCGCGTGATTCTCCGAAAAAAATCATCCCCAGAATGACGCTGCCGACCGAGCCGATTCCCGTCCAAATACCGTATGCGGTACTGATCGGAATGTCCTGAAGCGACCGCGACAGGAAGTAGAAGCTGATGAAGCCGAAAATAATCGCTCCAACCGTCCCTCTCCACCGTTTAAAGCCATCCGACAGCTTCATGAATGTGACGCCGCCGACCTCGCCAAGGCCGGAAATAATAAGAAAAATCCATGCCATTTTATTTTCCGCCCCTTCCCTGCACGAGCGGTGCTGATTTCAGCGCTTCCGGCGCCGATCCATCAGATGCCTGCTCCTGCTTCGGCTTTTCGCTGGATACGAGCTTAAGTCCGATAATGCCGATGATCAGCGTGCCGACCAACAGCAGGCGTTTAATATCCGCGGACTCGCCTAATACCAAAATGCCGAACACGACCGTACCCGCCGTACCAATTCCGGTAAATACCGCATAAGCCGTGCCAATTTCCAACAATTGCATGGAACGGGCGAACAGCACAAAGCTAATAATAATTAAAATGACTGTAATGACGCTTATTAGCGGGTCTGTAAATCCTTTCGAATATTTAAGACCGAAGGTCCAGAATACTTCAAATATGCCACCGAGTATGACATAAAGCCAAGCTTTCATATTAATCTCCCCCTGTTAACTTGCAATGAAGCCAAGATGACTAAGCTGTCGTCCAGTCTTTCTCTAGCATTTCCCATACGGTCTGCTTGCGCGAGCTGAATACCGACTGTTCATAAATCTGATTTGCCACGAGCAAACCATCCAGCAGCGTATAAAACACCGCAATCATATTCTCCACATCCCGCTGAGGAAAAATGCCTGCCTGCTGCCCCTCCAAAAATAATGCGCCCACAATAGCGTCCACCCGCTGCTCATGCTCCAAAAAATCGACGCGGAACTGCTGCTGCAAATGCTTGGGCGGCATTAGCATCATCCGTTTCAGAAACCATTGGCCGACCGTCAAATGCGGAAAGTCCGTGAAAAAATCGTACACCTCGCGCAGCCGCTCTAAAACAGGCCTGCCTTGCGATTGCTGCATAAGCTCCTCAAATTTCATGCCCTCTTCGGCAATAACATCCGCGCAAAGCTCTAAAAAAAGCTGCTCCTTCGACTTAAAATGAGCATAGATAGATGGCGTCTTAATCTGAACCGCCTTGGCGATATCGGACATCGACGTTCCTTCGTAGCCAAATTCGGTAAAGATCGTCAAGGCGGCATGCTTAAGACGCTCTGCCGTTGCTTTTGATGCTGGCACTTGTATGGTGTCCTTTTTCATAGCCTCATTCACCTTTCGGCAATCATTCTTTTTACCTAACGAACGTTAGTTAGTCTTTCAATATTGTATGACGCCTTTATCTAAAAGTCAAGGCTGCAGGCTTTAGAAGGCAAATTGTACCCGCTCCTCCTTCCATCCTGTACACACAATTGCGGCGGCGTTTACCTTTATATACAAAAAAAAGCCCCCTGCCGCTTG
>NZ_JBPULM010000021.1:0-60453 GCF_055814915.1 Paenibacillus sp. R-74696
CTGCGCCGCCAGAGGACGGCGACAGCCGTTTCACCTTGCCTTGCTATTGTTCGTCAGTCAATCCATAAGCTATTCGGTCTTATTGCTGCCCTCATGGCGTCTTGGATGCTGCATATGAGCTTCGGGATCATTGTCATCGTCTTTGGGGATGAGCCGCGGATCGGTCCGCCCTTCATGATGGTTGTCGAAGTCCAGCTCCACCAGCCGCCAAGTCGCCGTCCCCATCTGGGGATCGGCTGGAAACACCTCGCCGCGCTCCAGTTTCTCTTCACGATTCCAATCGTTGCGGTATACACCCGCCACTTCAACAGGCTCGCCCGACATCGGCTTCATTTCATTGTATTGATGCTGCTGTTCTTGGTCCAATTGCTGTTCGTTCATCGTATCTCCCTTTCCAGGCCTGCATAGTCCGTCCAACATGACGGCGGGTCATTCTGCTATAGCATGCCTCAAAAGGGAATATGTATGAGTGCTAATGGATATAACGTTTTTCCAGCCGCTTGCCGCCGAACCACATCAGCACAATGACGATGCAGGCAACGACGATGCGCCAAGGCTCATGGGCGAAGTTTCCTATATCAAAGCTGAGCAGCGATACGCATAAAATCATGACCGCCTTGCCTAGAAGGGTTGCGATGATGAACGTGCGGAAGGGCACGGCGCTTAAGCCCGACACAATGTTAATGAGCGAGGACGGCGAAAATGGAAAGCAGGCGAGCAGGAACAGCGGCGTAAAGCCGCGATGCTCGATCCATTCGAAGAACCGCCCAGATTTCGGAAAGCGACGCTCGACTTTTGCTTTGACATTTTTCCCGAGCTTGCGCACGACCCAGAAGACGCCGATGGCCCCAGCAGAAACGCCAATCCAGGAAAATAAGAAGCCGAACCATAGGCCGAAAATATTGGCATTGGCCGCCACAATCGCCAGCAAAGGCAGAAAGGGCAGGAAGGCCTCCAGCAGAGGTAAAAGGATGCCAAGCAGCGGTCCGAATTCCCGATAGCTTTCCAGCGTGCGCTGCAGATGCTCTAAATCCATATGCTTTATTTGTTCTATCCAATTTTGCAGCAACGCCATACGTTAACACCCTCACTCACTTGATCAAAATATCAGCCGTTCTAAAAGACATCGTATGGCTAAACAATACCAGAAAATAGTGGTAGATGCCAAGCTCTCGTATGTGGAACAAGCCAGCCCTGCCAGCTCGAGCTCGTTACCCCTGCTCTAAAATAGACGCCTCGCGGTTGCGGATAAACTGCCGCAGCTTATTGGCAAGGTCCCGATTGATTTCTCCGCGCTCATACAAGGTTTGCACCTCGACCCGCTCCGCCTGAATGGCAACCCAATGCAAATCGCGCTGCACGTCGGCGTCGCCTCCATTCTTTTTCGGCGATATCGGCTTTTGAAGCTTTTCCTTTATAAAATGGTAATGGCTGATCAGCTCGCTCCGCTCCTCCGAGCCAGATTCGTCCAGCCGCTTATCGAAAGTGTCGATAACCGCATCGCAGGCTCGCAGCTTCGTCCTTCTCAGCGCCTCGCGATCGGCTTGGCCTATCTTGGCATAGGCAGGCGCTTTCGATTTTTTGAGGGAGAGCATCTCCAGCGGGAGCCTCATCAGCTTTCTCATAATAATCGGCCAAAAGCTTCGGCGTCCTGCCAGCATCTGCTCAAGCTGCTCGAGGCTTCGTTCGAACAGTTCGAACTGCTGCCCGCTGATTTCCCCTTGTGCCAGCATGCGGCGGGCAGCTTCCCGCTCCATGCGGAACGCCTCAAAGCGTAGATCAATGATCCCCTCATCCGCTTGCTTCGTTGTCAGCCGGGGCTTCTGAAGCTCCAGCATGCGGAACCAACGCTCATATTCGGCAAGGACGGCAGTCGTTTCCGCTTCATTTTCCTTGCTCGCCGCTTGGTGGATGGCCTCAATGGCCGCATTCATCATTTTGAGCTGCCCTTGGCGCTCCTTCTCCGTCCGTTTTGAAACATTACCCGTATCGCTGCTGCTTGCGAGTAGCGGAAGCACGGTGCTCGCGACGAGCAGCGATAATAGAATAACCGCAGTCGCAAGAAAAATAATGACATTCCGCTCGGGAAATGGATTTCCGTCGGCTAGAAACAGTGGAATGGAGAACGCGCCGGCAAGCGTGATGGCACCGCGTACGCCAGAAAGCGAGGTCAAAACTAATATTTTGAACGAAGGCTTCTCGCGCTGCTGCTCAGAGCCGAATAAGCGGCCCCCTCTTGTAAAGGCGTACGTCCACAAAAATCGCAGAAGCAATAGCAGAACGAAAATGAAGCAAGCATAGCCTGTCACCTGAAGCGAGTTAATCGCAGGATTAACAAAAACGGTACTGAAGACGACAGGTATTTGCAGTCCTAATATGACAAAAACGAGTCCATTCAGTATGTACAAAATAACCGACCATGTATGGTCAGGCACCTCATCATTCCGGGCCCGAGCCTTATCGTATTCATCGCGTTCAACGGCATGGACGACGCCTCCGGCTACAGCGGCCAAAATACCGGATACGCCAAGATGCTCTCCAGTCAAATAAAGAGCAAATGGCGTGAGCATATGGATAAGCATATGCAGCGTTGGATCTTCCAGACCAGACCGGCGCAAAACAGCGCGAAGTCCTGTAATCAGGAAGGCCAGCACGCACCCGACCGCAAGGCCGCCCGTTGCAATAACGACAAAGCTGATGCTTGCTTTCGTTAAGGAAAACGTGCCGGTTAGCGCAGCTGCCATCGCAAATTTAAAGGCGACGAGCCCGGAGGCATCGTTCATCAGTGCTTCCCCTTCCAGCAAATGCCGCAGGCTCTTGGGCAGATGAACTCGCCCCGCTAATGCGTTGACCGCTACGGCATCGGTCGGAGACAGCAGGGCAGCAAGTCCAAACGCTGCTGGCAGCGCAATGGACGGAATCATAAAGTGGATCGCATAGCCGATAAGAAATACGGTGACAAACACAAGGCCGACAGCGAGTAGGAAAATCGGGGCGCGAAGCCTCCATAATTCATTGCGCGGCGTGTGCTTGCCATCGTTATACAGCAGTGGAGCTACGAACAATATGAAAAATAGCTCGGGCTCCAGCGTCATATGGACGCCGGACGGTAGAAGCGTAATCCCAATGCCAAGCGCAATTTGGATAAGTGGAGCTGGAACAACCGGAAGATGCCGATTGATAATATTGGACAGCCCGATCAGAGCAAGCAAAATTAATATGGAAGAAAATATAGCCATTCCATCACCCTCTCTTGTAAATGCGTTCAGCTGCTGCTGCTGTCGCTCATGACGGGCTTATTTTCACCTGTGTAACTAAATTTTACCCATAATCAGTCTTATTGCTTTCTAGGAGGAACAGCAGGCTTTGCATGCGCTTTCAGCTTGGTTATGGACTTTCGGTTATGTATAATAGGAAGGGTATGGCAATCAAAAAAATGATTGAAGGAGTGACTTTCTTTTATGCAATACACTTATTTGGGTCAGTCAGGTTTGCGCGTTAGCCGCTTATGCCTTGGTACCATGAATTTTGGTGTGGATACAGATGAGAAGGAAGCGTTCCGGATTTTGGATGCCGCTTTAGATGCGGGCATTAATTTTATTGATACGGCGAACATTTATGGCTGGGGCGAAAACTCTGGACGTACGGAGGAAATTATTGGGAAATGGTTCAGTCAAGGCGGCGGACGCCGTGAGCGTACCGTGCTTGCGACCAAAGTATATGGCGATATGAATGATGACCATGATGGGCCGAACCGAGAAGCCGGCTTGTCCGCTTATAAAATTCGCCGCCATCTGGAAGGCTCGCTGCGCCGTCTGCAGACGGACCATATCGAGCTATATCAGATGCACCATGTGGATCGTAACGTCCATTGGAATGAATTGTGGAGCGCATTTGAGACGGCTGTCTCACAAGGCAAAATCGGGTATGTAGGCTCCAGCAACTTTGCAGGCTGGGATATTGCTGTGGCGCAGGGCGAAGCAAAAGCGAGAGGTATTTTGGGGCTCGTATCCGAGCAGCACAAATATAATTTGCTGTGCCGTTTGCCGGAGCTGGAGGTGCTTCCTGCATCGAAGGCGCTCGGTCTTGGCGTTATTCCGTGGAGTCCACTGGATGGGGGGCTGCTTGCGGGCAATCACCGCAGGGATAATGGCGGACGCCGCAGTGGAGACACCAAGCGTCTGGATAAGCATCGCGCGCAGCTGGGCGAATATGGCAAGCTTTGCGATGAGCTGGGTGAGCCTGAGGATCTCGTATCGCTCGCATGGCTGCTGGCGAATCCGGCGGTTACGGCTCCAATTATTGGGGTGCGCACGCTGGAGCAGTTCGAGCGCTCGCTTCGTGCGGTAGAGCTAGAGCTGGATAGCGCGACGCTCGCCCGTATCGATGAGATTTTCCCAGGACCGGGCGGCGATGCACCTAAAGCTTACGCTTGGTAATTGGTGATAGAACAGCCGATCGTCAAATTAATAAATTGAACAGTACAGGGTCTTTGTTCAGCTCGATGAAGGAATAGCCTTTCATCTGCATGCGACTGATCAAGGGCTCATAGTCCTCGCGGTGCTTAAGCTCAATGCCGACGAGTGACGGGCCATTGTCCTTATTGTGCTTTTTCGTATACTCGAAGCGGGTGATGTCATCGGTCGGACCGAGCACATCATCGAGAAATTCTCGCAGCGCACCCGCGCGCTGTGGGAAATTTAACATGAAATAATGCTTGTATCCTTCATAAATGAGCGAACGCTCCTTAATCTCCTGCATGCGGTCAATATCGTTATTCCCTCCGCTAATGACGCACACGACGGTTTTTCCGGCAATCTGATCCCTGAACATTTCTAGCGCAGCTATAGGCAGCGCACCGGCTGGCTCCGCTACAATCGCATTTTCATTGTAGAGATCGAGCATGGTCGTACAAATTTTGCCCTCGGGAACAGGCACGGTATCATCGAGCAATTCGCGGCAGATCGCGAACGTCAGCTTGCCGATCCGCTTTACTGCAGCGCCATCGACGAATTTGTCGATATGCTCAAGCGTAACGACTTCCCCGGCATCTAGCGATTCGCGCAGCGACTGCGCCCCTTCTGGTTCTACGCCAATCACTTTCGTTTCCGGCGAAATGGCTTTTACATATGAAGCTACACCAGCAGCAAGGCCGCCGCCGCCTACGGCCACAAATACAAAATCCGGCACCGTATCCGACGCTTCCATCAGCTCTTGTCCGACTGTGCCATTGCCGGCAATAATTTTCAAATCGTCAAACGGATGAATGAAAGCCGTACCGCTGCGCTCGCTCTCCTTAATGGCTTCTGCATAAGCATCATCAAAGGTGTCGCCAGTCAAAATAACCTCGACACTGTCGCCACCGAAGAAGGACACTTGGTTTACCTTCTGGCGCGGCGTTGTGCTAGGCATATAAATTTTGCCCGGGATGCCAAGCGCATGGCAGGAGTAGGCAACGCCCTGCGCATGATTGCCTGCGCTTGCGCAGACGACGCCTGCGGCAAGCCGCTCTGGCGGCAGTGAACGCATTAAATGGTAGGCACCGCGAATTTTAAAGGAACGCACAATTTGCAAATCCTCGCGTTTCAGCAGGACATTGCAGCCGTAGCGCTCGGAGAGCACGCGATTATATTGCAGGGGCGTGCGGAGAATGACGTCTTTCAAATGCATTTGGGCGTGAACGATGTCTTCAAGCCCAACTCTAGGCGAATGAGATGATAAATATTCCATGTGAGGCCACCTTCCGGGATTAACATTTTGCGAAAGCTTCCAAACGCACCACGCCGCCAAAGGAGGCGACAGCCGTTTCACCTTGCTTGTTGTTGCTCATTATAGCACTATCGCAGGCAATGCATAACCATGGAATTACAGGGGGAGGGTCAGGTAGTATGGCAAAAGAATGAACAACGGGCGAATGCTGCCCACGGCTAGGCACATTTTCCAATTTCGATAGATAATGATTGACATTAGGTATGAGAATAGTTATCATATACTACGAAAGTGATAATCATTATCAGTTTGTCCACCTATACAATGATGCAAAATAATATACGATAGTATATATTGATGGAGCTGGTTTAATCGTGGCAGAGTTTAATCGCAAGGAGCATCAAATGAATGATGCGCCAGCCGAAACGGGCAAGCCGTGGAATTGGCAGCTGTTCCCGTTCTCATCAGTGAAGGCGGGCGAGGATGCGCTGTACGTGGCATCGGTTGGTTATGGCGTCTATCAGATTAATGGCGAAGAGCAATGGTTGAAGCTTAGTGCAGGGATGCCGCAATCGGCAATGGTTAATCGACTGCAGCTGCAAAGCAGCGTGCTTCATTCCTGCACGAGTGAAGGACTTTATCAATATACAAATGGGCAATGGGTCAATGATGGTCTCGCCATTCCTTGCTATCAATACCGGATGCTTGGCGGCACAGGCTATGCGGCAACGGATTATGGGCTGTGGTCAAATTCCGGAAGCTGCTGGGAAAAGTCAGCCTGCTCCGACAAGCGGGTCTATGATTTCATGAACCTGCCGCAATATCTCGTTGTTGGTCATGAAAGCGGAGTCGCGCTGTACGACCGTTTTATGGATGAGTGGGCCGAGTTTGAGCTGGACCGTGCGGTTACAAGCCTTGCTGTATACCGAGGACATCTCATTGGCGTCAGCGATCGCGGCGAGCTGATGATTGGCGACAAGAAGGGACGGTTTGACCGCATCCGCTTCAGCAAGCAGTTTATTTTCTCCATTGTTGCGAAGGGGAAAGATATTTATGTATGTACGGATAAAGGCTTGTTCCAGCTCGCTTATATCCGCAATCAAGTAACGCTGCTGTCTGTGAAGCTGGGTA
Source organism: Paenibacillus sp. R-74696 (assembly GCF_055814915.1). Classification (NCBI taxonomy): domain Bacteria; kingdom Bacillati; phylum Bacillota; class Bacilli; order Caryophanales; family Paenibacillaceae; genus Paenibacillus; species Paenibacillus sp. R-74696. The sequence goes on from NZ_JBPULM010000021.1 coordinate 6,841, forward strand.
TTCCGGTGACGGATGTGGATCTGCAGGGCGACAGCTTGTATATGGCCACGTTGTTTCAAGGTATTCAAATGATGGATGCCTAGTTCATATAAAATCAGCCATTGGCGCGCGGAGGAGAGGCTGCTCTCCCCCAGCTGATGGGAAACAAAGCAGCCGATTGTCCAAAATGGCGACGGCTATTTACACTTGGGAGGAATGTATAGGTGTCAAAGGTAATTGTGGTATACGCGAGCATGACGGGTAATACAGAGGAAATGGCTGAGGCGATTGTTGCTGGAGCACAGGAAGCGGGCGTTGAAGTTGTATCGAAGGAAGCTTTCGATGCAAATGCAGCTGATTTGCTGGAGTACGATGGCATCATTATCGGCGCGTATACTTGGGGAGACGGCGAGCTTCCAGATGAAATTCTTGATTTCTACGAGGAGCTTGAAGGACTTGACCTCAGCGGCCGCAAAGCAGCCGTATTCGGTTCAGGGGACTCCTCCTATCCTGTATTTTGCGGCGCGGTTGATACCATCGAAGCTAAGCTGCGCGAGCTAGGGGCAGAAATTGTCTCCGAAAGCCTGAAGGTTGAATACAACCCTTCCGATGATGAGAAAGAACAATGCAAAAACCTAGGCAAGCAAGTAGCTGGCCTTGTAACTGTAGCGGGCTAATAAGCAGGGCGGCTGTTGCTGCTTTATTTCTAAGTGACCCGCAAGAAAGATGAGGTGGCCGATTATGGTGCAATCCGCAGCAGTAAAGCTGATTGAGGATTACAAGTTGGAAGAGCTGCTGCGCTGCCCCTATCGGTTCATTAAACGGCAGACGGCGAAGAAGCGGGCAGGCGAAGTGAATGGGCGCCAGCTTATGCAATTCGCCGTCAGCCATATTGTGAATGATTTTTATGAGCTGCCGCCCCATGCCCGTACAGCTGATGTAGTGAAGCGGCTGGCGGAGCGCTGGTGGACGCCGCGAGTAGCTAAATTCGATAATGCGGAGCATTATTGGGACTCGAAGCTGCAAGCGGTTGCACATTTGACGGCTTTTTTATTGGAGGAGCAAGAGGCGGCGCCGATTATCCAATTTGAGCAGCATCGCACCTTTGTTGAGCCGCTCGATATGGAGCTCACGCAAATCTTCCAAATTGTCGCCGAAGATCCGTATGGGACGAATACCGATTATATTGTGCAAAAGTTTGTCGTGGACGAGGATGAGGATGTCATCGTTACGTTCCAGCATATGACCGCCGTATTTTGTAACAGCGCCTTCGGCAAGCTGCCGAGCCGGATCGATGTTTTGTCGGTGATGAGCGGTCAGCGGATTTCCTATTATCCAAGCGAAGCTGATATACCGCAGTCCTTGGATTATATGAGGCTCGTGCAGACTATGCTGCCCGAAGCCGAGCGGCTGCGCAAGAGCAACAATGCGGCGGAGTGCCGAAGCTGCCCGCTGCGCAGCGAATGCTTCAGCAAGACGTCAGAAGCAGCAGCTGAGGCTGTGCTGCAAAAGTCAGCAAGTCTTATTATGTAGGCTAGAGCATCGTTCGATGGTTCATCGATTGATGCTCCTTTTTTATGCTCACTATTAGGAAGACGCATCCGGAGGCAAAGGTAGACAAACGATTGTTAGTTATGTAACATGGGGCAATACATAAATACTAACTTACATAGTTGCACAAGGAGAGATTGTCGTGTCAGAGGAACTGCTGCTAACGTTTCGTTCGCCGCCGCTGCCCTTTTTTATAGAATCAAACCGTCGTACGTATCAAGCGGGTGAGGAACATCCGAACCGGACTAATATTGGCGTATTCGATATGCTGTTTGTGCATGAAGGCGCTCTGCATCTTGCGGAAGGGGACAATAAATGGCTGCTTGGCCCAGGGGATGTGCTTATTTTACGGCCGGACAGCTATCATTATTCGTATCAGCCCTGCCAGGAGACGACCGTGTTCGACTGGATCCATTTTCAAACGGTGGGTGCATGGGAAGAAACTGAGGGGAGTCAATCGGGCTCCTTGAGGGGAGACTATTATACGTATGCCATTCGGCTGCCGAAAAAAATTCACCTGTCTTACCCGGACGAAGCGAAGCTCATCTTCGCACAGCTGCATGATGCAGCGCAAAGCTCGTCGCATGGCGCGTTCTGGGAGCGGCAGCAGCGTTTTCTGCATTTATTGCAAATGCTGGATGAAGGCTGGCGTTCGGATGCCGCAAGAGCAGGCGTATCGGTGGCAGAACGTGCCGCGGCCTATTTGAAAATGAATTACCGCAGCCCAATCAGCAATGGCATGCTCAGCGAAGTGCTGCAACTGCACACCAATTATATTACGCGCTGTATGACCGAGGTGTTCGGTTGTACGCCGCAGCAATATTTGCTCTATTACAGGCTGGATCAAGCGAAGCTGCTCCTTATTAAGACAGACTGGACGATTGCCCGCATCGCGGAGGAAACGGGCTTCCGTCAAACGCCGCATTTCTCGCGGCTGTTTGCCTCCCACACCGGAATGCCGCCGCTTAAATTCCGCAAGCGTTTTACGACAAATTAAGCCAAGAAGTGAATAAAAAACCTCCTCATATGCAAATAATGGGCAAGACGATATTTTGAGCACAGCGGAATGCTTGCCCGCACAGCTTAGAGGGGGATATACAGATGATTGAGCGTTATTCGGTTAGGGCAAATGTCGATGATTTGGTTCGGTCGTTCCAGGTTGGGAATGTAATTGATTGTGATGTGACTAGGTTTAATATAGCGCCGACCCAGTCGGTGTCAATTGTAATGAATGACCGTTTAGGTGAGCGGACGCTTCAGGATGCCAGATGGGGCTTGTTTCCGTTCTGGGCGAAGGATTCAGTAAATGCGGATTGCGAGCGGTTGTCTGAAAAGCCATTTTTCGAGCGGATGCTGCGCAGGCAGCGCTGTGTTGTACCATGCAGCGGCTTCTTTGGCTGGCAGCAGTATGGGCAGGAGCGAGAGCCGCGGGCGATGCATATTGTTGTGCCGAGCCAGCGATTGTTTGGTGTGGCGGGGTTCTTTGATGCTTGGAAAAATTATCAGGGGCAGGAAGTGCGCGCTTTTACGATGATCACAGCCAGTTCTTCAGGGGCGTTATCCGGCTGGCAGCCGCGCGTGCCTATCGTGCTTGACGAGGAAGGGCTGGAAGATTGGCTCAATCCGCGCATTCATGATTTCCGTTCATTGCGCAAGCATCTCGACCCGCTGGAATCCTATCAGCTAAGAGCTTATCCGGTAACGAATGCGGTAGGGAACGAAGCATACGAGTCACCGGATTGCATTCAGGAAATTATGCCGGATTTTGCATAGCTGCGGCAGACAGGCTTGCCCTGCTGACCAGACCTATTTGAAGCTTGAGATAGAGCCTTCGTTCCAATGGAATTGTGGAAGCGGAGGTTTTTTTGGGAAATAAATGAAAGGGCTTACATGATTATGCAGCTAGTCTTTTTCGTTCTTAGGACAGTTGAAGACGGGCTGGATTTTCGCTATAATGTAACCTATATTTGGAAATATCTGTAGCTTGAAAGAAAGTGGATTTTTGCCGATATTAAAAAATATAAGAAGGTATAAGCTCCCCTAATAATGGGCTTATATTTCTCGGAATGAAACGCGCCGCGCTGCCAAAGGCAAGCGACAGCCGTTTCACCTTGTCAGAGAGGAGCTGGGATAATGGTTCAAGGCTGGGTCACTGCGCTGGTGCTGGCGTTCGGTATTGCGGTCGCTATTTTCGGGGTTGTCGCCTATTTACGAATGTTTCATAAAGACCGGAGCGCAGCTTCTGTCCGTTCATCCATAGAGCGCCATGCTAGTGCTGACGAGGCTTCCGCTGGTGAGGAGGAGCGTGATTCACCCCTGGACAGGACGCCTGACTAGTGCGGATTTCGCATAAATTATACGCTTGGTGGACGAGCCGGTCAAATGCATGCTTTCCCAAGTGTAGCATAAATGTTATAATAGTAAGAAAAGTTCAAACATTTTGAATCATCAAACCATGGTGACGCTTGACCGATGGGAGTCCGGCGGTGTTTTAGCCGAATGTGTTCTCGGAATTTGTTGTTTAGGACGACCATCCAACGTTAAGGGAGGAGATTTCATGGCGAAGCACAGCCAGAATGAAGTCAAGGAAAGCCTGAAAGAACTAACGAGAATTTTCCAACCCAAGGATTCACGCAAATTTGTTAGGGATTATATTCGAAAGTACCGGATTACCGGCGGCTACGAGGAAGAATTAACATTGCTGGTGGAAGATGAAATGGGCAAGCTCAACTCCTCAGTCGGCTAATCGCATGGTTATACGGGCTCTATTCCCTTCAAGGGGAATAGGGCCCTTTTGTTTGAAGGGAAAGAGAGAAAACAAAGCATTACACGAATTGTTCACATTCGTGAGAATGTCCGCTTTGCTCCTCGAATATGGTGAATAGAGGAGGGAGGTTTGGATATGCTGACGAAGCTTGCGCTTGGCACGGAAGAGCAGTATGTACAGCATGCAGGGAGCATTATAGCTGCATGCCATAAGGAGCTGTCAAAGCGGATTACCTGCGGGGTGACAACGCTTGAGATCGAGCGTTTTACGGAGCGATTCATGCTGGAAAGAGGGGCGTTTCCGGCCTACAAGGGGCGAAAAGGTTATCCGTTCGCCATTTATGCCTCGGTAAACGGGATGCTGCGCGGCGGGTTTCCCGGCACGGCTCCTCTGTCCAGCGGTGATATGGTCAAAATCGAGATGATTGCCGGGGTGGATGGCGGCGCAGCTGAATTCGCCTGGACGTATGCGATAGGTGAGCCGTCCCCGCTTGCCCGCAAGCTGCTGCGCACGGCGCAGCACACGCTGTATCGCGGCATTGCCGAGGCGAGAGTAGGCAGAAGCGCCGGTGATATCATCGTGGCTATCCATACTTCAGCGGCCAAGTCGGGCTGCCTGGTCATGAACAGCATGCCGGATATCGCGGTGCACGGCATTCTTCAGCGGCTGCAGCAGGGAGAGATGCGCCCGGTGGAGCAGCCAGAGGAGCTATTGGCAGAAGGCATGATTTTGACGATTGATTTAATTGTGGGATTAGGTACGCTGGCGGGTGACACTGCTAGTGTCGAGCCAGGACTTGCGACAGCGCATGTAAAGCATACCGTTGCGGTTACCCGCTCGGGCCCGGTTGTGCTGACAAAATGAAGCGGATAACGCTGTACGCTTAAGCAGACGAAAAGGAGATCACACCTCACGGAAGGCGAGGGTGATCTTTTTTGCTCTTTAAGCGCTTCTCTCTCAGCCTGTCAGGAGCTAATGACCAGCCTTCATAAATCGTTTTCCTCCTGAGAAGTGGCGTGCTGTCAGATATCCTATTAAAGGATCACCGTACAAGCCGTACAAGATATTTCAACAGTTCACCAAAGTTAAAATAGTTCAGTCGTAAAATGCCAAATTGTTCACTATGCTTGTATTGTTGCTCTTTCGGGCTGTGTGAGCATTGGGCTAAGCTAAATACAGACCGGAGGGGTACCATGATGTGCTTAGGAACGAAAATTCTTTTCAGCTATTTAATGAAAGCGCTTACCATTTATCCGGGCTGTAGAGTCAACGCGAAATAAATGTGGGAGGTTGAAAAATTGAAGAGATCCATAGCTGCACTATCCAAGCTTATGCTGGCACTGATGATCATTTTGCCGGGGATTATGCCTGTCTATACGGCAACGGCATCAGCAGAATCTGCGCTGGTCCTAGAGGAAACGGGAACTACAGCAGAGGGAGATCAGCAAACACAGCAGCAAAATGTAACAGGAGAGTCGCAAGAGGGACAAGGAGGAACGGAAGAACAGCAATTGCTCGTCGCTCAGGAGGCGGAAGCTGTTGCGAATGAACCGCTGTTTAAGGATGATTTTCAGGATGGCGATTTGCAAGGCTGGACGGTCAATAACAGCAATATTATTAAATCAGCAGTTGATCCGGCTGCGGCTAGCAATCAGGTGCTGTACGTTAGTGCTGGGGATGAGGCTATTGCCTCGGTCAATCAGGATATCGGCAGCGACTACGTGTATGAGGCCAAGGTGAAAAAAGTGGCTGCGGGAGCGTTTCCCGGCATTTTGGCGCGCTATAGCGATGTGAACAATTTTTATTTGTTCCAGCTGGGGGATAATCGGTTCTCCTTATCCAAACGGGTAGGCGGCACTACAACAACGCTCGGGGAATATCCGATTACGATTAGTGTGAATCAATGGTACACGATGCGTATCATCGTCGAAGGCAGCAAAATGAAAGGCTATGTGGACAATAAGCTTATTTTTAATGTATCAGATACATCCCTTGCGTCAGGGAAAGCGGGCTTCCGCTCCCGCTGGGAAAAAAGCGCGCTTGATGATGTAGGCATTTGGCAAATTCCAAATCCGAAGCCGGAGGCTCCGAGTGATTTGCAGGCAACGGGCATCACTTCGTCTGCGGCTACGATTAGCTGGGACAGTACCGTAACGGGAGCTACCTACCGCGTATATCGTTCAACCGATGCTACCGCGGGCTTCTCTCCGGTGTATGTCGGAACAGACAAGCACTATGAGGACACGGGACTGGCTTCCGGTGTGACTTATTACTATCAAGTTGCAGCGGAGGTCAACAAATATGAGGTTGTTTCTTCCTCCATCTCGCTGACGACGGTGCTGGTGCTGCCGGAATCGCCAGATTTGCTGCCGGGCATTGTAGCGGCATACCCGTTCAATGAAACGTCAGGGACGCAGGTGTCACCGCTTGGCGCTAGCAGCAACCAAGGCAAAGCCACGCTTACCGGAGGGGCATCATGGACAACGGGCCGATCAGGCGGGGCAGTCGATCTCAATGGATCAAATGGCTATGTCTCGCTTCCGGCAGGCATGCTGAAGGATTTGAATGAGGTCAGCTTTGCCTTCTGGGCGAAGCAGGATACGCTCAAGCAGTGGACTCGTGTGTTCGATATCGGGCTCGGCACGAACAATTATATTTTCTTTACGCCAGCCACGGGCGCTAATGAGTCGCGCTTCGTCTTGAAAAATGGCGGCAGCGAGCAAGTTGTCGGCGTTAGTCCTGCGCAGCAGGCAACCGATCGCTGGGTTCATTATGCGATGACGCTTTCGGGCTCTACAGGCGTATTGTATGTGGACGGCGTAGAGGTGGGGCGCAATGCCAATATGACGCTGAAGCCTAAGGATTTGGGCCAAACGACGCTGAATTATATCGGCCGCTCGATGTTTAGCTCCGATCCATATTATGATGGGAAAATTGATGATTTTTATGTGTTCAATCGGGCGTTGGGACCGAAGGAGGTGGCATTGTTCACCTATCCGGAGGATCAGGCTAAGGTGGCGGCAGATAAGGCGGCTGTGACGCTGCCTGGCGATTTGACCAAGGTGATGGCTGATATTTCGCTTCCAGCTAAAGGCGCTAACGGTTCGTCATTGGCATGGGAATCCGACCAGCCGGCTGTTGTTGATAGCGCAGGCAAGGTGACTCGTCCTGCCTACGGACAGCCAGACGTGGACGTGACGTTGACAGTTACGATTAAACGTGGCAATGCGATAGACACGAAGCCATTCCAGCTTAAGGTGCTGGCAGATTTATCAGACGAGGCAGCGGTCGACAATGACAAGGACGCACTTGTAGTCGCGCATGCCGATGGGGCAACAGCAAAGCTCAGCCTGCCGGATGCAGGAGCGAACCGGACGAAAATTTCGTGGCAATCGGATCATCCGGTTAACCTGCGCCCAGACGGCATGGTTAGCCGCCCCGCCATTGGCGAAGGGGATCTGCTCGTTAAGCTGACGGCGACCATTACGCGGGGCAGCGTATCGAAAACGCGAGTGCTCGACGTGTTCATTTTGGAGCAAGATGCGAATACCGCTTATTTATTTGCTTATAACAAGCTCGTCAGCGGCACGGAAACGCTGCATTATGCGGTGAGCCGCAACGGGAAAAGCTGGACGGAGCTGGGCACGAACGCCGCATTCGTCTCGCCTATCGCGAATGGAGCCGATACGTTCAAGCTGAATTCCGAGGATAAATGGCTGAAATATACGTATGCAGGCGGCGCGTGGACGCTTGCTTCCGCTACGGACGTAGCGGGTGTGTGGACGCAGGAGGCAGCCAGCTCTTTTACGCTTCCAGCCGGTGCGCTGGCGGGCAGCTTCAAACGCATGGATGAAGCGGATTGGAGCCGACTTGTACATGGCCTTTCTGTACCGAGAACGCTTGATCCGATCATGACGATCTACACGGAAAAGGGCGTCGCGCCAAGGCTCCCGGATCGGGTGAAAATCGACTATACGAACAATCAGTATACGACGGTACCTGTACAGTGGGATACCCTTGCTCCTTCTGCTTATGCTAGCGTTGGCAGCTTCAAAGCCGAGGGAACGGTAACGGGCACGTCTACCCGCATCAAGGCAGATATTAAGGTGCAGGACAATACCGGCAAAGCGGACGTTATTCGCAACGGCGAATACTGGTTCGATGACGAAGGTGGCATGATTCAGGCTCATGGTGGCTATATCCTCAAAGTAGCGGACACGTATTATTGGTTCGGCGAGGATAAAGGGCATAATTCGGCGGTGCTGAAAGGCGTCTCCGTGTATGCATCGAAGGATCTCAAGCACTGGGAATTCCGCAACAATGTGCTGACGACAGCCTCTCATCCGGAGCTGGAATCGGCAAAAATCGAGCGGCCCAAAGTGCTGTACAACGAAAAAACAGGCAAATATGTGTTATGGGGACACTGGGAGGAAGCGGGCAACTACAATCAGGCGAATATGATCGTTGCTGTATCCGACACGGTAGACGGGGATTACACATACGTGAATCGTTTCCAGCCAGGGGCGATGCAGGCCCGTGACTTTACGTTGTTCCAGGATGATGATGGCAGCGCCTATTTATTTGCATCCTCGAACAATAACGCCGACCTGAACGTGTTCAGGCTGACGGACGATTATTTGTACACCGAGCAGTACATGTATACGCTGTTCCCGGGTGTTAGAAGGGAAGCGCCAGCAGTTGTGAAGAAGGACGGCTATTACTACTTGTTCACATCGGGGCAGTCCGGCTGGTATCCGAATCAAGGCTACTATTCAAGCGCCAAGTCGATTAACAGCCTAAGCGATTGGTCCGAGCTTAAGCGGTTCGGCGATCCGGCGACGTATTATACGCAGCCTTCTTTTATTCTCAGCGTCTATGGCAGCGAAACGACCTCCTACGTATATGTAGGCGACCGCTGGAATCCGTCGGCATTGATGAACTCGCAATATATTTGGCTGCCGCTTGAAATGGATAAAGGCGTGGCATCCATTACGAATAGCGGAGATTTGGATTTGAATGCGGCGACGGGGCATTTTGAAACGGCGACCGATTTGCTTGTATCACAGGGCAAGCCTGTAGTGGCTAGCTCGCAAGCGCCGAGCAACCCGGCGACGATGGCGAATGACGGGATGTATTTTCAGGATACGAACAATGATGGCAGCAATGACAATTTCTTCGATTCGGGCAGCACCTCGTTTCCGACGACGCTGCGGTTCGATTTGGAACGGGAATATGATTTGAGCCGCATTGATCTGAGCTGGCGGGAGTGGAACGGCTCGGAGGTTTATTACACGTATAAGGTGGAAGGCAGCGTCGATGACCAGCAGTATGATCTGCTTATCGACCAAAGCGGCAATAAGACGCCTTCCTTCAACAGCGACAAGCTTGCGGGCAAATACAGGTATGTAAAGCTGACGATTTTGGGGCAGTTTGGACATACAAACAATGCCGATAGACCAGTCACCTGGTACAGAGGCCTGCATGAGGTGAAAATTTATTCGTCCGACATGCAGTTGGATATGCCGCAAGGCTTGCTGGCGACTTCTGTGAAAACATCGTCTGCTGCCGAGGTGACGACCATCAGCCTGAATTGGCAAGGCGTGCCGGGCGCAACAGCATACACGCTCTACCGTTCGGAAAGCGAGAACGGCACGTATGAGCAGGTGTATAACGGAAGAGCGATGGCGTATGACGACAACGGCCTTGTGGTCAACAAAACGTATTATTACAAGGTGAAGGCGACCCATCCGGGTGGCGGCTCGGAGCTTTCACAGTCTGCACAGGCGAGAACGTTCATCGCATCGTCTGATCTGGCTGAGTACGACAATACGAAGGAAAATGTGTGGCTTGATGATGCGGGCAATGTGACGCACACGCCAACGATTACGCATGACGGCTTTTTGAAGCTTGGCAATCTGTATTACTATTATGAATATGTGTCAGATACAGATGGATTTAAGCAGGTGAATTTGCATCAATCGACAGACGGGGTCAACTGGACGTTTGTGGATACAGTGCTGACCCGCGATTCCCATCCGGAGCTTGCGGCTAGCAAATTCGAGGCGTGGAATTTCACGTATAACGAAGCAACGGGCAAAGTTGTCATTTGGCTCCACTATGAAAACAACAGGGACTACTCGCTCGGCAGAGCGGCGGTATTGTCTGGCGATCCCGGCGGGGCGCTGACGTTCCATGGCAGTGTTCGTCCGGCAGGCAACGATTCAAGGGATATCACCTTCTTCAAGGATGATGACGGCAAAGGGTATATTGTTTCATCGGGCAATACAAATGCAGACTTGTTCATTTATGAGCTGTCTGCGGACTATTTGTCGGTAGAACGCGTTGTGCTCAAGGTGTATGAAGGCAAGCATCGGGAGGCGCCTTCGCTTATTAAAAAAGACGGCTATTACTACCTGTTCACCTCCGAGGCGGCAGGCTGGTACCCAAGCAAGGGCATGTATTCTTCCGCCACTTCTCTTGCAGGGCCGTGGACGGACCTGCGCAGAATCGGCAATAATTCAAACTTCTCGGCGCAATCCGGCTTCATTTGGAAAATGGAAGGCTCCGCGGGCCTCAGCTTCGTGAATATGGCGAACCGCTGGGTAGCAGGCGCGGGAGAGGCGAAGCAGCACTGGCTGCCGATTACACTGGGCAATGGCTATGCGAAATATGATTATTATGAAAACGTGTACTACAACCAGGCAACGGGTGAGGTTGTGCCTGAGCAAAACGGCGAGCTGCTGTCGCAGGGCAAGCCAGCCATAGCGAAAAGCGAGCTGGAAAACAGCCCAGCAACCTTTGCCAACGATGGCGACTACACCACAAACTGGGTCGCAGCGAATGGCAGCTGGCCTTCATGGTGGCAGGTCGATCTTGGCGATGTGTACAGCCTAACGAACATTCAGCTGTCGTGGTATTTGCATAACGGCTCGGAAGGGTATCACCGATACAAAATCGAAACGAGCTTGGACGGCGTTACTTTTACGACGGCGCTTGATAAGACGGACAATAAAACCTATGGCTTTACCTCCGATAAGCTGAGCGGCAAAGCAAGATATGTAAGGGTGCAGATGGTCGATGCTGTTCTGCGCAACAATCCAGGCAACTGGTATACGCCGCAGTTTGGCGAGGTGAAGGTGTACGGAACGAAGGTGAAGGAGGAGCCGACGAAGGAGACGCCAGTTGGGCTGAAAGTGAACGCGGCTACCGATACAGCGATTGAGCTGGCATGGACAGCGCTTGCTGGCGTGAGCGGCTACAACATTTATCGGGCGACGGATGAAAATGGGCCTTACGTGCTGGCAAGCGCTCAGCCAATCAGCACAGCATCGTATGCGGATAGTGGCCTGAGCGCCAATACGGATTATTTTTATCAGGTTTCCGCCGTTTACGCAGCGGGCGAATCGGATAAATCAGCCGTGCTGGCGGCGAAGACGCTGGTAGATCCGGGCACGCCGGGTGGCGGAACAGATCCGGGCACACCGGGTGGTGGAACAGATCCGGGAACACCAGGTGGTGGAACAGATCCGGGAACACCAGGTGGTGGAACAGATCCGGGAACACCGGGTGGTGGAACAGATCCGGGCACGCCGGGTGGTGGAACAGATCCGGGCACGCCGGGTGGTGGAACGGGTGGAAGTACGTCGGACGGATCAGGTTCAGGCTCGACGGGCAGTGGCACGAGCGTTGAAGTGGGCGCGAACGGGCTGACCGTGAAGGTGACAGCGGATGCGAGCGGCATGCTGCAAGCACAGCTGAGCGCAAGCGATATGGAGAAAGCGCTGGCTGGCCTGCAAACGGCCAATACGCTGCGCATTCAGCTTGAGCCAAGCAAGGCAGGAGCTGTGGCAGGAGCGAAAGTGGAGATTCCTATGGAATTGCTGCTGGCAGGGGATCAGCCAAAGGTGCGGTTCATCACCGTGCAAGCAGGTACTGTGCAAATCACGGTGGACATTACGCAGACGGCGGGAATCGTTGCGGCAGGCGCCAATAAATTGACACTGGAAGCCGTCCAAGTTGCAGCTTCGGATTTGCCGGCTAATGTGCAGACGAAATTAGGCGATCACCCTGTTTATGACTTCAAGCTTAGTGTAGACGGCAAGGAGCTTCATGCCTTTGGGCAGGCTGCGCCAGTAGCAGTGGAGCTCGCTTATACGTTAAAAGCGGATGAACAAGCGCATAAAGTCGTTGTTTATTATGTAGGCGAGGGCGGCGCACTGGAAGTCGTGCGCAACGTGAGGGTGGATGAGGCGGCTGGAGTCGTTCGCTTCCAGCCGGAGCATTTCAGCCGCTATGCGATAGCTTATGCGGATGTGGCTTTTAAAGATTTGGGCCAAGCGAAGTGGGCCCAAACGATGATTGAGGCGCTCGCAGCGCGCGAAATCGTGAGCGGAACGGGCGGCGGCAGCTTTGAGCCGTCGAGGGCCGTTACGCGAGCGGAGTTCGTCCAGCTGCTGCTAGGCGCACTTGGGTTGATTGACAAGCAGGCGACTAGCAGCCTGCGCGATGTAAGGCAGGGCGCTTGGTATGAAGCGGCCGTTGCTTCGGCAGAGAAGCTGGGCCTCGTGAAAGGGCGCCCAGATGGGACGTTCGGCATTCATGACGCGATTACTCGCGAGGAAATGGCTGTTATTTTGGCCCGTGCGACTACGCAAATCGCTTGGGAAAACACAGCAAGCACGAAGCCTTTTCCTTACTTTGCAGATGAGCAGTCAATCAGCGAATTCGCACAGGAGGCCGTCAGCGCAATGCAGCAGGCGGGCTTAGTGAATGGATTTGAAGACGGCAGCTACCGTCCGCAAGGGCAGACGACTAGAGCGCAAGCAGCAGCTGTGATTTTCAAGCTGCTGAAGCTCTAGGAGCAAGAGAATGCGGTGATAAGCCGCAGGCTTCAAGGATAATCGGCAAGGCAGGTCAGTACCGCAGCTTACAAGCTCGAAAATCCCGCTCGCTTCCTCATATGATGGGGAGCGCGCGGGATTTATTTTTTTCCAGCAGAGGCCGTTGTTTAGCTTTAATAGGTTTGCCATTATTCGAGGGCAATCTCATCCGCCGATTCAAGGCTGGTGAACCGCAGCCTGCGATTATTGCTGATACCCTACAGCTCCAGACACTAACTGCTTCTTTGGCGGACTGAGGTTCGCTATTCTAGCTTTTTATTCGATTTCAGGACATAAGCGGACAGGAGATCCGTTATCGCCCTCAATATCCCGGCAAAATGGCCATTTCCAGCTAAATAGCTGCTCCTGAGTCCGCAGCCGGGGCTAAACCCGTGATCTGGCTAAAATAGCGGCTGCTGTGTCCGCCAAAGTCTATCCTTAGCAAGGAGTGAACCACTGAAACGAAGCATACGAAGATTCTTTTCGAAATGTTTGCATGCACGCTCAAGCTTGAGCGGCTTTTTCCTGAGGCGGATTAGGAGATATAATAGGAAGAAAGAGAATGAAGCGGAGGTGAGCAGGCTGCAGTTGTATGTGATGCAAGCGGATGTAGGCGGGATAAACCGGAGCAAGACATTTTTGGAGGATAACTTCGTATGCTTGTATGGCCCGGGGCTTGGCAATTTGGAGCCCTTCGACGAGGAAGCGTCCAAGGCGCAATTAGTTGAGGTTTTTCAACTTGAGGGTGCAGCACTGGCTGGGCGTATTGCAGAGCTTCGATTGTTCGTGGAAGTAGTGGCAGACGGCGATTATGTGCTTTTAGTGGATGACGATAAGGTTCATTTTGGCGATTTTGGCGACTATTATTATGTGCTGGATGCAGATAACAGGGAGGACGGCAGCTGCCATCGGCGCGGTGTGACCTGGCTCAAAAGCTTGCCGCAGAGCAGGATTGCCCCGGAGCTGCAGTCATTTATAACCAAAGTGATAGTCGAAGGACAATTTCCCGCTAGGTATGAGCAGCCCGTAACCGATTGGCAGATGGAGCTATGGTTGAGCGGGGCTGAGGAAAGTAGCGTACAGAGTGAGCAGTCTTTTGACATAGATCATACGACAATTAGGGAAGCGGTGGATATTTTAAGGCTTGCCATGCAGTGTGAGGATGTAGAGCGCCGTGAGAGGGCAGCAGCTGCTATCTTGCAGTATGCGTCTCGTCCTCGCTCTTCGTGAGCGCTGTGAAGGTGCTGAATAAGGAACTCTACCGCTTGCATGCAAGTTGTGAGTCGTCATTAAAAGTCCCATTAACGAAAACAAGGTACAGCTATCCTCAATTTTTGGAGAAGTCTGTACCTTTCCTAGTTATCACTTTCACTTGCGGCCAGCAAGGAAAAATGTTTGATCGGGTTGTGTGGCTCGTTAATCTTTTTGTAATAAGCTGTTCATACTTTTGTAAGTACTTCGTTGCTGGTTGTTTAGCATTGTTTGCTATGCTTAGTCCGTCATTTCGTAATAGCTTGTGTCAGGCGTTATAATAGTATTAAAAAGCTGAGAAGAAAGAAAATGATAAGGCGCACATTTTAGTTGAAGATATGGAGCTTGGAAAGGGGATATCTCCGAATGAGTTCATTCATTGAACGTTTGCGCAAGGGCTATGGGAAAAAGCTGGTGTCGCTCCACGCTTGGAACGGGTGGATAGTGGTGATTTTGGCGTTGACAGGACTTATGCTGCTGGGCGGCTTTTGGCGGGGGTTTCTAGGAGAAGGCCGCGTGTGGTTAAAATGGCTGCACATCGTGGTCGGCATCGCTTCGCTGCTGCCCGTCGTGTATTATTTATTTCTCGCCGCTAAGCACTGGAAGCAAATTAAGGAAAAGCCGTGGCAGAAATTTAATGTAATCGTCGTACTGGCGCTGCTCACAGGCTGGTTTTTATCTGGTGTGCTGCTGTGGCAGTTTAGACTAGTGGGGCCTGAAATTTCGAATTCGGCGCTGCTCGTGCATGATTTGCTGACGTGGATCGGCCTGCCTTATATCATCTACCATTCCATTACACGGACAAAATGGCTGAAGCAGCCGCATCGTCGTACGATAAATCCGGTTCGTGAGGAGGTCATTCATCCTGCAGCGGGACCGCAGGCGGTTTATTCACGGAGACAGGTAATAAAATGGACGCTGGGCGCGGGGATCGCGATTGCGCTCGGGCCTTCTTTTCTAAAGTGGGTAGGCGGGGCGCTTGGGACAGGCTTCGGAGGAGCTTCGTCTATTGACGAGCTTGTTGCGGAGAATGGCAATAAGCTGCTGCCTGAGCCGCAGCCGCTTCCGGCTTCGCTTCCGCCTACGGGCGGCGGGGCAAAAGGAAATTTCCGCGTATACACAGTGACACCAATTCCGAAATTCGACAATAGCAATTGGTCGTTTACGATTGATGGCTTGGTCGATCAGCGCTTGCAGTGGAATTGGGAGCAGTTCGTGGCGCTGAAACGAACGGTGCAGGTGAGCGATTTTCATTGCGTGACGGGTTGGTCCGTGTACAACAATACGTGGGAAGGGATTCCGCTTAAGGAGCTGCTGAAAAGCGCAGGCGTTCAGTCGAAAGCACAAACGGTGAAATTTTATTCCGGCGACGGTGTGTATACGGATACGTTGACACTGGAGCAGGCGGATATGGACGACGTTATGGTCGCGGTCATGCATGACGGCAAGCCGATTCCAAGCGATCTCGGTGGCCCGGTCAAGCTGATTGTGCCGAAAATGTACGCCTACAAGTCGGTCAAATGGCTGAATCGCATTGAGCTAATCGAAGGGGAGCATGTCGGGTATTGGGAACAGCGCGGGTATGCGAATGATGCTTGGGTGTAAGAGGCTGAGGGGAATGGGCAGCGTTTGGAAAGAGATTAGGGAGAGTGAGTGAGGCATACCTTGGAGTTAGGTGACAAGGGTTATGCTTCAGATGCTGTTTAGAGATTTGTAAGAATTTAGAAATACATTTGCAAGCGGATCGTTCTTGAATGGTTAGTTTTGCTTGTTAAGCTGTACTTGCGAAACAATAATAACTATTTTTCAAGGGGGAAACGGTTGTGAAAAAAGGTATTCTGATGGTTATGCTGGTAGGAAGCATGCTTGCGCTGAGCGCGTGCAATGCGAATAACGGGATGAGTAAGGAGAAGATGAACGACACGAATAATATGAGTAATACTAGTCAGATGGAAGACAAGACAGACAAGACTGACATGGGCAAGATGGACGATAAAAAGGACATGGATGACATGGGCAAGATGGACGATAAAAAGGACATGGATGACATGGGCAAGATGGATGATAAAAAGGACATGGATGACATGGGCAAGATGGATGATAAAAAGGACATGGACGACATGGGCAAGATGGACGATAAAAAGGACATGGATGACATGGGCAAGATGGACGATAAGTCGATGAAGTAAGGCGACAAGTGGGCAGCAGTCAACATCGGAAGTAGAAAGATATAACGCTGGCAAAGCACAGCACAGCTGCGCATTGTATTTCAAAAACAGTTCCTCTGCCATTTGGCAGGGGATTTGTTGCTATATAAGAAGCTGGCAGGAGGAACCCGCATGAGCGCCAAAATTATAGTAGCAGATGATGAACAAAATATAACCGACGTCTGTCGCCGCTATTTGGAGAGGGAGGGCTGGACGGTATGGGTGGCAGCAGATGGCGAGCAAGCGCTTGCGCTGTGGAGAGAGCATCAGCCGGATTTATTGGTCCTCGACCTGATGATGCCGAAGCTAGGCGGAATCGAGGTGTGCGACGTCATCCGGCAAGTAGAGGAAACGCCGATTATTATGCTGACCGCCCGAGGGGAAGAAGCGGACCGGCTGCTTGGGCTTACGATGGGTGCAGACGATTATATGACGAAGCCGTTCAGTCCGCGGGAGCTGGTGCTGCGGATCAAAAATATTTTGCGCCGGACGAACCGGCAGGCAGCCGAAGCGGCGAGGGGACAGCAGCTTGTGGGGACTAGCGGAAGCGGAATTGGGAATGGAATCGGGCTAGGGAGCGGGACGGCAAACGGAATGGTGAATTTAGGAGCTCATGGCAACGGCAACGGAGACCAGGCTCTATTTTTCGACGGATTATCGATCTTCCCGCTGGAGCGGCGTGTCACGGTTAAAGACGTGGAGGCAGAGCTAACGGCGAAGGAATTTGACCTGCTGAGCCTGCTGGCGCAATATCCGGGCAAGGTATTCTCGCGCAGCCAGCTGCTGAATCAAATTTGGGATATCGCTTACGATGGCGATACGACGACGGTGACGGTTCATATCCGGCGCCTGCGGGAGAAAATTGAAGACAATCCGTCCGATCCGCTCTGGATCAAAACAGTCTGGGGAATCGGCTATAAGCTGGATGGGAAAGGGGCAGGCGGATGAGGCTGCGTCCTTATTTAATGCTGGTAAATACGATTAGCATTGCTTTTATTATTATTTTGCTGCTGGTGTTTTATCGGTATATGCTGCTGACGAGAGAGCAGTTCGAATGGCTGACGCTGGCGACGGTGGGAGCGGGGGTCGTGTCGGGCTTGATTTATTTTATGCTGGTGCGCCCGCTTGAAGTTTCGGTAAGGCGGGTGCGGGAAGGGGCGGAGCGTATTGCGGAGGGGGATTTGCAGGCGCGTATAGAGCAGAGCGGTTTAAGGGAATTTAAGCAGCTTGCTGATCAATTCAACCGCATGGGAGCGAGCCTTGAAGAAAGCTTTCGTCAGGTGAAGGCGGCGGAGTCGTCTCAGCGCGAGCTTGTTGCGAATATGGCGCATGATTTGCGGACACCGCTTGCGTCGGTACAGTCTTACGTGGAAGCGCTGGAGGACGGCATCATTCAAGATGAGGAGACGTTTAGAGGATATCTGGCGACGATCCGTACAGAAACGATTCGACTCGGCGAATTGATTCAGGATTTATTCGATTTGTCCACGCTGGATGCTGAGCAGAAGGAAGAGGGCCCACGTCAGGAGGCGGTGGTCGAGGATGTGCTGATCGAACTGCTGCCGCGTTTTGCGAAGCCTACGGAGCAGAAGGACCTGCAGCTTAAAGTGAAGCTGCCGGAGCGCTCACTCAGCTTGTTGATAGAGCCGCGGCATTTGCAGCGGATTTTGCAAAATTTGCTGGAAAATGCAGTGCGGCATTCGCCGCAGGGCTCGTTGATTTTGATTGAGGCGGAAGTGTTAGCTGATACCGATAATGTTTCCCTAGCTGCGGAGAGGGCAGCGGGTGATAGGTTTGAAACGGGTCAGCGAAGGGAGCTTAAGCTGGTGCGTTTCACGGTTTCAGATGAGGGCGACGGAGTGCCGGAAGCGGAGCGAGAACGTATTTTTGAGCGCTTTTATCGTTTGGATCGATCGAGGAACCGACAGAGCGGTGGCGCTGGGCTGGGGCTGGCAATTGCCAAGCTGCTCGTAGAACAATATGGGGGACGAATTGGCGTGCAGCAGGCAGGAATGCAGGGAAGCAAGTTTTGGTTTACGATGCATGAAGCCGGGACAGGCGCCCAGAGGCATGATCAGCCTGAAAATCGTAATTAATCTTCGAAGCAAGGCTGCCAGGGTAATAGACATAGAGGGCTGGCCGGAAGATGTGATTTTGCAAAGGAAATAGTGGGCAAATGGTTGCCCCTCATGGGATTTATCGGGTACGATGGCGGTATATAGCTGGGATAAGCCAGACAATAGGTTGGAGGAGCTGAGCGGAATGACTTATTTTAAAAAGGTAGATTGGCTGCTTGAGCGTTTGGGAGCTGAAAATACAGTAATTGTCGATACGCGTTATTTGCTGACTGAGCCTGAAACAGGTGGGAAATCTTATGAGGAGGCCCACATTCCGGGTGCCTATTATGCCGATCTTAGCCATGATCTATCGGGACCGAAGCGCCCGAACGGAGAAGGCGGGCGCCATCCTTTGCCGGAGCCGGAAGTATTGGCCGCTTTTCTGGGGCGGATTGGAATTGACAATCAAGCGACAGTAGTCGCTTATGATAACCAAGGCGGAGCCATGGCCTCGCGCCTGCGCTGGCTGCTTGAGTGGATGGGGCATGAGGGGCAAGTGTATGTGCTGGAAGGCGGATTCACTGCTTGGCAAGCAGTAGATTATCCCGTTAGCTCAGAAGAGCCAGTTGCGGTGGAAGGGGTTATTTTTGAGCCAGCTTTGCGGGATGAGATTCTAGTAAGCCGCTCTTATGTGAAGGAGAGCATCGGCAAGGACGGGATCGTGATTATTGATTCGCGTGAAGCGCCTCGCTATCGGGGGGAAGTCGAGCCGATGGACCCGGCAGCCGGACATATTCCGGGGGCGATTAATCATTTTTGGGTGGAAAGCCGTCATGTGGATGGCGTGTGGAAGTCGCCAGAGGAGCAGGCGGAACGCTTTGCCGCGCTGTCGAAGGACGATGAGATTATCGTGTACTGCGGTTCTGGCGTTACCGCTACGCCTAACTTTTTTGCGCTGCAGGAGGCAGGGTTTAAGAATGTGAAGATTTATGCGGGGAGTTGGAGCGATTGGAGCGCGAATCCGGAGAATCCGGTTGCGGTGGGGGAAGAGTAAGAGCTGTGAGGCATTTATAGTATGTGTATCTTGAATACATCGCCATGGGGCTGAATGCTCGGGGCGATGTATTTTTTATGCTTGAAATCAACACGGAGTCAACGCACATATTGTGTCCCGCATGCGGTCTTTCGGAAAATACGAATATATTTTGTTGAATTTTATGGCTAAGTATGGGAAAATTTAATTAACATTCTAATTTATCCACAGTGAGGAGTTATTGGTTTATTTATGGATCTTGATGAAAAAAATGAAGAGATGAGGAATAAAATATGAGAAGAGCAATTGCATTTATTTTGACGTTATCTTTGATATTCGCGCTGTCTCCCATGCAGACTTTTGCAGCGAAAAGTCAAGAATTAGTGCTACTGGAACAACAAAAGGAGATTTTTAAAGATGGAGAAATTATTGGAACAACATATAGAACTATAACTAGAACTATTATTGATAATAAGATCCTATTAAATACTAAAGAAATTAATAACTTTAATGATGGTAGTGTTACAGAAAATTCAGATATAACAACAATTGAAGTGATTAATGAGAATGAGGCACAAATAAATGGTGAAAAGTATGATCTAAATGAGGTGATTTACAGTGATTCAAGCTATGAGAACACACCAATGAATCAAAGGTCTTCATATACAGTTCTCGGGAGCGGAGGACGCTATTCCTACATCACTTGGGAAGATCGATTTGTTCCAATGTATCTTCCTACTCCTTATGTTACAACCATGACAACTGCTTCTGGAATTAAAAATAGGCTATCAATCGACGGATCAATGTTTTTAGATACTGGTGGAGCAAAAGATGATGCAATCACCAAGTCAGCACTTACAGATGGTTCGAATAAATTAGCAGTAATAAATTTCAAGCATTATGCTGGCGATGTTGTAGCAGCTAGAAATACCATTAATATAAATGCTCCCTTACTTATGGCCGCATTAGGGTTAACAGTTTTGACAGCAGCTAGTGTCGTTGGTGCTATTGGAGGAGCAATAGGTGTTGCTGGATTCGCAGCTGCTATTTGGTCTGCGGGTAGCGATGCCAATAGTTCGATGGGTAGCGCTTATGCAATTCTACAAAGCATCTGATGAATAGAAATCAGTAATTTCAAGCACATAAGTAAAACTGATTAGCTAATCATTTTTACTTATGTGCAATTTTTATGTTAAACTGCACATATTGGAATTAGGTAAATCAAGTGTTTTAAAATGGAAATAAAGATAATTAAGGAAGTTGGAGGTGGACGGATATTACTTCGGAAATATTATTAATTATTTTGGTTAGCACATGGCCTTTGTTTATTTTATATGCTCTAATATATAAGAAATATAAAACAAAAAAAGAGAAGATAGGAATAATAATAAGTGGATTATTGTGGATAATGTTCCTGATCGCTAATTTTATTATATAAGAGTTTTACAAGAGCCTCTGATTTCGTAACTAATCAGCCGACTAGATCCTCCTTTCCACCTTAATTCAATACGTACTGTAGTTTCTTAGTTATTTTACCTGCCAGTCAGTATTTGGTTTAACTCATTTGCAGCCTTATAGTCCACTCCATACGTATGGCTGTACCTATCCAAAGTGATGCCCACACTTGAATGGCCCAATCGCTCACTAACTAGCTTAGGGTGTACGTTCTGCTGTAGCAATAATCTGGCGTGTGTATGACGCAAGTCGTGGTACCGGATTTTAGGTAGTCCAGATTTCTGAAGCATATCGCGCCAGCGAGATTCAAAATAGTATGGACTTACTGGGTAGCCAAACTTGGTTTGTGTAAGTAGCCCATGGTCGTTATACTTGGCTCCAGCGGCAAGTTTGTCCTGCGCAAGCAGGACTTTTTGCTTTTTCAGAGCGTCTATTGTCATTTGTGGCAAGGAGATAGTGCGTACACCTGCCTTTGTTTTAGGCTCTTGGAAGATATGACCACGTTCCCCACGCGTGTACGACTGAACAACTGTTATCGTCCCCTTGGCGAGGTCTACATCCTCCCAGCGCAAAGCAATAGCTTCGCCACGGCGTAAGCCGCACGTAGCCGCCAGCAAAATGATCATGTAGTAGCGATATTGTTTGGCGTAGTTAAGGAACATTACAAGTTGTTCGTCTGTCCAGACGCTCATCATAGTTTTCGGACTTTTTGGAAGTTGTACAATGGCTACGTTGTGTTTTAGTGTTTCATGGCGTAGGCATATTACTAAACCATTATGAACTACCCCGTGCATATATCACATTGAAACTCTACTGACACCAACAATATTTCGGGAAAATTCATATATTAATCTTTCTGAAAGTCTCTCTCTTGAAGTAAAATGATGCCTTCAGAACACATGAAAGAAGAATTCTGTCACCTATTTACAAAACAGCTATGGGTTCTTGCATCCAACGTGAGGGTTATAAGAAGCGTATCACATTGAAACAAGCTATTCAGTATATAGTTTTGTAATACTTTCGCCATGTTCAACTAAGTTTTCATATGCAATAATAGCTAAAAGATTATAGCATCAAGGAGGAGAAAGATATAAATATTGACCACATTGTCAATGCGCTAGAAAATGAAACCAGACAAAGGCTTAAAGAATTCGATGAAGCTTTTGGTTGGTTACTTGACGTAATAACTCACTCTGCAGAGGTGGATTTTTCTTCATATCAAGTTATTCATGAATATTTTCAACCTGAGACGGAAGAAGAACGTTTGGAAATGGTAAATTGTATTGTTAATTATATGAATAGAATGACAATAAACTTTTATGAAATTCTAAAATTGAACTATACACAGATTGAAGGAGCTTTTGCGGAATTAATAAAGAAGATGAATGCTACTGATGACTACAATAAGAGTGTTAAGAATTTAAACGGGTCCAATTTAAAGAAAATGTATGAATATATCGATAAGAAAAATGAAAATATTTTTAATGATTTTGAGCTAAAATTGCTAAAATTTATAGGTGGTACGATAAGGAAAGAAAGGAATGATAAAACACATAATTCCCTTAAAGTGGCTACTATTGAAACTGTATCGGAATTTATAGGCGATGGTGTTGACTTGAATAGTAAATTGCGAGAGTTTCATAAAATCCATATGAACGGTATGTACCAAATATCTTATATTTCAGTAAAAAATTTATTTATATGTAAAAGATGTTATAATATAGTTCGATGACACCTTGTTTTATTAGAGTAGCAAACCAAAGTTTGGAAATCAAAATGAAACAAGAATCGTGATGAATTGTATTAATCGCTGCTTGAATAATCGTCTTTAATTCGAGTAATTGACAGACTGGAGTTTTCCGTGTTTTGCTTTTTTTGAAATTATTGAACTAGCACTACAAGCGCTTAATTGTCCTTCACTGGACGATCAGGCGCTTTTTTTGCGGTCAAAATGAGGCTATGGAGGATTGTTAGTATGCGTGGATGTGTGAGTAAAAGAGGTAGTAGTTGGTGTTACGTTGTTGAATTCGGTCGTCACCCTGAAACTGGGCGTAGGCGTCAGAAAAGCAAATCTGGCTTTGAGTCCAAGGTCGAAGCTGAAAAGGCGCTTGCCAAAGTGCTTCACGAGCTTAATACGAATACATATATTGAACCGACAAAGGAGGATCTAGCCACCTACATGGCTTCATGGCTGGCACAGAAGAAAATGAGTATCCGACCAGGAACATATAAAACTTACCGCTGGTTAGTGAACTTCCACATCATTCCGCGTCTTGGTCAGCACAAAATGACTAGCTTAGCTCCACAGCACGTTGTTGAAATGTATGATCAGTTGCTAAATGGAGATCACAAGCTATCGGCTCAAACCATTACCCATCTCCATAAGGTACTTCACGATGCAATGGAGACGGCGGTTCAGTGGGAGGCTATAACGAAGAACGTGGTTAAGCTGGTGAAACCACCGAAGATACCAAAAGCTGAAACGAAAGTATGGGACGAGGAAGAATTAGGGCAATTTCTATCTTTCACAAAAAATGTTCGTTATCATATTATCTTTTTGCTGGCGGCGACCACAGGTATGAGGAGAGGAGAGGTTCTCGGATTGAAGTGGGAGGACATCGATCTAGAGCATCGAAAGCTTTCAGTAAGGCGATCATATACACAAGGAGATAAAGGGTATATCTTTCAGGAGCCTAAGACGGCATCAGGGATTAGAACGATTGTATTGTCGAAAATGACGGTCAATGCTTTGTTGAGGCAAAAGGAAATGCTTGAGGAAGACAGGAAGAAAGCCAAGCTGGCAGGGACGGAATATAAGGACTTTGGTTTGGTTGCTCAAACGAAGAACGGTATGCCTATTAATCCAAGTTTTTTGGAGGCACGTTGGCGTGAATTAGTTCTAAAATCAGGGTTAAATAGGATTAGATTCCATGACTTGCGTCATAGTCATGCGAGCATTTTACTCAAAGCTGGAATTCATCCAAAGGTGGTTAGTGAGCGGTTAGGCCACTCCAGTATTCTTATCACGCTAGATAGGTATTCACACCTTTTTCCCGCGCTGCAAGAGGATGCGGCCAAACAGCTAGATGAGATGTTGTCAATAGTAGAGCGTGGAAGTAAGGATGATATTCATATGAGGGACCAGAAAAAATAATGCCAACTAGCAATGCTTGAGTACAGACATGATTAGAAGGATTGTAGGTTGGTTCTTCTCTAGAAAATTCATTTTGAGGTATCTTTGCATAAACAAAATAGCCGATGCCTTCCTGATAATCGGGAAGGCATCGGCTATTTTTTGTGTTTGCCTTTATCTAAATAAATCGCTTGTCGTCTAAACGCCGCAGCCACCGTTCCCCGTGCAGCTATGGCCTAGATGCCTCGTTAGCGGGTATATTGATGTATGCAAAAAATCGTAAGAAGGGGTCAGATACACTATGAAAGATTCATTCAAATTTATTCCAAAAATTACAGTTATAAATTTACAGTTTTGTCCGCCAGGCTTTGCAAGCCGCCGCGAGGCGCCTCCGTAAGGGGGCTTTTCAAGCTCCGCTTCCATCTCATATAATCAATGCCTAAATAGCTAAACCGACTAATTAATGAGGGGTGTTTCAGTGGGAGAAGCATACATGGAAGTTCAAATCTCAGGAGATGCGGTTGAATTAGTATCTGTATATGAACATAAAGAAATTATAACAGCTGTAGTAGAAATCAACAAGCAAAGAGCCGGGATTACGCTTAGATTTACTGAAATTGTTTTGAAGTGCCATTCCCATGTTGTTCATAATAAGGGAAATGACTTTGCTATCTTAAAGTTGAAAACGTGAGCTGTCAGCTGAAATCAAGCCATAGTATAAAAGACTGACTGAGGGCTGCTCATTCGGAATATTTGAATACTCTCTTGGTGAGTGGACAACAAAGCAAAAACTATATTTTAATTGTTAATTTATAAGAAAAGATTGAATCGGATATATTGACTCAATGAAATTACGCATTATACGATTAAATATAACAAAATATAACTGTGTTTTTTGTTATAACGAATACGGTGAGTAGGTGAGGATATGGAAATAGAGGAGCAATTAAAGCTTCTTTGTGAACGATTTGTCAATCGCACCGATATATATGCTGAACATCACAATGGGAATAAGAGTAAATCAGGTAAAGAACTAAAGTGGTTGTATGCTAAACACTTAGATACTGGAAAATATAAAGAAATGACAGAATACAATAATCCTCTAATTCGTCATTTGGGCTCAGGATATCAGTTTGGAACAAGTTCTGCAGACTCGGAGGGGCTTTCAAAATTTTTCTTAATAGATCTTGATGATAAAGGTGGCAAAGCCCAAGAACAGCTTTACAAGGATTGTACAGCCATTGTCCAAGAAATGAATCTGCCATTTTTAATGGAGCGTAGTCGGGGTGGGAAGGGGATTCATATTTGGTATTTTTTAGATGGTAAAGTACACAGTGGAGCTTTGAGCCAGCTCATGCAGGAAGTGATTAGTAAAGTCAAACCTGTTACCGCTATCGATTTAATACCTAAAAAGGCTGCTGTACAAGGAGGAGCCTTGCCGCAAATCGCTGGTATCCCCATGTGTGGAAGCCGACTTAAAGAAGAATGCACTGCAATTCTTGATCCTGAGACTTTTTTGCCATTGCCAAATGAGAGCGCTTGGGAACGAATTAGGGACGTGGAGCTAATATGCTTGAGCCATCCCCTAATTGCTGAATGTATTCAGAGATTCAATTCAAATATTAGCCGTGACATAAAAGGTAGATCTGAGACGGTTGGTAATACGATAGAAGAGAAAGCAAGATTATGGGAGGAGTTAACGCGGTTACCGAATCAATTTGAACGCATGCAGCAATGTGATATTTTTAATGCTGATCCTAATCTATTTAATAACTTTGCATGGATGGGGATTATCAGCAATATAGCATTGTACGGTTCAATAGCGGAGGGGCTCGCCCATGAGGTAAGCAGAGGGTATGACCGCAGAATAATAGACAATGATCCAAGTAAGGTATATGACCAAGAAGAAACTGAGCGGATGTTTCATACAAAGATGGATGATCTCAGGCGTGGGATGCCCAGGCCAATGAGTTGCTCGAAAATCATGGGCGAGAGCGGATGGGAATGCCCAAGCTATTCAGCAGGAACCTGTCGTCACAGATTTATTGCTAGATTTGGCCTACCAGCCCTTGAAGATCCAGAGTTACAGCCAATTGATTCAAACACGGTAAGCATTATAAGGCAGATGAAAGAAGGGAAGATATTCTCTTATTACAAGCAAATGGTCCTTGTAAACACAGAGTACCAGATGATGAACGGAGAGGGGAAGTGGTGGGTCCAACGGCATTGGAGTAATGGCAAATCAACTGGTATTAAAGAGATAGATCATCATGTGCTGTTCTATCATTTGCTGGGTGGAACTGCAGTTAAAATCCGTAAAAGTTACAATGGTCGTGTGAGGTGGACTATGATCTCGTCCAAGACTATCGAAGAAATGAACGTAGTTAACGAAAAGCTTAATCGAGCAAATTTTAATGTATATAACGATAAAAACACTGAGACGCAGGAATTTCGAACCTTTATATTCTGGAATAGCATAATTAAGGAGTCATTTGCTTTAGAGATCATTCATGAACGTACAGGAATGGATTTGGCGCTTATTATTCAGTTGGACTGGGAAATAGCCCCCTTCAGTGTTCGTACTGTTCTTGAAGGAGGTGAGGTAGCCATCAAGCAATTTATAGGGCTTAAGCTTAATGATCCATTTAAAAGTTAAAGTAGCTTATCCGTACGCCCCGAGCGGCGCGGCAACGCCCTCGGCGGCTCTCTCATTAATTTTATGGGTCGATTTTATCACGAAGTGCTTTCGGTAGCAAGGTATGAAACTTAAATCATAAGTGAAAGAAGGAATGGAAGAGTGAAACTGACCAATGAAGAGCAACAAACGTTTGTCCAAAATGTGCTACAAAATACGGACTTGAGCATTGTGGAGAAGGAAAATGAACTCGATGCCTATATGGCTAAAGCAATCAAGGAAAACGCTGAATTCGACGAGAAGCAGTTCGAATTGCTAGTTCAAACCGAGATGCAGTGTTTGGCTGATAATACCGCAGTTTCAAACTCAGAAGTGTCGCTGCATTCTGTTTTTCCTGATGCTCCACACGGTGCCATGTTTAATCTGCCCAAAGGGTATTACTTTGACCCTGTGCGTGGTATCCTTCGTGAACGAGCAAATGGTCATGTAGAATCTATCATGCCTTATGTTGTGTTTCCGTGCCAGTGGGTACAAGATGAAGCGGAACGATATAAGTTGGTTAGATTGACTAAGTGGAATAACAGCAAGCAAAAATGGGAATACCATCCGACTCCTGTTCCACTAGGAGAGATCACAGCTTCACGTGAGATTAAAAAGTTGGATTCTTATGGTGTAATTGTTGTGGGTGATAATCATAATCGTGAATTAGCTTCTTTCTTTACGAGTCTTGTGAATGGAAACAATGGACTTGAAGGGCTTAAGACTGTAGGGATAGTCAAGGCTTGCGGTTGGACGCCAGAAGGGTTGTTTTTTCCCTTTACCACCAAATCAGCTATCCAATCTGGAGACTTGATTTTCGCGGGAGATCCAGGGACGACAGTTCATGGGATTTATGAGAGAAGTAAGCAACTCCCCGTCGGTTCTTATGATGTTTCTTTTTCCATTCTGAAACAGCTACAAGATAGCTTGGTGTTTTGCTTCATGCTTGCTGGATGCTTAGCAAGTCCATTAGTGCCTAAGCTTACAGGTGAGCTAAACGAGAATATTGGAAGTGAACTTAATGGTCTAACATCAGGTGGTAAAACCACTATCCAAATGTTGGCTGTTGAAATCGTATTTGGGTTAGGAGAAGAGTTGAAGAACACTTGGTCGAATGCGCGTGTTGCGGGATTGTGGAACTTTGCGAGAAGTATAAACAATCTTCCGATGATTCTAGACGACACACACAGTATCAAAGACGCTCTGAAAGCGATGCCCCATGAGCTTCTTAATGGAAAAGAAGGAAACAAGAGCATCCAGACTGGCGAAAACTCATGGGGCTCTAAGGATGCATCCAAGGACACTTATCGCGGAACGATCTTGTTTAACGGTGAAAATTCAATTTTCTCTGTATCGCCAGAAGATAGTTCTGGTATTTATGGGCGTGTTTTATCTGTTGCCCTATCACCGTTTCCGGAAAACTATAGTGGTGAAGACGTTAAGACTCTAATGCGACAAGCCCGACTCAATGGTGGGCATTTTGCAGAACCGTGGCTGAACTTTGTGAGTAAAATGAATATTGAAACTGTGATTGAGGAATTGCACGAAATTGGGAAGTACTTTGAAGAAAAAGGTGATAAAAATAATCTTCGTGGTCGGCTTATCACCAAAGCATCAGTCCTTGTATATTGTCTTCAGGAGTTTAACAAACTGTTCGAAATTGATATGAACGTGGAGGCCATGAAAAAAATGCTGCTCACGGAGGCGATCAGGCAGACGACTGAAAGTATTGGCGTAGCTGACCGTATCATGAGGAAGATCGTTGATTGGATGCTGGAACAAACGACTCCTTGTTTACCAGACGAAAAGGGATATTACATTGTATTTGATCCACACAAACATGCGCCAATGATTATGTACAAGCCTACAGAATTTTTTGTTATAACCGACACAGCCATGGGTGAGGCGCTAAAAGGATCAGATTATGGTAAAAGCAGCGAAGTAAGGGCGAGATTAGTGAGTGCCAAGTACCTTGCGACAGAAAAGGCTAAAGGCCACAAATACACGGGTGATAAAGGTCATCAGCATCGGCTTCATGGGTTTAGATTTGAATATAGTGCCTTTAAAGCTTTTGTTGACGAAAATGAAACTACTGCTGTGGAGCCGCTGGGGCTGCCAGAACTGTAATACGTGTAATGTTTAAGCCATGTGATGAACTTTCTCTAAGTTCGGGCAAGTATGGGCGAAGTTGGGCGAAGGGTACAGGCGAATACACCATGGACGTAGAGAGGGAGTCCTAGAGCTAGGGCGAAAAGAGCAATAAAAATATAATATTATTTAGAATTAAAGTGATATTGAAAGTTTCATTTCGATGGTTTAAAAAGGATAGTGTTATGTTTGGATTGCCCTTGTTGCCTTAGTTTGCCTACCCGTGGACAAGGGGCTTTGTGGCTTTGCCTTAGCGTTCGCCCGGCTTCGTCCTTGTTGCCCGTCCATCCACAAAACTAGCGAGAGCACAACTTACTTCCGTTGCACGGGAAGTTATTTCTCTTGGCTTCAAGGCGTGCCTAGCTACTGCAACCCACCAAAGTTGTTCAAGTCCAAGGGAAGTACAGTCCCGTGGCTCGGACGAGCTAAGAAGTTATCCCACATATCTCGCAATTTCTGTAGCTGATAGCCCTACCATGCTTCCGTGGATATATCGTTAATAGTGTGGCTCAAAAAGTTTTGTTTTTCAACAGTTGTGCTATCCGTATAACTATCCGAGCATATCGTTTAGTAATGCTCGAAGCTCTCAGATCCATGCTTGTGGCTGGATAAACAAAACGCATGATAATAATATAGTTCTGAGCCCTTTTCTCTAAAGTATATCTTAATCGCTTTTGAGAAAAGGGCTCATGTTTATCTATTGATTCACTGGATTCTGAACAATTAGAAACTACTCAATGTGATATTAGGTAATTGGAAGCATATGTTGTAATTGTGTTTGGTAATCAAAAAGTGCGGAGTTTTGCCACAACGAAGTTTGTCTTTTTGCAGCGTAATAGGAGGTCTTATGCATAGATATTTCATGGTGCTTCTAAGCGGATAATTCCTAGTAAAGCAGTGAATCCTGCTGCCCCACAGAGGCTGGTAAGCTTATGTTATCCACCTCTCCTTATTCTTGCTTCACACACAATGGATTTAAAACTAAACACTTTTAATGTCCAACAGACAAGGAGGGATATCGGTTTCTTTACATATTTGTCTTTAGCTTCAGCTTGAATCTGCTCCGTGAATGTTTTGTAAAGATCACCGAAAGCCATTTACTAAATAAAGAAGTCAGTGTATTCTTGCCCGGGAAGCAATCCATTTTGTGGGGATATGAATTGGTGATGCCTAAAATCACACTATACAAGACATTTCAACATCCATATTTAAGGTTAAAAGAAAAAATAAGATTATTAAGTATATATTTATTAAAAATCAATGAGGCAAATAACCTATTTACAAGGAAAATTATAGTTGATATACTTTGAAAGTCGACTTGGTAAATATTTCTTAGAATATACCATTCTTTTCTGTGGGGCAAATTAGACTGTGCTAATACCAGCTGGCCTTTGACAGTGAGCTGGTATTGGCTTCGATAGTCTAGCAGTTTTATTATACAAATGGTAGAGCTGTTGGTGCTAAATCACAGTTGGGTGGCATATGTCAAGTTCGATGATAAGCTGGCCAGCTATCATAATTGAGTGTTTATCATATTATTTGGAGGAATGTTATCAATGAAGAAAAAATTGATTGCGCTAACAGTTGGGGCACTACTTATTCTCCCAGTAGCTGCATTCGCAGAAGTAGTTAACGAAGGTTCTGCATCGGGATCTTTGAATATTGATGGGCAAAGAGGAAATGGTGGGTTTCAGTTATTCACTCTAGTAACTGAGAATGCTGGTGGAGGTTTTTGGGCTCATGGTTTTTATGATGATGCTCCAAAACATTTCTCAGAGTATTCTCATAACTCTAAAGTTCATAGTGCAGCTGCTGGAAACTATAATGGTAGTATTTCATCCGGATGGATTCAACCAGGGTATCTGGCTCAAGCGATTTGCGTTGATACTGCTTGGGGAAATACAGTCAACTGGGGCGTTCAATAAATTGAAATAAATAGATTTGCCAAAATATTTTTTGGCAAATCTATTTTTCTTGAAGGAGTTTGCTGTATGAAAGTAAATTATGTTTTTCTCTCTGTTTATGTCCTGGCGTTAACCTTATTTGGCTTCAGTTTCACTTTAAACCAACAAGCAGCGAACCTGTTAACGAAAGATCATTTAGTTATGGAAATAAACTTTAAAGACACTAATCAAAACAATGAACTTGATTTCATTAGGATTTTAAAGGATTTTTCTGTTAATGAAGGTGTGAATATATCGCAGTACAACTTTCTTGATGAGCATACACTAAATATATACTCTTCAAATATAGAAAAGGATCCAAATGTACACTTAGAAAGTGGTTCTTGGCCTGAGTCAGATCAGTTTATAGCAAATGATAATTTAATAAATGATAAACAAATCGGACATGTTTCTTTTCCAATATCCGTGTGGAAGGTACGTTATTATAATTTTGATCAAGTCAGTAATGTTGGAGTAGGGAGTACCTTTTATGTGTCATCAATAAATCCTAGTATAGCAAAGAACGCTTCCGTAGCCTTTTCGCATTTTGCAGATGTGAAGTTCCAACAGGTAAGCCTGAGCCCTATTATGTTTGTTGATAAGACACTATTATATTTGATGGTATTCGCTACATTGATTCTTTTTGTCCATATCTTTTTTCAAATTTATAAAGGCCGCAAACAGATATATTTGAAAAAACTATGGGGCTATTCTTTCATGCAATCTTATTTCTCTATGTTAAATCAAATGCTCAAAACGTATTTCTTTATTATTTCTGGACTTGGGGTGCTTCTAGTTCCAGCCGTTTTTCTTTATCATCAATCTCACTTTTGGTTTGCGATTTTGATTACATTTATTGCTATCGCCTTTTTTTCATTATTCTTAATCTCGGGAATGGTATTGTTTTCAGTCATATTTATTGATCGGTCATTTTTTGGCAATGTAGCTTTGAAAGGTAAGCCGCCTTTTGAAAACTATCAACTGGCATCAATCATTATGAAACTATGTACAGTTGTAATACTTCTATTTATCATTAACTTGTCACTTTCCAGCACAATGGCACTGAAACAGAATTTGGATAATATATCGTATTGGAAACATACAAAAAACATGTATCAGATAAGAGTTCATCTTCCCAAAACAAACGGTGACTTAGCTAAGGAGAAAATTGTTAATGATAAAATTAATAATTTTTATCAATTACTAAAAGCAGAAAAGAATGCTTTTGTAATTAATGCGATGCTATTTTTAAACAATGAATCACGTGCAGATAAGAGTCCTATTTTCACATATGAACTAAACACCAAGGGAGAAGAACGAGTTTATGGTCCATATGGCAGGAGAATTGATATAAATGAAAATTATTTATTGTACAATCCCATTGAAACTGCTAATGGAAAGGACGTACTCGAACAAATCAACTCTGATTCTAATGTGTTGAATATATTAGTTCCTGAACAATTTAAAAAGTACGAAGGCTTAATCCGTTCTAATTATAAAGGGTATTTTTATTTTCAAAAGGTGGACATACCTAATATTTATAATAAGTCAATAGATAAACCATTGAATACAACCTCAGAAGACGAATTAGATATTAATATTATCTACACGAAAAGCAATCAACTGTTCTTTACATACAACAGCAGATTAGGTTCATTACAAGAAAATAATTATATTAAAGACCCAATAGCAATAATAATTAATGATAGTTACGATTCCTCTACAATTACTGCGAATGCAACATCGAGTTTGTTTTTTGAGGATAGTTCACAGGGAGAAGCGTATAACAGCCTTATTCCATTACTAAAACAGTCTGATACGCAGGAATATATACATTCAGTGGCTTCTGTTTATCAAGAACAAGGTGAACTTATAGCAAGTTTGTGGAAGAGTTTTATTCAGCAGCTCGTCTCGATTTTATTGATGATTGTATTGTCAGTGTTATTCTTAGTCATTTATATATGGAGTTACTATAAAAATAATATTTATGAACTTAATCTGAAATATTTATTCGGATATTCATACTGGGATCGAAATAAATCATTAATACTAATTATGTTATGTGTTTATACTTTCAGTGGGATTATTACTTTATTGTGGTTCAAAGATATCGTAATTATTTTTGCTGTTTTGGTGCTTATATGTATTGAGATTTGTTTAATATATATCTTCACTAAATACTTCAATACTAAAAACACTTCAAAAATTATTAAAGGAGAAAGTATATGATTCAACTTGAGAATGTTAGCAAATCATTCGATGGAAAAATGGTATTATCAGATTTGTCCGTATCTATCCCGAAAAATGAATTTGTTACCGTCATGGGGGAAAGTGGATCGGGAAAAACCACACTATTAAATTTAATTGGTTTGTTAGATGTCCCGGATAAAGGAAATATTAGAATATTGGATTATTCAAATCCGAAACCAAAAGACATTGAAAAATTAAGAAGGTATCACTTTGGATATATATTTCAAAATTATGTACTCATGGAAAATAAAACTGTGGAAGAGAACCTTCTTCTTTCTACTAAGTTTCGTCTCAAATTGAATCAAGATGGATTAAGGCATGCTCTAAGTCGTGTTAAGTTAGATGAGAGTTATTTAAAGAAAAAAGTATACCAATTAAGCGGCGGAGAGCAACAGCGATTAGCCATTGCAAGAATTATTATCAAACCATGTGACATTATTTTTGCTGATGAACCTACAGGGAATCTAGATGAACATAACAAAAAAATTATCCTCTCCCTATTTCATGAGTTACAGGAAGAAGGCAAAACTATTATATGCGTAACTCATGATAGAGAGATTGCTGAGAATTCGAGCAGAATTATTAATTTATAGTTCTTTTACAAACTAAATATTTCTAGGAGGATATAACTTATGATAAGGGCTTTAGGGTTTTCATTTGTAAACTGTTTATTATTTATTGTAGCAGGTATCATTCATCGAATAGTGATTAGATATTCCAATTTACCTATAAATAATGCTCCGATTTATTGGGGGGTTTTTGTGGGCATATTTTTCTTGGTTTCATTGGTCGTCTTATTAATTTTCAATCCTAAACGGTCAAAGTAATCTAAATCGCTGGTGATTCTATTGAACTATAACTCCTTGAAGGGCAGGATGCCGGTTCGCCTATCACGGGAGCAAAGAAATTTCCAGAGGCAGCTCGGTATCTGCTAGAATTTGTTATCCGAGGTTGCATTTTCATTGGTTAAAAGGGGCATGTTATGTTTGATTTGTTCTCGTCACCCCAGCGTGCCTGCCCATCTACAAAACTTACGATAACAAACCATGCTTCCGTCACACGGGGTTAGTTTTCTTGGCTTCAAAGTGTGTCTAGCTATTGCAACCCGCCCGAAGTTGCTTAAGTCCAGGGGAAGTACCGTTCCGTGTCACAGTTGGGAATGGACTTTCAGGTTTCACCACCTTTGGCCACTAGCAGTTTCAAAGCTGCTTGTTCTTGCGGTAGCCAATGAAACTAGAGTCCTGATCGCTTTTCTCTATAGCATATGCTGAGTGTCGTAGAGAAAAGTGATCATTTTTGTATTCAATTTTTAGGAAATACGAGTAATAAATAACCACCTAACGTTGGGTCAAGTGGCTAGGAGCTAGCATTTGATCGAGCGTATCAACAATTTCCTCTTCCATTTGTGGTAGTACGTGAGCATAAACATTCAGTGTCATGCTGCTTGATGAGTGCCCAAGCCTTTGCGAGATGGCTTTTATTCCTACTCCATTTGCCATTAGCAGCGATGTATGAGTATGACGAATGCTGTGGAAACATACCCTTGTTATTTGCTCTTTATCTATAATGCGTCGAAACTCCTTGTAAAGACTTCGAGGGTTTACAAAGTTTCCTTGTCTCGTATGGGCAATAAAGTCCATCTGTTCATTAAAGAGTCGAGTCTCTCCAGCTAGTTGCAGCATTCTTCTGCTACTGAGTGCCTCCATAATCGCTGGTGGCAAGGCTATACAACGGTTGCTGGAATCCGTTTTAGGCTTGCCAACTTCATATCCTTTCATAGCTTTTGTTATGGATTTAGATATGGTTACAGTACCTTGCACAAAGTCAATGTCCCTCCATTGAAGAGCAAGAACTTCCCCCAAACGCATTCCGGTATAAGCGCTGAGAAGGAACGTGGCGTAAAAGCGAGAGTCTTTAGCTGCTATAAGGAACCGGCTAAGTTCTTCTGCCGTCCAGAAACGAGGTGCTGTTTTGCGAAGGCGTGGAAGTTCGGCATGTTCGGCTGGATTTTCTGCTAATAGTTTTTTGCGTACAGCAAACCGTAGACCTTGTACCAGCAGCCTATGGGTGTAGCGAATAGTTTGAGGCGAGAGTTTCAGTTCCTTTCTCATCTGCCGGTACATCCATTCCACGTGGAGGACAGTCAGTTTAGAAAGAGGGATATTGCCCAGTTGTGGTTGGATATAATTCTGAAAGTAGGAGTTATAAGCCTTGTAAGAGCTAATAGTGATATTGGCTTCTTTTTGAAGCAGCCAAGCTATAAAGAAGCTTCCCACGGTCTGTGTCGGGCTGGGTACCAATAATCCATGTCCTCTATTAAAGTGTCCTTGAATATACGCAGCTTCTGCTGCTTCGCGTGTCGCAAAGCCACCCTTGGTAAAACGTTGTTTCGTCCCATCGGGCTTTTTACCAAGAGGTATGGAGAATTCCCACTTCTGATTTTGCTTGCGAAATCGAATATGCCCATTTAAAGCTGCCATCTGAAACAACTCCTTATTGTGCTTTATTTAAATTTTACCATCCGCTAACATATGCACACAATTATGGGTGGGCGTTTCTATAGGGATGGCGTGTACAAAAGAACAGCAGGTTAACAAAATGATGTTGCATGCTTCTGTGCTTTTTCAACGGATGGAAAGAGACTGAGGAATATTTATTGTGGTGATGGCCAAGGGAAAATATAATGAGGCATAGTTTCTCACAAATGAAAGCAAAGAGCATAAAGGCATCTCCAACCTCTAAATAGAGATCAAATCATAGTGGAATCACTCCTGATGTGAGTGAAGTTAATCGTTTGGTCTCTAAACAAATATGTAAAGTGATATGGGTGACGGCATGTAAGAAGCGATTTGGTGAACGCTGATTACACCAAAAATGCAAGCTAACGAGGAATTCACCCAGAGGGGGATGGCTGAATATGAAAAGGATAATGACCAAGTCGTCGATTCAACGGGCGCATAAACAGAAGCCTAATAACGACAAGCTTCCCGGAATAGGTTGTGACTACAGAAAAGCCTACAGCAAGTTTCTTTTGTTATTGTATACGTTTGATGGACTAACGTGTAGGCAAATAGCGGGCTTATTAGGCCTAAGTATTAAAAATCCACAGACAGTAAGCCGATATATGCAAGCTTTTAAAGAGTTTGGATGGGTTGCAGATGTACGTTTAGCAAGTGGGCGTGTGTACTGGCATATCTTGCCGAAAGCGATAAGGTTACTAGAGCGATTATTTGCTTTTGAGAATGGGTTGGGGGATCGAGTGTTTGAGCAACGAAAAGGGACGTATAGGCTGCCTGAAGCGGGTAGCCTGGAGAATTATAGGCCGAAATATTCACCTAAACATGATGCCTACGTGTCTGATGTGTTATGTAGAATGATAGAGGTTTGTCCGAAAGAAGGAGGAGTGGAGAAAGCGTATGGCCCGATTGTCACCAAAATGCTATATCCAACGACGAAGAGTACAGTAATCGGGAACAGGGATGTTTTATATAAAGAGCCCGTGTATTGGCCGGATGGGTTCCTGCAAATACGGATCGGCAATAAAAGTCTAGGAATTAATATTGAAATGGATACATCCAGGCAAAATTATGTCACGCTGATTGAAAAGGTGAGCAAGCTACGTATATATGCTCATCTAAACTCGAAGCTGTGCAAGATAGATCAGCATGTCATTATGTTTGTGGTGAAGCAGGGTAAGAAAGGAACTAACCGACCCAGCCGAATTGCAGATTTATTTAACCCTAAAATTCCGACGGATAATAATAGTTTTAGCGAAGGCGTTCAAAGAGAACGCGCAGCCTTTTTCAAGGGGATTGCCGTAGCACCATTGGTCATTGCTACAACTTTGGAGGAGGTATTGGAGGGAAGTCAGCCTTACGAGAATTCTGTTTGGGCATCCAGCGATAAACAGGGCTATCTATTCGATCTGAAGGGCATTGTCCAGTGGCGGGGTGTTAATGTGGGAGAAGCAAGAAAGGTCTATATAGCTAGTTCGGAGTGGATAGAAGCTTTAAATGCGGAGGATATAGAGCATATTTGGTGGAAATAAAGGAGCCTGTGTGTGGGGCTCCTTTTTGGTTTACATATTAAAAATCTTGTAGAGTTCATCGCGGGCCCATTGGTCAGGTGCCAGTTTATCAAGGTAACTCGCAAAAAACTTCTTTTGTCCTTCAGTCCAAGGCCTACTTTCTTCTGCTTCAATAGTTGTAAGATAACCAGGATAACAGTTAGGGCAATCACACATGTAAAATTCACTCCTTAAAATTTTGGGTGAATTTTACATTATGAATACGTAGCCTGTCAATTATATAGGTAACAGAGAGAAGAGTTAAATTTTAAGGAGGTGGAAGTAATGCTACCGCCCATCGTCCCCTTGTTTATATACTTCCAGCTACCCCCAGAATAGCCCATCTGCCATACCTGATAAGACTTTATGGTAGCTCCAGCTGGGACGTTTAGGGTTGTGGTTACTGATTGTGTTGAGTTTGAACTAGTGATTTGTCCGGAAGCAAATGGAACAGCTGTTGTTATATTTTGAGTAGCCCCTAAAACTACTGTTGGCGCAGGGGGCAAGACCCCTACGCCAACAGCTAGAATTAGAAGGAGGGCTATTAATCGTTTGCCCATCCGTCTTTCACCTCCGTAAGATACATGGGAGAAATTTTGTTATAACGTTCTAAGTGAATTGGGAGAGCGCCAAAACGCTTGATCTGCCCAGCTACCCAAGTCTTAGGAACGTACCGTATATCATAGTTATACCCTTTGGTACCTACCTTATCCAACGAAAGCAGGAGACGGCTTTGGTAAATCCCTGCGTAATCACGTTGAACTTGGTCATCCATACTACCCTTCCAATAACGGTCGTGTAGGATCACTCCCCCACCTTCACCCTCAGTATAAGGATAGAAACTTCTTTGGGTGCTTTGGAGACCGGAGGAACTCGCCTTTACCTCTCCAACTACCTTGAACAGGTACACGTAGTCTTTTGAACTGTAAGGACCCGTGCCAAAGGTTGCGTCTTTCCAATACTCCGAGTAAAGCTCGCTTTTGTCTGCCGGGTCAAGGATCATAAATTTCTCAATAACTGCATCGTAACTCTTGTTGATGCTGAGACGATGCGGGAACTTGACCAGATCGTTCTGGTTGAACATTGTGATCATGTTATGACCATGCCACTCGACTTCCGCGTAGGAACTTGCACCCTTATCGAAAGCCAACTTATTGCCAGCCTTGATCTTGGCTAGACGTGCTTGCAAAGTGCTGAGTTGTGCCTGAGTGATGATTCCATCTGGCGAAAGGGTTTCAGCCTTAGTGCCTGTTCTGGACAGGAGCCCCAGATTAATGGCGCGGAAAAACAATTCATTAGAGTTGCCCGTTTTACCTGAATACTCTGGAAGCAACCCTCGTACAGCCAATTTAGCAAAATCTTCTCTAGTAGCTTCTTTACTTAGACTACCTTCCATGTCCCCGGCTACGTAGATTCCTGCCCCTATAAGCAACGATTTATGATTTTGGCCTGTCAGCTTGAAGGAAGCTGCAATTGTTTTTAGAAGCTCTGCTCGTGTTACGGAGGGGGAGGTGGTTGTTTTGGCTGCCAAGGCATGGTTTGATGAAAAAAGCCCCATAACTAAGAAGATAGCCATTACTAAAGTCATTATTGCCCTTGTGTTATTGCTCATACTGCATCTGCTCCTTCTTACAGTTATCTAAATCCATTTTGATTGCTAACTTCTGTTGAATATACGGTTTGACAAAGATAGATGCTAGTACGGAGTAAGACAAGGCCAGTGCTAAAGCATACAGCAAAAATTTTTTATCTTTAAGGTAAAGCTCACTCATATGTTTATCCACGTGCGACAACAATGACTGATTTCTCGATAAATTAATCGAAAATATGTAATCAAAACCTATACTGAGTAGAGCAGTTAAATATGGAACAAGTAGAAAGAGAAGTGCATTCACAAACGGTATCAGTGCCAGAATTGAGCTAATGGTACTAACTAATAAGCCAGTGCCAAAACTAATGAATAAAACAGGAAAAAGCTTACGCAGACCTACTTTCAAAACGTTCTTTAAGGACAAGGAGTTCTTGGTTGCCAAATAAGGCAGGAAGTACAGACCTGTTTGAAGGATTTTAATAATGCCACCTACAAACAGTAGACCAAATCCGTACTTAATTACTTTTTTGAGCACTTGAAATAATATTGCTCCTGTCACACTAGAATCTTCAGAATATATTAGGACATAAAAATGATACAAATCATTTGCTAAACTAATAATTGTATTGATAAATAGTAAGGAAGCAAAGACGACAGGGATATATGCAATTAGTAGGTGATATTTTAAAAACACCAAATATTTCATACTCGCGTTGTTGCTATTCATAGACTTACTCAAGTACAGGGTTTATGAGAGCAGTATAATTGCTAGTCCAACTTGTTCCTGTTGTTGTAACTACCAATTGGACGATGTTTGTGACATCTATTGATATAGCCTCGTTAAGACCGTTATATCCTATAGATTGTTCATCTATGAGTCTACCGTTCTCATCCTTAAAAATTAAATTTGTACTTGCGCTCTTTGAAGATCTATCATCAACACCTAGAGAATAGGTCAGTTTCTTATACTTGCTATCCAGATTGATTTTAAAAGCGCCTTCTGGATCGTCAGAACGGTAATTACTATATAAAACGATACTAGGGGCATTATAAACTTTGTTGTTAATCGTCACTTTGTTAGGATAGGAAACAGACTCGATGGCTTTACTATAGGATGCGAGCCCTTTAATGACTTTCCCCTTCATTTTCTCCCCGATAGTAATTGTTTTTGAGGCATTATCCCAAGTTACACTTACGTCTAATAGATCGGCAGCAGCTTTTACTGGCAGTAGCACTCTTCCATTTTGAATAACTGGTTTCAAATCACTTGCGGTTGGTGTTTTATCAATTCCGTTTTGAACAATCTTGAGAGACCCAGTTGCAGCGTAAGAAACTCCTGAGAAAAATAGTGCCCCTGTAACAAAGCCGATAGTAGCGGATTTTAGATTGATTTTTTTCAACATTATATTTCCTCCTGTTTTATGGTGATTTAGGTTGTATGTTTAGCTGTCTATTTGAAATTCATTAATAAAAGACGGGCTTCTTCTGCCAACCACTGCTTGTCTTCAGAGTATAAATTTTTTTGCACATTAATAATCCCACTTCGTTTAGCAAGTCGATCCATCTGATTTTTCATTAACTTGGAGTTGCATAGACAAATGACTTGAATACAATGATTAACGAACCAAAATTGAAGCTTCTCCCAAAGTTCCATCACCTCATTCGTAAAAACAATTGGCTGGCCTTTTGACATCATTGAGCTATTATCTACCAAAAGGCGGACTTTACCCATCTCAAGCTTCAGACATATAGCTTTTAACTCTAACGAGATTTCCCTTACTTCATCAGCATGTAAAGCACCCGTTACTTTCCAAGAAAGTAGGTTCCTTGGTATATCTACCTCATAGGCGAATCGTTCTGCAAGTGGACGTGATAGTTCTCTTTTCAGAAAAGCAGTATGCAGAGAGAAGCGCTCGTCATCGAAAAAATAGCTGATGTCCACATCCAATGTATTGCATAGTAACTCAATGTTTTTTAGAGAAACATTGCGTTCTCCGCGTTCAACCCCTCCAATATACGTTCTGTCCAAACCGGATCGTGAAGCAACCATCTCCTGCGACATACCTGATCGCAAACGTAATTCTTTTAGGCGTCGACCGAAGTCTTCTAAAATGTCCATCTAAAGCACCCTTTTACATCAATTGGTTTATAGGAAGATTATACTATAATAGATGTTTGGAAGGCGACGGACTATAAGTATCATTTTGTTATTTTTTGTTTATTGTTGTCGAACAAAGGGGATAGAATTACAATGAAGAAAGCATTATGATGCTGGTTATGGAGGGATTAGGGTTGGATACTGTGCTGGATAGCATTCTCTTTAAAGGCATTGAGGTTAAGGATAAGGATATGGTTTTTGCCAAGTTTAGTTTGCGTAAAATAGCGAAAAACTCTGTTCTCTTTTACCAGGGAGATCCAGGCTATGAGATGTATGTTATCAATACAGGAACCTTTAAAATATACCGTGAAGAAGCAGAGCGTGAAATAGTATTCGGGCATCAGTTTCCAGGTGAAACGATTGGTGAGCTTGAAGTATTACATTATGATCACCATCGTTTGGCAACCGTAGCTGCACTGGAGCATTCAACCGTGTGGGTAATCAGGAAAGCGGGATTGGAAGAGCTTATGCAAATTTACCCGGAGCTTTGGCGTAAAATGTTTTATATAATGGCCGAGCGCCTTGGGCAAGCAGACCGCAAGCTAGAGTACCTTGCCTTTCTCGATACGGGAGTAAGAGTAGCGAATCTGCTCCTTGACTTAAACTCCAATTTCGGTGAAGTGCAGGAGGACGGAAGTTTCTTCATTAACTGGCGTGTTACCCACCAACATTTTTCCAATATGATTGGTGTAAGTCGTGAGTCTGCTACACGAGCATTGCATGATCTGCAAAAGGCAGGGGTTATTGTTATTAAACAACGTATGATCACCATTCTTGATAAACCTCATTTGGAGAGCTGGGCAGGAGGAAGCCCTCGTCCAGATGAATCTCGCACGTGGCATTCACATAGCAAGTATGAACTGACGGTTAACTAAATCCATTGTAAGATAATATGGTTATAAGTTCTGTGATCCACGCGGCAATGAATTTGTGATCCGCATCACAAAAGTACCTTCAAGAGGTTTAGGACAACAAAAGGACAACAGAAAAGTTGCTGTTTGATTGAAGATTAGATGATGAAATGTTTTGTCTAAATCGCTTTTGGAGTATAGCATGTTGGTATAATACGTAATTGATTAAATGATGTGGGGGAGGCTTCATTGGCACAAAGGAATATACGGTGCTGCAACAGAACCCCACTTATTAATCTATTATTGTTGAGCCACGGAGCGGTATCTTTTTTGCTTTGGAGTAGTCTGGTTGGATGTTAGCAGCTGGAACAAGCTAAAAAGCAAGGACAATATCCTTCCGTGGCTCGGAAAACAATAGTTTGGAATTGCAAACAACAATCAACAGCTTGCCAACACGAGTGTAGAAGGAAATGTTTACATAACCAAGGCGGAGCGATGGCCTCGCGCCTGCGCTGGCTGCTTGAGTGGATGGGGCATGAGGGGCAAGTGTATGTGCTGGAAGGCGGATTCACTGCTTGGCAAGCAGTAGATTATCCCGTTAGCTCAGAAGATCCGGTTGCGGTGGAAGGGGTTATTTTTGAGCCAGCTTTGCGGGATGAGATTCTAGTAAGCCGCTCTTATGTGAAGGAGAGCATCGGCAAGGACGGGATCGTGATTATTGATTCGCGTGAAGCGCCTCGCTATCGGGGGGAAGTCGAGCCAATGGACCCGGCGGCCGGACATATTCCGGGGGCGATTAATCATTTTTGGGTGGAAAGCCGCCATGTGGATGGCGTGTGGAAATCGCCGGAGGAGCAGGAGGAACGCTTTGCGGGGCTTTCGAAGGATGATGAGATTATCGTGTACTGCGGTTCTGGCGTTACCGCTACGCCTAACTTTTTTGCGCTGCAGGAGGCAGGGTTTAAGAATGTGAAGATTTATGCGGGGAGTTGGAGCGATTGGAGCTCGGATAGCGAGAATCCGGTGGCTACGGGGG
The DNA here is from genome assembly GCF_055814915.1 of Paenibacillus sp. R-74696. Taxonomy (NCBI): domain Bacteria; kingdom Bacillati; phylum Bacillota; class Bacilli; order Caryophanales; family Paenibacillaceae; genus Paenibacillus; species Paenibacillus sp. R-74696. Next base: position 49,870 of record NZ_JBPULM010000021.1, read on the forward strand.
AAAAGTAAGAGCTGAGAAGCCATGTCGGACGAGGGTTTGGGGGCTGTGACAGGTTGCCTGGTAGTGACCTGTTGCGGCCCTCTTTGGGCTTTTCTGTAAACAGCTTGTAAACGAGAGGTAGAGAAAAGCAGTTGCAAGAACCCTGGAGTCAGCATAGTCCGGCAGTTGGGTAAGATTGTGTTGTTGAATAAGAAATGTGATGGAATTACCGCACACGGCAGCCAACCAAGCGTTGTGCATTCATGTACGCAGCTAGAGGTTCCATAGAAATAGAATGGATATCAACCGAGAACGCAGAGTATGATTTTGATAGCATCATCTCCTGTTGTAATGGTTGCTGGATTGCTCCCGGAAGTCCATATAAAAGTATGAGGGGAGCACTGCATGTCATTGAATATGCAAGAAAAACGGGCATCCTCTGCTGGGGACAATGTAGGGGATATCAGCATGTTGTTATAGAGTTTGCTCGATTACGAATCGATGATGCCGACCACGCCGAGCACGATCCTTACGCCTCTAAATTAGTAATTGGCAAACTTGTCTGCTCGTTAGCAGGGCAAAGATACATCAGTTATAAAACGTTGATAGGCCACCTCTTTTTCGTAAGCACCTTGTTCGTGCCTCAAGCCCGATCTACTCAAGAGAGCCCACATCTATTAGTCTCATCGTTTATTCAGCATGTAATTAACATCAGATAACTGCGTCGCAAACACGGGTTCAACACTGTGCAAACAACACGGTTGCAATTCGGTCTTTTCAAGTGCTATCTTGCTTCACTTGGCCTTTTGTTGGAGTTCTGTTCGGCTTGACCAAGCTAAGGGATGTGGGGGAGCAAGAAGCTGGTCGGATTGGTTTTCTTACCCGCAAAAATGTAGCGACAGGCGATGAGGAAGAACAATGAGGCGTACAACAGTAGGAGGGTTTGCTCATGGAGGTTTGCGCGCATAAACATCCCCATAAAGCGTGCTTGTTGATTGTTAAGTAAAATAGCTCGAAACTCGAAGCTACCGGACTGTTTCATTTCCAAAAATAAAAGCCGAGCAGCGGTATTAGCGATGCTCGGCTGAGGATTGCAAAAAAATATGATATCTAAAATGTAAACGTGATTCAATGAAACGCTGGACAGTCTTCTAAACGCACATTGGGATTCCTGCTTGTTGGGTAGTCCATTCCTTTGTTGTATTAACTGTTGTAGTCATTACTTTGATAAGTCCAACGTTTCCAATGGACAGCCACGAATCTACTTTAACGGTAGCTGTCAATTCAACTTTAGCTCCGGAACTAGTAACTTTAGCCCCAACAGTTCTACTAGAGATTGTGAAAGTCGTGAGAAGATTATCGTCGTTATCTACTACTGAAACAGTCGCATTGTTTACAGAAGTGAATTTGTTCCATGAATAGTTTGAAGCTGCTTCATATGCTAATTCAAATGACCCGCCGAGATTAGTTGTGTAATAGAGCATTTGTAATCCAGTGCAAAAAGTAGACGTATTTTGAGGGGCTACTACACTTTGAGGAGCTATTCCATTGCTGTTATCCAGGGATGTAACTTTTTTAGGCGCTTGTTGTAATTGATTAAGAGCTTGTTGCAATTCCCCCACAGTAATAGCAATGAAATCGTCCGAAGCATCGGCTTTTTGCAAATCACTAGAATCTAAACCCAAATATTCCACAACTTGCTTCACATTCTCTTTAGTTACAATTGTGTCAGGCGACAAGGATCCGCTTGCGCTAACCGGTGCGCTAACCGGTAAAATTAGAGCGATAGATAGACATAGAGTAGTGCACAAACTAGTAAATTTTCTCAACATTGTATTACCTCCTTTTTTTTGCCATAATACCATGATAGAGGGATATTTTCCAATATAGTAATTTATTAAAATGCGAACTAAATGGCGTTTTATGGATTGACGATTCGTGTTATTGTATGCGATTTTTATATGAAGAGTAGGGCAGGATAAGCAGATTAACCAAGAGATCCCCTTGAATTCAAGGATTTAATGAGTTCACATGTCCGCAGGAACTTCATGTAAAAACGATCAGACTGCCAAACCTGACTTGAACCTATACGCACTAGCGTTGCATAAACCCTGACCAAAGATCTGTCTGAAAATTAAGAAAATTTTTCTGGATGCAAATCCAAAAGGTTGAACTCTTCTTAAAGGTAGCACCTTCCATTTGGATGAATTGTGTAAATTTGTTCACATGAGTAATTACAAGGGCTTGCCGATTAAACGGTTGTTTCTCTTCGTCGTCTTCCTTGGGATTAACGGCTCGGCTTTCGCTTCATCCGAATTAACCACTCGGCGTAGGCTGCCACAGTAGTTTCGTCAGCCAACGGGTCAGTTGCAACAGGCTGTGCGGGGCCTTTGTCTCCAACTTTACAAGTAAGAGCAAGCAGAAGGCGATCAACGCGATCCAAATCTGGTTGTGAACGGCATGATCACTTTGTCCGTGAAAATGCTTAATCCGCAGATGCTGCTTCATCCACTTGAAGAACGTTTCAATCGCCCAGCGACTTCGACACATCTCACTTATTTCGTCGCATGAAAGGTCAAATCGGTTCGTGACCAAGAATAGCAGATTACCTTGCGAGTCTTCGGTTTGAACCATCAGCAGCTTATGTTTCATTTTCTTCTGCTGCGAACCCACATGCACGATGACGTCTTCGCTGACGCTGCTTTATGTTTTGATGTCAAGGAATTCAAGCGGCTCCACGCAAGCGTTATTCTTGAACCGAGTGACGAAAGAAATGTCGCTCTCGCAGTAGCGATCGAATGCTGCATAATCGATGTAGCCACGGTCAAACACATAAGTGACGCCAGGTTCATCGACTAGCTCATCGAGCTGGGTGCGGTCATTCTTCTTAGTTGCCGTGATCGTCGCCTTATCCGGTATAACATCATGTTCGCCGAAAAATGCCAGTCGCATATGGAGTTTGATGCCCGCCCTCGTCTTACGAAACGTTGCCCATTTGTACTGTTGCAAACAGAGGACGACCGTTGATGAGTCAATAATCTTGATTGAATGACGATGAGCCGGAGCGTGGTAGGTTGCAAAAATCCGTTTTACGAGACGCTCGAACACCTGCTGAAGCAGCTCTGGATTCACCTGTTTGTGCTTACGACTGAGCTGAGCTGCCGAAATCGATGTGAGCCCAAGTTCCTCTTGAAATGCCTTGCTGAGTACATCGTCAGCGATATGCCGAAGTCCTTCACTGCCTTGCAGCTGTGCATGCAAGAACAGCTTCAGGTACGCAGAAGTCGTTAACTTTTTCGCGTACAAATATTAACAGGACAGAAAGTTATGAATATTCAGATAAAATTTATGCAACGCTAGTGACCTATACCCTATAGCAAAGAGATTTATTATTGATGTATATATAGGCTTACGTTACAATAAAAGGGTAATATTCACTTCCATACTGATTCATTATAGTGCTTCTTATCGCCGGGATCAGCATTTTAGCGCACTTTGATGGATCAAGGAAACCTTTGTTCCATCTCTTCGGCGAATGCGTAGAGGCTATAGATAATTGAAAGAAGGAGTTGTGACGAAATGGAATCTATAGAAACAGGACTTAAACTAGCTGTGTTTATATTAATTATTTCGCTATTTTTTGCTTTGGTAGGTTTTCTGGTCAGAAAATTTTTTGGTGACTCTTTCGATAAAATATTCGTAAAAATAGCTGCTTTATATAAAAAAAAATTTAGAAAGTAGGACTGACCATTTTGTAATTTTCTGAGGATTCAATCGTCGGTGCGGCAATTTTTAATGAAGCTGCCGGATCGCTAAGTTCTAAAATCTACGCTCAGAAATGAGATAATAGCGGGAATGCTAGTAGAAGGTCATTAAAATACCATAACAGAAACTTTAACTGGAGCGATTGGAGTTCGGATAGTGGGAATCCGGTTGCGGTGGGGGAGAAGGAGAAGGCTTAAGCGAAATAATAGTATATGCATCTTGAATACATCGCCATATGGGGCTTGTGCCTTGGGCGATGTGTTTTTTTATTTGGAGTAAACACGAAAAAAGGCGAAACTCGATTCGCGCCGAAGTAGCGCAAGAGAATCCTTCGGATAGGGATTAAATGTCCAACCTGCATCTTTGGGCCTGAGTTGGAATTCAACTCGGCTTGTTTCAGAAACAGGGTGGATGTGAACGAGAAGACCAGACATACATGACAATGTCACGGGGGATTTTGAAATGAGTATATTGATATTATTTAGTAGAATAATGTTATTCGAAAAGAGGTATACAACGTGCATATTAAGCCATCAACGACAATTAGACAGGACTACAATGGGTTTTCAAAGCTTTGTCATGAACGGAATGAACCCGTAATTCTGACCCGTAACGAGGAAGCAGATTTGGTTGTCATGAGTCATGGGCATACCAGCGAATGGATGCACGCATAAAACTGTAATCCAAGCTTTTGGTCGCAGAAAAACAGATTTACGAGGGGATGCAATTGCTTGATCATGATCAAGTCATGGCAAGGATGCGAAAGAAGATCGATGCAGCCCAAGAAAAAAATTAGTTATTCTCCGAATATCTATTGAAGCAGAGCAAGGTGAGTTTGTCGCCGTCGCTCTGTATTTTTTTATGGAGAAAAACCAACGCCACGTTGTGCTAGTCGAGCATGTTACTTACGCTACTTATGATAAAATTTATGGAAAAAGGTTGTATCTTTTTAGCTGTTCGGTCGTCTAACAAGAAGCTGGCAGAAGGGAGGGAAGGGCTGGAAAGCTTTGCTGATGTCTATAAAATGTATGCGGATCAGGTTTATCGATATGTGTTGTCGATGACAGGTGATTGGGATCAGGCGGAGGATCTAACCCAGGAGACTTTTTAACGTGCTTACTTGCATATTGGTGGATTTAGAGGCGACAGCTCCTTATATACCTGACTATGTCAAATTGCGCGTTAACTATACCTGAATGCAGGGAAGCGAGGAAGCAGGGAGCGCCGCAGCAGTCAGTACATGGTGTCCGTTCATTGCATGTCAAACACTGATACTGAGGTTGAGTCATTATTTAGAGAATAAAAAGGATAATTGTCAAAATAAATCGAATACCGAATATATAAATGGATTAATCAGCTTACGGAGGAATCAATCATGATTAGAAGCACAAAATTTCTTATTCCCCCTGCGCGAAAAGCACTGATCGAAAGGCCTCGGCTGACGCGAAAACTGGAGGAAGGCATGGAGGTCAAGCTGACGTTGCTGTCTGCCCAAGCCGGCTACGGCAAAACGACAGTATTAAGCGAATGGGCGCGGCAATGCGGCTCTCTGGTTGCCTGGGTTTCGCTGGATAAATACGATAACGATTGGAGCGCGTTCTGGAGCTGTATTGTGGCGTCCATACGAGAAAGGCTGCCGCGTTTCGGTGAATCAATAGGCTTTCTGCTAGAACAGGAGTCGGCGGCTTCCATTGATTCCGCCATTGCGGCGTTTTTAAATGAACTTAGCACGATTGACAGCGATTTTGTTCTGATTCTGGACGACTACCATGTAATTTACAATGCACCTGTCAACGAATCGATCCGATATATGCTGCAACATCTGCCTCAGCATGTCCATCTCTATATCGCATGTCGTACCGAGTTGCCTTTTCCCACGACCAGGCTTCTTGCAAAAGGCGAGATGCATGTCATTAGAATCGAGGATGTGCGATTCGAGCTGGAGGAGGGGATTGTTTTCTTCCGGGAGACGACGGACTTATCGCTAACGAAGCAGCAAGTCGTCGCATTATTTCAACAAACGGAGGGCTGGGTGAGCGGACTTCAGCTTGCGGCCATCACGCTGAAACGAAGCGGCAATATCGCAGATACCATTCGTCAGTTCAACGGCCGACAGCGTCAAATCTCCGATTATTTATTGGAAGAAGTATTCGGGGACTTGCCGGAATCCTTGCGGAGATTCCTGCTATCTACCTCCGTTCTGAGCCGTATGAACGGGGAGTTGTGCGCAGCGGTAACGGGACAAACCGACAGCCAGGGCCAACTTGAGCGATTAGAGCAGTTGAATTTGTTTATTATTCCTTTGGACGAACAGCGCTATTGGTTCCGGTATCACCATCTTTTGGCCGAGTTTCTGCAGCAACTGAGCGCCAAGGAACATCCGGAGCTGTGGAAACAATCTCATCGTCGGGCTGCGATTTGGCATGAGGCTGAAAGGCTCTACGAAGAGGCGGTGGAGCATTACATTAAGGCGCAGCAGTCAGAGGACGCCGTTCGGCTTATCGAACGTATTATGCCGGCTCTCCTATTATTGAAGAGCAATGTGCTTTTAAGATGGATTGCGTCCTTGCCGGAGAGCAGCTACGCACACAAGCCGACGTTCGAATTGTTCTATATCTCTAAATTATTGATGGATGGAAAATGGAGTCAAGGGCTGCACAGGACCGAACAAGCAGAAAAGCGGTTCCAAGCCATGAAAGCCTTTATCCCTGAGCCCGAATGGAATCAGTTGATTGGCAATCTCTATTATCTAGGCGGGATTTTCTCGTATTTACAGCAGAACTTGCCGCTGACTTCACGCTATTTTGAGCTGTCGGAGCTGTATTTGCCGGAGGGAAGCAGTTTCCAGCAATCATCAAGCAAACGGTATCAGGGGCATGAAGGGTTTATGGATCTTCTCTCGCTGACCGACGAACTTCGCGAGGTGGAACAATTTCTGCTGAAGTGGATTAAGGCATGGGAGAAGAAAAGAGTCTATCCGCATATCGGCTACCTGTATTTGTCGTATGTCCTGCTTCTATACGAGTGGAATCGGTTGGAAGAGGCGGAGACGTATCTCGGACAGGCGATGAGCCGAGAGGATCTGCGGACCAACGTATGGATTTGGATTCAGCTCGGTATTGTCTCATCTGGGCTTCAACAGGCGGTGGGAAGTGGATGTCAAGCGGTCGAATGGCTTGGCCAGTTCGGCTCGAACGTCGATTCGCCCGATCAGCAAGTTATTTGGAAGAGAATCATAGCGGAGCAAGCCCGGCTTTTCCTGAATCAGGGGCAGCTTCGGGAAGCATACGATTGGTTGGAGCAGAGTGGGATGTCGCCTTCTGATGAAGTCTCGGACCGCCATTACGAGGAGTATCTGGTTCTGGCAAGAGTTCTTGCAGCGAACGACCGGACAGAGGACGCACAGCAATTGCTCGAACAACTGGAACGTCTGGCAGACAAGGAGAATCGTTTGCGGGGCCGAATCAAGCTGAAGATCGTGCAGAGTATGGTGCTTCGGCAATCCGATCGTCCTGAAGCGGCGTTTGCTCCCTTGCAAAGCGCCTTGCAGCTCTCGGAACCGGCGGGCTATATTCGCAGTTTCCTCGACGAGGGTCCGCTGATGGTTGAAATGCTGGCCGATCTTCTAAACGAACGGCAAGAAGCTGCGATGTCACCGTCGCAATTGAAATATATCCGCCTGCTTCTTGAAGCTGCTGGCAATGGTCGGTCCAATAAGCTTTTGCCGGATGAGGTGCTGACTGAGAAGGAAGAGCAGGTGCTTGTTTTGCTCACGGAGGGCTTGATCTATAAGGAGATAGCCGATCAACTGAGTATTACCCTGGACACGGTAAAGTTCCATGTAAAGAATGTCTATCGCAAGTTAGGGGTACATAATCGGGTGCAAGCGATTCAACGAGTCAAAGCAGCACCGGCATCCGGTTTGAGGCGATAATAGCGGGGATAAAGCTCTTAGACAGTGCCTATAGGTACTGTCTCTTATGCGTTCGGCAGAGCATGCAGCGATAAAAAGCCTACCCGATTTAGTGTTGCCGACCTACCCGAAAGGGCGGGTCAAATCCGTTAGGCTTTCTTTTATAATAGAAGACAGGTTCGATAACGATTGTAAGAGGGGTGTTGAGACTTCATGATGAAGCGCGGTTTTTATTTATTCACGGTATTGTGCATGCTAGCGGGATTACTTCCTTCTTATGCTTCTGCCGCGAGCACAAATGCGTTTCTAAGCGGATTGACGATGTCCGGCGGAACGGCTTACGAAGACAAGTCGGACGCGTTATTTTTGAGTTACTATGCAGACGTGGCGAACGTTGTAAGTGAAATCACGGTTACGCCTATGGCGCAGGACAGCAAAGCGACAATTCAGGTAAACGCTAAGGATGTGGACAGCGGCAGCGCTTCGGAGGCGATCGCCCTGGATGTGGGCGTCAATACGATTTCAATTCTGGTCAAGGCAGAAGACGGAGCGCTAAGAAACCACACCTTGACGGTAACCCGTGCGGGGCTTCCGGGCAGCGACGCGAAACTGAGCTTTTTGAACGTAACTACGGAAGACAAGAGACCGTTTGGTTTAGGATTCAACTCGAGTTTGCCGAATTACGACATAGGCTCCGTTACCGACATGAGCAGGCTTCTTGTGAAGCCGGATTTGTCGGATATCGCGGCCACGGTGACGATAAACGGGATACCGGCGACAAGCGGCAAGGATAATTCCGTCGATCTGAGCTTGGGTACGAACACGATTACGGTGAAGGTGACGGCCCAAGACGGCACGACAACGAGAATCTACACGGTTAAGGTCAAACGATTGGCCGCTTCGGATGCTTATTTAAACGCTTTGACAATATCTAGCGGCACGATTGCGAGGGATTCGACGGACAATTCGAAATTCGCGGCAAGCGTAACGAGCGGCGTGGGCAGTATTTCGGTTACGCCGACGACGCGAAGTAAATTGGCAACAATCAAGGTAGACGGAGAAGCGTCGCCAAACGGCGGCGCATCGAGACCGATTGCTCTGAATGTGGGAAGCAATACGATTGCGATTATGGTAACAGCGGAAGACGGAACGACGCAGGGATCCTACACGTTGACAGTAACGAGGCCGATGGCTACGGTAACCTTCAATTCGCAGGGAGGCAGTCCGGTCGCGGGCTTGACGGACGTCATGCCGGGCACCACGATTAGCGAGCCGATTACGACCCGTGAGGGCCACTCTTTCTTGGGGTGGTATGCCGATTCGAGTTACAGCAAGCAATGGCATTTCGACACGGATATAGTTGAATCGGACCTCACGCTGTACGCGAAGTGGGTTCAAGCCTACACAATCGTCTTCGAAGCGCAGGGTGGCAGCGGCACGATCGCATATCTAACCGGCGTCACGAAGGGACCAATCAGCGCTCCGGTCTCTCCGGTCAGAGAGGGCTACACCTTCGCGGGCTGGTACAGCGAAGCGAGCTATGTAACGCCATGGTACTTCGAGACGGATATTGTGAACAAGAGTATGACGCTGTATGCAAAGTGGACGGAGGGCCAGAGTTACACCGTATCCTTCGATTCGCAGGGAGGCCCTGCGTTTGCGAGCTTGACCGGCGTCGGCCCCGGGGAGAAGATTCGCATTCCCCTTCTAACTCGGGAGGGCCACTATCTTGAAGGCTGGTATAAAGAACCGAGCTTTGCGACACAATGGAATTTTGCTGCGGATACGGTTAATGCCGACACCACGCTCTATGCAAAGTGGGTAGCGGTGTACACGGTCACCTTCGACACGCAAGGAGGCAGTGCTGTTCCAGACAAGTTGACCTATTCGGGAACGATTCCGGCTCCGGCAACCCCGACCAAATCGGGGTACATCTTCACGGGGTGGTATCAGGATGCAAGTCTGACGACGGAGTGGAACTTTTCGGCCGATCCGGTGAACAGAGATATGACGTTGTATGCGGGTTGGTTCTCTGAGCCGGGCTACATGGTTACTTTCGACGTGCGCGGAGGCATCGAAGTGGACAGCATTACTGGTCTATATCCGGGAGCCAAGATCCCGATGCCAGCAGGCCCTTATAAAGAGGGTGAGTACGAATTCGACGGCTGGTACAAGGAAGCAAGTCTTGAGACGCCGTGGAACGTGGAGACCGATACGCTCAGCGGCGATACGACATTGTATGCGAAGTGGAAGGATAGCACGTATTCGGTCACATTCGAAATAGGAAGCGGCTACTTTGAAGGTGATCTCGAGACCCGATTGCTCCATGTAAGCCGCGGAGCGAAAATCGCGAAGCCCTCGAATCCGATTAGTAGGTCCAAAGGGGTTTATTTCAACGGCTGGTATAAGGAAGCGAGCCTTGAAACACCATGGGATTTCGATACCGATACGGTGATGGGTTTTACTTCTATATACGCGAAATGGACGAGAATGTTCGAAGTCACTTACATCTCGGAATACGGCGGATACTCGAACACATATAAAGTTTTTGCGGGCTCGAAGCTCGAAAAGCCGGCTGATCTGACGTTTGAGCACTATACCTTCAAGGGCTGGCATATCCGTGGAGGGAAAATGTGGAACTTCGATACCGATACGGTGAGCGACGATCTCTCCCTCTTTGACGAATGGGAGCTCACCAAGTACACAGTAACGTTCGATTATCAGGATGGCAGAGCCGGCATCCCCGTGTTAGTAAGCTATGGAGATGTTACTGCCCAGCCGTACGTACCGGAGAAAGAGGGGTACACGTTTGAAGGCTGGTACAACGACACAAGTTATGCAACGCCATGGGACCCTAGGTTCAATGCGGTATTGGGAAATATGACGCTGTATGCGAAATGGGCGGCGATTCCGGCAGCGACGTACAC
>NZ_JBPULM010000022.1:0-87037 GCF_055814915.1 Paenibacillus sp. R-74696
CTTGCTGTCGTCTGGCTCAGCTGGCTGTTTTGCGGCGTTGTGTCGCTCACCGTTACCGCCAATGTCTGCGCTGCTCCTGCGTTAAAGTTGAACGCTAGGTTCGTCGTGCCTACTGACTGCTGCGACAAATATGCTTTGTTGATCGTCACTACGTTGCCCACAACTGTGTAGTCCGTTCCCGCTGTTAGCGTTGCTACACCATTCGTGATGCTGCTCAACGTATTGCCGTTCAGCGTCAACGTTACAGTTACATCTGCTTGCGCTGATGTTTCTTTATCGAAGCTCGCTGTTGTCTGGCTCAATTGGCTGTTTTGTGGCGTTGTATCGCTCACCGTTATTGCCAACGTTTGCGCTGCTCCTGCGCTAAAGTTGAACGCTAGGTTCGTCGTGCCTACAGACTGCTGCGACAAATACGATTTATTGATTGTTACCGTGTTGCCCACTACCGTATAATCGGTTCCCGCCGTTAGCGTTGCTACACCATTCGTGATGCTGCTCAACGTATTGCCGTTCAGCGTCAACGTTACAGTTACATCTGCTTGCGCTGATGTTTCTTTATCGAAGCTCGCTGTTGTCTGGCTCAGCTGGCTGTTCTGCGGCGTTGTGTCACTCACCGTTACTGCCAATGTCTGCGCTGCTCCTGCGCTAAAGTTGAACGCTAGGTTCGTCGTGCCTACTGACTGCTGCGACAAATACGACTTTTTAATCGTTACCGTGTTGCCCGCAACCGTGTAGTCCGTTCCCGCTATTAGCGTTGCTACACCATTCGTGATGCTGCTCAACGTATTGCCGTTTAGCGTCAACGTTACAGCTACATCCGCTTGCGCTGATGTTTCTTTATCGAAGCTTGCCGTACCAGGGGTAATTGCCGATGAAGAAACTACCGCCTCCGAGGTCATAACCAGTTTGTTAGGACCGGATATAACAATTTCATTATTGACGGTCATTAATGCAGACGCTCTCTTGGTAGCATCTAAAGTAGAAGAAGCTTGCCAAGTAGCACCGTCATCATTTGAATAAAAAATGTCCTCTGATTCATAACTGCTATCTGTAAAAAGTCCATAAAGCGTATTGCCTTTCTTTCCTAAAAATGTCGAACCACCAAATGCTAAATATCCGCCTGTTAAACCAGAAGGAGACCAAGTCATAAGATCCGAACTTGTACGGGTAAACATTTCATAAGTAGATGAATCGTACCCAAGCAAAATATATTTGCTTCCATCATAAATCACATTGGTTACAAAATCCGTTGAATTAGGATAACTGCTATCGTGATTCGTCCAATTTATCCCATCATTTGAAGTCAAAATTGCTAACTCGGTCACATTTCCATAATTATCAGTAGCATTCCCTAGCGCTACAAATTGATTATTAATATAAACAACCGAGGATAAATAGTTCAACGTATTGGTAGGCAAGGTCTGCTCCGTCCAAGTTACACCGTCCACCGATGTCTCAATCACAGCCTTATTGGTATAACCTGCTGCCACAAATACCCCACTGCCATAAGCTACATCAGTAAAAGTTTCATTGCCAAGCGCGCCGCTTTGCACGCTCCAACTCGTTCCATTGCTGGAGGCAGCAATTTTTGTTGTGCCGTGATAAGGTCCAGCAACTGCCACATACTTGCCATTTCCGTGCGCCACTGCTGTAAAAGCATCTGCGAATCCTGAAATACTGTGCTTTGTCCATACAGACAGGTCATTTGAAGTCCAGATGCTTCCTTCTTTTCCTAGCTGCCCAACAGCTATATATTGGCTACCGTCATATATAATTTCATTAAAATTCCCGCCCCATTTATAGCTCCAATTAGAGCCCGTATCTGAGACGCTCATACCTTCATTTCCAAACAAAAAGTATTTTCCGTTTATATAGGAAGCATTTTGATCAACAAACTCTCGTTCAAAAGGCTGCAGCGTCCAAGTTGTCGCATCTGTTGATGTATAAACAGCGCCATATTTGCTTCCCTCGCTGCCAAACAAATAATAATGTGCTCCATCATAAAAGCCTTTTCTCATTTGGCCGGTTGGATTTGACCCAACTTGTAAAGACGGGGCACCCATTAAGGTAAAAGTGGAGAGATTGGTAGAGGTCCAGATATAGCCGCTAATATCAGCCATAAAATAACGGTCATTCATCCATTCCAGAAAATTGGCTCCATTAGCGGGGAGCGAGGCTGGGGTCACTGGATGAACGGAAGTCCAAGTCGTGCCATTAGTCGTCGAATAAATTTTGCCTTCCTGACTCGATACAGCGAGGCGCGTCCCATTGTTTCCCACTGTTACTTGAGTGATGGATTTGTCAGAAGGTAATCCAGTAGGTACAACCGTTGTCCAAGTCGTACCATTAGTGGAGGTAACATACTTCCCTTGCGAGAGTGCATAAAAGGCTCCCACTCCATTAAAGGTAAAATATTCGACATTAGAAATCTGGGTAGAAATCCCCGAGGTTCGCTGTGTCCAATTCACGCCATCCGTGGAGCTTAAAATAACCCCTTCAGAACCAACGGCAACAAAGACGCCATTGCCATAAGCAACGCCATAAAAAATAAAGCTTGCTGGAGCAATTACTCCACTATAATTAGAATCCGCCTTGGTTTTTACGCTTTCCCAATGTTCGGCATCTGTAGATTTAATAATTGCCCCATAATATCCAACCGCGATGTATAGTCCATTACCATAGGCTCCAGCTGTCATAGAATTCGTAGGCAACGTCTCTCCGCTTTTTGTTGTAAAGGTGTCCGGCGTAGGCGCTGCATAAATGGAAGGGGTACAAACTTGAAGCATGATGATAAAAGCGAGCATAAAAATTCCTATTCGTGGCCATATCGATGTGTGATGCCTTTTTGTCATAGCTGAGTGCCTCCAGAATTTTATTAAGTTGCTGTCTATGTCTTGCAAGCTCTTTCAAAAACCCGATTCCTAAATATGCAGGCTCGTACATCCCGCCGGATTCACTCTCCTCTATGCTTCATTTATACTCTCTCTGATGACGCCACCCAATAGCTTCTGTACCATAATTAAGTCAGGAAATTTCTAGCTGTGAATAAATTCGACAAATTATAACATATTCCTCCTATAAAAAGACGGATTCAGGGATAATTTTTATCGAAATGTGTCGAATCTTCAATCGAGCATAAACCGCTACTGGCAAGGCTTTACCCATGAAAATAGCCTAGCATTTCCCCCACCTCTTTTCACCATACAGCCTCGACATAATTATTTTAAAAACACACCATAAAATCGTTATGGAAAACGTGATTTTCACCGATATATACTACATATTAGGTTAACTTTTAGAAAAGAGGGCGGGATTCTATGTTAAAACTATCTTTACGCTGGCGGCTGGCTCTGCTTGCTGCAATTCCGCTTATTGCGTATGTGCTGTCGAGCTTGTATTACCTGAACGGCCAGCAGCAAATTGTGCATACGATGACAGAGGAGATTTATGACACATCCAATCAGGTCAATTCACTGATTTTGAATGCAGACCGCGACATGTATCAGGCTTATGAAGCATATTTAAAAGTGGCGTCTGGTACGTTAAACGCGACTGAAACGGATGAAGCGCGCAAAGAGCTGGCCGAAAATATCGCGCAGGTATCCGAACGTGTTGGAAAAGCAAACGTTATTATTGAAGCGCAAGCTTTGAAAAAATTGGCATATGGTGAGTCTGGCCGTACGATTGAGGACATTCTGGGCCAATTCCAGCCAAAATTTGAATTGTGGTCCTCTGCTGCCGTACAGGCTGCTTCCGGGGAGCAGCAACAATTCCGCAATGCGGAAATTGACGACGCTTTTAAATCCAGCCGCTCCGGCATTGACGAGATTGGAGACAGCTTAGACAAGCATGCGGAGCTGACGATTGCGGCCATCAACAAGCAAGTGGATCAAAATCAACTTGTAGCATTCATAACGATTTCTTTAGTTACGCTTCTTCTAGTCATCATTGTTATCATCACCGTCCGTCAAATCATGTGGACAGTCCGTATTATCGTCGCCAAATCCAACCAAGTGGCAGCGGGAGATTTGACGGTGCAGCGCGATGAAAATCCTGGAAAAGACGAGCTTGGCCGGATTTCAGCAGCCGTCGATCATATGATAGATACGATGCGCAAGCTGATTTCCGGCATTTCGGAGTCTTCCGTCGAGGTAAGCGCAGCTTCCTCCCAGCTGACAGCTGCGTCGCAGGAATCGACCGAGGCCGCAGAGCACACCGCGATTCGGATTCAAGAGGTCGCTCAAAGCTCCATGGTTCAGGCTAGAACTGCACAGGAAACATCCCGTGCGATTGAAGAAATGGCGGTTGGCATTCAGCGTATTGCCGAAAATACAACTTCCATTGCCATGCATTCCTCTGAAACGTCAGAGCAAACCGAGCAAAGCCAGCAGGCGCTCGCTGCGCTCATCGCCCAGATGGAGGATGTTCGTTCCGTCATTACGAAGCTGTCGGAAAGCATTCAGTCTCTTGAGCATCGCTCGCAGCAAATCGGCAAAATCGCTCAAAATATTACCGCATTCGCTGGTCAAACGAATATTTTGTCGCTGAACGCCTCAATTGAGGCGGCACGGGCAGGAGAACAAGGCAAAGGCTTCGCCGTAGTTGCGGAGGAGATCCGCAAGCTGGCAGCGGCCTCGCTGGAATCAGCGGAAGGCATCAATACGCTCGTAGCTGGCACACGCAGTGAAATCGCTAGTGCATCCAGCTATATGGCGACAACCGTTCAAGAGGTCGAAAATGGCGGCGGCCAGCTGAAAGTGGTGCAGGAGCGGCTTGATGCTATCTCTATCGCTATTGAGCAAATTGCGAATCAGCTCCATGATAATTCGGCCATTGCTGAGCAATTGTCCGCAGGCTCGCAGCAAATTAGTGCTTCGACAGAATCAGCTGCAGCTGGCGCTGCCTCCAATTTGGAGAAAACAGATGACGTGGCGGCGGCAACGGAGGAACAGCTGGCGCAGATGGAGCATATCGCAGCATCGGCACAAGCACTGAATCGTATTGTTAGCGATTTGGAAACAGCTATTTCCAGCTTTAAAGTGAACTGACGAAGGCTACTGCTAACGGAACAGTTGAAAAACAAACAAGCGTAAACGGCTGGCGCCTTCCTCTGGCAGCAAAGCTACCGTTTCGCGTAGAAATAGAGAGAATGGATCAAAACATCATATCCTTTCCTATATTTCAAGCGTAAACGGCTGGCGCCTTCCTCTGGCGGCAAAGCTAACGTTTCGAGGGTAAAATAAAAGAGCAAGGTTTCCAAGGCGATCCCGGGAAACCTTGCTCTTCTCATTTTCTACTACTCTTGCAAAAGCTTGGCGACAATCGTAGCTATTTCAGCACGATTGATCGATTGCTCCGGTTTGATAGAACCATCCTTATAACCGCTGATCAGACCATGCTCTGCCAGAGCTTGAACCGCTTCCGCTGCCCAAGCAGAGATGCTGTCACCATCCTTAAAGCTGCCTTCGCCACTCGCCGTGCCAGCAGCAAGCTGCCCCTTAATCGCACGGTACAAAATCACAAAAGCTTCCTCGCGGGTAATTTCCTGATTCGGCTTAAAGCTGCCGTCAGCAAATCCGCTCACAATTCCTTCATTGACCAACGCATTTACCGAGCCTGCATACCAAGCTCCTTCCGACACATCGCTAAATTTCGATGAACCGGCAGCCGTGTCCAGCTTCAATAAGCGGAAAATAATCGTCATAAACTCGGCGCGATTCATCTTTTTATCCGGCTGGAACGTGCCATCTGGATATCCTTGCATGATACCCTGAGCCGTCAGCTTGCCAATTGCCGCTCCTGCCCAGTGATTGCTTACATCCGGAAATGCTGGCGGATTCGTTCCTGTTCCTGGATCTGTTCCTGGATTCGTTCCCGGATCCGTACCAGTTCCAGTCCCCGGCGTAGTCCCTGGATTCGACCCATTGCCTGAGCCGCTTCCCGAGCCTGATCCTGGATTGCTGCCGGACCCCGAGCCAGGATTCGTCCCTGGGTTTGTTCCAGGATTCGTGCCTGGGTCCGTACCGCCACCGCTGCTTGCTTTGGCAGGAACGATAACCGACCGTACGATAATAGCACTGGTCTGATCCGATAACCTTGTCACTTCCAGCTCCAATTGAACGGTTGTTGCTTGCTCTGGCGGCGTAATTGTACCATCGGTGCCAATTACTGCACTGTTGGAGGATTTGATCGCCACTGTGAAGCCTTCTGGGGCTTCCGGAAGCGCAAGTTGTACCGCCCCTTGTGCTGGTGCTGCTATTTCGCCTAGACGATTTGCTGCCTGAACGGCTGTCTGCTCCTTAGCGACGATCATAATCCAGCTGATTTGCGGATCGGGAGCGCCATTAACCGCCCGGCGAACCGTCAGCGCAAGCTTCCCATCAGATACATTCACGTCTTCGTAGCCCAGCACATCTCGCGAAGCGCTGAATGTATAGCTGCTCGTTTTAATTTCATCATTGATAACGATATGAGCTTTCCGAGTACCAGGGTTATATTGCGACCATGGGTCGAACAGGCCTACATATACATCGTATTCGCCATTTGCGATATCAAAACGGTAAGGCAAATCATCGCCAGTACCAGACTTTAAATAACGCAGTGAAGCGAACAGATCGCCACTAGCCGTACCCGAGGTCAAGGTATTGTCACCAACATAACCCCAATTTTGACCATTATCCGGGTCATATTTCTGGTCGATCGCATCTTTATTAATAAGCGTATCATCCATGTAGGCAATCATGTCGTTATAATCGGCTGTTGCCGCTCCTCCAGCATGAACAAAATAAGCGCTGCGATCCGGCACCACATAAATTTGCTGTTCAATCGTTTTGCTACTCGCCCCGCTAAGCGTACCCTTCAGCGTAACAATTCCAGGCTTAGCAAACAGCTCCGGCGTTGCATTCCAAGCAATTGCAGCCGTCGTTTGCGAACCACCAGACAATGTAATTTGCACCGTATCTGGCAGCACAGGCACTTTGCCAATCGAGGTTTGCGAAGGCAAAGGCGTATCAATCGTAATACGTCCCATAGCGTTCAGCTCATCCAGCGTCCATTCATCGCGCCAGCGCAGCGCGATTTCATCATTTTGGCCAAATTCGATCGGCAGCCAAATGTAACGCGAATTTTTCAAATCATTTTTGTCCCAGCGATCGCCCATATACAGGAATTTACCCGCTGCTGGATCAATCGGAAGAACATGCGTGCTTTGCGAGCCAAACGTCGTACCGCTGCCTGGCGCTACATCGCGCATCGGCTTCCACTCACCGAAAATATCATCGGCAACCGTGTATTTCCCAAGGTTCGGGTCCCATCCGGTGGCGCCTGATGTGATCATATAATATTTGCCCTGATATTTGAACAAGGCAGGAGCTTCCCGCTGTCCTCCCGGAAATACCCGAACGTAATCGACACCATATTCGGCTTTGTATACGGTATCGCGCTCGACATTGCCGTCTTTATGCCAGCCGACAATATCGGTATATTCCTCGTTAAGCTTGGAAATGTACATCGTCATATTTTCCTCGCTGGAATAGACGAGGTAAGCTGTACCGTCATCATCCTTGAAAAGCGTCATGTCCCGCGCCATTCCCGGCTGGTTAGGCTGCCCATTGTAGGTGGCATCCGCAGGAGCACGGTCCATCCGGTGGCTTTCGCCGTAGACGAAGGGTCCTGTTGGCGAATCGCTCAGCGCATAGCCAGCCTCCGCCTTCGCATAGTTGGCTGTCGACGTTTCCGACGGGCCATCCGTATGCATCCACATCACGTATTTTCCGGTTGCATCATTGTAAATAACCTTTGGACGCTCGATAATGCGATCCGTCCCAATATCGTTCAAAATGCTGGCTTGATCCGTTCTGCCTGCATACAGCTGAGAGATGAGCGGATCATTCGTAAAATCATCCATCGACCCAATCGCAGTCAACGCCAGACCATGATCCTCCCAATTGTATAAGTCGGTTGAGGAGTATACCCGAACGCCGCGGGCTGGCAAATAGCCATTGGTCTTATCCTCGCCATACCAATAATATTTTTCCGTATGCTCATCGTAGATGATGCCGCCGCCATGAGCCTGAATAAGCGCACCGCTCGTATCATTCCAAACCGTGCCCGGCTTAAACGACGTATTCGGCACATCCAGCGAAAGCTGGGCAAGCGCGGTATTCAATGAAGCGATAGCCGAGCGAATCTGCTCCTGCACCGCAGGGTCTTGAATGTCTGTGCCATTTGCAGACAGTGCATCGAATGTACTAGCAGCTGTGGCAATTGCATCATTCAGCACCTGTACGCTGTAGCGTGTGTACTTCACATCAGTTGCCTCGCTTCTTGCCTCATCCAGCTTATCTCCCAAGTCGGACAAAGGAACCGTGACATTCAGACGAACAATAATATAGCTAAGCATTGGATCATTATAATTGCTTAATGCTGCAGTTGCTGGCCCTTGAACGCGAACCTGCATTTCATTTCCTGTCAGCCTTAAATTGCGGTAAGTTACCTCCTTTACGGCATCATATTCTCCAATAGCAGTTTCACCGAAGAGATTCGTCCCGTTCACAACCATATTGACGCTGCGGCCGCTCCATGGATTTTTGAACCCAAACGTAATATCATAGCTGTCTTCCGGCAGCTCAAATTTGTATTCAATCGCCTTATCCCTTACTTGCGAGCCGTTATAATAACGCAGCGTACCCAGCTTCGTTGAAGCATCGCCTGTTCTTGCAGCTGATGTAGTCGTTACTAACCCCCATTTTTTTTCAGTTACAGCATCCGCCCCATAGACCTGCTCGGTTACGGAGGAATACAGTCCAAACTTATCCGTGCCTTCTACCGTAGATGGCGTTGCATCCCCTGCATTCACAAAATAAAGAATATAGTCGTTATCCTTCAATTCCTGCTCGGTAAAATCATCACGTACCGCTGCGCTCACATTAGAAGAATTGTCCCCGTTTTGCAGCCCCTCTGCCGCATAGGCAGGAAAAGCAGATACAAGCATGGACAGCACCAATAGACAGGAGCATGCGGCCGAAAGCCATTTTCGCTTATTCAATACGATGAATCCCCTCTCTGTATATAGATCACCCCAAGCATGTATGCGTTTGCAAAAAAATGCTGGAGCGTCACAATGAATTGTAACCAACCACTGGCTATCGTTCAATTGAACAATTCGGAGCAGGCTGAACCGCTGCTGTTCCCACAAATTGTTCACCCAGGTTTCATTTGTTCACACTGCGCCATTTACTTGATAGGACTGCACAAATACTAGATCCCTTCTATTTATAAATGAAAAAGAGAATGCCCGTTCACAGCCGCTAATTGCACATGTGAACGGGCATTCCCTCATCAAAAAGCCAGCTGTTGTCGAGCAGCTGGCTAGCTTTGGTATAAAGATAAAACAGGTGCTATGCCTTTGGTGCACCCTCCAGCAGCTTCTCCACGATAAAATCAAGCTGCTTGTCCAGCGAATAAATATCGCTGTAATACGCAAGTCCAAATTCGATTTCGACCAAGCGACCTTCTTTTACAGCCGGGATGCTGTTCCAAATCGAGTTGTCGGATAAATCATCCATACCCGTCCATGAGGAGCGGAAAATATAATCGCCCATATATTCCGGCAGAACCTCCAACGATACGTTTTCGCCATCGCCAACTGTTGCGACATCGATTTTATCCTGAATCACCTTCGGAGCCTTCATTCCCAGGTATTCATAAATAATTTGCGACCCGCGGCCATACTGCTTGCTGGCGATGACCGACATTTGCTTTTTGCCGCCTTCAATAATAGAAACCGTTTTGTCATAAACGCCTGCTGCTTTCAGCTTCTCCTTGCTATCTTCCACTTTCTTGTTGAAGTTTTCCATCAGCGTATTTACTTCCTGCTCCTTGCCGAACACCTTGCCCAGCATTTTCATTCGCTCATCCGTCGTCATTTTGTCAAACGGAATGTAAACCGTTGGAGCAATATCACGCAGCTTGTTATACGTATCCTCAGAAGGGGCAATAATCAAGTCTGGATCAAGAGCTAGTACCGCCTCCTGATTCGGCTCAAACCATTCGCCGAGCGTTGCAATACCCGTAAGCTCCTGCTCAAACGCAGCTCCCTCGTACACATCGGAAATACCGACCGGCTTCACGCCCATCGCCACCACATCGCCCAGCATATATAGCGCAACGACGCGCTTCGGCTCGGCAGGCACTTCCACATCGCCTTTCTCTGTGCTGATGATGCGAGTTGCTGCTTCCGTTGGCGATGCTTGGCCGCTGTCATTTTGCGCGGGCGACGCTGATTCCGTGGCAGTGCTTGGGGAAGCAGAAGCTCCGGTGTTCGTGCTCGTATTCGCAGTACCTGATGAGCAGGCACCTAGCAATAGCGTTAACGTAAGCAACAAGCTAATAGCGAGACCAGATGTTGTATTTCTTTTCATTCGTACAGACCCTCCACGTTTATATTGATAATGATTATCATAATTACCAATATAACGCCGCAGCTTTCCCGTTCCAATGGATATTTCAGATAAGATGAATGGACGATCTTCTGAAAGCCGCTTCTTGCGTTCCCGCTCTTGAAAACGAACGGGGGATAAGCCGGTATGTTTTTTGAAAATCCGGCTGAAATAATACACATCCGCATAGCCAACCTCAAGCGCGATTTCATTCAGTGCCGCATCCGTGCCAATGAGCAGCTCGGCCGCACGCTTCACCCGAATTTGAATCAAATAATGGATCGGACTTGCTCCCGTATGCTCTTTAAAGCGCATCGACAGATGCCGGGGACTGTAATTCAGCTTTTCCCCCAGCGACTCCAGCGTAACAGCCTCCTGAAAATGATCCTCTATATAGCGGATGGCCTGCGTAACGAGGTCCGGCTTGCTTACTTTAATGCCCTGTGTCTTCATTTGCCGAAGCAGCTCATGGATAAATTGATAAAACAACCCCTTGATTTGGATGCGATCCAAATCATCTGCGTTTTGCCATGCTTTGCGAATATGGTCCAGTGGACGAAGCAATGGCAGCGGCTCCTGCGGCTGAAAACCATATTGCAGCTCAAAGGGCTGATGCCGCTCCATGAGCCGAGCCAGCTCTTTATTGCCCGGCAAAGCATACACCGCCCGGTACAAAAGCAAATAATATTCGAACTCTTCCTCCGCCCACACGTCCAGCCGCATGCCCTTGCCGCCATGCAGGACATGAAACCGCTGAGCCTCATGCTCGTCGCCGTCCAGCTTCAAATACCCAGCACCACGCACACTGTAAATGAAGCCGCTTGATGGCAGCAAATAATCCTCCAGCAGCTCGCCTGGCTGCATGACGACATGGCGAATATCCCATATTTTAATAGCCGTCTGGTTCCATAATTTTATATGTTCATCCAGCTTCAATTCCTCAACCTCCCCACTCCCTGCCTTAAATGAACCGATCGAGCTATCCCTTAGTTCCTTCATTATAATTGATAAATCTTCTCATTTACAATGAAAATAACGCCAGGCTCTATTAAAATGCAAAAAAAGCCCGCAGCTTCGGCTGGGCCGAATATCGCTGCAAGCTTCTTTGTATGCTTTTACAAATAAATCTCCTTGCCGGTCGCTGCCGATTCATAGATGGCTTCCAAAATTTGCGTCACCACGAAAGCCTGTTCCGGCTTAACGAGCGGCTCCGTATCATGGATAACCGCCTCGAGCCATTGCCGGGCTTCCTTCGTGCCCGGATCATTCGAGCCGGGGCCAAAATACGCGATGCCGGGACCGGCTGCCGCCTTCGTTTCCATCAGCTTGCCGAATTGGACATTGTTGAAGATCAGTTCTCCAGCATAATCTGCGCCCTGCTTCATCTCTGCGCCGCCGTTTGTGCCATAGAGTGATGCCTTCGCTTCCTTCACATCCGTCGTATTCAATGCCCAGGAGCTTTCAAGGAAAATCGTTGCGCCATTTTCCATCTTAATGAGGCCGAATGCGGAATCCTCAACTTCCAGCTCCTCCGGCTTCCACGGACCGAACATATTGCCCTCCGGCTTATCCCGCAGCTTGTAGAACACCGAGCCGCTAACGGACTTCGGTTTGTAATTGTCCATAAACCATAATGCCAAATCAAGCGCATGCGTGCCAATATCAATCAGGCAGCCGCCACCTTGCTGCTCCTTGTCGGCAAAGACGCCCCATGTCGGAAGCGCCCGCCTGCGGATCGCATGGGCTTTCGCCATATACACCTCGCCGAGCGCTCCTTCCCGGCAAGCTTGATGCAGCGTTTGGGAATCGTCATTCCAACGGTTTTGGTAGCCGATTGTCAGCTTTTTGCCTGTCCGCTCTGCAGCATCCAGCATTTTACGCGCTTCTGCCGAGTTAATCGCCATCGGCTTCTCGCACATCACATGCTTGCCCGCCTCCAGCGCATCTACGGTAATAAATGAATGCTGCAGGTTTGGCGTCAGCACATGAATAATATCAATAGAGCTATCTTCTAACATCTGCTTATAGTCGGTATACGTCTTGGCATCCTCTGTACCGAACTGCTGCGCCGCTTTCTCTGCCTGCTCCGGGATGATATCGCAGAACGCAACCATATCAACCAAATCGCTATTATTTTTAAGTGACGGCATATGCTTCTGAAAGGCGATGCCTCCACAGCCTATAATGCCTGCTTTCAATTTCCCCATCATTTGCAGCCTCCTAAGGTGAAACGGCTGTCGCCGTCTTTTGGCGGCAAAGCAACCGTTTCGCGATGAAATATAAGCATAGTTATAGATGTGAGCATATAAATTCTTATATTTTAAATGAATGTGCGCAAATACGCCAGATCGTTGCGGACGCTGGCAAGCTTATCCGCTGATTTTCCTTCATTTTCAACCAACGCATATTTCACATGTCCGAGTTCCTTGATCTTTCCATACACATGGGCAAAATCGAAAGCGCCTGTACCGAGATCAACAAAGTCCGAAGGCACAATATATTTGCGGTATACATCCATCAGCCCAAGCCCTTCGTCGCCGTTCGCACGCATGGATTCGAATAAATTAAGCGGGCCAGACAGCTGCTTGCTGTAATCCTTCTGATGAATCATATCGCAGCGGTCGCCTACACGCTCCATTACCGCAATCGGATCAACCCCAGCCCGCATCACCCACACGAGATCCAGCTCAAATTTCAAATGCTTGGGATCGGTATGGGCGGCCAGGATATCAAACAATGTTGTATCGCCATCCGACTTGAATTCATGAGCATGATTATGGAGATAAAGCTGGAAGCCGCGCTGCGCAAGCTTGCCGCCAAGCTGCTCCAACTGCTCGGCGAGACGCAGCGTGCTGTCACGGTCATCCATCCAGACGGATGGAAGCACCAGTGACGTACAGCCGAGCTGTTCGTAATAATCCATCAGCTCATCCCAGCGGTGGGCTAGTAAATCCTCACCCGGCATCGGCCCTTCATGGGCTGCGATAGCCTTAAGGCCGGAAGCCGCCAGCTCGGCGGCAACCTCCTTGGCTGGAAACTCATCGCTGAACCGCGACATTTTCACCATATTGAAGCCTAGCATTTCCAGATGGGTATAGCCTGCTTCCGCAAGCTGGCGCAAAGTGCCGTAATAATCTTGAGCTAGCTGCTCATGGACGGAATAAATGTTAATGCCTGCTTGAATGCTCATGCCAGACCATCACTCCTTGGAATATTATTTATTGGCTGCAGCCCACTCATCAAGCTGCTTTTGTTTTTCGGCAACGATTTTCTCCATGCCAGCCGATTTCAGCTTCGCAATATATTCCGGCAAATATTTATCCGGTTCAAGCGTGCCATTTTCCAAACCAATCTTGAATTGCTCCTTCACGTTCTGTACAGCCGCCACTTCTGTTTTCACAGGGTCCGCTGTAAAGCTGAAGCCAAGCGCTTTCGATTTCACTGCCGATTTGTTGAACTCATCAAGCTTCGTCCACAGATCCGCACTATCCCCTTCCCAAATATGGGAGAGCAATTGATTGCCCCACATCCAGCCATGCGTCGGGTTGTAAGTCGAGCTGGAGGAATCTACGCCAGCCGGGAAGCCAACGATATTGCCATCCTTCACTTCATAGTGCTTGCCTTTAATGCCATAGTCGATCAGGTTAACGAGGTCTGCATCCGAATAAAGCAGGTTCAGGAACATCATAGCGCGCTCAGGGTCCTCGGAGTTTCTAGCAATGCCGAACATAATGTTAGCGATTGAAGAAGTCGTCGAAATCGCTGGAGAAATACGTGCTGCAACGAGCGGCGTACCTGTAAGCAGGGACTCCTTGCTTTCATAGCCAGGCTTCATATGCGCCATAAAAGCAAACGCTTTGTTAGCTTTGATCAACTGCTCGGAAGTCGTTTGGTTCGTCGAAACATCTTTAGGGATAAAGCCTGCGTTGTACCATTCTCTTGCTTTTTTCACCAAGCTCGCATATTCAGGCGTTTCGTACCAGTTTACGACTTTCAGCTCGCCATCAAAGCCAACGAGTACACCATTCTCGTCGCCAAGCGGGTCGATGACGCTGCCCACCATGGATTGGATAACCGAGAAGCTTGGGCCCTCTGGGAGAACGGCCGCCATGCCCGGCTCATTAGCTTTAATCGTTTGGAAAACAGCCGTCAAGTCATCCAGCGTCTTGATCGCACTGACATCGATTTTGTGTTTGTCTACAATATCCTGGCGCATAACGAGGCCATAATCTGCTGCCCAGTCACGTACGCTTGGAAGAGCGTAAATTTTGCCATTCGAGGAGCCGGCTTTAATCACATCTTCGCCGACAACCTTTTGAATATCTTGTCCGTATTTCGCTAGAAGTTCATCCATCTCTACCAGTTGGCCCTTAGCAGCCTGTGTGCCAAAGTTAAGCCCTGTGCCGGTTACGAGAATATCCAGCGGCTCATTGCCTGCAAGCATTAGGTTCATCTGCTGCTGCCATGCTCCGATATCGATTGGCAGGAATTTAACCGTTGCATTGATTTTAGCTTGTGTAATTTTATTGACCTCAGCTTGAACCTCAGCCAAATCCTTCGTATTGCCGATGCTTAAGAAAGCCACCGTCATTTCATAAGGCTTGAGTTCAGACGCTCCGCCTGTTTCTCCACCTGCAGCATTCGTTGCTCCGGCATTCGATGTTGAACTGCCGCTGTTGCCACCACATGCTGCAAGCACCAGCATAACGCTCAGCAGCATCGCCACTATTCCAATTGTCCGTTTTCTCATCTCTGCAACCTCCCTGTATGTTCAAGCTTGTATGCTAACCGGCCAAAAGCCGTGTGTAGCCGAACGTTAATCTCATTAACCTTTAACAGCACCAATGACCAGCCCTTTGACGAAATACTTTTGGAAAAAAGGGTATGCGCATAGCAGCGGCACTACACCGATAACCGCCATTGCCATCCTTACCGTTTCCAGCGGAATTTGCGCATTGGCTACTTCCCCCGCATTAAGCGTCGAGGCATTGTTTTGGATAAACTGGGCGTTGAGCAAAATCCGGTTCAGCAGGTTTTGCAAGCTGAACAGCTTGCTATCGGTAATATAGATGAGCCCGTTAAACCAGTCATTCCAGTAGCCAATCGTCTGCATGAGCCCAATCGTTGCCAAAATCGGCAGCGACAGCGGCAAAATCATCTTGAAGAAAATTCTGAATTCTCCAGCGCCGTCAATGGAAGCGGATTCAATAATCGCATGCGGAATCGAATTTTGGAAAAACGTCCGCATAATGAGGACGAAGAAGCCATTTGTCAGCAAACCTGGAATAATAAGCGCCAGCAGGGAGTTTTTCATATCAAATACTTGAGTGTAAATGATATAGGTCGGAACGAGTCCACCGTTGAACAGCATCGTGAAAAAGACGTAAAAGGCGAGCTGCTTTTTCATTGGCATATCGCTGCGCGACATCGGATAAGAGAGCAGCGCCGATATGGACAATCCGACGAAGGTTCCGATTAGCGTGACGAATATGGTAATGCCATAGGAGCGGGTAATATTTTCAGCATCACTCCACAAAAACTTGTAAGCATCGAGGCTCCATTCGCTCGGAACTAAGGAGTACCCTTCCTTGACAATGGACGCTTCACTCGTAAAGGAAGTCGTCAGCAGCAGCACGAATGGCATGAGGCACATGAGCACAACAGCGATAAAGAACACATGAATCGCAACTTGAAAAATTTTATCCTTCGTATTTACCATGACTATAACCTCCTAGAACAGCGCATTGTCGCGGTTTCGTTTACTTACAATATAATTGGACAGCAGCACGAGCACAAAGCCGACAACGGATTGGTACAAGCCAGCAGCGGAGGACATTCCGATATCGCCGAGATTGATGAGTGCCCGATATACATACGTATCTACTACGTTCGTCGTTGAGAGCAGCTCGCCCGTATTCAGCGGTACTTGATAGAATAAACCAAAATCCGAGTAGAAAATACGGCCAATTTGCAGCAGTGTCATAATGGTAATAACCGGCGCGATAAGCGGAATCGTAATTTGCGTAATTTGACGCCATTTGCCTGCTCCATCGATCGTAGCCGCTTCGTAATATTCCGGATCAATGCCGATAATAGCTGCAAGATAAATGATACAGAGATAGCCGACGTTTTTCCAAACGTTAACGATAACTAAGATGAAGGGCCAATATTTAGGCTCGCTGTACCAAGAGATCGGATCAATTCCGAAGAGCGGAAGGATCTGTTTGTTTATGAATCCGGTTTCACCACTCAGCATGGCAAGCACCAAATAACCAACGATAACCATTGAGATCAAATAAGGAATGAGTACGATGCTTTGATAAAAACGGGCGGCCACTTTTTTCTTTACTTCATTGAGCAAGATGGCGATGCCCACTGCTATAATCAGGTTTAATATGATAAAAGATATGTTGTAGAGCAGCGTATTGCGAGTAATGATCCAAGCATCTTCGGTTTTGAATAAGTATTCAAAGTTTTTAAAGCCGATCCAATCGCTGGCTAGAATGCCTTTTGCAAAGTTAACATCCTTGAAGGCGATAATCAGACCCAGCATCGGCAAATAGTTGTTGATGAACAAATAGATGACGCCGGGAATAATCATAATGAATAATGGTGCGTAACGCTTCAGCCTTTTCAATACGGGATTTTGTGCCCGTCTTACTTCCGTCTGCTGCTCCGCTGGTTTTGATGTAGCTGTGCTTGCCGTCGTCGCCATCGCGGTTCCCCCTTCACTTCTTCTACCTCTATCTTAGTTTTTCGCAAGGTGTTGGACTACGACTAAACCGACTTCTTCGTTGTCATCTTCCGACATCTTGAGGAAGGCGACCAAGGTGAAACGGCTGTCGCCTTCCTTTGGCGGCGCGACGCGTTTCAGTCCGAGAAATATAGAGAAGGGATCGCCTTAGAACATCCTTTCCTATATTTGAAAAAAGACATGTCATTTTATCAAACAGCTAAAAAGCCTGCCTCGTACGATTGCGCGTACAGAGCAGGCTTCTACTAGGTCACTATATAGTCTTATAATAAGGTTGCTAGGGTGTGTATGCAAACTGGAGTAGCCCTGCCACTCCTTGCCCAGAACTTTATCAAGGCTGGAGAATCGATGCCAAACTTATCTGACGATTCAAGGCATGAGAACCGAAGCCGCCGATTGTTGCTAAGCCTCCGGTGGCTAAGCCGCATTGCCGAAATCGTGCATTTCCGGACGCTTACTCTTTTTTTGACGGACTGAGGTTCCGCTATTCTGGCTTTTGATGCGGTTTCTGGTCGTAGGCGGACAGGAAATCCGTTATGGCCCTGCATATTCCGTCAAAATGGCTATTTGCAGCGCATTAGCGGCTCCTGAGTCCACCACCTGTGCCTTTCTCGGTGATTCTGTTGAAATAGCGGCTGCTCTGTCCACCCAGTCTATTTTTGCGCAGGGAGTAGCCCACTGAAACGATGGATATAAAGCTGACTTTCGGTACATATGTTTACCTTCATGAGGTGTAACATTCCCGGTAGGAGAGGCAAAACGTTTGACACTAAATTCGATCTGGATCTGGCTTGCTTAAGTTTGCATACACGCTCTAATTACTTTGATCATATAGTCGTTTTTGCTGGGCTTCTTCTGTGACTAAGAAAATAACTGGGCCATCAGCTTCCCTTAGCCTGCCCGCTTTGCTGAAGCTTGCGATATTCCTGCGGGCCGACTGATGTCGCTTTTTTGAACATTTTTGAAAAATGCGAATAGTTGCCATAGCCCAGCTCGTAGGCAATGCTCGTAATCGCCAGCTCCGTCTTCGCCAGCATTTGCTTGGCGAGCGCTACCCGCTCCTGCAGCACATATTCCGAAATCGTCAGTCCCGTGTCCTTCTTGAACAGCCGGGCCAAATAATCCGGATGCAGGCACACATGGCCGGCAATATCTTCACGCGATAAATCCTCGCTCATATGCTTGGCAATATAATGCTTCACCTTGTCCACAACGGTCTGTGTCTCATCCACAACATTCAGATTGCCGCTGACCTCCTTGATCAGCACCCCTACCCACTCCGACAAGTCGGTGATGGAACGGGTGACGGCATCCGCCCGCTTCATCAGCACCATGGCGGAGAACACCTGATGCGCCCGCAGCCCCTTCGCATGCAGCACCTGATGCACCATTTGCAGAAAATCCTCATAGAAGCTGCGCAGCCAGCGGGCATCGGCCTGACCCGTATGCTTGACGCTGTCCAAATACTTTTCGATTTCC
Source organism: Paenibacillus sp. R-74696 (assembly GCF_055814915.1). Lineage (NCBI taxonomy): Bacteria > Bacillati > Bacillota > Bacilli > Caryophanales > Paenibacillaceae > Paenibacillus > Paenibacillus sp. R-74696. The sequence goes on from NZ_JBPULM010000022.1 coordinate 18,673, forward strand.
TCAAGCATTTCTTTTCCGCAGCCGAGCTTGAGCATCTCTGCCCAGCCGCTCATTACCGGAAGCGGCGCGACATCTGGGCTAACGCTGCAATTAGTTAGGCTAAGCCGTTCATTTGACCGAGTCACATTATGCGACTCCAGCTCGGCAAGCTGCTCGTACATCTCGCATATTTCCTCCACAGGCACCGCGCTGCCCATATAACAGCACAGGTCGCAGAAAAAATAACGATTGCATGCCTCGATGTACGAATCGATCTGTTCATGCAGCTGCTCGCCATCCTCCTGGCGAATAGGCAGTAGCGCAAGCAGCGCCCCGCTGCGCACCTGAATGATTCGGCCAAGCCCAGACTTCGCTAGAATCATCTCTTCAAAGGAATTGCGCAGCGCATATTCCATAATCTTCTCTTCGCGCAGCGTCAGCTCCTTATGCCAGCGCTGGACGCTAATGAGCACCGGCTTATAGTGCGGCAGCTCCTCGTAGGCAATGTTATGCTTCGCCAGTGCTTCGCGAACGCCCTCCTTGGTTGAAGGAATGGAGCGGCTTAGCAGGTCCTGCCAGAAGCGCTCCATAAACATCGGCTGGTACGATTCCCATAGCCGATAATAATGCTCGTACATGTCTGCGAATTGCAGCTTCTCGCGGTCGAGATCGGCTTTTGTAAGCTTGTCCAGCGCACGCTTGACCGTGCTCGCCAGCTCGGGGTAACGAACGGGCTTGAGCATATAATCGCAGCTGCCAAGCTGAATCGCCTTTTGCGCATAGGAGAAATCCGCATGGCAGGTAAGGAACATCGCCTCCGTCTGGGGAAAATGAATTTTCACCCAGTCCAGCAGCTCGAAGCCGTTGCCCTGCGGCATTTCGATATCACAAATTAGCACATCGATTTTGCTGTCGCTCATGATTTCCTTGGCGGTTCGGATATTGTACGCCTCATGCACGACCGAAATGCCGAGCGACTCCCATTCGACGCCTGCTTTAATGCCCCGCACCGCATGCCGCTCATCATCGACAATCAACAGCTGTCTCATTCTCGTCGTCCCCCTGTCTCTTCTGGTTGCATCGGCAGCCACAGCTCCACGACTGCTCCAAGGCCGGAGCTGCCGCTAAGCGCCATGCGGGCTGCATCATGATACAGCAGTCCCAGCCGCTGCTTCACATTTTGAATCCCGATATGATCGCCTTCTTCATTGCTCAGCTCCATATCGCGCTGGAGCAGCGCCAGCACCTGCGGCGGAAAACCTTCCCCCGTATCCTCAATGCGGACATATAGCGTATCTTCATTAAGCGCCTGGGCGGTAACAGCAATGTGAACCTGTGTATCCGTATTTACCGCATGCTTAATCGTATTCTCCACGAACGATTGAATGACTAGTGGTGGAATCGGTATTTTTCCGAGACTCTCATCCGTGTGGAAAGCGAAGGTCAGATCGCCCGGAAAACGCATTTCCTGAATGCGTAAATAATTCATCGTATGGGCAAGCTCATCAGACAGAGACACGAATGACAGGTTGCTGCGGAACATAAATCGGAAATATTGCACTAGGCAATGGGTCATTTCCTGAATGAGATGATAGTCCTTCACCTGCGCCAAATTATAAACAATGTTCAGTGAGTTAAGAAAAAAATGCGGATTGATTTGCAGCTGCAAATGCTTAAGCTGCGCTTTTTTGTAATTCAGCTGTTCCTCCAGCACATTAACCTTGAGCTCCTGAATTTGCGTAATCATGCGGTTGAACGATTCGTTCATCACCTCAAATTCAAATGTCGAGGACGGTTTCGTGATCCGCATATCCAGATTGCCGGCTTCGATGCGGCGCATCGCCATAATTATGCGATTGACCGGCACAAGCACCAGCTTGCGCAGCAGCAGCAAAATGATCGGCAAAATGATAATGGCCCCAAAGGAGATGAGCGAGACGATGCTGCGCAAAAAAGGAAGCTTCTCCAGCACGACGCTGTCGGGAATGAGGGCGACCAGTCCGAAGCGGCCTCGCGAGGAGGGCTCGCCGACTGCGATAAATTGGTCGTTGCTTCCCGTAAGCTGGTAGCCTTCATTGTCGCTGCTGCTTGGCTCAATCGAGATGCCGTCATCCAGCGGCGCATCTATAATGGGCTTCATACGGTCATCCGTCAGAAAGGCCCGGCCATTTTCACCCAAATCAATTAAATGCAGTGGAACCATCAGCTGATCGACATTGCCCATCGCGCCTAAATAAATGTCGCCGTATTGAATGACATAGGCTAAATAATCACCGCCTGCCATATGCTGAACGAACCAGTCCTTTTGCAGCGGCTTCTTGGCTAGCTTGATATTATCTACAATATCCTGCTCCATCACGGAACGGCTGGCATAATCCGGGGCAACGCCGAATACGCTCATCAAATCATCGTTCTCCGGCGAATAAATGAAGAACATGTCCATCGACTTATAATTGGGCAATTCATTCCTCAACTGGTTGCTCAGCTGGATCTTCTCGAACGAATAGCTGTCGGGATTTTGCTCGCGCGGCTGCTCAAGCACAAGCAGGCCAGTCTCCATCGCCGCAATATTAAACAGATATTTCTCCACATCCTCCAAATTGCGGTCAATTTGGCCCATATAGAGACTGATCAAATTTTTATTGGACTGGGCTACCTGATTGCGTACGACATTAATCGCATACAAGTTGTTGTAGATCATGAAGGAAACAATCGGAATGACGAGCAGCAGAAAGCCAAATAACAGCTTAAAGCGGAGCGTTCGATAAAAAAACGGATGCCGGAACCTCATGCCTTACCCCTCTCTCTTCTGCCGCTTTATCAAAGTATATTATTATTTGCAAGCGTTTTCAATAATATCATTTTTTCCTGCTTGCTCCTGCCAAGCCTAGCTAAACCAAGCTAAGCACAAATAAGAAAGCTTCCCAAATTGGCATTCGGAAGGCTTTCTTGTTTGTGCTTGATTGTGGTTGACTGGACTCCCAGGCTACAGCCCCAGCTCATGCTTGCCCGCAGCCTCGCGCTGCTTGTCTACCGAATCATGCAGCGTGAGCGTTCGGGCATTGCGATAATAGCGGTCGAAATTGCAGCTTCTGGTCGCCGAGCGAGCGCCCATAATTTGAAAAATCGCATTCGTTACGTCCAGCGCGGTGTCGGTCGCGATGATTTTGACATGGGACGCCGCCGCTTGAACGGCCCTGTACAATTCCGGTTCATCTGGCCGCTCATTAACAGCTTGCAGCAGGCGTGCGGCGCGAAGCACCAGCTGCTGCGCGGAGGCGAGCTTGGCTGCCATTTCGCCCACACGGAGCTGCGTTATCGGGTCCTCTGCCGCCGTTTTGACGTCTGACCATGGCCTTGCTTTCTCCTTCAAATAGGCCACGGCCTCCCGATATGCGCCTATCGCAATCCCGACATATTGGGCGGCGAAATGAATATGAAACTGCGCTGCGAAAAAAGGAGCATGGGCGGCATAAGCGCCAGGCCCTCCCAGCACATGCGCTTCTGGAATAAAAGCCTCCTGCGCTAGGACGGTTCCGCTTCCGGTGCCGCGCTGTCCGATGCCGTCCCAATCATCGTTGACCGTGATGCCCGCTCCATTAAGCTCCGCTATGGGCATCATATACCGCTCATCCTGATTGCCCGGCGCATCCTCGGAAACCGAGCGCCAGAACGCCCATTTTGCGCCGGGCGAGCCGGTTGCAAAAATCTTTTTCCCATTCAGCCGGTAGCCTCCTTCTACTTTGCGAAGCGTATTGGCCAGCACGAAACGATTCGCCCCTGCCTCGCTCCCAAAACTACCGAATAGGTGACCTTGCTGGACCTCCTCGAAAAAAAATCGCTGCTGCGCCGCATCACCCATCGCATGCACCAGCTGCACACCGGTATTATGCAAGGCAAATACTTGCGAGGTGGACGAGCACCAAGACGCCAGCTCCATCAGCGCCAGTACGAGCAGCACCGCATCCCCCTTGCAGCCAGCCCCTAATCCGCCGAATGCATCAGGTACAGAAAGATTCTGCAAGCCCTCGCTCTTAAGCGCAGCCAGTGATGAATACGGGTAAGCTCCCTCGTTATCCACCTGCTTCGCGGCGGGCCCAATGCTTTGCTTGCCTATACGGCGAAGCTGGGCGAGGAGCTCCGCTTGGCGCTGCGTATATTCGGTCTGCTCCACAAGCTGGAGAAGCAGCTCATCGTTAAACATAATCGTCTCCTTCTTTCCTTCGATCAGACAAGGGCGGCCGGCGTACGGAAAGAAGCGCCTGGATGATGCTCCGGCAGGCGTGCCTCTCCCTTGCCGAACAGCCGCTCGCGAAGCGTGCCTGCTTCGTAATCGGTTTTGAACAGCCCCCGTTTTTGCAGCTCCGGGATGACCAGATCGACAAAATCGACATAAGAGCCTGGCAGCACATATGGCTCCAGATTGAAGCCGTCCACGTCCGTCTCCTCCGTCCAGCGTTCGATTTGATCCGCAACGTCTTCCGGCGTACCGACAACGGTCAAACCGCGAAAGCCCTTTTGCACAAAATCGTCCATGACCTCCTGCACCGTCTTCTTCGTCTTGCTATGCTTCGTAAAACGGTCGGTATGGGTTTGGCCCATTTCGGTATGAATATTTTCAAAAAAGGCGTTCGGATCAAGCAACGTCAGGTCGATGCCCGTCACACCGGCGTAGCTGGACAGCGTCGCTTCTGCGCTCTGATGCTGCATATACTCGTCGAATTTGCGCTGCGCCTCCTCGCGCGTCCGCGCCACTACAACCGACAGCCCGGTGAACACTTTCACCGCTGCCGGATCACGCCCATATTCCGCTGCCCGCTTGCGAATATCAGCGATTTGGTCCCGAAGCACCTCCGTCGTCGGCGCCTTGAGAAAGATGCCCTCCGCGTGCCTCGCGGCGAAAGCGCGTCCCCTTCCTGAGCTGCCTGCCTGAAAAATGACCGGCGTCCGCTGCGGGGAAGGCGTCGAAGCATGGTACCCCTCCGATTTAAAATATTTCCCCTCATGCTTCACCTTATGAACCTTCTGCGGATCAGCGAATATCCGCTTCTCGCGATCAACGAGCAGCGCATCGTCCTGCCAGCTGCCCTCCCAATACTTATAGCTGACATCCATATATTCGTCGGCCATATCATAACGCTCGTCATGCGGCAGAAACTCGCTTCTGCCGAACAAATCGGCGGCTGATTTGCTGCTTGTCGTTACGACGTTCCAGCCGATTCGCCCCCTCGTAATATGATCCAGCGTTGAAAATCTGCGCGCATTCGCATAAGGAGCCTCATACGTCGTCGAGGTCGTCATCGTAAAAGCGAGGTGCTCAGTCGCCTGCGCAAGCGCTGGAATGAGCAGCATCGGATCATTGCCTACTGCGCCCGATGCTTCGCGGAACGCAAGCTCGGTCCTCTCCTTCGGATAGCCGTAGCTGTCAGCGAAAAACATAAAGTCAAACTTGCCCCGCTCCAAAGTTCGGGCGATATCAATCCAATAATCAATGCTATTATAATGAATGCGATTTTGCTCTGGATGCGTCCAGATGCCTTGGGTCAAATGATTGACTGCGTTTACCTCGAAGACTCCCAAATGAATTTTTTTCTTCATCGTCTACTCTCTCCTATCCCTCATTAGCTTAGCTTGACTGCACAGGCGTTACGCAAGATGGCATGCTGCAAAATGGCCAGGCGCAACCTCCCGCTTGACTGGCGCGAGCTTCCGGCATGTCTCAACCGCAAACGGGCAGCGCGGATGAAAGGCACAGCCGCTAACCGTTTCCAGCGGAGACGGGATGTCGCCTTGCAAAATCATCCGCTCCTTCTTGATAGCGGGGTCGGGAATCGGCACAGCAGACAGCAGCACCTGCGTGTAAGGATGCAGCGGCTGGGCGAACAGATCGTCCGTTCGGGCCTCCTCGACCATTTTGCCTAAATACATAACGCCAATACGGTCAGATATATGGCGTATGACGCCAATATCGTGGGCGATAAATAAATACGTCAGCTTCAATTCCCGCTGCAGCTTGCGCATCAGATTAATGATTTGCGATTGGATAATGACGTCCAGTGCTGAAACGGGCTCATCGCAGATGACGAGGCGCGGCTCAAGAATAAGGGCCCGGGCGAGGCCGATCCGCTGACGCTGGCCGCCGGACAGCTCATGCGGCAGCCGATCATAATGCTCCTCCTGCAAGCCCACCGTCCCGAGCATCCGCAGCGCAAGCTCCGTTCGCTGCTGCGGGCTGCCTATTCCATGAATAATGAGCGGCTCCTCCAGCGTCCTGCCAATGGTTTTGCGGGGATTTAGCGAAGAATAGGGGTCCTGAAAAACCATTTGGAGCTGGCGGCGACTGGCCCGAAGCTGGCGGCTTGGCATCTGGTTTAAATCCTCGCCCTGGTACAGCGCTTCTCCGGCAGTAGGCTCAACTAGACGCAGCAGCGCCTTGCCTAGCGTGCTTTTGCCGCAGCCCGACTCCCCGACCAGCCCGTAGGTTTCCCCTTCATAAATGTGAAAGGAAACATCATCAACGGCTTTAACGAGGCTTTTGCGAAAAGACGCCGGACGCTTCGTACTATAATGCTTGGACAAGCCCTTCACTTCCAGCAGCGGCACTGGACCGCCTTCCTGTTCATGGGGTGATGGCATGCTGCACGCCTCCTTTCGCATCAGCTTCTGCAGCAGCATCGGCTGCTTCAACTACTTCAGCTGTTTCAGCTACCTCAGCTGCTTCGACCGCTTCGACTGCTTCGGACAGGGTGCCGGCATGCCAGCATCGCACCATCGCTCCACTGGCAGCATCCTGAATTAATTCTGGCATATGCTGGCGGCATTGGTCGTCGGCATATGCGCAGCGCGGCGCAAAGCGGCAGCCAGACGGCACATTCAATAGCGAAGGCACACTACCTTCAATCACTTGCAAATCCTGCGTTCTGTCACCATCCATTCGCGGTATGGCTCCCATCAGGCCAATCGTGTACGGATGCAGCGGGCGCGCGAATAGCGTCGCCACATCAGCCATTTCAACGACCTGCCCCAAATACATGACAACGACGCGCTGGCATGTTTCCGCAACGACGCCCAGATCATGGGTGATGAGTAGAACGCTCATACCCAGCTTGCGATTCAGCTCCGTAATCAGCTCCATAATTTGCGCTTGAATCGTCACATCCAGCGCTGTCGTCGGCTCGTCGGCTATGAGCAGCTGCGGCTCGCAAGCCAGCGCCATCGCAATCATGACGCGCTGGCGCATGCCTCCGGAAAGCTGGTGGGGATACTCCCATACCCGCTGCTCCGGAGAAGGGATGCCCGTCAGCTTAAGCAGCTCGATTGCTTTGCGAACCGCCTCCTTCCGCCTGATTTTCTGATGCAGCATGATCGCCTCGATAATTTGCTCGCCGATGGTGTATACCGGATTGAGCGAGCTAAGCGGGTCTTGAAAGATCATTGCAATTTCATTGCCGCGAATTGCCCGCATTTGCCGCTGCTTCAGCTCAAGCAGATTGCTGCCCGCAAACCGAATTTCCCCTTCATAGCTAACATCATGCTTCTCATCGAGCAGCCGCAGCACGGACTGGGCAGTGACGCTCTTGCCGCACCCGGATTCTCCGACAACACCGACGATTTCCCCTCGCTTCACATCAAAGGAAACGCCATCGACTGCCGCCAGCTTCCCGCGTGCTGTATGAAAATAAGTTCGTAACGCTTTAACCTCCAGCAAAAGCTCCTCCGGCATTTCTTCCACCCCTCCTTAGTCGGACTCCAGCCCGCCATCTGCGATGCCCTATTTTTTTCCCTTCCCCTGTCTAACATGAGGATCGAGCAAATCCCTGATGCCATCCCCAAACAAATTCATCGCCAGTACCGAAATAATGAGCGCAAAGCCGGGAAACAGCGTCATCCACCAGGAGTTGTATATATACATTTTTCCATCGGCCAGCAAATTGCCGAGGCTTGCCATTGGAGCCGGAATGCCCGCTCCCAGAAAGCTAAGTGCGGCTTCCACAATAATCGCCTCGGCAAAAATAAAGGAGCTCTGCACAATGAGCGGCGAAATCGTGCTGGGCATAATATGCTGCCACAAAATTCTCGTCTGTGACGCGCCAAGCGCATGCATCGCCTCCACATAGGTTTGCTCCTTTGCGACGAGCGCGGCCGAGCGGACGATTCGGGCTACCGATGGAATAAAAACGATAATCAGGCAAATAATCAGATTGGAGACGCTTGGCCCGAGCGCGGCCATGATGGCAATCGCCAGCAAAATCGCCGGGAAAGCAAACAAAGCGTCCATCGTCCTCATCAGCAATTGATCCAGCCACTTGTACATGCTCGCATACAAGCCGACCACAAGCCCGAGAATAGCGACCGATAAAGCGACGGCAAAGCCAACCTGCGCCGATATTTGCGTGCCATGCATCACCCGGCTGAAAATGTCCCGGCCCAAATTATCCGTGCCAAACCAGTGCTCCGCGCCCGGCGGAGACAAGCGGTTGACGATATCGACTTCGAGCGGGCCGTAAACCGAAATCCATGGCGCAAAAAAAGTAATGAAGGCGACCACTATAATCAGCACGCTGCCCACCGACGCTGTTTTGCTGGCCAGCAGCCTCTTGAGCAGCCCGCGTCCACGCCTTCGACTGCCGAAAGCACGCTTGCGCTTTGCCAGATGAAGCGATGGCTGTGCTTTTCCCATCCGCGCTCAGCCTCCTTTCTGTTATTTATTCAACCGAATCCGGGGATCAACGACCGCATAAAGCAGGTCAACGACCAAATTCACAAGCACATAGGTAAACGCGATGAACAGCACCAAGCCTTGAATGACGGTATAGTCCCGGCGCGATACCGAATGCACGAGAAGCTGTCCCAGTCCCGGAATGTTAAAAATACTTTCCACAACCGCAGCTCCAGCAAGCAGCGTACCAAACGTTCCGCCAATGACGGTCAAAATGGGAATCAGCGCATTGCGCAAAATATGCTTGTATACGATGCTCCGCTCACGCAGCCCCTTCGAGCGCGCCGTCTTCACATACCCTTGGTTCATCACCTCCAGAAAGGAGGAGCGAACGATTCGGGCAATAACCGACGACATGACGACGCCGACTGAAATGGCGGGCAATATTAAAAATTTCAGGAAGTCCCACAGCCCGTCACTGATTGGCGCATAGCCGGATACCGGCAGCCATTTCAGCTGAACCGCGAACAGAAGCACCAGAAACATGCTGAGCAAAAAGCCGGGAATGGTTATGCCGAGCAGCGTATAGGCAGTCAATGCCTTGTCCGCCCAGCCCCCGCGATTAACGGCTGCCCAAATGCCGAACGGCAGGGCGATGGCAATCGCCATCAGCTCGGCAAGCAGCGCGAGCGACAGAGTAGGCTGAAGATGCTCGCCAATGACAGCGGACACCGATTTTTTCAAAAAATAAGAATCGCCTAAATCCCCTTGCAGCGCCGAGCCCATCCACTGGCCATATTGCAAGATAAGGGGCTGATCAAGCCCCATATTGGCACGCAGCTGCTGAATCGTCGCTTCATCTGCGCCATCGCCCAGCATGACGCGCGCGGGATCACCCGGAATGAGGTAAATGATCAGAAAGACAATAACCGACATGATGAACAGAATGGGGATCAACGATAACACCCGTTTTACAATAAAAGCGGTCAAACCGTTTACCTCCTTCCAAGGTGGAATTCCGCACGGCGTGCAGCTGCTGTATGCCTGCTTTAAGCTTGCTGCCATGCTGGATAGTGCTGCGCAATGCTGTTATTCAACGAGCTTCGTATTTGCAAGATTCGGAATGTTGCTGAGGAACGTCAAGCCGACGAGATTTTTGCGAACCGCATTGTAGTTGTAAATATCGCCGATTTTAATCGCCGCCAAATACTCCCACTCATAAGCTTGCAGCGCATCATTCGCCGCTTTAATCGCATCGTCGCTAATCGCCGAGGTAGAAGCTGCAAGCAGCTCAGCAAGCTTGGCATCATCAGCAAAGCCATAGGACGGGTTCAAATAAAGCAGCTGTGAAGGTGTTGAAGGCACGAGGAATGGACCGACATAAATATCCCAGCCATTCGGGTCAGCCCGCTTCGTCAGCATCGTGGCGTAATCGGAAATGTCGATTTTCGTCTTTATGCCGATTTGCTCCAGCTGCGCCTGCACCATCAACGTTGCATTATAGAAGGTGCCTGTATCCTTGGTCGTCAGCAGCGTAATTTCCTCGCTATTGTAGCCCGCTTCCTGAAGAAGCTGCTTCGCCTTGTCCGGATTTTTCTGGTTGTAGGCTTCGCTGCCTGCCTCGCTGTACCATTTCGTATTTTCCTTGTACATGTAGCTTGGGTTCAAGCGGTACAGCTCCGGTGTGGACACGATGCCAAGCAGAACTTGGTCAACATCGAGCACCGATGCGACAGCCTGGCGGTATTTCAGCTGCGAGAACAATGGCCCTTTTTTATTGAAAACCAAATTAAAATCGGTAGACAGGTTTTTGATAATTTCCACATCAGGGTCACTCTCAACCTGCGGCAAATTATCTAGACTGACATCGACGTTGTTAAAGTCCTTCGCGAGGAAGGAGGAGAAACGCGTCGCATTATCCGTTGCCAAAGTGAAATACAGATCGTTCACGAGCGCTTCCTTTTTGCCGGAAAAACCGTCAGCTGGCGCATCAACAGGCTGATAATCGGCAAACTTTTGCACATGCACGTATTGGTCGGTTTTGTACTCCACAAACTTGAATGGACCCGTTCCAATATACTCGGTTACCCCGTCCGGACCAGCCGCATCCACGACCTCCTTCGGCATAATAGCTGCAAAATTAAGCACGTGGCTAAGCTGCGCCAATGTATCATTTCTCGGCACGTTTGAGCTGAGCACGACCGTATAATCATCCTTCACCTCAAACTCGCGATCGGAAAAAGAGCTCTTCGCGCGCGGCGCCGTATTTTTCCAGCGATTGAGCGAAGCGGCTACATCCTCTGCCTTCATCTCCTTGCCGTTGTGAAACTTGACTCCTTTGCGGAGATGGAAGGTATATACTTTTCCGTCTTCGCTTAGCTCATAAGACTCGGCGAGCATAGGAACCGGCTCATACTTGGCATTAAAGGCGAACAGTCCCTCATAAATATTGACCGCTACCGTGGAATTGCTTCCGCCAAGCGACAGATGCGGATCCAGCGTCGGTATCGTTTGCGCGAGCGGATATTTCAGTTCGGTTGCCAGCTTCTCGCCTCCCGATGCGCCAGCTGCTGCTGACTCGGCAGGCGAAGCCGCTCCTTCCGAGCTTGCAGGTGCAGAGCTGTTGCTGGAGCAGCCGAAAACGATAAGCAAAGCGCTGAGCAATCCGATTATTCCCAACTTTTGATAATGCTTCATAAATAAAGTGCCTCCCTGTTATTGTGCATTATGACTGCCAATCCACTAGCTTTTCTGCTGCTTTTACGAACAAGGCCACTCCGTTTGCCAACGCTGCCTCATCAATCTCAAATCGCGGATGGTGATGCGGATAGACGATGCCTTTCTCGATATTGCCCGCGCCTATATTAATGAATGTGCCAGGCACCTTGCGCTGGTAGGCAGAGAAGTCTTCGCCGCCCATGCCCGGTGGGTTGTGAACGACGTACTCCTTGCCGACGACTTCAATCGCCGCCTCCTCCACGATTCGGGTCAACACTTCGTCATTGACCACGGGATCATAGCCGTACACATATTGGAATTCGAATTGCGCCCCATGTGCCGAAACAATACCGGCAACAATGCGCTGCAGCTGCTCCTCCGCCTGCTTGCGAACCTGCTCGCTAAAGCTCCGCACCGTACCTTTCAGGGTTACCTTATCGGGTATGACATTATGGGAGGCTCCCGCCGTGAATTGGGTCACGGAGACGACCAGCCGCTCCAAGGGATCGGTATAACGCGCCACAATATGCTGAATATTCGTCACGATCTGGGCGCCAATCGCAATTGTATCGACCGAGCGATGAGGGAAGCCGGCATGGCCGCCAACCCCATTGACTGTAATGGTGAAATTATCCGGCGATGCCGACATTTGCCCATATACGATGCCAATTTGCCCAACGGGCAACTGGGCTGCTAGATGCTCGCCTACGACCCAATCCACGCCGTCCAGTACGCCAGCCTCGACCAGCTCGCGCGCGCCCCCCGGAGGAAGCTCCTCTGCATGCTGGAAAATAAACCGGATTTCGCCGTGCAGCCGCTCTTTCTGCTCTACAAGCAGCCGCGCTGTCGCCAGCAGCACAGCGGTATGGCCATCATGCCCGCAGGCGTGCATGACACCCGGATTTTGGGAAGCATACTCAACCGTGTTTTCTTCCGCTATCGGAAGGGCATCCATATCGGCCCGCAGCGCCAGCGTCTTGCCCGGATAGGCGCCGACAAGCCTTGCCAGCACACTCGTCTTCGTTGGACGGCTAATGATCAGTCCTCCAAAGCTGCGCAGCGTATCTTCGACAAACTGCGCCGTCTCCGTCTCCTCAAAGGACAGCTCCGGATGCTGATGCAGATGCCTTCGCCATGCGACAGCCTGCTCATGAACCCACTCGGGGAGCTGTCCGCTCCAGCCTTTATTTTCAACTGTCATGCTTGCTTCCCCCTTCTTCTCTACCAAGCTATTAATGCACGGTATCCGTTTCTATTCCCGCTCGTAGGCTTGCAGGGCATTCACCCGGTGCGCCATCGCAGAGCCTGCCTTCAAAACCGTTGCCACAACAATCGTCTCAGCCAGCTCCTCCAGTGTCGCTCCCGCTTCCTTCGCCTGCCTTGTAAAAATCTCAATGCTGTAAGCACTTCCCGTCACATGGGCCGAGCCAACTGCGATGAGCAGCTTTTCCTTCGCTTCGATATGCTGCGGCTTTAGCGATTTGTGCAAATACTCGAAGAAAGCATTGTACAGCTCCTCATTAACGTCCTCCAGCTGCTCTACCAGCTCGATATTGCTTCTGCTGTACAAGTCCGTTTCTTTGCTGCCGTTGAACGCATTAAGCGCATTGACCGAATGGTAGAAGGCGGAATGCGCATTGACCGCAGCACCGACAGCCGCCGCCTCGAACAATTCCTCGAACGATGCGTTTAGCGCCTTTGCTTTGCCCACATGGGCCTCAATACAATAAGGGCAGCCTGTAACGTGGGCAACGGCAACGGCTATAAACTCTTTAACTTTGACTGAAATGACGCCATCGGCAAGTGCTTCCTTGTTGAATTCGCCGAACGCCTTAAAGGCATCGGGGGCATAGCTGAATATTTTGGATGAGAAGCTGGGTGCGTGTCTGGTGTACAGGCTTTCGTTCGACATTAGGGTAAAACCTCCATTTTCCATTTTAAATATGTGTAATCCACTTGATTTAATCGGGTTTATATCTGTTATAATAGGGCATAAAGCTGGACGTGTATAATTGAAAGATTTAAATAGCCAATTTAGTATTTTTTAAGCACAGGGGTGAAAACGCATGGAAATTCGGTTAATTAAAACGTTCCAGACCATTGTTAAGCTCGGTAATTTCCAGCGCGCTGCCGAGGCACTGCAATATTCGCAGCCTACTATTACGATACAAATTAAGAAGCTGGAAGAGGAGCTCGGCATGAAGCTGTTCGAGCGAGGCAAAACCATAACACTCACCAGCGCGGGACGGCTATTCCATGAACGGGCCGACATGCTGCTGCGGGAATACGACGAGCTAAACAGCTCCTTGACGGACTTCATTCAAGGGGATGCCGGCGTTGTGCGGGTGGGCGCTTCGGAGCCTTCTGCCAGCAGTCGTCTGCCAGGGATTTTGTCCGCGTATACGCAAAAAAAGCCGAAGGTGCAAATTAAAGTCAAGGTCGGTACGACCAGAGAGCTGATGCAGATGGTCATCGACGATGAAATTGATCTGGCGCTGTGCAATCAGCCTGAACCGCATATCGAGCTGGAATTTCACGGTTTAATGAAAGAACAATTTTCATTGTTGCTCCCTGCTGGGCATCCCTTTGCTGAACGCGCGGAAATACGGATGAAGGATTTGCGGAATGAAAAGTTTCTGTTCACACCGGGAACCTGCTCGTTTCGCATTCGCATCGAGGAAATGATTACGAAAAAAATCGGCAAGCTGCGGCATAACAGCATTGAGGTTGCCAGCATTTCCGCGCTCAAATATTATGTGCAGGCGCAGCTAGGCATTGCCCTATCGCCAGTTGTCGCCATTTCTCCGCCGCTGCCAGGGACGATCATCAAGCAGGTTATCGATATGGCCGAGGGGCCTGAGCTCGGCATCCTCATTAAGCGGAACAGCACGACGCTGAGCCAAATTAATAAAGAGCTGATTACCGATATTAAGCTGGCGCTCACTCCTGATCCAGATTGGTAGCAGCAATTAAGCTTTAGGTTTATTAAAGCAGCGCTTTAGCATTTTCAATTGTACAAACGCTGCGCCTTCCGCTATGCTCACTTATAACTATTATTCCGAGTGAATAACTTGTTATTTAAATAGTGGAACGGAGCGCTGCTTGTAATGAAAAAAATCCATTTAGGTATTTTCGATATTCATACCCCGAATCAAATGACGCAGGGCTTATGGACCCATCCCGCCAATCAATCTACACGCTATAAGGAGCTGGCTTTCTGGATTGAGCTTGCGCAGGTGCTGGAGCGTGGTAAATTCGATTTTATGTTTTTTGCCGATTCCTACGGCTATCCCCATCATAAGCGTGAGCTTTCGTATCGCGAAGCCGTATACACGCCCTCCAACGATCCGATGCTGGTCATTTCTGCACTCGCTGCCAGCACGAAGCATCTCGCATTCGTCACGACGGCCTCGCCTGTATACGAGCTGCCCTTTCCCAATGCCCGCCGCTTCTCGACGCTTGACCATTTGACAAGCGGCCGCATTGGCTGGAATGTCGTGGCTACAGGCGGCATCAGCGGCGCGGAAAGCTTTGGCCGCAGCGGCATTTTGCCGCATGATGAACGTTATGAGCAGGCTGAGGAATTTATGGAAGCCAGCTATAAGCTGCTGGAGGGCAGCTGGGAGGACGACGCTGTACTCGCTGATCGCGAGCGCCGCATTTACGCCGATGCGGACAAGGTTCATGTTATTGAGCACAGCGGCAAATATTATAAAATGAAGGCTTCCCATGCCAGTGAGCCATCCATTCAACGTACGCCTGTCCTGTTTCAGGCGGGCAGCTCGGATCGCGGACGTGATTTTGCCGCCAAGCATGCCGAGGGTGTGTTTCTGAAAGCCCCTACTGTAGAAGCACTGAGGGCTCAGGTACAGGATATTCGCAAGCGGGCTGCGGCTTATGGCAGAGGAGACGGGGAAATTAAAATTTTCACGGGACTGTCGGCTGTGGTTGGCCGTACGCGCGAGGAAGCTGAGGGCAAGCTTGCCGAATATAACGCCCATCACAGCCGGGAGGCGGCTCTCCTCACCTATGAGAACGCGACGGGTATAGATTTGTCCGCGCTCGATCCCGATGCACCGTTCGAACATGTAAAAACCGAGCAAGGACGCACACATACCGAGCGTTATACGAAGCATAGCAGCAAAGTTCAGAGCGTGCGCGAAGTGAGCAACAATTTTGCCGAGAAGGAATTTCGTGGCATTGTGATAGCGGGAACCGCCGAGGAGATTGCGGATCACATGCAATATTGGGTGGAGGAAACGGGTATTGATGGCTTTAACTTGGAGCGTTATGTGCTGCCCGGGACGCATATCGACTTTGTCGATCTCGTTGTGCCAGAACTACAGCGCCGCGGCATGTTCAGACAAGAATACGAGGAGGATACGCTTCGCGAGCGCCTGTTCGGCAAAGGAAATACACGCCTGCCGGATACTCATGCTGGCGCAGCCTACCGCTTCCCCCACAGCTGACCCGCAACAAATAAAAGGGGTTATCCGCAAGTCGCCTTATTCAATCGCGACCCTGCGGATAACCCCTTTCTGTTTCAATATTCAATGCCCCATCTGATGCACTTCCTCGGCGTTATAGGACAATAAGCCGAACACGATCAGCAGCGTTGTGAAGATCACGATGCAGGCACCGATGCGCCGCAGCGTTTTTCGACGCTCGCTCATGTGCACATCTTGGCCATAGCGCTTCTTCGACGAAGCGATAAACAGCAGGCCCACCCCCAGCAGCAGTGCAATAACGACGCTCGCCTTCAAATAAACATCCAAACCATCACTTCCTGTCCGCCCATTTATGCTATAGACGATAATCATTAGGAAAAAGTTGTACCTTCTGCGCGATTAATAGCCTGCGCTTCATTTCGCTTAAGTTGCCGCCTGTTCGGGTAAGCATAAGCAAAGACATAGGCCACAGTGAGTGCTGTGAATGGACCAGAATAGATGATCATATATGAATAACTTAGTTAAAAAAATAGATCCTGAATGGAGGCAGCTGCTCATGGCCCCTAAATCAAAGACGATGCGATTTTTCCTCGATATGTATGTCCGTTTCCGTGATGATGATGTGCCGGGCGTCGCGGCGCAGCTGACTTTTTATTTGATTTTGTCCTTTTTCCCCTTTCTGCTGTTTGTTGTCAGCCTGCTTGGCTTCGTTCAGTTATCGGGGGACAGCCTCATTGCCGAACTCATTCGCCTGCTCCCTGCCGAGACGGGCACGGCGATCAGCCAGGTGCTTGAAGAAATTACGCAGGGCAGCAATGGGGCACTGCTGTCGTTCGGAATGCTCGCGACGATCTGGTCGGCGTCCAATGGCATGAATGCGATTATTAAAGGTCTGAATACCGCCTATGAGGAGCAGGAAAGCCGCCCCTTCTGGAAAATCCGCGGCATTGCGCTGATCGCCACGCTCGTGCTTGGCCTTGTCATTACGCTCGTCATGCTTATGCTTGTATTCGGCAAGACGATCAGCAGCTACTTATTCGACCTGCTTCATGTGCCGAGTGAAAGCGAGTGGGTATGGAATTTGCTGAAATATGCGATTCCGCTCACTGCTATGCTTCTCGTATTTACCATCCTGTATTGGATCGCCCCTAACCGCAAGCTCCGGCTGCGGGAGGTGATCCCCGGTGTGCTGTTTACAACCTTCGGCTGGGTCGCAGCCTCGATGCTGTTCCAGTTTTACATTAATAATTTCGGCAGCTACTCCAAAACCTACGGCAGTATTGGCGGCATTATTATTTTGCTAGTCTGGTTATTCATTACGTCACATATCATTATATTAGGCGGGGAAATGAATGCGTCGCTGGCCCGTCCACGCCTAGCTAAGCCCAGTGTGCAAGAGCGCCCGCCGCACAACCGGACAGGCTCCTTTTTCGTCAAATAAAAAAAGTGCTTATTTATATCTGAAAATAGTCAATGGCACGAAATGCCTGTTTCATATTTGTTTGCTCGGGTAAATAAAAGTAATTCGATATACATTTCGAGGAGGAATATAGGATGGAATATATTATAAACAAACGCTTTGATGGGGAAGAAATACTTTTAGATGGCAACCACTACATTGGCTGCACTTTCAACAACTGCACCATTACAATATCGTCCCTGCATTTCAACTATGATCGCTGCACGTTCAAAGGCTCCAGCTTCAAGCTTAGCCCAAGCGTTTTTTTCCTGCAAAACGTTTATTCACTGCTGCCTTCATCGACGAACGGCAAACGAGTTCAGCTTGCCTAGTGCGTCGACAGAACACCCCACCTGCAAGCCACTAGAACGTTAACAAGGGCAAGATTCATGATGAGATGAATCTTGCCCTTGTCGGTTGTTTTTGACTATAACGTCTCTTGCTTACTCCGCTTCCGCTACGACTGCGAAACGCTCATTCACATGGTTAGCTTGCTCCGCCTCGTCCACAATGGCAATGGCATAGTCGGCATAGCTGATGTAGCTGTCGCCTTTTGCGTTAAAGAAGAAATTGTCTTCGCCTTTCGTGTAAGAGCCTGTACGTTTGCCGTCCGGGTTGAAAAAAGCAGCCGGGCTAACGAAGGTCCATTTGATGCCCGTCGAGCCTTGAAGATCATTCAAGTTGCTGCCTTGGTTGAAGGCTGTTGCATAATATTCTTTAGGGAAATGCTCCGTTTCGAACAAACGCGTCGTCTTCGTTTTATCCACAAACAGGCTGCCAGCTCCGCCGACTACGATCAAACGAGTTTCCGGTGCGCCTTGGAGCGCTTCAATCAGCACTTTGCCTAGCTCCACATGCTTCGTTTCCTCGCCTTGTGGTGCGCCGAATGCGTTGACTACGATGTCAAAGGCTTTCAAATCCTCAGCTGTAAGCTTGAATGCATCCTTCTCCAATACAGCTGCATTAGATTGTGCAAACTTCGATGCCGTTCTGACGATCGCCGTCACCTCATGGCCTCTTGCTGCAGCCTCCTGAATGATCAAGCTACCTGCTTTACCTGTCGCGCCAATAACTGCTATTTTCATTGTCTATTCCTCCTGAGTATATATAAGGCTTGTTAGTTGAAAAGCGACCTACTTATTGTAACTATTATAGTTACAAGTTGCTTGCAATGTCAAATCATTATTTTGAAAGCTATATGCAGCGTGTCGAACGATATAATATAATGGAGATAGGAATTGCTCGAAGCATACCAAACACGGCAAGGAGACCATCTCTAATGAGCGACTTTATTATTTTCAACGTGGCCAACAAACCTTTTGCTGTCCATTTTTCGGAAATTGATGAGATTCAAGCAGCCGTAGAAGGAACACCACTTCCTTTCGCCGAGCCGTGGCATGGTGGCGTGGCCAACATTCGTGGCGGCCTCTACACCATTATTAACTTGCGCAAAAAATTTAATCTGTTTGGACAGGCCCAAGGCAGCTATCAAAAAATCATTTTGCTCCGGCAAGCCAAAGTAGCACTGCTCGTCGATGATATCGAAAATACGGCCTCCATTGAAGAAACAGACATTGAGCGTGTGCCCGATTCTTCAGAGAAGGACATTTTCCACCAAGCTTTCAGGCTGGATAACCGGGTTATTCCGATCCTGCATGTAACGCTGTTCCTCGCTTCTACCAAAACCATATAGTGAAACGACACAAGGCAGTTTCCATGCAGCTTCTACGCTGACGGAAACTGCCTTGTGCTGTGTATGATCGTTGATGGATGAGAGATGGGGGATGCAAGGCGATTTTTTCACCATCAAAGCTGCGCTTAGTACTTCCGAAACGGGATTTCCTTCTTCGCCATTTGCTCCGTATAGACGCTTTCCTGTGGCACGATTCGTTTCGGCAGCGTGCGCCCGGCAACGAGCTCCTGCACCGCCTGCATGATATTCGGGCCAAGCAGCGGATTGCATTCGACAATGCAGTTGATTTTGCCTTCCGCCAGCTTCATGAACGCCCGCCGCGTCCCATCCACTGAAATAATGACAATATCCACGCCCGGCCGCAGTCCATATTCCTCAATCGCTTCAATTGCGCCAAGTGCCATATCATCGTTTTGGGCAAACAGCACATCCATTTCACCGCCATATTGTTCAAGCAGTGTGCCCATCACTTCCTTGCCCCGTTCAAAAGTAAAATCAGCGTCAACGCTGGCCATGATTTTATAATTTGGCTGCTTCAGTACAATATCCCGGAACCCCTGTCCACGCTGGATCGAGGGGGATGAGCCTTCCGTTCCTCGCAGCTCGACGATTTGGATTGTCTCCACGGCATCCCGCATTTTATCGACCAAATATTTGCCCGCCTTGCGCCCTTCCTCATACAAGTCCGCTCCAATATGCGTCACATAAAGCGAGGAATCGCCCACATCGACGGAACGGTCGGTTATAATGAGCGGAATACCCGCCTGCTTCACCTCGGTTAAAATCTCATCCCAGCCCGAATGCACAACCGGAGCAACGGCAATGACGTCGACCTTCTGCCTAATGAAGGATCGGATCGCCTCAAACTGCTTTTCCTGTGATTGCTCCGCATTTGCGAACAAGAGCTCGATTCCGGCCTCTTTTGCCGCCTCTTTGACCGAATTGGTGTTGGCCATTCGCCATTCGCTCTCTGAACCGAGCTGGGAGAAACCAAGAACAATCGGCCTCACTGGCTGCAGCAGCTCGATTCCTGTTGCCTCGGGCAGCGTTCCGTCTCCTGCTATCTTGCCCTTACCTACACCCGATTCGTTGTGCAGAGCTTGGTCTATTCCCGATGATGAAGGAGCAGGGGACGTAAGCTGGCAGCTGCTCAGAAGCATCAAGAAAGCGATTGCATAAATTATTTTCACAAATACAGCTTGTCTTCGCATAGGCCTTCCCTCCGGTTCAGCCAGTAAAAGCGTCTATGCCCTTCCAGCTTACTGATCGTATTGTAATGGATACGGAGCACTTTGTCATCGTCGTAACGACTCATGGGGTGCCGCGAACAACGTCGAATCGTTGCGCTGCACCCCTGAACCGCAATCTATTAAGCTTTTTGCATTTGCCGCCTTGCACTGAGCAGACGCTGCAGGACTATGAACAGCAGCAGCAGCAGACCGATGACAATCTTGGTCCACCAGGAGCTGAGCGTGCCTTCAAAGCTGATAATGGTTTGGATAACCCCTTGAATCAATACGCCGAAAAAGGTTCCGAGAATATAGCCGACGCCGCCTGTCAGCAGCGTACCGCCAATGACGACCGCAGCGATGGCATCCAGTTCCAGTCCGACCGCATGCAAGCCGTAGCCTGACAGCATATAGAACGTAAAGACGACACCCGCAAGCGCAGAGCAAAGTCCGCTAAAGGTATAGACGAGAATTTTCGTGCGGGCAACGGGCAGCCCCATTAACAGCGCGGAGGATTCACTGCCGCCAAGCGCATACGTATTGCGTCCGAAGCGGGTATAATGGGCCAAATAAATCGCTGCAGCTACCACAACCAATGCGATAATGACGCTGATGGAGATGAAAAAGCCGCCCGGCAGCTTGATTTTCGTCTGCGCCATGCTCGTATAAAACGGGTGATCAATCGTAATCGTATTGATGCTAATGACGTAGCACAGCCCCCGGGCCAGAAACATGCCGGCGAGCGTGACGATGAACGGCTGGATTTTAAAATAATGGATGATCGCTCCCATCAGCCAGCCGAAGGCTGCGCCCAGCACGAGCACAAGCGGAATGACGACGGCAGGCGGCCAGCCCTGCTGCTGCACGAGGCTCGCCGAAATCATCGTCGTCAGCGCAATGACCGAGCCGACCGACAGGTCAATGCCGCCGGAAACGATGACGAAGGTCATGCCGACCGCGACGATAATCAGAAAGGCGTTGTCAATGAGCAGATTGAGCAGCACCTGCAGCGAGAAAAAGCCGGTGTAGCGGAACGAGCCTGCCGCAAACATCAAAGCAAGCAGCGCGGCTGTCACCACGATTGGGATATACTGTCTTTTAAGCATGGCGTTTAACCTCACTCTCTGCCGGATAGCGGCGTGTCTTAAAGCGATGTGCCAGCGTCTTGCGGAACGTCTCCGACTGAATAAGGCAGACGAGCAGCACGACAAACGCTTTGACTACAAGCGTTATTTCCGGCGGAACGCCGATCATGTAGATCGTCGTCGTCAGCGTCTGAATAATGAGCGCGCCGACGACCGTGCCGAGCAAATAAAAGCGTCCGCCATTGAGCGAGGTGCCCCCGATGACGACGGCAAGAATCGCGTCAAGCTCATACCACAGCCCGGCGTTGTTGCCGTCGGCGCTGGATACATTGGCGCTGAGCAGCAAACCGGCGATGCCGGCGCATAAGCCACAAAACATATAAACGGCGATCATGACGACTCGCGAGCGAATGCCGGCCAGGCGGCTCGCTTCGGGGTTGCAGCCAACGGACTCGATGAACAGGCCGAGGGCGGTTTTGCGCGTCAGCAGCGCTGCAATCAGCAGCACTCCGCCAGCGATAAAGATGGAGAAGGGCAGCGTGAGCAGCGAGCCTGCGCCGATGAACTTATAGGCGCTGCTCGATACGGTAATAATCTGCCCGCCTGTAATGAGTTGGGCAACGCCGCGCCCAGCAACCATTAAAATGAGCGTGGCAATAATCGGCTGAATGCCGAAGACTGCCACAAGCATGCCGTTCCATAAGCCCAGCACAAGCGCCAGCACTAGAGCAATGCCGATCGCGCTGAGCACGAGGCCCAGCATGTTCTGATCCGTGCCTTGGCTGAGCATCATGCAGGCCATGGCGCCTGCGATAGCCACGATCGAGCCAACCGACAGGTCGATGCCCTTCGTGGCAATAACGAGCGTCATGCCGATAGCGACGAGAATAAGCGGCGCGCCAAAATTCAAAATATCAATCAAGCTGCCGTACAGCTTGCCTGCCCGCATTTGCACGGAGAAAAATTCCGGCTCATAAAGCAAATTAAATAATAACAGCGCCCCCAGCATGACCAGCGGCCAAAATAAATGATGTTTCACCATGCTTGCTCACTCCCCTGCCATGGCCTGCATAAGCTGCTGCTGGCTCATTTCATCTTCTGCTATTTCCTTGACTACTACATGGTCTCGCAGCACCGCGATCCTGTCGCTGACCCGCAGCACCTCCTCCAGCTCCGAGGAGACGAACAGCACCGACATGCCTTCACCCGACAGCTTCAGCACAAGTTTCTGGATTTCCGCCTTTGCGCCAACATCAATACCGCGCGTCGGCTCATCAAGGATGAGCAGCTTCGGCTGCGTCAGCAGCCAGCGTCCAAGAATGACCTTCTGCTGATTGCCACCGCTAAGGTTCTTAATCAGCTGCTCCGGGTTAGGCGGATTAATATTGAGCGCCTTGATATATTCGTCAGCAAACTCATCCTGGCGCTTGCGGGGAATGGCGCGAAACCAGCCGCGCGTCGCCTGCAGGGCGAGAATCATATTTTCACGAACCGTCAGCTCGTCGATAATGCCTTCTGTTTTGCGGTTTTCCGGACAGAAGGCAATTCCCTGATCAATCGCCTCGCGAGGAGAAGCGATGCCCTCCTTCACTCCATTCACCCGCAGCGCGCCATTATCAGGCCGATCTGCGCCAAAGAATAGCCGCGCAAGCTCCGTCCTTCCTGAGCCGAGCAGGCCTGCAAGACCAACAACCTCGCCCTTGCGAATAGTCAGGTCGAACGGCTCAATGGCCCCTTTGCGGCCCAGAGCCTTCGCTTCGATAACCAGATCCTTCGAATGCTCAGCAGCGGGTGCCGTCTCTTTCTCACGCGGCAGCGCATCGAGCTGCTCCAGCTCCTTGCCGATCATTTTCGATACGAGCTCTATCCGGGGAAGCTCCTTCGCCAAATACTCCCCTACAAATTCTCCGCCACGGAGAATGGTTATTCGATCGGACACCTCATACACCTGATCCAGAAAATGCGTAACGAACAAAATGGCCAGTCCTTCCGCCTTCAGCTTGTTCATCACCTCAAACAGCTGCTTCACTTCATTGCGGTCAAGGCTTGACGTCGGCTCATCCAAAATGAGCACCTTCGCCGAAATATTCAGCGCCCGCCCAATAGCAACAAGCTGCTGAATCGCGACAGAATAGGCCGATAACGGCAGCTTTACATCCAAACGAATTTGCAAGCGGGTAAGCAGCAGCTCCTCGGCTGCCGCATTCATCTCTTTCCACAAAATACGGCCAAAACGCCGCGGCTCGCGGCCGATAAAAATATTTTCAGCAACTGTCAAATTCGGACATAGATTCACTTCCTGATAAACCGTACTAATGCCAGCCGTTTGCGCCGACTGAGGGCTGTCGATGGCCATACGCTGACGCGCAAGCTCTACCGTGCCTTGATCAATGGAGTAAACACCTGTCAGCACCTTAATCAAGGTAGACTTTCCTGCCCCATTTTCGCCCATCAGCGCATGGATTTCGCCGGGAAAGAGGCGAAAGCTGACGCCGGATAAAGCTTTTACGCCTGGAAAGCCTTTATGGATATTGCTCATTTGCAGGATAGGTTCGCGTTCCCGCTCCATCTTCTTCTCCCCTTTGGTTTTGAATTTTGCCTATGCTCCTATTCGCTTATGTGTAAGCGATAAAAAAGGAAGCCGTCCGCCTGGTACGTAGACCAGCCTTACGCGGCTTCCTTCGCTGGCTTCTGCGCTGCTTCTAGTATTTCCGGTCAGGCAGGGCAGCCTTCGCTTGCTCCGAAGTAAAGACGCCTTCCTCGGTTACGATACGCTTCTCAATCGTTTTGCCGTCCAGCACATCCTGTACTGCCTGCATCAATTGCGGTCCGAGCAGTGGATTGCATTCGACGATAAAGTTGATTTTGCCTTCGCTTGCTGCAACGAAGCCGTCTTTGACGCCATCGATGGATATGATGATAATGTCCTCGCCCGGCTTAAGGCCTGCTGCTTCAATCGCTTGAATCGCGCCCAGCGCCATGTCATCATTGTGAGCATAGAGAACATCGATTTTTTTATTCGCTTTTAAGAACGATTGCATAACCTCATTGCCCTTCGCACGAGTGAAATCACCCGTTTGTGAAGCGATAACCTTCAGGTTGGCATTGCCCTTGATGATTTCCTCAAAGCCTGTTTTGCGATCGATCGCTGGTGCCGAGCCTGTTGTGCCTTGCAGCTCAACAATGTTGATTTCTTCAGCTGAATCCTTATATTTATCTACCAGCCATTGTCCAGCACGGCGGCCCTCTTCTACGAAGTCCGAGCCAATAAACGTTTGGTACAGCGAAGTATCTGCCGAATCAACAGCGCGGTCTGTCAAGATGACCGGAATACCCGCATCCTTCGCTTCTTTTAATACCGTATCCCAGCCAGATTCTACGACTGGAGAAAATGCGATAACGTCTACCTTTTGCTGAATGTAGGAGCGGATCGCTTTAATTTGATTTTCTTGTTTTTGCTGAGCATCGGAAAACTTCAAATCGTAACCCGCTGCTGTAGCCGATTCCTTAATCGAATTCGTATTCGCTGTACGCCAGCCGCTTTCAGCACCAACCTGTGCGAAGCCGAGCGTTACTTTTTTGTCCGCCGGTGCTGCCGCTGGCTCACTGCTCGCCGCTGCCGGAGCACTCGTCCCACCAGCATTTCCTGCTCCTGCCGTATTCGTTCCTCCATTGCCGCTTCCGCAAGCGGATGTGACGAGCAGCATCGTCGCCATCAGAAGCGACATGCCTAGTTTTCCTGCTTTTTTCATCTTTGTATTACCTCCCCTGTCATTCACCAACGTTTGGCGTGCCCTCATTATAGAACGCTTACAAAAGGTCAGGATACGGAGTCCGATAGCCTTTCGATTTGATTTTTTGGGTAATTTTTCAGCAAGAGCGGCAAATGGTTTGATTTTTTGTGCGAAAGGTGGAAATTTAGTCGATCGAACATCTGTGCGTAGCGAGGTTAACGACAATTTGGTATAGTGAAGGTTGGACAGTTTTGAAATCGCATTCATTTCCAATTTGAAAGGTTCCTATAAACCTATGAAGCTGATGCGCTGGATTTTCTCAAGCCTTCGGGCCAAGCTGCTGCTGATGTTCATTATTTTGACCTCCGTTCCGCTGATCGCGGTTGGCCTGATATCCTATCAAAAATCGTACAATGCGGTATCTGATCACAGCAAAGCGGCGACGATGCTTGTTGTAGGCCAGCTTGGCAATGACATTGATGCGCTGCTCGAGGATACGGGCAGGCTGCTGGAGCTGGAAAACAACCCGCAGGTGCTGCATTATTTATTTTCGCAAACGGATACGTATGAGGATGCCAAAGCGATTATTCAAACGATGAATTTGTACCGGGAAACGTATAAATATGAAAGCGTGCTCAACATTACGGTCGTCAATCTGTATGGACGGGGCTTAAGCGAGCGCAAAGGCGTGTTCCAGCTGGACAGGAATCCGCTGCGCAACCCGCATTTTCAATATTTGCTTAACCATCCGGATGAGGTATTGAACATTCCCCCGCCGGACGCCTCGCCGCTTGACCGTCTCGACGGCTTTCATTATTCGCAGCATAACGTCATCTCTATCATGGCAACGGTCAAGCAGCAAATTACCCACGAGGTTATCGGCTTTATCGTCATCGATTTAGATGATTCGATCATTGAGCGTTACTGTGAAAATATTACGCTTGGCGAGAGCGGCTACGTGTATGTGCTCGACCAAGTAGGCAATCCCATCTTCCTCCCCTCGGCCATGACGAGTGTAGCGAAGGCCCAGCCGCCTGCTGATCTCAGCGCACAGCTCGCTTTAGAGCAAAACAGCTATGTGGATTACAGCAACGGCAGGCCGAAGTTCGTCGCCTTCACAACCTCGTCCACCACAGGCTGGAAAATCGTCGGCTCCGTTCCGCTGCAGGAGATTGTCGCCGAGGCGAATGAAATTCGCCAACTGATCATTATTAGCGTGCTGCTCAGCATCGTGTTTGCGATTACGCTGCATTATTTCATTACAGCCCGCCTGACGCGGCCGATCCAACTGCTGAAGAGCAAGATGCGGCTGGCAGCTGGCGGTTTCCTCGAGGTCAAGGTGCAGCCAAGCGGCCATGACGAAATTGCCGATTTGGGCAACAGCTTCAACATTATGCTGGAGAAAATTAAGAGGCTGCTCATGCAAAGCATTGAGGAGCAGGAGCATCTGCAGAAGGCCGAGCTGCGAACGCTGCAAGCGCAAATTAATCCGCATTTTCTCTATAATACGCTCGATTCCATCGTATGGATGGCGGAGGCCGGGCGCAGCGGGCAGGTTATCCAGCTGGTGCAGGCGCTGTCGCGCTTTTTCCGCATCAGCCTCAATCGGGGGCGGGACTGGATTGCCCTAAAGGATGAGCTGGAGCATGTGCAAAGCTATTTGATCATCCAGCAGATGCGCTACCGCGACATTTTGGACTATGAGCTGGATGTGCCAGAGGAGCTGAAGGATTTGCCGATTTTGAAAATGACGCTCCAGCCCATCGTTGAAAATGCCTTATATCACGGCATTAAAAATAAACGCGGTAAAGGATTAATCCGCATTTATGGTTATGCCAGCCAAGATTCGGACTTATATTTAATAATTGAAGACAATGGCATCGGCATGAAGCCAGAGCGTCTTGCCGAGCTGCGCGAGGCGCTCCGCATGCAGCATATTCCCGAGGAAACGGGCTCGGAGGTATCCGGCGGCTTCGGCCTCCATAATGTCCAGCAGCGGCTGCGCCTCTATTACGGGGAAGCCTATACCGTTATCGTAGAAAGCGAAGACCAGCTTGGAACAAAGGTTACGATCCGCATTCCAATGGAGAGGATGAAGCCGAATGAAAAAGGTTATGCTCGTTGACGACGAGATTCTAGTCAGGGAAAGCATTCGGGACTGTATCAATTGGGAGCAAGAGGGCTTTATATTTTGCGGGGACGCCTCCGATGGCGAGCTGGCGCTGCCGCTTATTGAGCAGCGCCAGCCGGATATCCTCATTACAGATATCAAGATGCCGTTTATGGATGGCTTGGAGCTGAGCGCCATCGTCCGCGAACGGATGCCGGATATCAAAATCATTATTCTCAGCGGGCATGACGAATTTGAATATGCCCGCGCGGCACTGCGAGTCGGCGTAGAAGAATATTGCCTCAAGCCGGTCAGTGCTGCCGATATCGTGCGGACGCTGCATGACGTCAGCCGCAGTATTGACCGCGAGCGCTATGAGCGCGAGCTGCTGGAGAAGAAGCAGCTCGCCCAGGGCGGAAGCGCAGAACAGATGCGGTATAAGCTGCTCAGCGACTTATGCAGCGGCTTTATTACAACAGCGGAAGCCATCCATCAGGCCGGCTCGCTTTCGATTGGACTGACGGCAAGCTATTACGCAGCCGCCATCTCGGACATTCGCTGCTCGGAAGGCTCCATCAGCGTTGATTTAGCTATTCAGCAGCAGACGGAGCTGCTGCTGCACGAAGCGATCAGCTCCCTCCTGCCGGGAGCGCTCTCCTATAAGCGCAGCCAGACGGAGACGATCTGGCTGCTCAAGAGCGATTCGCTGCCGCAGCTGCAAGAGGTGCTGGCGCGCTTCGCTTGCAGCTGGAAGGAGCAGGCGGAGCGCAGTGCGAGCTGCTCGATAGCCGTTGGCATCGGCAGCATTCAGGATCGCCTGCAAGGTATCCACTCCTCCTATTTGGAGGCGGAGGATGACAAGCACTGGCGCAGGCTCTCCGGGCAAAACCGCAAGGCGCTGCGCGATGCCGCCTCCGGCTTATCCGAGCAATCGGTGGTCGCCCAGCGCCAGCGCTTCATCGACTTTCTCAAGCTCGGCACGCCCGCCAAGACGGAGGCTTTCGTCGCCAGCTTTGCGGCAGGGCTTCAGCAGCTGGACTGGCGCGGTGCCTTTTACGGCTATTATTTGCTTAATGATCTGACGATTGAAGCTGTTCATATTGCCAAAGCCATTCAGCGGAATCCGGATATGCCGAAGGAGCAGCTGGATAAGCTGCAGCTGGCAATGAGCGAGGTCCGCAGCCAAGAGGATGCCTGCTGCTATCTCCAAACGCTGCTGGCGCAGTTCTGGCAATGGCGCGCCGGCGCCGCGGATAAGTACGCCGAGATGCTGAGCCAGGTAAAGGACTATATTTTGAAGCATTATGGCGATGATCATTTGTCGCTGAATGATGCGGCGGAGCATGTGCGCGTCAGCCCCAGCCATCTTAGCAAAGTGTTCAGCCAAGAGACGGGTCAGACCTTTATTGAATTTCTAACCCACACGCGCATCCGCAAAGCGATGGAGCTGCTGCAGGCGTCGAATGCAAAGTCGTATGAAATCGCCCATCAGGTCGGCTATAATGATGCGCATTATTTCTCCAATTTGTTCAAGCGGGTAACCGGCATGACGACAACGCAGTTTCGCAAGCAGCAAGAACAAGGTGGCAGCTCGCACGCTGCAGGAGGAGTGTATCACCATGCAAGCACTAGCGGCATTGTTCTTCCATAGACGGGCTGCTTTACGACGAAGGGCCTTGCTTACTGCTTTGCTTACAGCCCTGCTGGTGCTCACCTTGCTCATGACAGGCTGTACAAATAATGAAGCAGCGGAAGATATCCGCCCCGTCTCATCGAGCAGCTGGGATAGCGGCTCGCCAGCATCCTCCCCTTTTGCATCAACCGCTTCAACAGCAGCACCCGACATCGCCACCTTTGGCATTATATATCCGATGGCGCATCCGTATTATGAGACGGTGACGGAATCCGCTAAAGCAGCAGCAGCTCTGCGCGGCGTGCAGCTTATTGTGAAAGCGCCGGATGAAGCGAATCTGGAGCAGCAGATCCGCATGATGGAGACGATGATTGCCTCGCAGGTAGACGGCATAGCGCTTGATCCGATTGATGCGGAAGCGCTCGTGCCTGTCATTAACAAAGCCGTACAGGCGGGCATTACGGTCATTTGCTTTGAATCCGATTCACCAAGCAGCAAGCGCGCTGCGTTTATCGGAACGGATCATGCTGCTGCGGGCGCCCAGATGGGGCATATGCTGTCCGAGCTGCTAGGCGGGCGGGGAATGGTTATTGTCGAGAACGGGATGACGCGGATGAAAAGCTTAAGCGAGCGCCTAGAAGGCATGCTGACCTATATTAACGAGCAGACCGACATTCAAGTGCTCGAAGTGCAGTATAACGAAGGCAACGAAACCCGCGCTTTGGCGCAGCTGGAAAAAATGATCGACGACCACCCGCATTTTGACGCGCTCGTATCGATGGATGCCCTCTCCGGCTCCGCCTCGGTGCTCGTCTGGAAAGCGCAGGGTCTAAACCGCTATTCCCTAACCTTCGGCATGATGCCGGAAATCCAAGAAGCCATTCACAATGGGCAAATTACAGCGTCGCTATCGCAAAATGAACAATTGTGGGGCACACGCATTATCGAGCGACTGCTGCAAGCGTTCGCAGGCGAGACGCTGCCTCTATTTGATGATACAGGTACGCTAGAGATTACGCAGGAAGACATCTCCCTTTTAAACGCCCCCTAGAATAGCACTGGTGAGCCTACATAGGTCTCCAATGCTCATTCCAAGGGGCGTTGTTTATTTTCGCGCACACTGAGTTCTTCCCCTCTTTTCCCTCTAGCATCCTAGTAAGAGAACGACAACCTCCTGTGCTATAATGTAAAGGATTAACAATATAGAACGGTCAAAAGAGGTTTTATTCATTTATGACAAAATTGATGAACATCATACAG
Source organism: Paenibacillus sp. R-74696 (assembly GCF_055814915.1). Taxonomy (NCBI): domain Bacteria; kingdom Bacillati; phylum Bacillota; class Bacilli; order Caryophanales; family Paenibacillaceae; genus Paenibacillus; species Paenibacillus sp. R-74696. Next base: position 48,680 of record NZ_JBPULM010000022.1, read on the forward strand.
GCAAAACATATAACACGTTTTAAATATATAACGATCATGCTATTGATTTTTGCTGTATTAGTTGGCATGAGATGGGCGTGGTCTGTCGTTTTTCCCATGTCTGACCAGCAACCGCGTGCCGTTGGCGGTGTGCTTGACCTTCGCGGTATCGATTTAGAAAATTCCCCCGTGCTAAATTTGAATGGAGAATGGCAGTTTTATCCTGAAAAATTCTTAACGGGCAGCGAGCTTTTGGAGACGGAATCCGATGCAAGTCATGTTGTCGTTCCAGGCGATTGGAGCAGCGCGCTGCCGTATCATTCAAGCAACTCGTACGGGTATGGAACGTATCGTCTTCGCATTTTGATCGATCCGCTTCAGATTCCTGTTTCATTCTGGTTCAAAAAAATTCAGGCGGCGTCAGAAATTGAAATTAACGGAAAAAATGATGGGGGCAAGGGCAAACTTGCCGATGCTGCAAATGAATATACGCCAAAAAGCGCCTCGTTCACCTCTACTTATGGCATTGAAGGAGCGACAGAGATCGAATTGGTCATTCGTGCAGCCAATTTTGACAGCCCTTATCAGGGCGGTATTGTAACGCCGATTCGCTTTGGCACTGCGGCCACTATTGATTTTGTACGCTGGTACTCTATTGGGTTTCAGATGCTCGTTTTTCTTATTCTGCTGCTTCATTGTGCATATGCTTGCATCCTCTACCTATTAAGTCCGCAAGAGAAGACCTTGTTGTTCGCAGCGCTATTAACATTATCCGTTGGCATTACCATTCTAATTGGTCACGACAATATACTTTTATTATGGCTACCGATCAACTATACTTGGGCGTTCAAAATTAGACTGATCACTCTGCTGTGGCAAAATATATTCCTGCTGCTGCTATTCAATAGCTTCAACACCGCCCCACTGCGAGAGAACTGGTTCCGCACATACAATGCGGCCATCGTTGTTCTTACCGTCATTTTTCTAGTTTCGCCAGTCTCTATCGTTTATAGACTTATCCATTTCAATGTATTGAATACGATAAATTTCATCTCATTCGCCTGGTTTATCTACATAGTAGGAACGATGTTTTTGCAAAAAAATAAAGATAATGACATCATTTACTTGCTGTTATCTGCAGCAGGCATTCTTTCCAACTTATTATGGAGTATGGCTGAGAATATAAGAGATGTTACCACCGTCTACTATCCCCTCGACATTATTTTTGCCATTATTGGCTTTTCGGCCTATTGGTTTAAAAAATATTTTCGAAATGCGATAGAAAACAGAGACTTGAACAAGCAGCTGCAAAAAGCGGATAAAATTAAAGACCAATTTTTGGCTAATACATCTCATGAGCTCCGTACCCCGCTGCACGGCATTATGAATATTGCTTACAACGTGGTCACCAAAGAGAAGTCTAGACTTGCGAAAAGCAGTCTTGAGGACATGCAGCTCCTCATTACGATCAGCAGGCGAATGTCGCAGCTGCTTGGCGATCTTCTCGATGTTGCTCGGCTTCAGGAACAACGCATTGTTTTGCAGCGGGAGCCCTTGAGCATTCAGGCTATCGCACCCGGTGTTATCGCGATGCTGCAATTCATGAAGGAGCACAAGCCAATTAATCTGCATATGGATATATCCGAATCGCTGCCCTTCGTTATGGCTGATGAGAAAAGGCTCGTTCAAATTTTATATAACCTGCTGCATAATGCCCTCAAGTATACGGAGGAAGGAAGCATTGCCATCTCAGCCGAAATGAGAGACAAGCAAGTGATTATTCATATTTCCGATACGGGACTCGGTATAGATAAAGAAACGCAGGAGAAGATTTTTCTTCCTTATGAGCAAGGTTCTTTTGGAATAAGCGACGGGCAAGGCATTGGACTGGGCTTAAGTATTTGCAAGCAGCTTGTCGAGCTGCACGGCGGAGCATTGACGGTTCGCTCTGAATTGGGCAAAGGCTCTGTATTCAGCTTTAATCTTCCGTTGGCAGATGAGGCTAAGCTTCCGCTAGCGCAGTTCCCGAAAACTTCTGGACAGGTGCCCGCAATCATGGAGGAGACGCCCGCTGGCTTCCTGCTCCCGCATCATTTCTCAGGAGAAATAGAGGCTGCAGCCACAATTGCGCCGCTGCTTAAGGAAGAGTACACCCATATTCTTGCCGTTGACGACGATCCGATCAATCTGAATGTTCTCGGGAGCATTCTTTCGACCGAACCGTACACCCTTACAACCGCCCGTTCCGGGCGTGAAGCGTTGCAATTGCTTGGGACAAGGCAGTGGGATTTGCTTATCGCTGACGTCATGATGCCACAAATGTCCGGCTATGAATTAACGCAGAAAGTAAGAGAGAAGTTTTCCATGTCGGAGCTGCCCGTATTGCTTCTAACCGCACGCAGCCAGCGAGCCGACATTTACACCGGATTTTCAGCGGGAGCAAGCGACTACGTGACGAAGCCCGTAGATGCTCTGGAGTTAAAATATCGGATCAGAGCATTGATAGCACTGAAGCAATCCATTAATGAGCGTCTCCGTATGGAGGCCGCCTATTTGCAAGCGCAAATTCAGCCTCACTTCCTATTCAACACCCTTAATTCATTAATGGCATTAAGTGATATTGATACGGAAAGCATGCGCAAGCTGGGTGAGGCTTTCTCGTCCTTTTTACGAATTAGCTTTGATTATCTCAATACAGGAGAGTTAGTAGAGCTGTCTCATGAGCTCGCGCTCGTCGAAGCCTATCTATATATTGAAAAAACGCGGTTCGGGAATCGGCTGTCGATTGAATGGGAGGTGGAGCCGGAAATTCGCCTGCTGCTGCCCCCGCTCTCTATTCAGCCGCTGATCGAAAATGCCGTCAAGCACGGTCTCCTCAGCCGAAACGCGGGAGGTACGATTCAGCTTTCCATCACTCGCCGAGAGGGTTTTACCCTTATTGAAGTAAAGGATAATGGCAAGGGGATGGATCAGGAGAAGGTCGCCCAATTGCAAAATGCTGCATTGAGTGAAAAAGCCGGAATTGGCATCCCTAATACGAATCGACGATTGCAGCAGCTATACGGCCAGGGCTTGTCCATTGTGAGCAGCATTAATGAAGGAACAACGGTGTCGTTTGTTATACCGGATCGATAGGCGCATCCCAGCAGTGCTGTAGCTGAAAAATTGGAAAAGCTCCGGATAGCGTGTTTAAAACGCTGGTCACGCATAGCGGAAACAGCCTCTACATTTTTGTCATTCCCGTTGGGGCTGAGCTGGATATGAAGAAAGCGGCCAAAGCGGCCGGAGAGAAGAAGCTTGAAATGCTTCCAGTGAAGGATTTGTAGAAGTGGACGGGCTACATACGCGGCGGCTGTTCTCCAATCGGTATGAAAAAACGGTATCCTACCTTTATCGACAGCAGCGCTGAATTACAGGAGACGATCGTCGTCAGCGCCGGGAAGATTGGCCTGCAGTTGGAGCTTCCCCCTGAACAGCTCGCTGCTACTGTCGCAGCATTATTTACTGAGGTTAAAATAAGCAGCTAGGGGCTGCTAATCAAATTAGCAGCCCCTAAACAACTGTAAAAAGGTACTTCTACCCGTTACGCCGGGAATCCGCCCCCTGGTGGCGGCCATGCACCATAAAAGCGGCGCAGCAGCACAATTTCACCCAGATGGTACGAATTGTGGGATGCAATATTGCGCAACAGACCCGCCTTTGTCTCACCCGGAAAATAAAGAAGCGGCTCATCCAGCTGTGCGGTTTCGGCCATAGCTACTGCTTGATCAACTCCGGCCAGAAAGGCCTGAATATCCGCCTGCCAAGATATCTCATCTTGCGGAGCGGTCTCTTCAGGCCAGCTCTCCATGACGTTTGCGGGAAGCTGCGGCTTACGTCCTTCCAAATGCTCCAGCATGAAATGCTGCCAGTAATGCATATGTTTTAGCAGCTGGTAGATGCTGTAAGGCATATTTTGATGTACGCGCCCAGCTAACTCAGCATTAATGTCAGGTAAAGCACGGGCAATACGGATATGACCGCGTTCCCCTACCAGCGATTTGACAAGGGCTTGGCCAAATAAATGATTTGCATTGGACATGTATCTTCATCCTCTCTTGTAGACCCTTCTGCCACAGGCATGAATGATCTGTATTAGATTGTACCTCTTCGTGAAAAGCGATGTCCAGTTTGCTCTCCTATGCTCATAACCAGCTAACTCTGCTTCTCCTAGCACTTTCGACTAAAGCTATCGCTGAGGAGCTTTTAGCCATACGTATTTCTGAAAATAAAACGGCGGCAGCTCCCGAGCATAATTTCGGGAGCCTCCGCCGTATTTTTATTTCGCTGATTTTTCAGCTGGTTTCTATTGCTTATTCTACGAATGCGGCCAAAATCGTTGCGACTTCAGCTCGGGTAATGCTGCCCTGTGGTTTGAGCGTACCATCGTCGTAGCCATTCAGTACATTTGCCGTGGACAAGGCGGCTATCGCCTCCTTCGCCCACTCTGAAATCGCTGCATCATCAGTAAATGTAAGCTCATTACTATCCCCACTGAGCGCAAGCTTTTCTTTCATAATGCGGTATACAAGCACAAAAGCTTCCTCTCGTGTAATGGCATCGCCAGGCCTGAACATGCCAGAGGCATCGCCGCTAACAATTCCCGCTTCACGCAAAGCATGAACCGCCTCACTGTACCAAGCATCTGCCGATACATCGCTGAAGCTTGCCGTTGATCCAGCAGCAGCAGTAGAGTCGAGACCAAGCATGCGATAGGCGACCGCCACAAATTCAGAACGACTCATCGCAGCATTTGGCTTGAAGCTGCCGCCTGGATAACCCTTCATTAATCCTTTTTCCGTCAGCTTTGTAATCGAAGCGCTTGCCCAATGGTTCGCTGTATCGTTAAAAGCGCTAGTCGGCGGTGTGCTAGGTGCCACACTCGGTTTTGGACTAGGTGTTGCTGGCGTCGAACTTGGCTGGGTCCCTGTTGAACCCGAGCTTGGTGTCGTCGGTGTTGGTGTTGGACTAGGTGTCGGTGTCGGTGTCGGTGTCGGTGTTGGTGTCGGTGTTCCACCACCGTTATCTTCCCCTGCGGTTACCATCACTGCCGATACGGCGATAAATCCACCATCTACCGTGGCAACGCTAATATTGGCTGTACCTTCTCCAATTGCCTGCACACGGCCTGCTGCATCCACCACTGCCACCGCCGAATTACTGCTCGACCAAACAACAGATTTATTCGTCGCAGCCGCAGGCGCAACATTTGCTGTAAGCTGCGCTCCTTCCCCTGCTTTCAGTGCAAGCGCTGAAGGCGTTAGCTGCACACCGGTTACTTTCGTTCCTGACTCGGACTGTCCGGCCTTCGGTACACTTACAAGCAGGCGGTCATATTCCGCTTGTGTCACGGGAATAACGGTACCGTGGCGCGGCCTTGACGGCAGGTCATAATTCGTCGATATTTTCCATTCCCCTGAATCGAGGTCTGTTGTCTCGAACGGCACATAGCCTCGGCCGCCGAATTCATCGATGAACATATACCATTTTTCCTCCGTATTGGACTTGAATATGGTCGGACCTTCCCCCTGGCCAATTTGTCCGCGCCCAATGCCCTCCTTGATCAGCTTAAAGCTGCTGTCAAAGACGCTGCTGCCTGACTCCTGAAAAATAAACTTCCCATTCGGCGTCGCACTGCTAGTGCTGCGCTCATCCTTTGTAAAACGATATACTTTGCCATCATGCCCAATCATCGTCGTATCAATAATCGAATAACCATCATTCATATACTCGACCGGCTTCGAGAACGTATAGAAATCGCGTGTCTTAGCTACCATCATGCGCTGATGCGTACCTACGCTGTGACTCTCATCTTCATACATTTTCGATGCCCAAAATACGGCGTATTCTCCTGTCTTCTCGTCGTAAAACGCTTCAGGAGCCCAAGTATTTCCGGCTTCTGGCGGAGATACCTCTACCATTCGCTGGTTCGACCAATTCACAAGATCCGTCGATTCCCAAACCATAATGGAACGGCTTCCGCTCGTCTGGGAGGCACCCCAATCGCCATTGCCGTAAATTTTCAAATCGGTTGCGATCAGATAAAATTTGTCGCCCTCCGGGGAACGAATAATAAACGGATCACGCAAACCTTTTTCACCCAAATTAGAGGTGATTGCTGGAAGTCCGCCATTCAGCTCCTGCCAATGCAGCGCGTCGTTGCCTTTGCTTAGTGCAAAATAGATTTGCTCGCCGCTTGCCGAGCCTTCCCCTGTAAAATAAGTGAATGCATAGCCTTTATAATCGGCTGGCGCAGGCAGCGGCTTCACCGTCGCTATGAACGCCTTCGAAATAGAGGTTGCGCCATTCGTGATGATGGCGGTCAGCTTAACGGTTACATCCTGTGCGCCATGTGCGGGACGTGCAACCTCGCCTGTTGCCGTGATGACATTAGGCTGCTCGCTGACCCATGCAATGGTAGACCCGTTCGCTCCCTTGACAGGCAGCGTCAAATGACCGCGAACATCGGCCAGATTGTAGATGATTAGGCTTTGCGCATCCAACAGCGCCTTCTCCATAAGACTGGCATCCTTCTCCACAATGACCGTGAAGCTGCGAGTCACCGATTTGGTCCCATCAGTTATCGTAGCAATAAGCGTGACGCTCTGATTGCCTGCCTCGCTGGCAGGACGTAGGATAACACCCGTATTCGAAATCACGCTCGGCGTGCCCGAAACCCAAGTAATTGTCGTCCCATGTCCAGCGCTTGCTGGAAGCTTCAAATTCGTGCGAACGCTATCCTTGCTCGTATTGCCGTTGAGAAAAGCGCTGTAATCCAATTGATTCGCCGCATATTCCAGCGTGAGCCCATCTAGCGCGGCAATCTTCGCAGCTGCCTCCTGCTGAAGCACCCCGATTTCCGCTCCGCTCAAAGCGCCATTGAACAGCTTAAACTCAGCGATCATGCCACCGAAATACGGATCTGTTGCATAAAAAGATTTGCCGATATAACCGCTGATGCCGCCTGCATTTTGTATTTGGGCCATAGTCATGCCGCCCGTTGGTGTTGCTCCTACCATAACGCCATCAATATAGAGCGTTAGCATCTGCTCCTCTTCCGATAAAACCGCCGTTACCAGCTTCCACTGATTAGTCGGCAGACCAGCTGTATGCTGCGCCGCAACCTCGTTGTTCCATGAATTTGTCGCAATGCCCGCGCGCGCATTCGCTGACGACGTATTATAACGCGGTGTAAAATACATATATTTGGTGCTGTTCTGCCCCAATGCGAAGGCCCATTCCGCCCCAGCCTTGCCGCTCCAGTTCATCAGCATGGATACCGTCGTATCGGCCAGGCCATCGGTCGCTCCTTTTGGCAGCTCAATATAGGAGCTGGTCGTGCCGCCTGCGAAGCTGATGACACCATTCTGCCCCGCATGAATCCACTCTGCTTTTTGCGAATTGACCCAAGTGCCATTAAAGCTTCCAGCCAAATCCTTCACCGTTGTGCCATCCACTTGGCCCATATCATAATGGAGAATCGCCTTAGGCGCCTCCGGCTGCTCGCCGCCTCCCGGTGTTTCCGGCATATCCGCTGCAAGCGCAGCAACCTGCTCCTTCGTCAGCGCCCGATTGTAAATACGGAAATCGTCGAGCTTGCCGTCGAACAAGCCGTGACTCGCATTCCGGGATTTCCCGATGTAGTTCATCGTCGTCTGCAGCAGCATGCGCGGCTCTACGTTGAAGGTGCTGCTGCGCGATACTTCTTTCCCGTCCACATACATGACCGCCTCGAAGCCATCGATGGATACCGCCACATGATGCCAAGCACTTGCCGCTGGCTTCGCCGAGCGAAGCGCATATTTATAGCCTGCGCCAAGCAGTGTCGAGTCATTGGCGAACTTCTCTGTGAATGGCGTTACAATAGCAAACTCAAGGCCTCCATTATCGCCTGTCGTGCTCAAATACATCGTATTGCGGTTAGCGGCTCTGCCCGTGTCTGATGCAAAGTCGAAAATCCGCTGATTGAGCTTGTTCTGATCCGCCCTCACCCAAGTCGCAATGGTCGTCTTCTCCAAATTCAAATCGCGAACAAGATTGTCTGGCAGCTTTACATAGCCCGTTGTGCCGTTCAGCTCCACCGAGCTGCCGGAGTCGCCTATTTTATCCGACTGGTTAATGGAGGCTCCGCCAACGAGCTCCGCATCATGTCCTTGACCGGACATATCCTTCACAAGCGTGCCCGTTACGCTGCTGCTGTCGAACGTGTAATGCACGACAGGCTCCTCCTTTTCCACTGGACCAGATACGCCGTATTTCGCTTGCAGCGCATCATATTCCGCCCGCGTCACCGGAATGACCGTGCCGTGGCGCGGCCCTGGCGGCAGTGCATATTGATCCTCAGCGAGCAGATTATCCCTGAATTGCGCTCCGTCCTCCAGATTGTTCGAGACGCGCACATGATAGGGCCAGGAATCGAGGAACATATACCATTTATTGTCCCGAATACCCTTGAATACGGTAGGCCCTTCGTTATTGCCGCCATGTCCAATTCGTCCCTGGTTTCCATTTTTCGTACCGGCAATCGCCGGGAACTGATAGCCATTGGCCGGAATGCCATCCACATCGTCAAAGACGTTTGCTGCCTTCTCGTAATACACCTTGTAGCCGATTTCCGATTTCGTAAAACGATACAGGCTATTGCCCTCCTGTACCATCGTCGTATCAATCGTCGGGAACGCTTCATCCATATACACCTTTGGCTCGGAGAAGGTATAGAAATCCCGCGTTGTCGCGTAATACATGACATTGTATTGCCCCGATGGGCGGCCGCCCGTATACTTACCATACGTATCAGCAACCTTCATCGAGGAAGCCCAGAATACGACGTATTGCCCCGTCTTCTCGTCGTAAATGGCCTCTGGCGCCCAAGTGTTGCCCCCGTTTTTCGGCGCGATATCGACCATGCGCTGCTCGCTCCAATTGACGAGATCCTCAGATTCCCAAATCATAATGGAATGGCTGCCCGTTATTTGCGCTTGGTCAAAGTTCGTGCTTTCGCCCATGTGCAAATCCGTCGCCAGCAAATAAAACTTATCGCCCTCATGGGAGCGCATAATGAATGGATCGCGCAGCCCCTTCTCGCCAAGTGTCGATTGAATAATCGACTTGCCGTTATTCAGCGCCCGCCACTTGAGCGGGTCCTCGGCTGTCGCAAAGGAAATTTCTTCTCCGCCCTCATATTCCCCGGTAAAATAAGCAAAGAAATACGCGTCATAATCAAGGCTCGGCGGAGCCTGCTTCACGGTCAGGTGGAACAGCCGCTCCACGCTTGCACTGCCTTTTTTCACCGTGGCCTTCAGTGTAACAGCAGCATCCTTGTCCGCAGGACGCAGCACTCTGCCCAGCTGGGTCAGATCGCCCGCCGCCTGTGCCGAGCCTTTCACAATCGCCGGATCGCTGGATTCCCACTCGATGGTGGAGCCATTTCCTCCAAGCTGCGGCAGCGTCAGATTTCCCTTCACCTGATCGGTATGAGGAATGACCAAAGCCTCCATATCCGCCTGAGCGATAGCGCTTTCAGAAAATTCCTTCAATACTTTAAAGCTCAGCACTCGCTGCATGGAAAGCCCCTGATACGTCAGGCTCGCCGTTAACTGCACCGGCTTATCCGCTTCTGACGCCGCTGGACGCGTCACCTTTCCATCCGCGGCGATGACCGACGCATCGCTGGAGCTCCATGCAATCGCTACGCCATTGCGTCCAGTTGCTGGCAGCGTCAGATTTTTCGTAACCGCATCAGCGCTCACATCGCCTGAGGCAAGCATCGTCGCCGGAGCTAGTGCATCCGCTGCTGCTGTTAGCACAAGCTGCTTGAGATTCGCAATTGTGCTGGAAGTCTGCGTATACAGCTCAGATGCCTGCTGCTCATTCAGCGCATAATTGTAGACGCGGAAGTCGCCTACTAAACCGCGATAGAAAGCATCACCCGCGAAAATAGACTTGCCAATATAACCGGAATAATTCGACCCAGTCGCTATAATATCGGCAAGCTTAATGCCCTTCGCCGAGCCGGAGGCGGCCTTCACGCCGTCCACATACAGCGTTATCGTATCCGCTGCACCGGAGAATACGACCGTAACCTGCTTCCAGGCTCCGGCTGCAAGCGAGGTAGTGCCTTTCCAAATCGCTTCATTGCGCCAGCCGCTTTTCGATATGCCCGCAGCCACGTAATTGCCTGTGCTGCCATGACGCGGCGTAGCAAACAAATATTTGTTGCCGTTCTCGGGATCGCTCGTCGTGGCGCCCAATCCGAATATCCAGCGATTCGTGCCGTCGTTCTCCCAGTTAACGAGCGAGGAAATCGTGACATCGGTTAATCCGCTCAGCAGATCCTCGCCGCCAGCGCCTTTCGGTATTTCAATATAGCCGCTGTTCGCGGAAGCAGCGCCTCCGTTAAAGCCAGCAAAACCGGCAGACCCATCCGCTACAAGCTGGCCGTTCGACGGATTGCGGAAAATGCCATCATATGCGCCTGTTCCGCCAGCTACATTTTTCACAATCGTCTGCCCTGCATCGGTCGCCGTCGTTTTCATATCATAGTGTAAAATCAGGCCTGGCTCGTACACCGACTCCGCTGCCGACATGCCTTCATTCGGATTTGCAAGCTCCTCCTCCATTGCCCAAGCCGCGCGTGGCGCAAGCCCCGTCAGCGTGCTGAGCAGCATAGCGGCAATCAGCAGCACCGCTGCTATTTTTCTACGCTTCATGTTTCCCCTCCTAGATGTATGCGTTTTCATTGGTTCGTATTAATTAAATAGCATAGCGCCCCACTTCTCAATGGGATTATTTATGCCAGTCGTTTAATTTTTTGTTCAATTCAGGATAAGCGATATTAAAAATAGAATAAGCAGGCTAAAAGGTTGTTTTTCACCTTTTATAAGGAGGCAATTAGTGCGATTTGTGAAAGCGAGGGTTTGTTTACTGAGGAGGCTGAAGATGCTGGCCGTCTGGCCAGCATCCATGGTCTATATGGAAAAAACGCGGCCTTGATAGCGATGAACTTGCTCGAAGCCAGCCCGCAGCGCCACTTTTTGAGAGCCTTCATTATCTGATGAGCAATCCCAATAGGGTATATAGCCATTTTTTACGATTTCATGGACGACCAGACTCGCCAGATGCTCCCCCACGCCCTTCCTCTGATGCTGGGGAAGGGTTTCAATGCCTATCGCATGCGTATCCCCGGTCACAAAACTGGAGTAACACAGACCTATGATTTCCGACCCATCTATCGCGGCAAAGCCATATCCTTTTTCCAAAAAATGATCTTTCGAAGACCAAAATAGCTCAAGCGTGTCTTTCACAAATGCTAGATTCGTACACGGCAAGTCATCCCAATCCGCTGTTTTGAGATCAATGGTCTTAATCCCTCTTGCGCTTGGTACCGGAGGCTCTTGTAACAGCTTGAATACGAACTGCTCAAACGAATACAGGCTTCTAGAGGGGAAAATCTCACCCAGCCTCCATTTGTCATGTTGACCAGAACATTCAAAATGCTGTAATCCAGCCTGGCGCATTCTAGGTGCCACATGAGTATTAATATAATCATCCAGCTCAGCGATAAATGTCGGATTCGTAGCGTCGCCGATTAAGTAGAATCCCTGAATCCCCTTGCTCCATACTAAGGCCGTCCTCGGCTGAGCCATTTGGTCTACAAAAATCCAGCCCGGGTTATTTCCTTCAATGACGGAAACCATCTCGGGATGCATAAAATGATCTTCAAGAAGCGGCCTTGCTTTATAAAAATCAACTTGGGCTAATTCATACATTTGCAGCACTCCTCAATATTAGAAATAGAAGAATCATTCATCTTCCTGCAGCCATTTACCTTAAAATACCATTATATCACCGATCCATAGAGCAATCGCATTTTTGGAAAAAATGGATTGAACAATTATATTTAACGAGTTAAAATTTTCATATAGATATCAATTAGAGGAGCTAAATAAATGAAAAAAATGCTGCTCAGCCTGCTGGTCATGTGCCTGCTGCTGACGGGCTGTATGTCAGATGCCGCCAATGGCTTCAATTCCAGCATTAAGCTGCTTAAATATGCTTGGCAGACGCCGGAGAAGCTGTCCGTGCAGCAACTAAAGCAAAAATACGGCGAAACCAGCAAGAAACCGATCATGCCGCTCTACAATGTAGCAAAAGATAGGAAGTTCGAGTTTAATTTCCAATCCGATTTGTCGCAACTCGACATTTTAAAATGGGAGGAAACGATCACCGTTCATACCGATCGGCAGGCGCTGCCCTCCAGCCAAATGGCTTCATTCAACCGGGTCACCCCTGTAGAGGGCAACAAAAGCATGATTACGGTCGAGCCGCTGGATTCAGGTGTGCTGCCGCTTCCTTCCGCTTCCTCCTATAATCAATTGGGCTGGGGCAACGCGCCGATTTATTATCTCCGCATTGATTATGACATGGCTTCCACTACGCCCCAAAAGCTGGAGGAGCCGCTCATTATCCCATTCACGGTACAGTCCAAGCTGCCCGTTCCGAATCTCAGCTATGAAATTAGCGAGGAGGGCAGGCTAAAGCTCGTCTGGGATAAAATAACAGGGATCAGCGAATACAAGGTGTATCAGACCTTCCCCGAAGCTCGGAAAACGGATGGCGTAACAAGCGCTCCCGGCAAAAAATCCGCTTTTTATTTGGAGTCCCCAGTCCTGATTGAGCGGGTCAAAGGAACGGAGCTAGACGATTTTGGCGATACCACTTACGACCAAATAGAGCTCGATAGCGGCGAGAGCTTTACACTCGCGCAAAATACCGGAGTACAGGGCAACTTCTATGTTACCGCCGTCGCAAACGGCAAGGAATCCAACTTCAGCGTTCCCGTCGTGACGGCCGATCTGTCGAGCCAGCTTCCGACGGAGGTTGTGGACGAATATGAAGGAGAGCTGTTCGGCAACACCTACGAGTACGTGGATGATCTGCCCTACAGTGTCGAAGTAAAGCATACCGATGGCTCTATCAGCTTTAAGGACATCGTGTATGAAACGGATGAGCTTGTCCTTGAGCCATTGAGCCCCCTGCGCATTCCGTATTCCATTAAAGGCACGGCGCTGACAGGCGTCGTCTGGGTTGAAGACGTCATCCTTGAGGATATCGATTATATCGCTTCTTGGTATGAAGACGAGGATGGGGAAGCCGAGGGTACAGCTAATACTGGCTATGTTCAGCCGGAAAATACGACCTATTTTATACCGGATGCCAATGTGCCGACGATTATTACTCGCTTCACCAAAGCGTCTTCAGCCACAGACAATCTGATTGATCGGCAAATCGATAATACGCGCCGGGTCGTCGCCAAGGGCGATAAAGCAACCGTCCCAACCGACAAGCTGCTGGAGAAGCTGCATATTTCTGCTGACTCGGCACTGGAAGAATATTTGGCTCGCAACTTGATGATCGGAGAGGAAGACATTTCGCTCATGTCCTTTCCCGAAGCGCAAAATACCGAGGTTCTCATTGATGTCGTCGAGAAGGTCATGTACCAAAATCCTTATATTATCGGGCTGGCAAGCTACGGCTACGATTACCGCACACTTACGCTTTATGTGTCCTACGAGAATCCCGTCAAGGAGATGCGCGCGAAGCAGCGGGAAATTATGCAGGAGGCCGAGCGCATTATTGCAGCCACCATTACGCCTGAAATGAGCGACGAGGAAAAACGGCTGGCGCTTTATGACTATTTGAACGATACGACGGTGTACGATGATGAGGCGCTGGATAATGCGTATAAATATGATTTTCGCAAGGTGGACCCCGAGTTTTATGATGCTTACAGCACCTATGGCATTATGATCAATAAACTCGGCGTCTGCATGAGCTATGCCTACACCTACAAGCTGCTGAACGATCTCGCTGGCGTGGAGACGATTGTCGTAACCGGCTATTTGGATGGCGTTCCGCATGCGTGGAACAAGGTTAACATTGAAGGAGAATGGCTGAACGTCGATCCGACCAACAATGCGACCAATTCTGACGTTCCCTATATGCTGTATAACGCCAACGATACTACTGCAATCAATGAGGAATATATAGAGGATGTCTCTTACTGGCTGGATGATGAGCTCGATCAATATACGGGCGAGAGCAATAAATACGACTACTATGTGAAAAATGGTCTCGAAGTGACTTCCAATAAGCAGTTTCGTATCGAATTGAAGAAGCTCGTGCAAAGCGGTCAGGAGCAAATTATTTTGCGCCTCTCCCCTGAGGTTGATTATTCAGAAATGCTGGATGACACTTGGGATATTGTATGGGAGGAAGTACCTGATCAATATGATGATGCCGAAATGTATTATATGGGCAGCTACGTGCTGCTGGAATTATAAGGTTTGACGAAGCAAAGCCCGCTCCTTCAGCTAACGTTGAAGGAGCGGGCTTTTGTTGATTCGGCTAAATTTACCGCTGTTCCGCAGTTGGTCTTCGCATCGTATGATGCGTAAGCTTCATGAAGGGCTGGAGGCCCAGCGATTCCGCGAGGCGGATCGAGGCAGTGTTCGTCTCCAGCACATGGTATCTCGGCCTCAGCCCACCATGCTGCAAATGCTCCAAGGCCGCAGCCACAAGCTGCCTCGCCAAGCCTTGCCCACGCCAGCGCTCCCGGGTATGGACTCCTGCAATTTCCCAAACGTCGTCATAGTTGCAAAAAATAAAGCAACCGGCAGCAGCTTCACCTTCCCGGTATATGATGAAGGCATAGGCGCCTGCGGCAAAATAGTCTCGAAGCTCCTCCGGCGTATAACCGTTGCTGCAAAGCAGCGGCAGCAGTTCCTCTGCCAGCGCCTCCTGCTTCACAACGTCCTCATTCCTAATCCCTTTATGCTGCTGCACGCTGCTGCCTGTTAGCTCGTTTTGGCTCGTATAGGAAATATAAGCTCTCGCCTGCTCCAGCTCGTAATAGTGGGCAAGCTGTTCCCGATACTCATCCTTCTGCAGCTTGAACACAAGGCGGGCTCCTGCGGGAACCGCCTCAAGCAGCTCAAGCAGCAGCGACTGCTCCGTATACGCGACAAAAACGATAAAGTTGGTGCCGGGATACGTCTGCTGATCATAGGGATAAGCTTCGACTGGCAGCAGTAGGAGCAGCCCCCATCGCGACGTTCCAGAGTCCTTAATGAGCTTGCTGATGATGGATGCCTCATAAGCCTCGATCATTTTCAGCAGCGTAATGTTCGTAAGCGTATCCTGTTCCAGAAGCGGCACGATTTGATCCAGATGCTGCATGATTGCTCTCCCCTTTTATACGAACCATATCATAGCTGCACAGGGGGTTCAAACTATCCTCTTAAATGAAGCCGCCATTCACTCGCATCGTCTGCCCCGTTACCCACTGCGACTCCTTGCTTGCCAGAAACAGCACTACTTGAGAAATGTCTTCCGGCTCGCCTAGCCGTCCAAAGGAGTTGGCATTACTGATTGCCTTTATTTGCTCCTCCGTCTTTCCAACTTTAAACAGCTCCGTATTGACGGGCCCTGGTGCAATGGCATTAATCGTAATGCCTTTCGGTCCAAGCTCCTTCGCAAGCTGACGGGTAAACTGCTCTACCGCCCCTTTCGTTCCCGCGTAGGTGCTGTAGGTCGGGAACATATGGCCCGCCACCGACGTTGAAAAGTTAATAATGCGCCCGTTCTCCTTCATATGCAGTGCTGCTTGCTGTATCGTAAAAAAGGTGCCTTTGACATTAATTTCAAACTGCTTGTCAAAATCCTCTTCCGTTATGCTTGCGAGCGGCTTGTTAATCATAATGCCTGCGTTATTGACCAAAATGTCTATCTGTCCATACGCTTCCAATGTTTTGTCGAACAGCTCTTTGATTTCCGCCACCTTGCTAATATCCGCTCCAATCGCTTTCGCTTCCCCGCCATTGCGTTTAATTCCGGCGACTACTTCGTCCGCTTTTTCCGGGCTGCTTGCATAATTGACAACGACCTGGGCCCCATGCGAAGCCAAATCCTCGGCGATTTTCTGCCCAATGCCTCTCGATGCACCCGTAACTAAAGCCACTTTACCCGTTAAACTTCTCTCCATCCGTGGTCCCATCCTTTGTCGCGAGGAATTATTCCTCGTTGTTGTTGACTTGAGTATAAGCGGACACATTACGAATGTCAAATAACAAATATTATTTTTTGTCATTTATACTGATTAAACACAAAAAAATACGCCTGTTAGAAACGGCTGCCGGAGGATTAATCCGATCTGTTTCTAAAGGCGTATTCATTGTAATCCGGCAAGCAGCAAGCTCCATACGGCATCAAAATCTTGATTGATTTCCTTGCTCGACCATTCGCGCACAAATGCCGGATGATGAAATTTCGTTGTCGCGTGAAAAATAGCCCTTGCCATCGCATGCGCATCACCCGGCTTAAACTCGCCGCTGTCCATGCCGCGTTCTACAATGACGGCAATCTGCTTGACCAAGTGATCGACATGCTCCGCAATTAAATCAACGGCTTCCAGCGTTACCGCCGAGTACATCGCAAACATCTCCGCATCCTCAAGCGCATACATCCGTTTCTTCTGCATGAGCGCCTCAAGCCACGAACGCAATTGTACAGCAGCGCTGCCGTCCGTTGCAGCCGCAATTCCTTCCAGAGGCTCGGATACGCTTTTATCCAGCCATCTCTCGGTAACTGTCTCTCGAAGCGCAGCTTTGCTGGCAAAATGCCTATATAAGGTACCATGACTGACCTGAAGAAACTTCGCGATATCCGTAACGGACGTTTTTTCTGGGCCATACCGCCGAAGCACCTGTTCCGCAGCGTCCAAAATCGCTTCCTTCGTTAGCGGCGTCTCATTTGCCATTGTTATCCCCTTCTCCACCAATTTGGTGCTTCAACCATAACATACAGCCTAGTTCAATACAAATGTCAATATCTCAATTTTGTCAGTCGAGTTTTATTTGCCTCCTACAAAAATAAAGCCGATAACGATGCAGCGCGATTGCTTGGAGGAGCGCTTTGCTTGATGCGCCCTTCCACTACGCCTGCTGATCGTAATCGGCTCTACCCATTATTTCCGTGCAGGCTGCACCTTAAGCAGCTTGCCTTTAACCGTCGTATTTTTCATCGCTTGCAGTACAAGCTGGCCTTTGCCATTCAAAATCTCCACATAGGTCTTATTGTCTTCAATCGTAATAATGCCGATATCGACAGCTGTCATGCCCTCAATCTTCGCAATGGTGCCCACGAAATCAACCGCCCTCAGCTTGTTTTTCTTGCCGCCGTTGAAATGCAGCTTGAGGATGTCCGCACTCAGCTGTGACTTCTTGTCTTGCTTCAATTCGGGACTTGCTTTCAGCTTCAGCTCAAAGCTCTCCCTGCGGCTGTCCACAACATCTTCGGGCGGAGCCTCCGCCTGACGGATTTCAAACCCAATATACGCCTCAACATTCGCGAGAAAAGAATCCTCATTTGGCGTCACGAACGAGATCGCCTTGCCTTTGTTACCAGCTCGTCCAGTTCGGCCTGCGCGGTGGACATAGCTTTCCTTTTCCATCGGAAAATCGTAGTTGATTACATGGGAAATCCGATCAATATCAATGCCTCGCGCCGCTACATCAGTCGCTACCAAATAACGAAATTCGCCTCTGCGGAACTCGCCCATGACCCGATTACGGTCATCCTGCTCCATGCCGCCATGAATTTTGCCAATCGGATAACCGAGCTGGGTCAGCTCATGATGCACCTCATCGACATTCACCTGCGTTCGGCAAAAAATGATGCAGCTGTCCGGGTTTTCCATTACCGTCACATCCTGCAGCAATTGAAGCTTGCGGTTATCCCGTACGATAAACAGCGAATGCTCGATTTCAGCCTTCGTGCTGCCCGCTCCTTTAATCTCAATGTCAACGGGATCATTCATGTAGCGATGACATAGACGTTCTACATCCTTCGGCAGCGTAGCGGAGAATAGAAGCGTCACCCGATCCTTGGGCAGCTCCTGAATAATCATTTCCAGCTGCTCGATGAAGCCCATGCTCAGCATTTCGTCCGCCTCGTCAATGACGAGGAAGCGCAGCTTCTCCAGATCAATCGTATCTTTTTCGATATGATCCATGATGCGGCCCGGCGTACCGACGACCACATGATTTTTTTGCGTCAGCTGCATGCGCTGCGGGGCAAAGGGCTGCTTGCCATAAATAGCCGTCGCTTTAATTCTTTTGTAACGGCCTATGTTCGTAATATCCTCGGTTACTTGATCAGCAAGCTCGCGGGTCGGTGTCAATACGAGCGCCTGCGGCCGATTTTCGTCCCAATCGACCATTTCACAGATCGGAATGCCGTAGGCTGCCGTCTTGCCGCTGCCGGTGTGCGACTTGACCGTAAGATCGCGCTTGCTCAGCGCAATCGGAATCACTTCGCGTTGTACAACGGTCGGCTGCTTGTAGCCTAAGCTATCCAGCGCCCGGGTAATGTCTTCACTTAATTGATAATCCTTAAAGCTTGCTTCACTCATCATAGAGCTCCTTTGGTGACTGTTGTATAAGCTAGTCAATTAAATATCGTTCTTTCAATACGTTCAAATGGTGCAGCTCGTGACCAGCGATAATGTAGGCGAGAGCCAGTGCCGTTACCTCGGAATTGCTTGCGTTACCGCGCCGTGCCAGTTCCTCATCGGAAAGCTTGCTAAGCAGCTTAAGCGTCGATTGCCTGATCGTCCGATATTCCTCAGTCAGCTCCGCAATCGCAAACTCATTAAACCTCGCGCCCGCTACAAATACCTCCTGCTCAAAACCAGGCAGCGGCGTCGAATCGCCCCGCGAAACCCGCAGCAGGCGATAGCTCATGACGCGCTCGGTATCATTAATATGGCCAATGACTTCCTTAATGCTCCATTTGCCTTCTGCGTATTTATAGTCGCCGCGCTCCTCTGGAATGCTTGCGAGCAGCTCACTTGTCGTATCGTAGGCCTCAAGCAGCACATCCTTAATGCTGACTTCCGGCACCTTTTCAATGTATGTTTGATAAAAAGGGTTAAAGTCATTAATAGAAGGTCGATTGCTCATATTCGTTACCTGCCTTTCTTTATTTTCAAAGCTTCAGTTTCAGAGATTGTAGCATTCCCGCCCCCGTTTGAAAAGAGCGCTGCCGCGTCCTCCCCGCTGCAATCGCAAAGCGGGCTGCTCCCCAAGGCGGAATCCTCCGCCCTAGTGAACAGCCCTCGTCTAACAGGTGGACTTAAGCCCCGCCTGTTATCTTTTTTGCTACTCTAAGCTCTATTATACGCTATTTCGTTGCCACAAACGGTTTATCCTGCGAAACAGCCAGCTGATACAAGTAAATGCCTGTGCCGTCGCCAATCGCATAGTTCATAATCCGCTTGTTGACAGGGGCAAGCTCAGAGCGGTACAGCGTCGGGAATACCGGAACCTGATCGACCATGTATTGCTGCCATTCCTTATAAATGCCTTTGCGCACCTCTACATCAAAGGCTTTCTCCGACACGCCCTCTGCAAGCAGCCTGCTATTCTCCTCCGTCTCAAAACGCGGGAAGTTATAAATCGCATCTTTGCCATATAGACCCGCAGGGTCTACATCGATGCCAACAGACCACGCCGCCTGGTAAACATCAACCGCCGGATCGTCATCGCCATTAGAACCTACACGGTCATAGAAGGAGTTGAACTCGACCATTTCCAGGTTAACATTGAGACCGATTGCGGCCCATGATTGCACATAATAACGGGCCAGTGGCTCAGCAATATCTCCGCCCGTCATCGAAATAAAGTTGATGACCAGCTGGCTGCCATCTGGATTGGTGCGGAATTCACCGTTCAATTTGTAGCCTGCGTCATCCAGCAGCTTTTTCGCCGCTTCCGGATCGTAGGTTACACCTTTGTTCGTAGAATCATGGAACTCTGGGTGGGACGGCGGGATCAGCGTCGTTGCATTCCAGCGCAGGCCGTGATAGAACTTTTTGCCGACAGCATCATTGTCCACCGCCTGCCACATCGCCTTGCGCAAATTCACATCGCCCATTTTCGCCTTGTCATTCGGCTTAACAGCTTTTGCTTCTTTATCCCATGTACCAAGCTTAAAGCCGATATACGTATACGCGCGGTCAATCATGCCGAGGAACTCGACGTTCGACATGCCCGCATTGTCCGGATATTGGTCAACCGGGAACGAATCGACGAGATCAACGCCGCCGCTCTCAAGCTGCTGCACAACCGTCGTCGGGTTGATGACCTTCAGCACAACCTCATCCAGCGCAGGCTCGCCGCGCCAGTAATCGGCATTTTTCTCGAACACGACCGACTCGCCTGGTACAATTGTTTTCACTTTAAAAGGTCCGAAGCCGATCGGCTTCTCGCGCACTTCCTTGGAAGCGGAAATTTTCGCTACCTCCATCTCGCCAAAAATATGCTTAGCCAGCGGATATATCCAAACGCCGCCCGTCAGTAGAGACGGAGTAGACTGAATATACGTAATTTGCAGCTGCTTGTCTCCAAGCACCTTAATGCCAGAAATCGTTTTGGCTTTGCCGTCATGGTATTCCTGCATGCCTTCAATGTTCGTAAAATTGGAATCGTAGCGCGGACCGTCATAGTCCTTGTGACCGATTATCTCATGCGCGAACAGCCAATCCTCAGCCGTTACCGGCTTGCCGTCCTGCCAGTTCACATTGTCGCGAATGGTAAAGGTAAACGTGCGACCATCCTCAGCAACCTCATAGGTAGCTGCCCCATCGTTCGTATAGACGTAGTTCGCATCCCAAGTCAATAGTCCCTCGTCAAACCATTGGAGGACCATCGCATCCGGGTTGCCCGAATAGAAATTGAAGTTCAGCGTTCCTTCAAATGGCGTATCGGACACCAAGCCGTAAGTCACGGAGCCGCCCTTCAGCGCCGTACCTTCATTAATTTTCACCTTGTTAAAATCCTCAATCGAATAAAGACCATCATCTTCAGCTGGCTCTGCATTTGCGCTAGCCGTAGGCTCAGCACTCGCCCCAGGACTTGCGCTCTCAGCCGCCCCGCTTCCGCCATTTGATGTACATGCCCCCAGCATTAGCGCGAGCACAAGCATCAGCGAAACGAATACATACCTTGTCCCCATAACCTTTCTCATTACACCATCTCCTCCTTTTATTAGCCTTTTCTTTGTCTTGCGTCCGTCGCGCGCTTCAGCGCTTGACCAACATTATTTATACTCAACATCAATACCAAAATCAGCACTGACGCGGGTAACCAGATCCACCATCTGCTCTCCAGGGTTTGCGGGTTTCTCGCATAGCTGACTAAGGTACCGAGGCTCGGCGTACTTTCAGGAAAGCCAAAGCCAAGAAAGGAAAGGCCGGATTCAAGGCCGATGTTCGCTGCCAGATTCAGCGTCATAGTCACAATAATAATGGAGCTGAGATTCGGCAGCAGCTGTGTAAACATGATTTTCAAGTGGGAGGAGCCTAGCGTTCTGGACGCCTGAATGTAATCCAGCTCGCGCTCCTGCAGCGCCTTCGACCGAATCAGCCGGGCAATGCCCATCCACAGGAATGCCGTCATAATGAGCGAAAATGAAATAATGCTGTATTTGGGCACGGCGGTTACGAACGCAATAACGATCATGAGCGTCGGCAAAATCATAAAGAAATCGACGAAGCGCATAAACACATTGTCTACGCTGCCGCCAAAATAACCCGACAGCATCCCAATCAGAATGCCGATAATCCCGGTCATCAGCGTCACAATAATCCCGATGGACAAGGAGTTGCGCGTACCGATGATCAGCTGCCCGAATACGTCGCGACCGCCATAGTCCGTCCCCAGCCAATACTCGGCGGAAGGCGGCTTGTACAGCGAGAACAAATCCACGGTCACGATCTGCTTCTGATCCAGCACAAGCGAAATGCCATATACAAAGATGATGATGAGTCCTAGAAAAAGAAAGGAAGCAAACGCCACCTTGTCGCGGACAATTTCCCGCCAGATGATTTTCCAGCCGGAGGGGCTTCGGTCCGCCTCGGCGGTTGCAAGCTTGCTCATAGTTTAAGCCTCCCTGCGCGCTTATTTAATCCGAATCCGAGGATCGACAATGCTCAAAATCATATCCGAAATTAAAGCTCCCAAAATCGATGCGAGCCCATACAGCAGCACCAGCGCCGTCACGACACTGAAATCCCGCAAGGAGATGGAGCTTAGAAACAGCTGTCCCATGCCAGGGTAGCTGAAGATGCTCTCAATAAATACGGTGCCGCCAATCAGGCCCGTAATCTCATAGCCGAAAAAAGCGGCAATCGGCAGCAGCGAGTTGCGTAATATATGACGGTTATAGACGCGGGACTCTGAAGCCCCCTTAGCCCTTGCGGTCAAAATAAAATCACGCTGCTTCGTATCAATAATTTCGCTGCGCAGCAGCTGTACCGTCGTCACGGTCGTAATCAGCGCCATCGACAAAGCGGGGAGCAGCAAATGATAGATTTTGCTAAATACATACGCAGCCGTGCCAGGCTCTGTCCCCGGCTTGACGCTGCCGCCTGTTGGGAACCAGTCAAAGTGAAAGCCGAACAGCCACAGCATAACCAAGCCAAAAATAAACAGCGGTGCAGCAAAGCCCAAGTAGGTATAGCCCGTAATCAGGCGGTCCGCCCAAGTATCGTTGTAGCGGCCACTCGTAATGCCGAGCGGAATCGCGATTAAGTAAGTCAATATCAGCGTCGCGACCGACAGCCAGATCGTATTAAAAATGCGCTGGCCAATGAGCTCGGACACGGGCATTTTGAAGCGGAACGATTGTCCAAAGTCGCCCTGGAGCGCATGGATCATCCAGTTCCAGTACTGCACATGCCACGGATCGTTCAGACCAAGCCGCTCGCGCTGCGCTTCAAGCGCCGCTGGGTCCAGACTCGGATCAACAAGGCCTGTGAGCGCATCGCCGGGCATCGCTTTAGCGAGCAAAAAGACGAGAATGCTAAGTAAAAATAATTGCGGAATCATAATGAATATACGGCGAGCAATCGTTTTCCACATCGCTATCCACCTTTCCCAGGCAGAGCTACTAGATGCGTGCTTGAGATGGGCCTTAGTGAATAGGCCAGGCCCTCTTCGTCAAAATAGTCTCTGTAGGCTTGATCATATTCGGCTTTTACCGCTGCTCTAAACTGTCGTTGCTTCTCTCGCTGTGTAGGGTCGATATCAGGGATGGCTGCAAGGAGCCTCTTGGTGTAAATATGTTGAGGGTTATGAAAAATATCTGAGGTTGTGCCTTGCTCAACATGTCTGCCCTTGTACATAATGCCGATGTGATCGCACATATGCCGGATAATGCCAAGGTCATGGCTGATAAACAAGTACGTGAGGTTTAATTCCTTCTGGATGTCCTGCATAAAATTAAGCACCTGCGCCTGTACGGATACGTCCAGCGCCGATACGGGCTCGTCGGCGATAATCAGCTTCGGCTTCAAAGCAATCGCCCTGGCGATGCCGATCCGCTGCCGCTGGCCGCCGGAAAACTCATGCGGATATTTATAGATCGTCTCCGCGCTTAAGCCTACCTGCTCCAGCAGCTCTCGCACGCGCCGCTTCTCTTCCTGCGGTGACATCCGCTCGAAGTTGCGCAGCGGCTCCGCCACGATGTCGATGACGCGCTTCTTCGGATTAAGCGAGGAATACGGATCTTGAAAAATCATTTGAACATCGCGGCGGGCATTCAGCAAGCTTCGCCTGCCGCCTTCGTTCAAGTCTTTCCCTTCAAACACGACGCTGCCGGACGTAATCGCATTCAGGCCGATGATCGCCCGCCCCGTCGTCGTCTTGCCCGAGCCGGACTCGCCAACAAGTCCGTAGGTGCTGCCCTGCTCAATCGACAAGCTTACGCCGTCAACCGCCTTGACCTCGCCAACCGCTCTGCCGAATAAGCCACCGCGAATCGGAAAATGCACCTTTAAATCCTTAATATCAAGAAGCGCCATAGTCAGCCCCCTTTCCGTCCACTTTAGGAAAATAAAAAGTCCGATAGCAGGTGCAGCGGACGAAATGACCGGGACTTACTTCGTGCATCGCAGGCTCCGCCTCATGCACCGCTTCCTGTATCCACGGAATGCGGGAGCGGAAGCGACAGCCCTCGCGGGGCAGCTTCTGCAAGGAGGGCACGATGCCCTGAATGACATGCAGCCGAGACTTCTCGGCACTGGCCGCCGGAATCGAGCTGAGCAGCGACTTTGTATAAGGATGCTGCGCATTCGAAATGAGCCTATAAATATCGGCGATTTCCACGATCTGCCCTGCGTACATCACCGCTACGCGATCCGCCATTTCCGCCACAACGCCGAGGTCGTGGGTGATGAGGATGATGCCGGCTCCGATATCGCTCTTCAGCTTGCGGATCAGCTCCAAAATTTGCAGCTGGATCGTTACATCAAGCGCCGTCGTCGGCTCATCGGCAATGAGCAGCTCCGGCTCATTGGCAATCGCAATCGCAATGACGACGCGCTGCCTCATGCCACCGGACAGCTCATGCGGATATTGCTGATACGTATGCTCAGGCCGCGGAATGCCTACCTTATCGAGCAGCTCCAGCACCTTCGCCTTGCGCTGCTCCGCCGTCAGCTTGTCGTTATGCAGCAGCAAAGCCTCCTCAATCTGGCTGCCAATAATCATGAGCGGATTAAGCGCCGACAGCGGGTCCTGAAAAATCATGCCCATTTCCTTGCCGCGCAGCTTGTTTAATTTGCTTGGCGGCAGATGAGCCAAATCCTGCCCCTTATAATAAATATGCCCTTCGATTTTCGCCCGCGTGTGGAGCCCCATAATCGAAAAGGCCAATGCGCTTTTCCCCGAGCCGGATTCGCCGACAATCGCTAAAATTTCATTTTTCCTGACGGCTAGCGACACGTCATCCACTGCCGCATAGTAGCGGTCAGCTATACGAAAGGACGTCGTTAAATGCTCCATTCTCAGCAATTCCTCACTCATATTTAATCACCCTAACGAATTATAATTTCGAGCGTCAATTAAATTGATAATTCTGAAAATAATGAAGCGCTTGGCTCGGCATTTCAGGCGAATCTTGCTGTTCGAAGATGGCATCCTGAGCCTCAATCTATGTCACATTTTATATCATTAAGAATAGAGTTACAATACTTTTTATTTATCTTTCTCTCTTTTTTTAACATCTAGTTCGATTTAAGAGATAATGTTAGTCAAGTATTAACATATATGAAGGCGTAATATTTATTTAAAACCTTAAATAAATATTCACAACTGTAAATTAATTAAGTAATAAATTCAATATATTTTTTAATTATAATTCTTCCTGAATTTAGATATTGTGAGTTTTTCATAAAGAAATAACGATTTTCTGCTCAGATCAGACAGGAAAAAGTTGTAAATTCTACTGAAAGCAACAAAATCATGCTTCACCATCCCCTTTTTTTTATTCGCAGGCATGCATAAACGCCCATTACAGGTGGCGCAGCCAAGGTGAAACGGCTGTCGCCGTCCTCTGGCGGCGCGGCGCGTTTCACCTTGAAATATAGTCGATTATAAGTGTGGAACTTTTAAATGTTTATAATTACAAAAAAGCTGGCATCCCTGTTCGGATACCAGCCTCTCAAACCCTTTTTACCCGGACCCGTGCGCCCTCTCTTCCAGCAGTCGTTCTAGAGGAAAATGAGCAGCAGAATGCCTGCGACAAAGCAATAATAGGAGAAATATTTCAAATTGCCACGCGCCATAATGTTCATGAACCAGCGCATAGAATAGTAGGTCACGATTAAAGTAGCGATGAAGGCTATGAGATAAGGAATCATCAGCGAGGTGCGGTTAGGATCATTGGCAATGTCCGACACGCCCAGCACCAGTCCGCCCAAGCTAATTGGTATGTATAGCATAAAAGAAAACCGCAGCGCCGTCTCCTGCTTCATCCCAACCGCAATAGATGTAATGACGGTAGAACCGGAGCGGCTAATACCTGGAATGAGCGCTACAGCCTGTGCCAAACCTACAATTAAAGCGTCCTTGACCGTCAGGTCGCCATCCCGCTTGCGTCCTTGCAAATTGCGGATTAGCCAAAGTGCCACACCCGTTATGAGCAGCGATATCGCCACCGTGCGCACGGAGGAGAAATATGATTCGATTTGATCCTTGAACAGCAGCCCGATAATGACGGCCGGCACTGTTCCAATGACGACATACATAGCGAACAGGAAGTCGCTTTTGTAGGCCTTGTCCCGTGTTCTCATATATTTGATGGTGTTAACGATCAGCCGATTAATATCCTGGCGAAAAATGTAGCCAATCGCAATCAGCGATGCCGTGTTCGTTAAAATCTCAAATGCCAGTCCTCGCTGATCTACGCCTAGCAGTTGCTGGGCAATAATTAAATGTCCGCTTGATGATACGGGGATCGGCTCCGTAAAGCCCTGAATAATACCGAGAATCAAATACTTCAGCCATAATACGAAATTGTCCATACCGTCTCCTTTTTTGCTTGTATTTACCTCCCCTATCATAACGCACCCTAGTAAAAATGATCAAATCTCCTGAGTTGCCCACTACTCGCAAGCATGGTATAAATAGCGAAAGCATGAATCATTTCCAGTTGCAAAGGGGGCTACATCGGCTGCTATGAAAATCGAGCGAATACTTCCCGAACCTCTTGAAAGCTTCCCCTATCAAACAGCGGCGGCTGGCGGTGGAACCTCCCCTGTGCTGCTGCCCGTCTATCAGGGCTTTGTATCCGGATTGCCCGAGCGTGTAGATGCCCTAATTGTCACCTCCGATTTGCAGGGCGTTGCCATCGATGATGGTTGTGAGGTACAGCTTGGCGAGCTGCTCCCCGAATATTTAGCGCTATTAATGGCGATTGAATTTCCCCATCTTTCCCTACAGCGTACGGTCGCTCTGTTATGCGGCGATTTATATGGGGATGCCAGCAAAAGGGGCAGCAGCGGTAATCCCCTTCAAGTCTGGCTCGCTTTCGGTGAAACATTCGGCTGGGTCGCAGGTGTACCCGGCAACCATGATATAATGGAGTCTGCGCATATGAATATGCTCGCCGCTAGCGATTGCATGCATTTCATGGACCTGCCAGCTTTGACCGAAATATTAGGACTCCGCCTTGCCGGTCTAAGCGGCATTATCGGACGAGCAGACAAGCCTAATCGCATGTCTCAGCACGATTATGTGAAGTGGCTTCGCAAGCTTATTATGAAGCAGCCCCACGCTTTGCTTCTGCATCAGGGACCGGATGAGCCGACACTTGGGCTTGAGGGGAACAGCGCCATTCGCACTGCGCTTGAACAACTGCCAGAGACGCTTGTATTTTGCGGGCACTCACACTGGGAGCCTCCCTATGCCACGCTTAGCAATGGAAGCCAGATTTTGAATACCGATGGCAAAGTCTTCATCCTGCTGCCCGCTTAGTTGAAGCACTGCTTTTAGCTTTTTTTTATATAAATGCCAACAGAGGAGAGGTTCCGCATTGAAGCTGGTTTCATGGAATGTTAACGGGCTGAGAGCCTGTGTAAATAAAGGGTTTAATGATTATTTTACCGAGATGGATGCGGATATTTTCTGTCTGCAGGAGACGAAGCTTCAGGAGGGGCAAATTTCGCTGGAGCTCGGTGAGGCGTATTCGGATTACTGGAACTATGCTGTTAAGAAGGGCTATTCCGGTACGGCAGTGTTTACGAAAGTACCACCGCTTTCCGTCCGCTATGGCATTGAAGAAAATGAAGAGCCGGAAGGCCGCATTTTGACGTTGGAATTTGAGGGATTCTATTTGGTTAATGTATATACGCCTAATGCCAAGCGCGATTTGCTGCGGCTGGATTATCGACTGGAATGGGAGGATCGCTTCCGCACTTATTTGCAGCAGCTTGATGCGGTGAAGCCCGTCATTGTCTGCGGCGATCTCAACGTCGCCCATCAGGAAATCGATCTCAAAAACGCCAAAGCCAACCACGGCAATTCCGGTTTCACCCCGGAAGAACGCGGCAAAATGACCGAGCTGCTGGCCGCCGGTTTTGTCGACAGCTTCCGCTATCTCTACCCTGACCGCACCGATGCCTACACATGGTGGTCCTATATGCCGAAGGTTCGCGAGCGGAACGTCGGTTGGCGCATTGACTATTTTCTGATC
This sequence comes from Paenibacillus sp. R-74696, assembly GCF_055814915.1. Lineage (NCBI taxonomy): Bacteria > Bacillati > Bacillota > Bacilli > Caryophanales > Paenibacillaceae > Paenibacillus > Paenibacillus sp. R-74696. The sequence continues at coordinate 76,790 of NZ_JBPULM010000022.1, forward strand.
TCAGAGCGACTCGCTCCACTGCTGAAGGACGCGGCCATTGATTCCGCAATTATGGGAAGCGATCATTGTCCGGTGCTGCTAAGCATGGACCTTTAATGAAGAAATAATATTTTGAACCGTTAAATTCTGCTTGCAGATATTAACGGTTTTTTTGTGTTTTTCTTTTTAATTTCAACATTTTTCGACATTTTGCTACTTTATTCTTTCCAATTAGACACTTCCGTTCAGAATCGGTTCAGCCCTAAAAAGTAAAATGAAGCTAAGCATCCTACTATTCGTAACAAGGAGACCCGGACAAATGAACAATTATTGGCGCAAAATGACCGCATTATCCCTGAAAAAGGGCCCCTCTCTTTTTGTTTGTGCTGCAGTATTGGGAACCACCTTGTCACTATCTGCTCCGGCATATGCAATTCCAGAACCTTCGAACTACTTTCTTCCTGTAGTAAACAATGATCTACAATGGGTTAAATTTGATTCCAATGCGAATGCGGGAATGGGATCAACCATTGACGTTTATGGCAGCTACATCTCATTGGATTCACAGAAGCTCTTCCCCCCATCAACCACCATAACGATGTTAACTGCTACTTCCAGCAATACGAACGTCGCGTCTGCGGATGGTTATTTGCCCGACTTTGAGATGGAAATATTCGGACCGGGAACGACTGAAATCAGGGTTGAAGGCGTTACCTCTGAAAATGAAAAGCTGACCGAACACTTTCGCTTGACGGTAGACCTCTTCGCCGATACGAATAAAGACGGCATTATTACGTCAGCGGATGCCTTTCACATCGTTCGAGAGTTGAACAGAAATTCCACCCTTACTTCCGGAGACCTCAATTTATATGATATCGACCGCGACAGATCCGTAACGGCAGCGGATGCTTCCGCCCTAATGAGCCTCTACACTGGCAAAACCGTTCCAGACTCGTCTAAAAAATATATCGTCACCTTAAGCTCCATTGACGATGCTCCAGTTGTATATAACGGCTCCTTAAGCGCCGATACATGGGCACCAGGCCAAACGGTGACTGCGCAATACAGTTATTTTGATGCTGAAAATGACTTCGAAGGCAATACCCGCATTAAATGGTTCCGCGGCCTGCAAGCTGATGGATCAGACCGTACGGAAATCATAAGCGAAACGTCGAATAGCTATACGCTTCAGCAAACCGATCTAAATTATTATGTGTTCGCAGAAGTGACACCGGTTGCCGCATCGGGCGATCTGCTGACGGGCCAAACTGTCCTATTGAAGCCCGATTCTATCGTATTGAGTGCTACTCCTATCATTGTTAGCCGCGCACCCGAAAGTGGAAGTGTAAATGTCAATAGAAATGCCGATATTGTCTTCACTTTTGATAGAGAGGTTACAGCTGTTCCTGGTAAATTTATTCGTTTTTATAATACTGATATAGACGGCGTTGTATTAAACTATGATGCCGATGATGATTACAATATCGAGGTTGATGGAAAAACAGTTACCATTAAAAACCTGGCTGGAAAACTGACATACGGTACAAATTATTTAATTTTAATTTCCGCTGGTGCCTTTAAAGATGCAAACGGCAACAATTTTGCAGGCTTCAATGGTGCAGAATGGGAATTCGCTACCGAATACCCGAGCTAACCCTGCATCAGCCCTTACATTTATAAATTTCAACTGATATTTAAGCTTCATCCATCTACTCTTACTTTCATGGAGGTTATTATGCAAATATCAATGAAGCAAGCTCCCGCAAGACGCCTTCTGCTGCTCATGTTGAGCTGCCTGCTCGTATTGCCAGCTTTTCTCGTCCCTTCTGCCGCACATGCTGCATCAGACGCCCCTACAAAGGTTACGATTACGAATACCAATGTGACAGCCGGACAATCAGCAACCGTGCCCGTCATGCTCACAGATCCAGGAGACGGCGTCGGCGCTTACAATATGCAAATCGACTTCGATCCTTCCGTACTGAGCATCGTCAGCATTACACCTACACATGGTGAAGTGGCGCCAGAAAACGGCGCTCCATCAGCTACAGGCTATTTTCAGTCCAACTTTGACAATACGGCGGGCTGGGCACGCGCCATCTGGATAGACTCTACGGGCGGAGACTCGCGCATTAACGATCCTGTCCAACTGTTCGCTATTGAGGTTAAATCGCTCAGCAGCGAAACGACAGGAACGTATCACCTCACTGTAGATACGACGAACGCTGAGAAATGGGCGTTCTACCGCAGCCCATCGCATACGACGCCTTCTACCGTTGATGGCGGAGAAATCGTCATTTCGAAGGCCAACTCAGGATCTGGTTCAGGTTCAGGTTCAGGTTCAGGTTCAGGCTCGTCAGGCGGCGGTTCCACCACAACTCCTGTTACAACTACACCAGCTCCGACAACTACAACAACTCCGGTTATTGTATACATCGACGGCAAAGAGCAGCCGCAGTTCGCAACGGCTCAAACATCCGTTCAAAATGGCCGCAAAACGGTTCAGCTGGATGTAGACAATGACAAGGTCATTAAGCAAATCGACACAGCTGGCATTAAAGAGCTTGTGCTCCCGATTCAAGACAGCACAGCTGCTGTCGTAACTGGCGGCTTGAACGGTCAGCTGGTGAAGGAGCTGGAGAAACGCGGCGCAACTGTTAAAATCGAGACGCCAGCGGCTAGCTACACCTTGCCTGCGAGCGACATCAACATTGATGCGATTTCCGCACAGGTCGGTACCACGGTGAAGCTGTCCGATATTAAAATCATCATTACTATTACCGCAGCAGACAATGCAACCATCAATTCTGTACAAAGCCAAGCGTCCAAACAAGGCGTAAGCGTCGTTGGCGCTCCGGTAAACTTTGAAGTCATTGCGCAGTACAACGGACAAAACATCAGCATTGGCCAATTTAATCATTATGTAGAACGCTCGATCGCTCTGCCTGCCGGCTCCGATGGCTCGAAGATGACAACGGGTGTCGTGCTTGGTGAAGATGGTACACTGCACCATGTACCGACCTATATTTCCGTAACGGGCAGCACGTATTTTGCAAATATCAACAGCTTGACGAACAGCAGCTATGCGGTCGTTTATGCCCCTGCTTCGTTCAAGGATGTTGAAAATCACTGGAGCAAAAATGACGTCAACGATCTCGGCTCCCGCCTGATCATGAAGGGCGTATCGAGCACGGAGTTCGCACCGAATGCTTCCATTACACGCGCTGAGTTTACAGCAACTTTGCTTCGCGCGCTTGGTATTCACAAGGCTTCCAGCACCACTTCGGTTTCCTTCTCCGATGTAAAGGCAGGCAGCTGGTATGAAAATGAAGTGAAGCTCGCGGTATCAAACAAGCTGATCAGCGGCTATTCGGACGGCACCTTCCGTCCAAACGGTTTGATTACACGTGAAGAAGCGATGATTATTTTAAACCGTGCTCTTGCGCTTACAGCTTTGCCAACCGTCAGCGATACTGCTGAAATCGACAGCCTGCTGGCTGCTTACGGAGACAGTGCATCGGTATCGGGCTATGCGAAAGCCGCTGCTGCCAGCGCTTTGAAAAACGGCATTGTGCAAGGTGCTGACGGTTCACTGAACCCGAATTCCAATGTGACCCGAGCAGAAACGGCTGCTATTGTGAAGCGCCTGCTCGTCAAAGCTGGCCTGATTAACGGCTAAGCTACTAGCAAGCTTGTTATAAAGCTGTAAGATTCTGAGCTTGGAATCTTGCAGCTTTTCAAACTCAGCTGCTGGAATTATACAAACTACTCGGAATAAAGGAGACTTACGACAAATGAAGCATTCTTTGCGTAAAATGGCTGGGTTTTCACGCAGCAAAGGTCCCTCGCTATTGTTGTGCACCGCTGTACTAGGAACAAGCTTGTCATTATCAACTCTGGCGCATGCAGCATCTGGTCCATTGAACTACTTCCTACCTGTTGTAAATAACGATATACAGTGGGTCAAGCCTACTTCTAATTACAGTCCTGTCCCTAGCTTGGGATCGGAGATTATTACGTACGACTCCTCCATTATGCTGGATACGAGGAAGCTGTTCCCTCAGGGAGCCATCATCACTACGTTAACCGCTTGGTCCAGCGATACAAATGTCGCATCGGTTAATGGGCAGCTGCCTTATATAGACGTTGAAATTTTAGCTGCTGGAACGACTGAAATCAGAATTGAAGGCGTTACAGCTGGAAATGAAAAGCTTACCGAGCATTTCCGCGTTACGGTCGACCGCTTTGCGGATACGAACAAGGACAGCATGGTTACAGCAGCGGATGCGTTCCTAATCGCAAGAGAGATAGACCGGAATACCGTCCTGTCCCCGGGCGACGCCAATCTGTACGATATCGACCGTGACGGCAGCGTCTCCATGGCAGATGTAACAGCACTGATGAATCTGTATACCGGCAAAACCTCCCTTGACTCAACTGAAAAATATATCGTTACGTTAAGCTCCATTGACGATGCTCCTGCTGTGTACAACACTTCCTTAAGTGTCAACTCATGGGTGTCTGGCCAGACCGCTACTGCACAATACAGCTATTTTGACGCCGAAAATGATGCCGAGGGCAATACCCGCATTAAATGGTTCCGCGGCACGCTGGCTGACGGCTCCGACCGTGCGGAAATCATCGGTGAAACGGCGAATACCTATAGCCTCCAGCAAGCCGATGTCAATTATTATGTGTTCGCAGAGGTTACGCCTGTTGCCGCATCTGGTGATCTGCTGACGGGCCAGGCTGTCCTCTTGAAGTCAAATGCTGCCGTAGCAAGCGCTGCTCCTTTCATTGTAAGCCGCACCCCTGTAAACGGAAGCGTCAATGTCAATCAAAATGACGATATTGTTTTTACATTTGATAGAGACATTTCCGCCGTTGCTGGTAAAGAGATCAAATTTATTGATACCTCAACTAACAGTGAAGTGCTGAGCTTTCCAACCGACTATCCAGCTCACGTTATCATTAGCGGAAATACGGTTACCATTAGCGGTTTAACCATGTTCCTGCCATCCGATACACAATTCAGCATTATCATTGATGACGGCGCCTTTGAAGATATGGATGGCAATGATTTTGCAGGCACTGCATTTGCTGAATGGGTCTTCACTACCCAATACGTAGGTTAATTTTGTGAAAACTACCCAACGTCAAAATACCCAAGCACCACACATCTACCCTTACAATCATGGAGGTTATTATGCAAACTTTATTGAAGCAAGCTCCTGCAAGACGCCTTTTGCTGCTCATGCTGAGCTGCCTGCTCGTGTTGCCAGCTGTTCTTCTCCCAGCTGCCGCACACGCTGAATCAAGCGCTCCTGCTCAGGTTACGATTACGAATACCAATGTAACAGCCGGACAATCGGCAACTGTGCCTGTCATGCTGACAAGCCCAGGAGACGGCGTCGGCGCTTACAATATGCAAATCGACTTTGATCCTTCCATCTTGAGCATCGTCAGCATCACGCCTACACATGGAGTAGTTGCTCCCGAAGACGGCGCTCCGTCGGATACAGGGTATTTCCAGTCTAATTTTGACAACACAGCCGGCTGGGCTCGCGTTATCTGGATAGATTCCACGGGCGGAAATGCGCGCATTCATGATCCGATCCAACTGTTCGCTATTGAAGTTAAATCGCTAAGCAGCGAAACGACTGGAACGTATCATTTGACTGTAGATACTTCAGACGATGAGAAATGGGCGGTCTACCGCAGCTCATCGTATACGATCCCGTCTACCATTGATGGTGGAGAAATTGTCATTTCCAAAGCCAACTCGGGTTCAGGTTCTGGCTCTGGCTCGTCGGGCGGTGGCTCCACAACACCGACTCCGACTCCTGCTGCAAGCACACCGGCTCCAACAGCAATATCAACACCTGTCATTGTCTACATTGATGGCAAGGAACAGCCGCAATTCGCAACTTCCAAAACCTCTGAGCAAAATGGACGCAAATCCGTCCTGCTTGAGGTTGACAACGATAAAGTAATCAAGCAAATCAGTACTACCGGCATTAAGGAGCTGGTACTTCCGGTTCAAGATACAACTGCTACTATTGTAACCGGCGAGCTTAACGGCCAACTGGTGAAAGAGCTGGAAAGCCGCGGCGCAGCTGTTAAAATCCAAACGCCAACCGCTACCTACACGCTGCCGGCCATCGACATTAACATTGACAGCATTTCCGCACAGGTTGGAGCTTCGGTTGCCTTGTCGGATATTAAAATCACGATTACCGTGAAAACAGCGGACAGTGCAGCAGCAAGCGCCATCCAAGCTCAAGCTTCCAAGCAAGGCTTGAACGTTGTTGGCACTCCGGTAGACTTTGAAGTTACCGCAAATTACAACGGGAAAAGTGTAGTCGTTAGCCAATTTAACCATTATGTAGAGCGTACGATTGCTCTGCCTGCCGGCTCTGACGGCAAAGCGATTACAACAGGCGTTGTATTTGGCGAAGATGGTACGCTGCACCATGTACCGACCTATATTTCCGTAACGGGCAGCACGTATTTTGCCAATATCAACAGCTTGACGAACAGCAGCTATGCGGTCGTTTATGCCCCTGCTTCGTTCAAGGATGTTGAAAATCACTGGAGCAAAAATGACGTCAACGATCTCGGCTCCCGTCTGATCATGAAGGGCGTATCGAGCACGGAGTTCGCACCGAATGCTTCCATTACACGCGCTGAGTTTACAGCAACTTTGCTTCGCGCGCTTGGCATTCACAAGGCTTCCAGCACCACTTCGGTTTCCTTCTCCGATGTAAAGGCAGGCAGCTGGTATGAAAATGAAGTGAAGCTCGCGGTATCAAACAAGCTGATCAGCGGCTATTCGGATGGCACCTTCCGTCCAAACGGTTTGATTACACGTGAAGAAGCGATGATTATTTTAAACCGTGCTCTTGCGCTTACAGCTTTGCCAACCGTCAGCGATACTGCTGAAATCGATAGCCTGCTGGCTGCTTACGGAGACAGTGCATCGGTATCGAGCTATGCGAAAGCCGCTGTTGCCAGCGCTTTGAAAAACGGCATTGTGCAAGGTGCTGACGGTTCACTGAACCCAAATTCCAATGTGACCCGAGCAGAAACGGCTGCTATCGTAAAACGCCTGCTTGTCAAAGCTGGACTGATTAACGGCTAAGCTTAATCTGTATGGTTTTAATCAGGCTGCAAAATTCTGTCTCTAGAATTTTGCAGCCTTTTTCCACCGATGATATTCGACAAAAAGATTCAGAATTCGTTCAACCGCTTGTTCTACAATAAAAGCATCATCTCATCAATCGGCTTACAAGGAGACCTGTGCGAATGAATAACTATTGGCGTAAAATGACTACTTTTTCCCGCAGCAAGGGGCCTGCGCTTATTTTGTGTGCGACTATGCTGGGGACCGCACTGCCGCTGCCCAATGCAGCAAATGCAACTCCAGCTAGTTCCAACTTTTTCACCCCAATCGTTAATAGGGACATTAGTTGGATTAAGCCTTCCTCCGATTCCAATGTGCCATTTGGCGCCGCTATCGAGCACAGCGGTTCCCATATTGCCTTGGATGCAAGTGTGCTGTTCTCTGGTATTGCTGGTCTTTCACAGCTAACAGCCTCCTCCAGCAATTCCGCTGTTGCTACAGCAAATGCTTATCAGCTTTACACTGAATTAGAAATTTTATCTGCGGGAAGAACTACGATTACGCTGGAAGCACATACCGCTAGCCTTGAGAAGCTTACGGAGCAGTTTGAACTGACGGTAACCCGCATCGGGGACACAACTGGCGACGGTGTTATCACAGCCGCTGACGCCCTGTACATCATGAAGGTGGTAAACAGCGGCACTGTACTGACGCCGGAAGAAATGAACCTGCTTGATATTAATCGTGACGGCGTTGTAACCGCTGCTGATGCGACCAAGCTAATGAGCAGCTATGCGGGCAAAGGCATTTCTACAAACAGCTCCACTTACATTGTCACGCTTAGCTCCATCAACGATGCTCCTGTGCTGTATGGCGCTTCGCTCAATGGTTTACTGAAGGCGGGCGAAATGATGACGGTGCAATATGATTATTTTGATGCCGAAAATGACGCCGAAGCCACATCCATCTTACAATGGTACCGCGGCTCGCAGGCTGATGGCTCGGACCACACGGCCATTGCTGGCGCAACTTCGGCCTCCTACCTCGTCGCGCCTGAGGATGTTGGCCTTTATTTGTTTGTCGAGGCTACACCAGTTGCAGCGACAGGCACAACACATGGTCAATCCATCACGCTGACCTCCAGCACGGTGGTGCCAGATACGTCTGCACCCTATATTCAGAACCGAGTTCCGGCTCATTCAGCGGGCGAAATTAGTGCCACTGCCGATTTGGAACTGACAATGAATAAGCCTGTTACAGCTGTTTCTGGCAAGAAGATTTATATTACAAATACGGCAAACCCGCTTGATGTTCTGGCCTACGATGCAGCTGATACCAGTCATATCATCATAGATGGCAAAAATATTTCGATTAAGCATGCTGATCTAGGCAGTGAGACGAGCTATTTCGTCACGATTGACGCTGGCGCATTCATCGATCAAGCGGACAATGCATTTGAAGGCATCAGTGATTCCTCGGCATGGAGCTTTACAATTGCCGATATCGCCGCTCCGCTGCTCGTGCAGACCTCTCCTGCAAATCAGGAGCTGAATTATGCTTTGTCAGCCGAGCCTTCCCTATCGTTTAACGAGGATATCGTTCCGGTCACAGGCAAAAAAATTACGATTCGGCAGGCCTCAGACGATACGATCGTGCAAACCTACATCGTATCTGAATCAGAGCAGGTTACGATTCAAGGCGGCAAAGCGATTCTCCATCCCGCTTCACAACTTTTTCAATTCACGAGCATAACGGCTTATTACGTAGAGGTTGAGGAAGGCGCATTTACAGATGTGCATGGCAATCCGTTTGCAGGCATCAGCGGTGATGCAGCCTGGACGTTCCTGACCGCAGATTCGCGGACGTTAACGGCTGTCGATCTTGAGGATTTGACGGAGGATCAGCTGCGGGCTTCCGGCGGGGCTATTTTCAACGTTACATTAGATCAGGATACCTTCAATTCAGCAGCAGACATTAGCGACTTCGACCTCAATCATGCTCCACAAGGCATGTCTATACTGTCTGTTATGCATTTATCCTCCAAGGAAATTTGGCTCTCGGTTGATTACGACGACACCGACTTCGATACGGATATTACAAATTTCAGCATTACGGCCAAGGCGAGCGCTTTGACCAGCGGACGTACGCTTACAACTCCTGCCATGCTGATTGCAGCAACGGATGAGTTGGAGATTACCAGCCTGTCCCCTGCCAACCAGACGACGGGTGTGAATAAAAATTCACCGCTCTCCCTTACGTTTAATCGGCCCGTTACAGCGGCAGCAGGCCAAACGCTTACCGTGTATAAAGCATCAGACGATACCGTTGCCGCCAGCATCGCCCTTGATGATCCGTCTAAGGTGACGTTTAACGGCAATACGGCAAATGTCCAAATATCCGGTTTATCAGGCGCGACCGCTTATTATGTGAAGTTTGCTGCTGGAAGCTTTAAAGATAGCAATGGCCTGACATCGACGGCAATGACTTCAAAGACGCAGTGGACGTTTACGACGGTTGCTGACGCTCCGCCATTCACAACGTCGCCCGTTTATATTTCTGAATTTTTACTTCAGGATGAAAACCGGGCAGCCGTAGAAATTTATAGCAACAACCTTACAGGCTATAGCTTGTTTGTTTACGGGCGCAACTCTACCAATGGACAATATTACGAGAAAGAACTGGCTCTTTCTCAATTCACTCCGAACGGAGTAACCGTTATAATAGACACGGCGTGGTACGACTTTTTTGATTTAACCAATGCTGTCTATTACAATCTTGAAGAAAAACTTGCTCCAGAATGGGGATTTATCGTGAGCGGCATCGCTCTTAAGAAAGATGGCGTTGTCGTTGATGTGGTTGGCGATATCAGCTCAAACGGAGCTTTAACAAGCACCCTTTTCCCAAGCGGTGGCACAATGGTCCGCAAATCGGGGGAAATCGGCAAAAGCTTGTACGATACGAGCCAATGGTCGTTTTATCCAAAAGGGACGTACCAGTATATGGGGCATCACACGCCATAAATGACGATAATACTGTAAGGATGGTTTGCACTGCCTTGAAAACCAACACGCTGCAAGGCTCGTATAGCTAACGGCATCAGGCTGGAGTCCGTTCTGGGGACGGCTCCGGTCTCTTTTTTTGCTCCG
>NZ_JBPULM010000023.1:0-130012 GCF_055814915.1 Paenibacillus sp. R-74696
GATGCAGCTTGTACAATGTGACCTTGAAAATTAAACAAAACTGTTACCAGTGTTAAGAAAATAGCCAGTGCTCTTTTCAAAATCCTGATCGACAATATTCGGTTTATTGCTTCCCGTCCCTGCAAAATAAATCCCCCCAAGTCATATATAGAAATATAGTATTAATATTCGTCATAATCCAACAAATTCCTTGATAAAAATTGTGCATTTTGTAATTTCCCCAAAAATTTTTATAATACATAGCTGCGCTTCGAGCTGTATTGGCTTTCTTGTTAAAGACGATAGTTGCGAGTATGATGTTAGTTTTTCTATCCGAACCCCCTTAAAAATCAGTCCTATATTTCCAAGTCAATATGATGTGTTTGCAGTGTTCGTGGTCAAAATGTGACCATGGAATTATTCAAGCATATGTTTCCTATGCGGGAACAACTCGATAGGTCACTCGATCACACAATTGAATCTGTGCATCAAACGAAAAAAAATGATATTATGTATGGTGGGTAAAGGACTTTGCTATCGCTTATTTGGTTTTTATATGATGCAACAAGAGGAGATAATATGAGTAACGAACAAAATTTTTGGCTAGACTTACCAAAGCCATTTTTTATATTAGCGCCAATGGAAGATGTCACAGATGTTGTATTTCGTCACGTCGTTAGTGAAGCTGCAAAACCCGACGTATTTTTCACAGAATTCACAAATACAGAAAGTTATTGTCACCCTGTAGGAAAAGACAGTGTCCGTGGTCGATTAACGTTTACAGAAGATGAGCAACCGATTGTCGCTCATATTTGGGGCAATAAACCTGCATTTTTTGAACAGATGAGTATGGATATGAAAAAACTTGGTTTTCGTGGTATTGATTTAAACATGGGCTGCCCCGTACAAAACGTCGCCTCCAATGGGAAAGGCGCGGGATTAATACAGCATCCTGAAGTTGCAGCAGAAATTATTCAAGCCGCAAAAGCAGGTGGATTGCCGGTTAGTGTTAAAACAAGATTGGGTTACCACGCTATTGACGAGTGGCGCGATTGGTTAGGACATATATTGAAGCAAGATATTGCGAATCTTTCCATTCACCTTCGTACCAAAAAAGAGATGAGTAAAGTAGCTGCGCACTGGGAACTAATCCCTGAAATAAAAAAATTACGCGATGAAATGGCTCCAAATACGTTGTTAACGATTAATGGAGATATTCCTGACCGCGCAACCGGATTAAAATTAGTAGAACAATACGGCGTCGATGGCGTCATGATAGGCCGCGGCATTTTCACCAATCCATTCGCTTTTGAAAAAGAACCTAAAGAGCATAGCGCGAAGGATTTTCTCCATTTACTTCTTTTACAGTTGGATCTTCACGATAAATATTCAAAAGAAATTCTGCCGCGTTCATTTAAACCGCTTCTTCGCTTTTTCAAAATCTATGTTCGTGGATTTAGAGGCGCAGGCGAACTAAGAAACCAATTAATGGATACCACATCAACAGATGAAGTACGTCGTTTAGTAAAAGCGGTTTTAGAGCAAGAATTAGATTGAAAGATTAAAAATAAGAGACCTCTCAAGAGTTCAATGAACTTAGGGAAGGTCTCTTATTTTGGATTGCCCACATTGCGGTGGCCCCGAGATAGCGCCGTTATTTTTTAAAGATTCTTTTAATATCAAAAAGCTACATATAAAAAAAGAGCTCAAATGCGAGCTCTTTTTATCTCATTGAACGATGTGGTGGTATTTAAAGATCACTGGTCCGTTCACAGTTCATTCCTGGAATGTAGACCCTATCCCAGGAACCGCCCTTTTCATGGGTTTTATTAACTAGATCAACAGCCGAATAATCTTCAAACTTTACCAATACATCTAAGATAAAATCCATAACTCTTATCCCACTTTCACTGGACAACACTTTCAGCATGGGAGCAGTTCCTGTCAGACCATTTGGCATATAGCATACTTCTCTTTCCATGTCAGCAATTTCGGTAGATCCATATTGCCGGTAACTTTGAAATATTTCTTCAACGACTGAATCCCATTGTTCAGAATCCGTGATTAATTTATGAATTCCGAATAGAAGAACATTTCACTCGCCCCTTTAATTTCACTAAGCCTTGATTCAGCATAAATCTGCAGCCATGATATGTAAGCACGTTTAGCCTTATGCTCGCTATGAGATTGTTCGTTCGCAGAAGAATCATTACTATCCCATATCTGTAACTCCCACGGGAAAGTAAAATTGCTGCCATAAATGTAAATATGGGTTCCATTGTATGAACCCTTACAAGAGTTTTTACACATTAATTTGTATCCTGAATCTGAGCGAAGCTGTTCACACATCTCATTCTTGAATCGACTAACAGAAAAGCAGCCTATTCCGGTGGGAATAGACTGCCCTGTACGATCTAAGATTACGGAGAGACCAGATCCAAGCTTGGCTCATACTTCTTCACGAACGTTTTAACTTCTCCTTGATTAGTGATTTCCTGATACATCACATAGATATTGTCTTGGCTATCTATAATAAGCTGTAAATAGTCTGGCATATCCCCAGAGATAGCAACTTCGCCCACAGGATGCCAACTGCCGTCGTATTTCATCACGGTCAGCCTGTTGCCGTTGGCTACATCATTATAGGCAATATACAGCGTACCTTTGCTATCAACTACCATAGGTATGCCCAATCCTCTACTCGATGTCTGTAAAGGATGGCTTATGCCTACAGGTTCCCAGTCAGGTACTGTATATTGTGTCAATCCAATTACATTGTTACCACTATAAGCGAAATAAAGCTCATTGTTCAAGCCAAATGCTATTGATGAACTTCCACCCCGTAAATCCCCAGATGAGTTATCATTGATGGCATCCTTCCAAGAGCCATCCTCATACTTCAACACCGTTTTTTCAGAAGTCCTAAAAAATAAATACGGGGTATTGTTTTTATCGAATGTGATATCTGGAGAATAGTAAGCACCTTTCGATAGATCTATACCACCACTAACGCTCACCCAATTTGTACCGTCATATTTCACCACCCCTTGAAGTCGATCTTCATAGCCGGCAGAAGAATATACGACATACGGATTGTTAGCACCGTCGAACGATATCTTTGGATTCTTCTTATTGACAAGCCCATTAGTAGGCGAGCCTATAGTATCCCATTTGAATCCATCATATTTTCTCACAACGGTATAATAATCAACGTAAAACCCATCATTAAGTGAATAAGTAATGTAAAGTGTGTCATTGCTGTCTATACCGATATCTACACCATAAACAGTTACATTGCTGCCACCACTATTGCCAATCTCTATCCATTCACCATTCTCGTACTTCTTCACGATGACAGAGCTTCCCTGCGCAAATGCTGCAAAAAGATTGCCTTGGCTATCTATTGCGTATTGTGGAGAGTATTCTTCTGTTGGGCTACCTATAGCTTGCCATGGTGACGGCACCCACTTTGCGTATAGCGTGATGTCTGCTGTCACTGGTGTCTCGAAGTCGTAAGGACTCGTCAAACTGCTATCGCTATACCAGCCGGCGAGCACATAACCTTCCAATCTCGGTGTATAATATACACCTGTAGGCTTCGAAACTTTGCCGCCAGTTGGCACTCTCCCCCCTCCTATACTCGATCCACCGTTACTGTCGAAAGTGAACGTGTAAGAACCAGTTATCCACTTCGCATACAACGTGATAGGACTCGTCACCGGTGTCTTGAAGTCATATACTTCAGTCAGATCGGCGTCGATGTACCAGCCCTCGAGTGCATAAGAATCTTTATTTGAATTTGGGATCGTAGCCGATTCACCATGTATAACAGACTGATTAGCTACTGCCGAACCACCGTTCGTTTCGAAGCTCACCGTATAGTTGACCGTCCACTTCGCATACAACGTAATATCGTTATACACATATGATGTTTTGAAATTATAAAGCTCCGTCAACGCAGGATCAATATACCAACCGCCGAACACATAACCGTCCCTCCCAGGATTGCTAGGTATATTTATTTTGTTGCCGTATATCACTTCAACACTATTAATATGCCCTCCGCCATTGTTATTAAAGCTCACCGTATAGGAATTTATCGTCCATTTGGCGTACAAGCTTATATTTCTCACCACAGGATCCGTGAAATTATAGGCTTTCGTTAGGGCGCTATCACTGAACCAACCAGCAAACGTATGACCCTCCCGTGTAAACCCTTCAGGTACTATAGCCATGTCTCCCGCTCCTACAGTCTGGCTAGGTACTGGTGTACCGCCCCTCTCGTTGAAAACTACTGTATAACTGCGTCTAGACCAACTCGCATACAACGTAAGTTCACCCGTTTCCACCCGTGTCGAGAAGATGTAGGCTTTCGTTAGGGCGCTATCACTGAACCAACCAACGAACGAATAGCCTTCCCGTGTTGGGCTTGTAGGTACTCTAACAATTGATCCTTTTTGCACCGTTTGTCCAGGCACTGATGTGCCGCCATTACTGTCGAAGGTCACCGTTAAACTATCTTGCTGTTTCTTAATCCATTTCGCATACAAAGTAATATCATCTGTTACGATCGCTGTCTTAAAGTTGTAGGCGCTCGTTAGAGCATTATCACTGTACCAACCGTCAAACACATAACCTTCCTGCGTTGGATTTTCAGGTGCCATAACCACGGCTCCTTCTTCTACAGTTTGGTTAGGCAATGATGTGCCGCCATTACTGTCAAAGCTTACCGTGTAACTTTTCAGCTGTTTCTTATTCCATTTTGCGTACAACGTCATATCACCGGTTACCACCGCTGTCGTAAAATCGTAGCCGTTCGTTAGAGCGTTATCTCTATACCAACCAGCGAACTCATAACCTTCCCGCGTCGGGTCTGTAGGTATGCTAACCACAGCTCCCTTTTTTACCGTCTGGTCAGGCACCGATGTACCGCCACTACTGTCGAAACTTACCGTATAACTAAGTTCATTCCATTTTGCATACAACGTAAAATTACCTGATACCACCGCTGTCGCAAAATCATACGCATTCGTAAGGGTTATGTCTCTGTACCAACCACCGAACACATAATCTTCCCGCGTCGGTGCAGTAGGTATAATCACCTTATCGCCATAGCCCAATGTCTGATCCGCAACCTCCTGTGAAGCACCGTTAACATTGAAGCTTACCGTATAGTTGTTACCCGTCCATTGTGCGGTAAATTCAACATTCTGATTGGGCATCGTTTGTGGTGGTGCAGGCAACCATCCTGCGAATGTATATCCCTCCCTAATTGGAGTACCTAAACGTAGCGACGTAGTCGCTCCATATGGTACGTCAACTGCACTAGTGTCCATGCCTGCGCCATTGTAATCAATCGTCATCTTATAAGTGCTGCGCTTGTAGAATACCTTCAGAGTTGTTGTACCGTCACCTGCTATTTTGCTTTTAAGTACAGTTCCCGGATTGCTGTAATCAATCGTAAAGTTTTCATAGGACTTAGGTTGAATTGTCATTAGATCCACTTCGGTGCCAGTTGTACCGCGATAAGATTCTGTATCTACCACCGTATAAGTATTGCTTGAAATATTTTGATGTAAATGCACGACTTGGTAAGATGTATCCTCCCTTGCTATCCACTTTGCGGTATAGGTTGTATCTGAAGTTGGCATAGTGCTAGGAACCTCCGGTGTCCATCCGGCAAACGTATATCCCAACCTCGTTGGTATTGATGGTATACGTGCGGCAATGTTCTTGCCGAATTGCTCCGTTACCTTGATGCTCTGGGAACCTGTGTAGCCAAAATTGAAACTCATCGTACGATTCGCTGGAGCGTAATACAATCTAGCGACCGTCGAACCATCTCCCTTGATATACACCCCGCTTACCGAACTATTCCTGTAGCCTTGATCCTTAAACTTATCGGATGTTATCCTAATCTCTGCTTCTGTAGTCCCGGTCAATGCTTCCGTATAAACAGGCGAAGACGCTGTTCCTGTATTCGGATCAATCAAATAATGCTCAACAGTATAAGCTGTATTTGTATTCGCAATCCATTGCGCATACAAATTGCGATCCTCTGCAGGCATTTGGCTTGGTATCGTCACCTTCGTACCGCCAGAAGCCTCAGTGTACCATCCATTAAAGGTGTATCCCGGTTTGATCGGAGTTTTTACACTAATCTTCGCATTATAAGCGGCAGCGATAACTTCGGTCATTTCTCCATTCTGTGGATCCAATTGGAACGTATAGTCACCCGCTTTGGAAAGCCAGATTAACGGAATGGTACGCTTGAGCGGTTCATAATTGAACGTAAGCGGTGAACCCTTCCATGTAATGACTAAGTTGCCCGTGCTTACTGGAATACTCGTATCGACTACACTTATCGACCGGCGTTCTTTGTAATAGTAGAAGTTCGGATTATCTATCTGAACATCAAATTTCGTAGGATCAATCGAAAACTTTAAATGCTCGAGATATGTCTCTTCACTTGTATCCCCTGTTTTCAAATCGAGCAAGCTCATCGTTACTAGCTTCGTAGGTAAATAGAGAGATGAAGCCTTTCCTGCTAATGTAATTCCGAGTTTATCATCCTGCGGATAGGAGAAGTCGAAAACATTAGTTTGCTCCCCTACTGTATACAGCGGCCATGTATTCTCATACACGGGCACACTGCCCGAAATAGCCCCATCGCCCAATTGTGCTCCTACTTCGACTTCCAAGTATAGACCAATCTCTACATATAGAGCACCAGATGACTGGGTGGACTGTACCCCGTTCATATTTTTCAATTGATAGTAGAAATATCCCCATAAGTTCACATATGCGCCGGGTTCTACAGAAATTCCAATGCTATTCCAATCAACGCTACCAAGCCCTGCTTGTAGCTCCAGATGAATACCCGCCCGTAATCCGAGTGTACCCATGACATAGAATGTAAACTGATAATCACCGTCACCTGGCAGACTTACCGTGCTAGTATTACCATTGAGACTTAGCACACGTAACGTAACCGAGTAGCGCTTAGCAGTCTTGTAGAAGAAGTCTGTCCCTATCGTTAGATTAACCTTTGCTTTGACAACGAATTTTGCTTCAAATTTGATTTCTATAAGTCCCAATACTACGCGCATGCTTTTCTCAAGAAGTGTCTTCTCGATTAAAGTAACCCAATCTGTATCGTTCTCCAGCATCTCTTGATATTTAGCCTTCAGTGTCGCCGAATCTACTCCCGTATCCTGCACACCATCAAGCAACGCTTGAATCT
The DNA here is from genome assembly GCF_055814915.1 of Paenibacillus sp. R-74696. Taxonomy (NCBI): domain Bacteria; kingdom Bacillati; phylum Bacillota; class Bacilli; order Caryophanales; family Paenibacillaceae; genus Paenibacillus; species Paenibacillus sp. R-74696. The sequence goes on from NZ_JBPULM010000023.1 coordinate 7,223, forward strand.
CTTTTGCAATGTTCAATACCTTGCCTAGTCGACCAGCATTCTTCTCTCCAAGCCAATCGTCCAGCGCATCACCCAACTTATCATGTTCAACGGTAGCAATCTCTGCAGTGATATTGATCCCGGTGTAGGTGCGAGCATCCAAATTAGCAGTAATAACATAATCATCTATGCTATACCAATAAGGGATGCCCCACAATGTAAGCCAATGTCCTTGCAGGTCTCCATTGATGCCGAGATCCAAGCTGATCTCCTCAATGAATGTTCCGGTCATATGGATAACAAGGTCACTCTCTTCATGAATCCTAATTACAATGTCGGCCCCTACCTGAAGCTTAGCGCTAACTCCAGATGTTCGACCAGCAATGTTCTTAAGTGTCGTACCGAGTGAAGCAACGACAGTCAAATTCTCTACTTTGATTTTTTCCACGCTACGAAGCTTCTCTGGTGAAATCCCCCGTGCTTGTGCCTTGAAGGTGTCTGTTTCCATCGATAGGGTGGATAGATACTTCGCAGCTTGATCGACGAATCCGCTATCTATCGCTTGCCGCTCAATTTGTTCTTCTAACTTCGCAATATCCTCATCTGACAGCAATTGATCACCGTCAATTGCTTGGTGTTGATAAATATTAAAGGCCTGCTCTATGTCCTGCATAGTAGCATCGGTATACTCGATAATATCCATCTCTGCCACAGGCGTAATACTCGTGATCCGCCCATAATGAGTTACTTTAGAACCTTCTTGAGCAAACTCACCCTCATAGAATCCAATAAAATCGCCCACATCAACGGTCGTAAGATCACTTAAGCCGAATGGCTCATATTGGCTATCGCTATAGTTCATCGCAACATGTTCTATCGTAATGGAGTTATTACTTGGGTCCCCATCCGTATCCGCTTCTTCACTCACTGGCAAAACATCTGGTCTGAACAATACCTGCTTGGCATCCGCGTGGTCATAGGTATAGATGTTGCCTTCCATCTTGGTAATCTGTATATAGGCAACGTCACCGTCGTCGATACCACTGGTAGTTACCGTGCGTTGATCAGGTCGAATCCCTTCGTAGATGGCAACGATATTGCCAACTTGAACCTCGGTGCTTCCTACATACTTGAAAGTGCCGCTGCCCGTATTCGCCTCGGCAAGAGCAGTTTCGTTATTACCTACCGTGGCAGTTACTACCGAAATTGCAGGCGAATCCACATTCTCGCCATTCAGTTTCATATCCGTGACATCCTCGAAGGATAAATAGACCATATTCGGATTCAACGGAATATCCATAGCTTCTTGTTTGGCAACACTGAACACATAGATGCTCGTTGTCACATCTTGACCTTGGAAGGATAGATTGTCGTTCATCAACGTAAGTTGATAAGTGTGACCTTCTTCAAATCTACCGTCTTCAGCGGCAGACACTACATGGAAAGTACCCTTCATACCAATGACGCTAATTCCCGTAGAATCAGGGTCCGCTGTATCGACAAACGTCATCCCTGCCTTTACTTCCTCTGCTGTCAAATTACCGGATACATCGTTTACATTAATGGTAAAACCCGGCGCAACATCCAGCACCGAATAACTGGGAATACTCTGTACAGCATTACTCACATTATCAATATACTTCGCATACAACTTCGAATCAGCAGTAACGCTACTGCCTTCCGCGAAGATAAGTGACAAATCACTGTCCCTAAACCATCCTTGGAAAATAAATCCTTCCTTTGTCGGTACAGGCAACTTATTTAGCGTTTTCCCTTTCTGTACCGTCTGAGCAGTCACTGCCGACCCGCCGTTGCTCTCGAACGTCAGCGTATGTAAAGTGTCATTCGTATTACCGTTGCCACCGTTGTTATTGCCGCTGTTGCCGCCACCAGCACCAATTTTACTGCTAGGTTCAGGTGTTGGTGCTAGTGTTGGTGTTGTCGTCGGTTGATTTTGGTCTTGCCACTCCTTCACAATCGCGTCACTACGCATGAAGGTAGCAGCTGCTTCCGCACGAGTTGCTTGGGCATGCGGGTTGAAGTTACCATTTTTATCGCCGACGAACAAGCCTGCTTGCCACAGTTTGACAATAGCATCGGCTGCCCAAGATGATGCACTCGCAAGATCTGCTGGTGCTGTGGTTATGGAATTACTAGTTTGATAGGGAATTTGATAGTGTTCAAAATAACGTAAAGTCATCGTCGACATCTGTTCCCTAGTTATTGTGGTATCTGCAGAAAAGTTCTGGTTGCCCGTACCAACAGTAATCCCTGTCTTAACTGCCCACTCCACATACGGTGCATACCACGCCCCCGTCTGCACATCGGCAAAAGTCGAGACAGGATACTCCCTTACATCCACACCTGCCATTCTTCCTAGTGCTGTCACATACATGGCACGAGTCATCGTTCCATGAGGCGAGAAAGTATCCTCACCCGTTCCGTTAAATAATCCATTCTGCTGGACATAGACTACCTCATCGTAGAACCAATCCGTTAAACTAACATCTTGAAATTCGAGCGTTCGATTCATATTTTGAAAACTACTGGTTTCTGATGCTGCCACCTGATGCACTGGCAACAAGCTCACTACCAGGCTGATGGCAATTAACAATGCAAGTAGACGCGATTTTAATTTCCATGCCTGTTTAATTACTTGTTTCATCCCTTTTTATCCTCTCTATTCGTAGTTTTGAATCTCTTTCGTTGCCGTGCTGGCACGCTTATTATCAAGCTCAAAGACGGTATCCCACTGACCGCTTCGTCATTACAAATGCATCGTCCCCCGGCTTCAGTTATACTTACTTACCTTCCTTACATAACAACTAAAATTGCGACAGTAAATGCGAAAATCCTATCATTTTCGCCCTCTCATCCTACCATGATTGATAGAATCATCGGTGAATTACAAAGAAAACTTTAAACTTGTAACCATTTTTTTCCATGAGTATAGTTTAATGGAGACCCCCGGCATTTTCTGCGGATTACTTGTCATTCCCTTATCAATCACTAAACGCATCTATCTTCACATCAACTTTCAGTAGCTTTATTTTCTTAGCAGGACTTCCCTTCATTACCTCGCACTCCACCATGCAACCACTTCATGTTCTACACAATAGTTAATGAACTCACCTAACATTGTCTGATCATTTCTGATGTTCACTTTCGTAGTATTCTTAAACCGACTGTCATCCAGAAAATCCTTATAAGCAAATTTAAACAACAAAAAAAACCACTCCCTAATAGAATTATTAAGAAGTGGTTTTTGTTTGATTTATTATTTATAACTGTGACTGCTTCACAAGTCGTGGTCATTACAACCTCAATTTATGAAGCAAAATGCTGGGATGATATAAAGCTGAAAGGCTCGGAAGCCTTGTCAGTTCTACCGCATGGAGCGTTTTTCAGCCCCATCGGCGATGAAATCTACCGCTTAAGCGCGGTCGCTCATTATCGAATTACTTCGATAATGATTTCATTACATCATGCCGCCCATTCCACCCATACCGCCCATGTCAGGCATGCCGCCGCCAGCGCCTTTTGGTTCAGGCTTGTCAGCAACAACGGCTTCAGTTGTCAGGAACATAGCTGCAACGGAAGCTGCGTTTTGCAGCGCGGAGCGTGTAACTTTGGCAGGGTCAACGATACCTGCCTCGAACATGTTAACCCATGTTCCAGTAGCAGCGTTGTAGCCAATGCCGATTTCTTCATTTTTCAAGCGCTCAACGATAACCGAACCTTCTTGGCCAGCATTCGCAGCAATTGTGCGAAGCGGCTCTTCAAGGGAACGAAGAACGATGTTAACGCCTGTTTGCTCGTCGCCTTCTGCATTAACAGCAGCAACTGCTTTATATACGTTAATTAGAGCTGTACCACCACCGGATACGATACCTTCTTCAACCGCTGCGCGAGTCGAGTTCAGGGCATCTTCGATGCGAAGCTTGCGCTCTTTCAATTCTGTTTCAGTAGCAGCACCGACTTTGATAACCGCTACGCCGCCGGACAATTTAGCCAGACGCTCTTGCAGTTTCTCGCGGTCGAAGTCGGAAGTTGTTTCTTCCAGCTGCGTACGGATTTGGCTTACACGAGCCGCGATGTCAGAAGCGTCGCCGCTGCCGTCAATCACGATTGTGTTTTCTTTTGTTACGCGTACTTGACGAGCAGAACCCAGTTGCTCAACCGTAGTCGATTTCAGCTCAAGGCCCAGTTCCTCAGTGATCACTTGACCACCAGTAAGTGCCGCGATATCTTGCAGCATCGCTTTACGACGGTCGCCGAAGCCTGGTGCTTTAACAGCCACGCAAGTGAATGTACCGCGCAGTTTGTTCACAACCAGAGTTGCGTTCGCTTCGCCTTCTACATCTTCTGCAATGATCAGAAGCTGTTTGCCGGATTGAACGACTTTCTCAAGCACAGGAAGAATTTCCTGAATGTTTGTAATTTTTTTGTCAGTGATCAGGATATACGGGTTATCCAGAACAGCTTCCATTTTGTCTGTGTCAGTAACCATGTAGTGGGAGATGTATCCACGGTCGAATTGCATACCTTCAACCACTTCAAGCTCCGTTACAAAGCCTTTGGACTCCTCAACGGTAATAACGCCGTCGTTGCCCACTTTTTCCATAGCTTCTGCAATCAGTTGGCCAACTTCATCGTCAGCGGAAGAAATAGCCGCAACTTGAGCGATGGATTGTTTGCCTTCGATTGGTTTAGCGATGTTTTGCAGCTCTTCCACTGCAGCTTTAACCGCTTTTTCAATACCTTTGCGGATAACCATTGGGTTAGCGCCAGCTGTTACGTTTTTCAGACCTTCGCGAATCATCGCTTGAGCCAAAACAGTAGCTGTAGTTGTACCGTCACCGGCAACATCATTTGTTTTTGTTGCTACTTCTTTAACAAGCTGTGCACCCATGTTCTCGAATGCATCTTCCAGCTCGATTTCTTTCGCGATGGATACACCATCGTTCGTGATCAACGGGCTGCCGAATTTTTTCTCCAGCACGACGTTGCGGCCTTTAGGTCCGAGTGTAACTTTTACAGCATTTGCAAGTGCATCAACACCACGCAGCATTGCGCGGCGAGCGTCTTCGCTAAATTTAATATCCTTTGCCATTAACATTTACCTCCCGAAAATATATTCATATAAGTATGCTTAACGGCCTGCGCCGTTTCGTTTAAGTCCAGTCAAGCTGTATGTGAGCAGCCTATTCAAAGATCGCGTGAATGTCGCTTTCTTTCATAATCAAATACTCTTTGCCGTCGTATTTGACTTCTGTTCCCGCATATTTGGAGAAAAGGACGCGATCGCCTTCTTTAACTTCAAGCGCTACGCGAACTCCGTCTTTCAGCGCGCCGCTGCCAACAGCCACCACTTTACCTTCTTGCGGTTTTTCCTTAGCCGAATCTGGCAAAACGATACCGCTTGCAGTCGTTTCTTCTTTCGCGATCGCTTCTACTAATACACGTTCACCCAAAGGTCTGATCATTGAAAATAGCCTCCTTTAAAAATTTGTCGCTTATTTTTGTTAGCACTCATGAGCATGAAGTGCTAACAATCATGTTTATCATACTTTTTTTCGTTATTAATTTCAAGTGCTTGGGAATGATTTTTGCAGGAAATTTACATACCATTGGCAAAAAGACCGTTTTATGAAGCCTTCTGCTTCATCTCATGCAGTGCGAGCGCAGCCCCTCATCCATTGTTGCCGAGCTTGCTCCAAGGTAAACGGTCTTCTGTGAAAGTTTGAGGCACGGCTGAAGCTTATCATTTCTTGGATATGCGGGTTCGAAAAAGCAGCAAAATAAGAGAAGGCCAACCTGTTCAGTACAGCCGCGCCTCACTGCTTACTCCTGCTGCTAATAGCACGTACTCTTCTCTTACTCTCGCAGCCTATTACGACTGCAACCCTTTCAATGCCTGATCCATTGAAAAAACAGCCCCTGACCACGCTTTGCGCGCTGTCCAATCCTCAGGCTCGCCGCTCCAAAAGGGATGCTCAGCGGCAAGTCCCAGCGGGAGAAACACAGCCGCGCATAAATACAAGCTGCCTGTGGAAATATAATGCTCGCCAATGTCTGGCTGGCTGCCGCAAAAGCCGATGGTCAGCCATCCATCCTCTGTAAATGTGCCGGGCACAGACAAGCTGCGCCGAATAACCGCGGTCAATGCGCAGCGTGCCTGTGCCGGAGAAACGCTGCCGGGAAGCTCGCCGAGCAGCGCGCTTTGCGCCAAGCTTTGCATGGCGCCGCAGCGGTAGGCAAGCGAGCGGCCCAGCGGGGGAAAGGTGCCTTCAGGAGAAATAAGCCGCTCCTGCACCTCTGCCCAGCGCCTTGCTCTCTCCTTGATGCTCGCCTGCATGGCATCCCAATCTTCATAGCAGCCATGAACGGCTGCCACGATGTCAACGAGCATGGGCTGGATTACAAAGCTGTTGTAATAGTCGAAATGGAACGATGGCCCATCGCCATAGGCTCCGTCACCAACATACCACTGCTCATGCTGCTTGAGCGCATAATCAATACGCATCGGGTCCCAATCGCTTTCACCCATGCGGTACAACGCTGCTTCAATAATCGCAGAGAAAAGCAGCCAGTTCATGGCGAATGGCTTGCGCGAGCGGGTTAGTTTGAAAGCTTGGACAACATGCTTCTGCACCTTGGCATCCAGCTTATCCCAAAGCTCCGTCGGCGCACGCAAAATCGCCTGCGCCAGAAACGCCGCATCGACAATCGGCTGAAAGCCTTCGGCGAAATTCATATAATCAGGAGATTCCGGGTCGCAGCCAGCAGCAATCGCAGCACGTGACAGCTCCGCATATTGCTGGCGCAGCCGCTCCTCCGCTTCGTCTGCCCCGCCGCTGCCTTCAAGCCAAGGCGCTATTCCACATAAGAGACGGCCCAGCGCCTCCAGATGGGTCACATCAGAGCGATCCTGTCCCGCAGCAGCCTGCACAGGCATCGTTTTTTTCAGCTCCCGAGCCGCTAGCAGGCGCAGCACAGGCTCGGCTACACGGCATAACTCGCTCACCCAATACTTTCGTTCCTCCGCTAACTGCACTCTCTCGCCTGAATCTGTACCTTTTTCCCCAATCAACGGCCGTTCGCCCCTTTCTGTTCCCTATCTATGCTAATCGAATAGCGATCTACTTCCGCCAAATGCTCGACCTACGACCAGAAGCTATCGTAGCCGCGCAGCTTGGACAGGCCCTCTGTAAAGAAATAATCGCCGTAGATGAGCGGGACGTCGAGATTTTTGCGTTCCGGGTAGTGGCTCGTGCCATGCAAAACCAGCCCTTCCTCCTCTGCATCGTCCGCCCATGCGCCATAGTTCTCGTACAGCGATTTCAAAATCCGCTCCCCCGCACTGCGATACAAGTCACGCTCGACCTCTGGCACTACGTCCGCAATCGCCAGCAAGCCGCAAGCCGCGCATGCGCCCGCCGATGAATCACGGTACGTCTCCACGCCTTCCGGTATCCGGAAATCCCAATGCGGCACGGAATCCTCAGGTAAATTCGCCAGAAAAAAATGGGCCGTGCGCTTCGCCGCATCCAAATACCGCTGCTCGCCGCTATGGGCGTAGCTGAGCGCCATGCCATAAATCGCCCAGGATGCGCCCCGCGACCATGCCGATTCGGCTGCAAATCCTTGCCCGCCATGCTTCGCAGCTACTTCGCCACTTTGCGGATCAAACTCTACAATATGATAGACCGAGCCATCCGGCCGAATAAATTGCTCCAGTACCGTATCGGCATGCGCCATCGCCAAATGCTTGTAGCGCGGGTCCTCCGTCGTGCGCGAAGCCCAGTAGAGCAGCGGCAAATTCATCATACAGTCGATAATAGCCAGTCCATCATTGCGCTCGCCTTCCCGCCAAGGGTTCCATGCCCGAATATAGCGGCCCTGAATATTGAAGCGGCCGCTTAGCAGGTTCGCTGCAAGCAGTGCCCGCCGCCGCGAATCCTCCTCCCCCAGCAGCTTATAGCGTGCCACACTAGTAAGCGTCCACATGAAGCCGATATCATGGTCAAGCCGGTCATAGCCCATGATGACCTCGTCGAGCTTAAGCTCACAGGCTTCGGCAAGCTCCTTGTAGCGCTCCGTGCACGAATGTTCATCTTGATAGAGCAGCCATAGCAGTCCTGGCCAAAATCCCGCCGTCCACCAATGCGCCGACTCCAGCACATAAGTCCCGTTCACGCTTGCATGTGGAAATTGCGCACCGATTCGGCCGCTAGTCCGTCCAATCTTCTGATTCACCTTGTCCCAAGCTTCATTCACCCAGTCTTGCTGCTTCTGCCCCTTCTCCTGCCCTGTCATTGCTTCGCTCTCCTTTTGTTTGGCGCATTAATCTCGTGCTCTTAGCTATTCCAGCCTATGGCTCAAAGCGAAAAACAAACTCCTCTTCCACGGCCGCAGCTCCCGCCTGCAAATGATGAAAATCCAGCGTGTACCATTGCCGTTCACGCCCAAAATGATCCATATCGCTCCGCTGCGTCACCACTGGCTTCCACTGCTGCGCATCAAACGCAATCGTCAGCCTCTTGCGTCCCTGCAAGACCACGACACCATCGGCCTCCCGGGCCTCCGGCATCTGCCGTGCAACGAAGCGCTCGATAATCTCGCGCTCGCCGTCCACTTCCTCCCGAAACCGATATCGGCTTCGGATCGTCAGCACAGGCAGCGCGCCCTTCTTGTTCCACTCGAAGCGCCGCCCCAGCCCTGCAAGGCCCGCTTCCTCGCCGTACGCGGCCTGCAGCTCAAGCTCCAGCACGTCAAGCTCCGCGCTGGTCGCCGCCTGCACAACCACGGCGCGCGCGTCCGCGCCCTCGCGCTGGCGCGCGCCGCCAATGATCGGCACGGAATGTCCGTGCGAGCCGTTGCACCAAAGCGCATACCGCTGCGGGCCAAAATAGTCCGCCGTATACTCCCCGCTGCCCAAATCCGCCATGTAGGCTTCTCCGTCCGCATGAAGTACAAACTGCCCAACATCATTATGATTGTGCGGCTCTGCGTTATGTCCGCCTTTGGCGGCAAAACTATATGCAGCTCCATCCTCCGCGACATAACGGGACAGCAGCCACTGTACATTTTCCAAATAATGCGACTCTGTCGGCCATAAGGCAGCATCAGCATACTTCACAATCTGGCCCGCAGTGCTTGCGCCATCACCTTGCAGTCCTTCCTGCAATCCATCTTCCTGATCCTCTTCCCGAGTCTCTTGCCGGGCTCCTTGCTCCGGCCCATCCCCTGAGCCTCGTCCCGCTTCCTCCCACCAAAGCAAATTCCGCAACGCAGGCGCCCACCTTGCGCAATGATCCCCTGTATAAGCGTCGCGCAAGCTCGCATGCGGCATTGCCACAGAAGGAAACTCCTGATGCAAATAGCAGCTCAGCCCCATGAAGATACCGCTTTCAGGAGGAGCATCGGAAAAATTCACAATGCTGCGTCCACCTGTAAAGCACTTCTGCTGGAACATTGCGATTTCCTGCACTTTTGGGCTGCGAAATAAATCAACGGCTCCATCCGTTGCCGCCTTAAGCAGCTGTGCAAAATAAACATAAAAGCCAAAGCCATATTGCCAATACGAATACCCTTCCGCACACGCTCCATCCTCGCCATAGCCGTCCAAATAGCAATCCATCGCAGCTAGCGTGCGGGAAATCACGGCCTCCAGCCGTTCGAGATCGTCCATCAAATGCAATGCTGCCGCGCCAATCGACCCGGCACATACCGCCGCCCAATTATGCTCCGCGCTCTCCCAAAAATAAGGCCCCTCTGTCAAAAATGGCTGAAACAGCCGCTTTTCCACTTCCTCACGAATACGCAGGTGCACTTCCTCTGGCAGCCGCAAGCCAAGTAGCGCGCTTATTTCGCTGAGTGCGAAGCCAGTCTCCGCAGCGAATAAATCAATGGGCGTCTGCTGTTCTGCCCCACCGACATGCGCGGGCAGACACCACGTCCGCTCCTCGCAGATCGACCAAAGCGAAGCCTGCAGCGCCTCCAAATATGACGGCTCCTCAGGCTCAATCAGCGCCATAAGTGCAAATGAATTCAACCGCCGCCTTTTTTGAAAATAAACCCGCTCATACGGCAGCCGCTCTCCCGTCTCCTTGTACATGCGAAACAGGGCTTCGCTCAGCTCCGGCTCAATGCTCGCCAATTGGCGCTGTGCCTCGGCGCGAATCTCCTCGACTAACGGACGCTGCACCGCAGCTTTGCGCAGCTTGTCATACCATTCATCGCCTAGCTGTCCCGCAGACAGCGGCTCTCCATTCAATAACAGCGCCAGCCCGCTTCGACGCTCTGCTGGCAAATACAGCTGTCCCAAGAAACGCTCCGCAAAGCGCTTTTCCAGTAGGAATTGCTCTTGCTCTTGCTCTTGCTCTTGCTCTTGCTCTTGCTGCTTCATAAATTCCGCTCCTCTCCCCATGCTTCCACAGCCTTACGATTGTTCTAAGTTCCCAATTCGTTTCTATCTGTGCTCTATATGCTCTCTATCCATGCTCTATCCATGCTCTATCCATGCTCTACCCATGCTCTATCCATTTCCAAGCTGTTCCCTTTCCGTCCCCCTACACCTCAAGCATCTTTCCATCTCGGCTTAAGACAACGAACCCTACCTTGGCATCGCTTACAATCGCTTTTGCCCTCTCCGATATTCCACAGGCGTCACACCTGTACACGACTTAAACAGCTTTATAAAATAGCTCTGGTTATCGTAGCCCAGCGTCTCGCATATTTTGCCTATGGGCGAGCCCGTTTGATCGAGCAGCTCTTTGGCTCGATGCATTTTCATCCGTATTACATATTCGATAAAGGTCTCGCCCATTTCCTTCTTGAACAGGCGGCTAAAATAGCTGGAGTTCATAAACAGCTGGTCGGCGACCTCGTCGAGACTGATTTTTTTGTCCAAATGCTGCGAAACGTATTCGCAAGCGTCGATCACCTCGGCCCGCTTGCTGCCGCTGACGCCATTTTCGGAAGCGGTTATCGCTGACAAGCAGTGGGCAATTAGCCACTCTTGCAGCTCGGCAAGGTTGCCCAGCTCCCACACCTCATGGTGGCTGACGTCAATCGAGCTTGCTGAGCGGGTATGCTGCATCAATTGAAGCTTGAGCTTTACATCCAGCAGCAGCTTAAACACCCAATCCTTCACCTGCTCGGGCGGCAGCCTCCGCTGCTCCGCGAGCGACAGCCACTGGCACACCAGCTCCTCTGCCGCCTCGCGCTTATGGCCCAGCAGCGCCTCCCGCAGCAGCTCGGCCGCCTCGCCAAACCTTTCCAGCAGCGGATTGTCGCTGCCTGCCTTTGCGGGCTGCGCCGCCTTACCGGCGCACGCCTTCCCAATAGAGCCTGGCGCGCGATAAAAGCGCGCCTCCGCCCCGGAAAGCAGCTCTGCCAGCGCTTCCCGCAAGCGCAATGGATCGCCCGCGCTATCGCCGATCAGAAAAGACATCGTCAGCTTCAGCGAGCTTCTGAGCGTCCGCTGCACTTCCGCCAGCAGCAGCTTCACCTCGTCGAAGCCGTTTATTTTCAGCCCCTGCGGACATACCTGCATGATGAAGGATTCCTGTGGACTGTACACAAAATGCGCAGCGGGGCGAATGTGCTCCCTGCTTGCCATCACCTCGCGGGTGACATTGTCCACCACAAAACGCAGCACCTCTTCGGAGCGAAAACGCTGCAGCGCCCGCGGATAATCGTCGATGATGCCGAGCACGGGAATGACAAGCTCGCCAGCTCCGAATGGCAGGCCGAATGCCCCCAGCTCCTGCTGCCATTTGACGGGATCCAGCATCGGCTGATGAAGCGTCGCCCTAATAAACTGCTCCTTCAGCAGCGCCTTGTTGCGATCGACCAAATGCTCCTTGCGGAGCTGCTCCATATGCAAATCCTTCGTCTCATTAAGCTCCTCCTGAAATTGCAGCAGCAGCTTGCGAATATCCGAAGGATCAAGCGTATCCTTGAGCAAATAATCCTGTACTTGCAGCTTGAGCGCCTGCTGCGCATAACGAAACTCATCGTGGCAGGACAGCACGGCTACGCGCAGCTCCGGTTTGCGCTCCTTCAGCCGGCGTATCAGCTCCAGCCCGTCCATGCGGGGCATCCCGATATCTGTAATCAGAATATCTGGCATTTCCTCCAGCGCCGCTGCCAGCGCAACCTCGCCATTCTCATGCATGCCTAGCAGCTGAAAGCCCAGCTCCTCCCACTCAATGGCAAAAGCCAGCAGATCCAGCACCGGATAATCATCATCAACCAGCATCACCTTAACCATCAGAATCCACCACCTGCTTCGGAATGTACAGCGTAATGACTGTGCCCTGCCCGATATCGCTGTCTATCGTCATCTGGAAGCGTTCGCCGTAGGTTATGCCCATCCGTTCGTATACATTTACAAGCCCGATGCCCGAGAACTTGCCTGGCAAGACGGCTGCATCACCATCCTCTTCAGCTGCCGCTTCCTGCTCAAGCTTTTCTAAAGAGCTCGCGCCAAGCTTATGTCGCAGCCGTTCGAGCTTTCCCTTCTCAATGCCTTCGCCGCTGTCGCTCACCGTTATTTGATAGCCACCCTCTGCTTCGCTTGCGCTAATCGTCATTAAGCCGGCCTGCTGACTGAGACCATGAATAAGCGCATTTTCAATAATCGGCTGCAGACAGAAACGCGGGACAAGTGCTGTTAAGCTCAGAGGCGACAGGTCAAGCGTGAGCTCCGCCTTCTCTTTTTGCCGCATATTCATCAGCCTCACATAATCGATTGCGAGATCGACCTCCTCATGAAGCGGGATGACGCCTTTATCCTGGCTAATGGTCATCCGCAGCAGCTTGGACAGCGAGCTGATCATTTCCGCGCTTTCCGAATCCCCTTTGCGCAGCACCTTCATCCGGATCGAATTCAGCACATTAAACAGAAAATGCGGATTGATCTGCGCCTGGAGCATCGCAAGCTCCGCCTTGCGCTTTCGCACCTGCGTCTTCGTAATTTCGCCAATCGTCTCCTTCACCTTATCGAGCATTAAATCGAAGGATTGGCCCAAATAGCCGATCTCATCCTCCCCGCGAATGCCCGAGCGCACCTCCAAATTACCGCGCTGCACCGTCTCCGCTACCCGCCCCAGACGAACGAGCGGCCGTGTAAATTTCCCCAGCAAATAAAGCAGCAGCACCATAAACAAGCAGAAAGATGCGAGCTGGAACATAAAAACGCGTTTGAAAATGACATTCAGCTTAAAAACAGCGCGGTCATAAGGAGTAAGCGACACCAGCTTCCAGCCCGTAAGCGAATTTGTATGCCAGGCCATTAAATAATCCTCTTTTTCGATTTGCAAAATATGCGGGTCGGCCTGCTCGCTCGCAAGCGTTGCGTAAGGAAAAATTTCGCCCACACGATTAGCGTCGGGATGGGATAAAATCTGGTCCTCGCTGCCGAGCAGCATCGTTTCCTGCTCCAGCTCGATTTTTCTAAAAATATCGCTCACCTTGTTTTCCAGTATCGTCACAATGACGTAGCCGTAGGGATTCACACTATCCCCACGCAAAGCCCGGGCAATAGAGAGCTGATAGGGGCTGCGAATTTTATCGCTGTCAAACACCGTCGGCGTAGCCCCCGGCCAAAACGATTGCAGCCCGGACAGCCCATTTAATTGCGCGAACCAAGGCTCCTCGCGAAACAAGCCGGGATCGTATTCATCAAACGAATAATTGGCAAAATTCGTCCCGTCCTTCAGTAAAATCGTCACAAAAGCCTTATCGCCGACGACGGTCATATTTTCAATTTTATTCATAATCTTCATGCGGTCGAGGTAGCGGTCATATTCCGCGCTTGCGCCTTCATAGGTTTTGCCTGAAGCAATCGCTTTCATAATCCGGTTCATTTCCGAGTCCAGCTGTACGTTGTTGGCGATATAAAACATATAATTAAACAGATTCGACACATAACCGTCCACCAGCTCCAGCTTTTGCTGCGATTGCGTGACCGCCTCCTGCTTCATCGCATCCTTCGTCAGCATATTGTAGACGGCGAGCGTGATTAAAGCGGGGAGGAGCAGACAGACGACGGCCGCTACCATCAACCGATAGCGAAATGACCTCAGCCGCAGCAGCGACAGCCATTGACTAGACACAACCCCACCCCTTTTTCGTATTTCTTTCAAGTGTAACGGAAACGCACCATTTCCGCGTCGTTTTCCCTTAAGATTTTTTCTATATCGATTGGACTAGAGCATATAAGTTCGGGAAGCTTCCGTCGATCAGCTTTGACCCTAAGATGAAGCTGTTTAAATGGAAATGGCCTTGTGTCGGACAGTGAGGCCGTTATTTGTGAGCAAAACAAGCTTTGGCCGTGCTCGCGGACTCAGAAGCCGCTATATGTGCTGCATAACATGAAATGAGCCTAGCTTGAGGGATATAACGGCCTCACGGTCCGCAGCGATGTGAAAAAGGACGAAAATGGGAAAATAGGGACTTTACTGTCCGCGAGCAACGCAAAGAGCGCCATTGTATAAAGAACGCCACTATTGATTTTCTACGGTTTCAGGCAAAAAGAAGTGCAGCAACAGCTCTGCACTTCTCCCTTTGCTTTTACCCGTGTGGCAAGCAAAAACGACTTCGTCGTCCTTCTGGGACGAGCGAAGAGCTTTGCCGGAGAATTCTAAGCGGATATAAGGATGAAACTTATACATGCTTAGAATTCAAGCGTAAACGGCTGCCGCCGTCCTCTGGCGGTAAAGCTAACGTTTCGCAGTGAAATAGAAGCGGAGTATAAGGGGGAAACTTATACATGCTTATATTTTGAAAAAGTCTGCGTAGCAATAAGATTGGGCTGGAGAAGCGATAGGCATTACGACGAAATAACTTCCGCTAAATTACCGGCAAACATCACAAAACCACTGATGTTTGCCGGTAAAAGCGGGAACTAATTTCCTCGTAAGCCTTTAGCGCTCGCTTTTATCGTCAAATTCCTACCCTTCCCCTTGCTATAAGCATAGGAAATTTGACGATAACGGCGATCGGAAGCCAATCTTTTGAGCAGCAGACTTTCTTCCACCACACATAGCTACTGCTACTTTTTGTTCGAATCAATCACCTGCTGCACACGCTCCTGCAAAGCGGCAATCGTCTGATCAATATCCTGCTGATCAAAGATCAGCTTCTCATACTCCTCATTGATCACTTTATAAATTTCAGATTGATACGTAACAGGCGGAATGATTTTGGACGATTTGGCGTTTTTCAGCACCGACAGCAGCGACTGCTTGTCGACCTTCTCCGGATTTGCCGTACCGCTCAAAATCGTATCAATAATCGTTTCCAGCTGGGAATCGTCAATGCCATTCCAGGACGGAACATTTTTACCTTGAGCGATCTGTCCTTCGGTCGTATACCAGCGAACAAATTGGTACGCTGCATCCTTATGCTTAGAGGAAGCCGCAACCGACACATAATCCGTCGTCACCATCGTGTAGCCGCCTTCGTCTGCCGCTGCATTTTTCGGAATCGGAGCGACCGCCACCTCGAAGTTAAGCGGGAACTGCTCGGTTCCGCCAAGCTCCGTGTTCATCCAGCTACCAATCATGACCATGCTGACTGCCTGATTGAAAAACTGGTTGCGGTAATGCAGCTTCTGCGAAATCATATCGGTGTAAGGGGATGCCGACTTGTCCTGCTTCTCCATCTGCACACGCAGCTCCAGCGTTTTGCGCATGAGCGGATTATCCAGATTGGACGTGCCATCCGCCTTCAAAAACTCGGTATTATCCGGCTGATTCGCCAGCGCCAGCTTCAGAAACTCCATCCAGCCGCCATTTTGCGGACCATGGAAATACGTGCCGTAATGCTTCGATGCCCCGTCGCCTGTCGTAAGCGTCTTCGCATAGCTCATAAAGTCATCCCATGTCCATTCGGTTGGCACCTCTAGCCCCGCAGCGGCCAGCTGCGTCTTGTTCAGCAGCACATACCATGGGTTAAACTTGCCTGGCAGCGCATAATATTTGCCGTCCAGCATCGTATCGACCTTGTACTCCTCATTAACCTTAAAGCCTTCTTTAGCAATAAAATCATCAATTGGAGCAACCATGCCCAGACCAACGCGCTGCGCATAGCCAGCAGGATCACTGAACATGATGACATCCATCTGCTCATTGGAGGATGCGGCAAGATCCAGCTTTTGAATCGCCTCCTGCGTATCGCCCTTCTCGCTCAATACGACGACATCAACCTTGATGTTTGGATTTTTCTCCTCAAATGCCGCAATCGTCTGCTTCCAATTATAGCTCGCCTCGTTGCCGAACGTATGCAGCTTAATCGTAACCTCTTCATCAGCCGCCTGCGCCGGACTTTCCGTGCCGCTGCTCGCTGCTGGCGAAGCCGCTGCCCCTCCGCTATTTGCGTTTCCGCCTGATGAGCAGCCAGCCGCCACCATCATAATCGACATCAGCATAAGCGATAACCATTTCATTTTTCTAAACATGCAAACCCTCCTCCTCAAAAATAAAAAATAACGATAGCTGTCTGAAATATGTTTGTATGCGCTTTCTATCTATCGTTATTGTAGCAATGCGGCTGCCCGCTCCTATACTACAATATTGACTACATTTACGACTATTTTGACTTCCCCTAGGAGCCTGCTTGGGGTAGGCATCACTGCTGCCTGTCCTGCAACTGACCCTACTACCCCTTTACGCCGCCCATTGCAATGCCCTCGATGACGCTTTTTTGTCCAATGACGAAAATGATCAGCAGCGGCACGATGGACGATACGGCAGCCGCCATAATGAGCGAATAAAACTCGCCGTTAATGGTTGTAAACTTTTGCATCGCCAATTGTATCGTATACAGGCTGTCTGTGCGCAGGAAGATCAGCGGATTCTGATAGTCATTCCAAGTCCAAATGAAGCGCAAAATCGCATACGTTGCAACGGCGGGACGTACGAGCGGAAACGCAATTTGCATAAATATCCGGCCATGCCCCGCCCCGTCGATTTTCGCCGATTCAATATATTCATTATGAACGCCCATAAAAAATTGGCGCAGCATGAAGGTGCCAAGCACGCTGAAGCTGCCGAGCAGAATAAGTCCCACATGGCTGTCGAAAAAACCAATCGAGCGATACAAAATAAACTGCGGCACTAAAATCGCCTGCTGCGGGATCATATAAGTAGCCAGTACGATAAGAAACAAATATTTACCTGCTGCAAACTGGATTTTGGAGAAGCCATAAGCAGCAAGCGCGGATACAATGCACGATAGTATCGTCGTAACTACTGTAATTTTAATGGAATTCAAATAGTATTTATAGAACGGAAATTGCCCATTCCACACTTCCTTGTAATTTTCGATGACATGCCACGTTTTCGGTATCCACTGGATCGGATAGGTGAATACGTCCGCCTCGATTTTAAAGGAAGTAGACAGCATCCAGACGAAGGGCAGCAGGAACAAAATGCTCATCCCCATCATTATCACCGTGAAAATCGATTTACGGACCGTATTTATCGTTTTTTGGTTCATTCTCTTCTTGCCTCCCTTATAGTATTGCTTTTAATAATTCACCCACTTCTTCTGGCCAACCCATTGCAAAAGGGTGATGAGCAGCACACAGGCGAACAGAACGACCGCCATCGATGAGGCGTAGCCGATTTTCAGATTGACGAACGCCGTATCGTATAAATACCAGACGATCATGCTAGTCGAGGAAAGTGGCCCGCCCTTGGTCAAAATCGCAATTAAATCAAACACCTTGAACGTCGAGATAATGCCCGTTACAAGCAGGAAGAAGGAGGTTGACGACAGCTGCGGGAACGTAATGCTTTTGAATTTCACCCAAGCGTTTGCCCCATCAATATCGGCCGCCTCATACAAATCCCGCGGAATCGATTGAAGTCCAGCAATATACACGATCATATTAAAGCCGATAGCCGTCCAAACGGTAATCATCATGAGCGACGGAAGCGCGTATTTCGGATCAGCAATCCATTTGGGTGGATTTTCAATACCGAGCGCCATAAGCAACTGATTAACCGGCCCCGCTGACGGGTGAAAAAGCACCTGCCAGACGATAGCTACCGCTACAATGCTGGAAATGTACGGCATGAAATAAGCAACCTTGAAATAGCTTTTCAAATACACATGCTTGTCGATCATAATCGCGAGAAACATCGAAACTGCCAAATAGGCGGGAACAGTCAGCAGAAAGTACGCATTATTTTTAAGCGATTTAAGAAATGCTGCATCCTTCGCCAGCCGCTCAAAATTATCGAAGCCGACCCATTTCAGGCCATCAAAGCCAGCAATAAAATTCCAGTCTGCCAGCGACAGCCCAAAGGTTGCGAGTATCGGCAGCAGCGTCAGCACCGTCACTCCTATCAGCATCGGGCCTACGAACAGAAAACCCGCGAGCGTTTCTTTTCGCTGGATCGCGCCGCTTGACCGCCTCGCCGCCAGCTGCCGTTTGCCTGAATGCTTCTGCTTGGCCGTTGTTTTTTGTAGCGGATTCATGAGCCTTCACCTCGATCTATAATGGATACCTTTATCATAGAAAAAAAGCCGTTCGCGCTGTGACGGTATTTTGCCAACCTATATCATTATTTTGACTTTATCGCAGGCAAGCTTACGCAGCTGGCAAGCAAAAAAGCGATGACCAGCACCTTCCGGCGCGAATCATCGCTCTTTCCTATTTCCGCTTACGCTTGCAGCGGCTTATTCTTTTTGTCGGAGGGGAGAAATACGGTGAATAGCCCCAGCAGCGGCAAATACGAGCAGCACTGGATAACGAACACAATGCTTGTCGCATCAGCAAGATTGCCAAGAATGGCCGAGCCCGCTCCGCCAAGCCCGAAAGCAAGACCGAAGAAAATGCCTGATACGAGCCCGACCTTCCCTGGCAGCAGCTCGTTCGTATACACCATAATGATCGAGAACGCCGAAGCCAAAATCAACCCCGCAAAAAAGATCAAGATGACGGAAAACGTTAAATTCGCATACGGCAGGGCGAGTGAAAAGGGAGCCGTCCCCAAAATCGAAAACCAGATCAGCGCACGGCGGCTGAATTTATCCGCTAGCATGCCGCCGAACAGCAGCCCAATAACGTTGGCAACCAGGAAGACGAACAGGATCATCTGCGCCTGGCTGGTCGATACCCCGAATTTTTCTATGGCATAAAAAGAATAATAGCTCGTTAACGCTGAAATATAAACATATTTAGAAAAGACCAAAATCATAATAATCGTAACCGCAAACGCTACTCTTGTCTTAGAGAGGCCGCTTCTTGCAAACGGATGATTTTGCACCGTCCCCTTGCGCTCCTTCTCGGCCTTCAAGTGCTTCGTATACCATCTGGCGACGTAGCTTTGCAGCATGAAACCGACAACGAGCAGCAGGGAAAACCAAACGACACCCTTTTGCCCCGTATGTACGAACAGCATCGCCGTCATGATCGGAGCAAGCGCTTGTCCAATATTTCCGCCAAACTGAAAAATCGATTGCGCCAGTCCTTTGCGCGCCCCGCCTGCCAAATAAGCTACCCGCGCCGATTCCGGATGGAATATCGCTGACCCGACCCCAATCAGCATAACCGCAGCGAGGATCATCCAATAATACGCCGAGAAGGACAGCACCAGCACACCCGCAAGGGTGAAAAGAACACCGATCGGCAGCAGCCTTGGAATCGGTCGTTTATCGGTGAAAATGCCAATAAGCGGCTGTAAAATCGCTGCCGTCAAATTAATGATTAAAGTAATAAGGCCAATTTGCGAAAAGGTTAATGAAAAAGAATCTTTAAGCACCGGATACAGTGCAGGCACAATCGCTTGAATCGTATCATTGAGCAAATGTACCGAGCTTGCAGCAAACAAAATCGGAAAAAAAGTAGTGGCCGCCACATTGGTCGGCCGAATAGCAGCTTGATTGGTTGACATCAGGTTCTCCTTTTTCGAAGTAAAAATCGATGTTTGATATGCGATATATTGCATATTATATTCTGATTATGTATGATATAGCAAGGTTTATTTTCCCGATTGTTTTTTGTCTAAACGGAGCTTACTTTAATCCATTTGCACCCTCTTGCTGCTTCGATATATGATAGGAAGTAGCCAAAAACGCCGTTTGAGAGCTGTAGTTTAATTTTCTTGAAGAAGGTGATGTAATGCCGATACCGACTAATTATTCCTCGCCGCTCAGAATATCTGCGAAGGACAGAGCTTTAGCTCAGCTCCAGAAATGGATTATAGAAGGCACGCTTCAGCCTGGAGAAAAGCTGATTGATGCTGAGCTTGCAGATGCACTTGGCGTCAGCCGAACGCCGATTCGCGAAGCGCTGCAATTGCTTGAAGTACAAGGGCTTGTGCAAATGATGCCCAGCAAGGAAACAAGAGTGACGATGATTGAAGAAGAGGATATGCCTAAGCTTTATGCGCCGCTTGTTGCGCTGAATGCTCTCGCGGCAGAGCTTGCAGTGCCGCATATTCAGCCGGAGCATATAGTCCGCCTTAAAGAGCTGAATGCCCAGTTTGCGAAATGCATTCAGGAGAATAAGCCCTATGAAGCGATCGAATATGATGAGGAATTCCATAATGTCATTTTGGAGCTGGCGGATAATGCCTATATTCAATCATTCACCTCCTCGCTGCAAATGCACCTTCGCCGCTATAAGTATTTATTTATTAAACAGCCTACTTTCATTGCCCAAGTAGGCGTCAAGGAGCATCAGGCGATCATTGACGCGCTGGAGGCCCGCGATGCGGAAGCCGCTTACCTGATGATGAAGAAAAATGTGAGCATCCATACTTAGGCGAAAAAAAACCAACTTCACCTCCCGCTTGCAATAACGGAGTTGAAGTTGGTTTTCTCTTGTTTATGGATAAGCTTATTCGTATTGCTCCGAAGGCTTTAACGCTTTGAGAATAAAAGCCGTCGTATCCGTAATCCGCTCCTCCAGCGTAGACGTATCCTCGCCCATAAGCACCAGCGTGTGGATATTTCCTTTCGGAAAAAGCAGGGTTGAGCTGACCGCCGTAAAAGCCATGTGAACCGAATGAAATTCAAACACTCCCTGCTCACGCCCCTTCAGAAGCCATTGATGTATCAGCTGCCAGATCGGCAGGACACGCTCCTGAATCATTTCAATCCGCGGTGTATGCAGCGCAAGCTCGCATTGAATGATGTAGGATAGCTCAGCATCCTGATAACGAGAGGTGAGCAGCTCCCGAATTAATAGCTTCATGCCTTCAAGCGGTTCCATATCCTGAGCGATAGAAGCGATGCCCCTGCTAGGAAAAAAAGCTTCAAACAGTGCGAAAAACAAATTATCTTTCCCGCCAAAATAATAAGAGATCAGCGCCACATTCGCGCCTGCTTCCTCGCAAATTTGCCTGACGGATGTCCTGTCAAAGCCTTGAGCGGCAAATAGCTTTTTCGCTGCCAGCAAAATTCTCATTTTCACATCGATATCCGCAGCTTTCATCACAGCCTCCTAACGGCAACCACTTTATTTGACGCAAACACTTGGGGCTGATTAGAAAGCGCGGAAACGAATTAATTCGACTTCATTGCCATTTGCCCCGGCTTCGGCGCAAGCTGCTTCTTCAAGCCAACCGCTGCCATGCTGATCACAAAACCGATGATCGTCATAATAGCCAGTACCACAAGCTCGCTTCCAATGCCCGTACCACCGAACAGCACATTCATTAGCCCCTCAACTGCATAAGTTGCAGGAAGCGTCTCTCCAAGTTTCACATAAAAATCCGGTAGCAGCTCACGCGGCACAATCGCACCAGATGAAACGAGCTGCGCGGACAGTGCAATAGTATTAAACAGCATGCCTGCCATACCAAATACATATAAGAACATTTGAGAGACAAACATAAACGCAAGCACGAACATGAGCTGGAACAGCCAAAGCTTCAAGAAGCCCTGCTCCATTTGTCCATTAAATGCAGCGAGCAAAGAAGAGCCTACAAGCGATACGCCAATTGCCGCACCTGCCGTAATAATGCTTCGAGCTGCAAAACGCTTCCAGCGGCCTGCTACAGCACTAACCATCATCGACGATTGCTCCAGGTTCATCCCCATAATCATCGCGCCAACATAAGAAGCGAGCACCATCATCATCGGAACCATTTGGTTGCTCATGCCTTTGACCGGGTTCATGGATTCGATGTTCGCCGTAATACGTTCCGCTAAGCTTTGGCCAGCAATCGCCGCCTGCTCCACCGGAACACCTGCCTTGCCAAGCGTACCTGCGATGCCTTGCTCTATCGCCTGTGCATTGGCTTCCTTCGTTACCTCTGCAGCAACATTGCTCATAATGCTCTTAATTAAAGCAGGGTTGGATTCATTGATAAAATAGCCAATATCCGCTTTGCCATCTGCCGCCATCGCCTTTTGCGAAAAATCAGCAGGGAAATAAATAATCATTTGCAGCTCACGTGCATTAAGCTGCTGCTTCGCATCCTCAAGACTTGCAGGCTGCGACATTTGGAAGGGCAAATTGCCGACCAAAGAACCTGCGATTTGCGCGCCGAACTGTTGATCTTCATTGACTATTGCAATATGCAGTTTATCAATACGATCGGTCACTCCATTATAACCTGTCATCCATATAACTGAAAATACAATTTGAAACATAAGCGCCGTAATAATACCAACAATTGTTGTTGGACGCTTCATAAAAGCTTGAATCGTGTTTTTCATCGCCAATCCCATCCTGTCTGTGTCTATTTATCTGGTTTAAACAAATGTTTTAAACAATCGATTTAAACAACTGTTTCAATATTATATTTTGCTTCGAAAATTGTCAACATGAAAATAATGATACCTGGCATAAAATCAGAAAAATCCCCGTGTCCACTGCTATGAAAGCAATGGATATGGGGATTTATGTAACGATGGTCGCATACGAAGCTATGAGACTTCTTCGTTCATTTCCTCTTCGCGCAGCTTGTCTGCAGCAAGCTGCTTGCGGTATATTGCAGCGGACAGGAAAACGCTGATTTCATATAAACCGATTAATGGGATGGCCACGAGCGCATCCGATACAAAATCGGGCGGCGTCACTACGACCCCAATAAAAATCATAATGAAATAGGAAATGCGGCGCATTTTGCGCAAACGAATCGGATTCAAAATCCGGATTGCGGTCAAAAACATAATGACCAGCGGCAGCTCAAATAACAGCGAAATCGGAATCAAAATATTAAACATAAAGGTGAAATATTGAATAATTCCGAACGTCTCGACCAAATCCAAACTGTCCGAAACATTTCTGGTGAAATGAAACGCGAGTGGAAAAACGACAAAATAAGAAAATGACAGTCCCACCAAAAACATCAATAAAGCGAATGGGATATATTTAAGCGTCGCCCGCTGTTCCTTTACATGCAAAGCTGGCTTAACGAATGCCCATAGCTGATACGCCGTAAATGGAATCGTAATAATAAGCGCTATGACGAGCGCGAATTTCATATAGACGCCGACCCCGTCCCACAAGGAGAACGTATGCATCGGGAGAGAGCGCGCTGGCTCAAGGCTCATAATGAAATCATAAGCAGGCTTTGCCACAAACAAACCAGCAATGAGGCCCACCAAGATAACGAGCAGCATATAAAAAATCCGTTTGCGAAGCTCTCCGACATGCTCCAGCAGCGGCATCAGGCCTTCCTCACGCAGCCGTTCGCGATTAAAGGGTTGTTCGGTAGCTTCGTCTTGCCTGATTCCCATCTGTCACAATCTCCTTCCAGAAAAAAAGCGGGCCCGATTAATCCGGCAGCCGCTTGTTATTCGACTCAGTATTGTCTGATTTGGAAACGTCGATCCGTTTCTCCTCTTTGTCCTTTGGCTCATCATCCATTACATCTCTTGCACCCGCTTTAAACTCCTTAAGTGTCCGACCGAAAGCTCTACCCAATTCAGGCAGCTTGTTAGGACCAAACAACAGCAGGGCCACTAGCACCAGCAAAATAATTCCCGTTGCACCAATAGATGGCATAATCGTCTACCTCCTTCTCACTCTTGGATGTCTGTCCAAACTCAGCATCCGTACAAACCGCCATAACCGAGCTGTATAATATCTTCCTTCACAATTTGATGCCCCGCAAGTATGCGTGCCAGCAGGACATCGAATGAAGTAAACGGGTCATGCATGACGCATCCCGGTAAGCCAAGTATTGGCACTTCGTTCAAATAACCCATTAACAGCATGGATCCAGGCAGCATCGGCGTTCCATAGCTAACGATGTGTGCACCCGACGCCTTAATTGCCCCTGGTGTGCGGTCGTCAGGATCGACAGACATTCCGCCTGTTACCAATATCATATCATAATCTTGCCTAAGCAAATAGTTAATTTCATTAACAATCACCTGCTTGTCGTCGGGAGCAAAACGCTGCTCGATGACCTCTGAGCCGAAGGCTTCCAGCTTGCTGCGGACAGCGGGACCGAATTTATCCTCGATCCTCCCGCCGAATACTTCCCCGCCCGTCGTCAGCAGACCCACTCGCAGCTTGCGAAATGGCTTTACACGAACGGGCGCAGCGCCCTCATGTGCCGAGCGATACTCTGCTGCCAAGCGCTCAACTTCCTCTACCTTGGATTCCGGCACGACAAGCGGAATAGCGCGAGTAGCCGCAAGCTGTCCATCCTTCTTCACTACGCTATTCGTCTTTACCGTCGCAAGCGCAATTTCCCCGAGCGAATTAATGGCATGCACCAGCGCTTCGTCAACCTCAACAAGCCCAAGCAGCTCGGATTTCATGCTTACTTTACCTTCATGCGGTTCGCTTAGCCAGATGCCGTCTCCGCAAAGCGCCTTTGCCATCCTGCTTGCAGCATCATCCTCGTGCAGCTCGCCAGGGGCAAGCTCCATAATGTAAATATGCTCCTTGCCAATATCGAGCAGATTCGGAATGTCAGCTTCGGTTATAATATGGCCTTTTTTGAAAATCCGGCCTTTAAACTCACCCGGTACAATACGGGTGAGGTCATGAGCCAGCCGCAAACCAATGGCATCGTAGACGGACACTTCCTTTAGCACCGTCTTGGTTTCCAAACTCAGCTCGGCCGTTGTTGCTGCTTGCCCTTGCTGCTTATGCTGCCCAGCGCTGCTCATAATACGTCCTCTCCCTGTGTACCGGAAATAATCTCAAGGGCTTGAGGCAGTTGATCCATAATGGCCATTAAGCTTTCATGGACACCTTTCGGGCTGCCCGGCAAATTCACAATCAGCGACTTGCCACGGATGCCGCATACGCCTCGGGACAGCATGGCGCTTCTCGTCTTTTGAATAGCGCCAAACCTCATCGCTTCTGAAAGACCTGGAATAACCCGATCGACCACCCGCAATGTAGCATCGGGCGTCACATCACGAATCGCAAGTCCTGTCCCTCCTGTCGTCAGCAATAAATCCGCTTGATAATATTCGGTCATCTCAATGATGGCTGCCATAATTTCATCCTGCTCATCCGGAACGATGCGATAATCGACAATTACGCCGCCAAGCTCTTCCTCTACCAGCTCCCTGATAACTTGTGCGCTTGTATCTTCACGTTCACCGCGCGAGCCTTTATCACTAGCCGTCAAAATAGCCACTTTCCACTGCATTTACCGTTCCTCCCATCCCTTGTCCGATCATGGGTGATTCCATCGCTGGAAACAGCCGCCTTGCTTTATTTTTCTATCGAGTCTGCTTCCGCTTGAAACTGGTAATCGCCGTTTTTGCCACCGGTCTTTGCAACAAGATGTGTCGGGCCAATCACCATATCCTTCTGAATTGCTTTGCACATATCGTAAACGGTAAGAGCGGCGATCGAAACTGCTGTCAGCGCCTCCATTTCGACCCCTGTTTTACCTGTTGTTTTCACGGTTGCCTGTATGTATAGCTCATCTGCGCCATTGTCATCAAAGCGCACATCCACGCCAGTCAAAGGAAGCGGATGGCACATCGGAATGACGTCCGATGTTTTTTTCGCGGCCATAATGGCTGCAACCTGTGATACGGCCAGCACATCGCCTTTGCCTATCGTTCCCGCTTTAATCCGTTCTAGCGTCTCGCTGTGCATCGTAACGGTCGTCTGTGCTGTAGCACTGCGAGACGTAACGTCCTTATCGCTTACATCCACCATTTTGGCCCTGCCCTGCTCGTTAAAATGCGTCAATCCCACAGCACTCTCTCCCCCTTACGGATTCTATAGCAAATGAATCCCGGATTCCGTTACGATTCCGTTCATCTTCAAATCATGCTCCTGCATCGGAACCTGCTCTGCAACCTGCGCCTCGAAAGCTGCGCCAATCCACATCGCGCGCTTCCCTGCCTCGCCTGCCCGCTCCGCAAATCGGTCATAATAACCTCCGCCATAGCCCATTCGTCCGCCAATGCGGTCAAACTGAATGCCTGGGACGATGATGATGCCTGGCACATGCCCCTGCGGAAGCTCCTCGCATTTCGCCGGGTCAGGCTCACGGATTCCATATGCACCCTCCATTAAATCCGCTGGCGATTGCAGCCGGTACAGTGTCATCGAGCGATCAAGCGGGTGACAACGGGGTACGATTACCTCACGCCCGGTTGACCACGCCCATTCCATTAGCGGCCACATGTCCAGCTCAGAGCGAAATGGAACATAACACATGATTTCGCGCTGCTCCGGATGTTCTTCCAGCCATACGCTTAATGCGCTGCAAGCAAGCTCAGACCGTAATGTCCGATCCTGCTTGGACAAGCGATCGCGAGCTTTAGCAGCATCCGCTCGAATACGCTGTTTTTCCGCCTTTATTTGCGATTTTTCATTGTCCGTCATAATCGCTATTCTGCCTTTCCAATTCCTCAATTTCAATTATGTTCAGTTTACCATTGTTATGCAACTTTCGCCAATGGCGGCTTGCATTTGTGTTAATATATAATGAAATAGCAAGCAAGCGAAAGCTAAGCAATTATTCGTTGGAGGTATTTTTTATGCTGCTTCAAGTTTCTAATATAAGTAAAAGCTACGGTGTAGATCCCATATTATCAAATATTACGATGCAGGTGCTTGAACGCGAGCGCATCGGACTTGTTGGCGTCAATGGCGCGGGCAAGTCCACGCTGTTAAAAATCATTGCGGGAGAGATTTCTTTCGACTCCGGCGCCATCCACAAGGCCAAGGAAACGCGGCTCGGCTATTTGGCTCAAAACAGCGGTCTGCAATCCGACCGCACCATTGAAGCCGAAATGCGCGCCGTATTTGCTCATTTGCTGGAGGCCGAGCAGGAGCTGCGCGATCTGGAGCAGCAAATTGCTGATCCCGTGCTGCATGAACAGCCAAAGCGTTATGAAGAGGTACTCGACCGCTATTCCCGCCGCTCTGACTGGTTTCGCGAGCAAGGCGGCTTTGAAATCAATACGCGCATCAACAGCGTTCTTCACGGCATGGGCTTTGGCACTTTTCCGCCAGATACACCTATCCATACGCTCAGCGGCGGTCAAAAGACGAGGCTGGCGCTCGCCCGTATTTTGCTTCAAGCTCCTGATTTGCTCATGCTCGATGAGCCCACCAACTATTTGGATATTCCGACGCTCACTTGGCTTGAAGGCTATTTGCGCAGCTATTCCGGCGCGATTCTTGTCGTCTCTCATGACCGATATTTCCTCGATGCGCTTGTGCAGACGATTGTTGAAATCGAACGGCATTCCGCTAAACGTTATACAGGAAACTACAGCCGATATATTGACCTGAAGGCTGCAGAATACGAAAGCGATCTAAAGCAGTTTGAGAAGCAGCAGGACGAAATTGCCAAGATGGAGCAATTCATTCAGCGTAATATTGTCCGTGCCTCTACTACGAAACGCGCTCAAAGCCGCCGTAAAGCGCTCGACAAAATGGACGTGCTCGACAAACCGCTGGGCGATTTAAAGAAAGCCAACTTCACGTTCCAAATTGAGCGCCAAACCGGTAAAGATGTTTTGCAGGTATCGGATTTATCCGTGCTGTTTGACGAGAAAAACAAGCCCTTGTTCCAGCATGTCTCCTTCCGCTTGCAGCGTGGCGAGACGGTGGCTCTTATTGGACCTAACGGTATTGGCAAATCGACACTGCTCAAAACGATTGTCGGACAGCGCCAGCCTTCGAGCGGCACCATCGCCTGGGGGTCCAACGTCAAGCTCGGATATTACGACCAAGAACACACTGGACTTAATCAGACGAATACCGTATTGGAAGAAGTTTGGGGGCTCTACCCTCATATGGAGGAATCTCGTATTCGAACTGTTCTTGGCAGCTTTCTATTTAGCGGCGAAGATGTGCTTAAACGCATTTCGGCGCTCAGCGGCGGCGAGAAAGCTCGTGTATCGCTTGCCAAGCTCATGCTGGCTCAAGCCAATGTGCTCATTTTGGATGAGCCTACCAACCATTTGGACTTGTACAGCAAGGAAGTGCTGGAATCCGCTTTGCTCGATTATGAAGGCACGCTGCTCTTTATTTCTCATGACCGTTATTTCCTTAATAAAATGGCGGAGCGCATTGTCGAACTGACACCTGCGGGCACCGAACATTTCCTAGGAAATTATGACGAAATGATAGAGAAAAAGCATGAACTCGAAGAAGCACGGCTGGAGGAAGAAGCTAAGCGGACTGCTAGCAGTAAAGCTACTGCGCCTTCCGACAACGTTAGCGATTACGCGTTGGACAAGCAGGCAAAGCGTGAGGAACGCAGCCGTCAGCGCAAGCTGGAGCAGGTCGAAGCCGATATTGCAGAGCTAGAGCAAGCCATTGCGGATCTGGAGCTGCAACTGACAGACCCAGCTATTTTCAACGATTACATGCGTATTCAGGACATCCAGTCACAAATCGACCAGAAGCGCACCGCTTTAAGCGAGGCCTATGAGCAATGGGAAACCCTTAGTGAATAGTATTCGCTGCAACACTTCCTTTATTAATAATATTAAATAACATTTCAGGACATTAACGAATCATAAGCTACACGGATTCGTTAATGTTCTTCTTTTATATTAGGAAGTACTGGCGAACCTGGTCATAAAAAAATATAAAAAGATGCTTGCGCTATAAAAGCGCAAGCATTGAGAGGGAAACCAATGTTAGGGTATTACTGGGGGGATCAAGTGACTGCAGCTCGCAATGATTGCCACAGCTATCCCAATATGAAAATGTCATTGCCTATCGAATATATAGGCAGCAACGGTAAAACTCAAGGGACAAATTGCTCAAGTCGGATAATGCCAAGCCGTTTTGCCTCCGCGATTGCTTCCGATCGGGACCTAACGTTAAGCTTTTCAAAAATCCGGGTTAGATGGTACTCTACAGTACGCTGACTCATATGCAGCTTAATGGCAATATCTTTGTTGCTATTGCCGTACGCGACCTGCTGCAAAATATCCTGATCGCGTTCTTTAATCGATACTTCTTCAATTACTTTCTCAGCACGCGTAATTTTGACTTCGTTGCGTCGCAGCTGCTTGAGCAGTGAAATCGGAATAACCGCTTCCCCTCGCATAGCGCATCGAATGGCGTTATGCAGCTGTTCTCGCGAGACCGTCTTAGAGATAAAGCCGGAAACGCCGCATTCTATCAATAAATTATAATGCGTACTAATTTCATAACCAGTATATATGAGCACTTTACGATCCGGATC
Source organism: Paenibacillus sp. R-74696 (assembly GCF_055814915.1). Lineage (NCBI taxonomy): Bacteria > Bacillati > Bacillota > Bacilli > Caryophanales > Paenibacillaceae > Paenibacillus > Paenibacillus sp. R-74696. The sequence goes on from NZ_JBPULM010000023.1 coordinate 36,817, forward strand.
TTGCTGAATCAAACGTTTTGCAAGCTCAAGACCGCTTATGCCTGGCATGTTCAAGTCACATAAAATAATGTCAAATCCTTCGTTGCTAATCGCATCCAGCGCTTCCATGGCCGATAATACAACCGTCACCTTCATTTCAGGATCTTGTTCAATCATCGTTTTGGTGCCTTCTCCGACAGATGGATGATCATCAACTAATAAGATACGAATCACGCAGCAAACCCCTTTCCGATCGGCCAGTCGTCATATTTTGCGGCAATATAATAATGACCTCAAGACCTTTTCCACGTTTCGACCGGAATGTTATTTCACCTTCAAGGCTAGCGACTCTTTCTTTAATACCGGATAAACCCATATGCTCGAAAGAAGCCTCCATGTAATCGACATCCATGCCGACCCCATCGTCCTTATAGTGAAAATAAACTATGTTTGTTCTCTGCTCCAACTCTAACGTGACCAGATTGGCACGCGCATGCTTATCAGCATTGCGAAGCAACTCTTGGACAATGCGGTAAATCGCTGTAATCTGCTCTTCGTTAAGCAGGTTGTCAAAAGGCTTGGCCCGAAAATCAACCGCAAAATTGTTTCTCATTTGCGTATGCTCAATGATCGATTCCAATGCTTCAACAATGCCCATTTCCTTAAGCAGCGGCGGTCTTAACTCATTGCAGGTTTCCCGAATTTGATGGATGACATCAAGCAGTCCTTCCTTGATTTCGTCAAGCTCGACTTCAAGCTTTTCCGTTATCGGATGGTCCAGCATGAGTGCTTCCAGCCTTCGGTACCACAATAATTGGTCTTGAAGCGCAGAATCATGAAGATCGGCTGCAAGCTTCCGCCGTTCATTTTCCGAGAGGCAAAACAACAATCTTAAAATCCAAGGTGTTGTCGCCTGCTCCTTCTTAACCTCAGATTCTAAATCCTCGATTAAGCTTTCAATCAGATATAAGTTTTCAAATACGATACTTGCATAATTCGCAAGCGTCTTGAGCCAACGAAGCTCATCTGAATTGAAACGGGTATGGTTGGTTTTGGAGCCAATCCATACGATGTACTGCTTTGACTTCTGACAGCCAATAATTAGTCCCAGACCATGAGGCAGCTCAACGACTTCCCCAACTTGAAGCGATTCTGTTACTTGCAGTAGAAAAATAGCGGTACTCTGCTCATCATCCTGCATTCCTGCCGGAATAACCAATGCTTCAACCTGGTCTACAATGAGAAAATCAATTCGGCTAGCCGGAATCAGTGCCCCAATTTCTTCTTTCAGCACCATCTCCAGATCATCCCGCTTCATGACTCGTGCAATTTTGCGCGAGAAACGATCAAGGCTGTCTTGGTAGCTGTACATCGCTTTAAAAAGCTTGGGACGAAATTTATGATCAATCTGCTCCTTGGAATAAAGAAACAGGGTCATAACAGCGTAATTAATGATAAAGATTTGAAGCCATCTGACCCAAGAGAATACAGTGTCACTACTTACAATCGCAGCAATCGTCATCGTAACGACAAGTGCCGGCAATAAGGACAGCAATGTATAATACTTAAAGCGGGTCAATATAAAATCAACATCAAACAATTGGTTGGATGTTAATAAATAAAAGTAAACGATCGGCAGCACGAACAAAAAAGGTGCTGTGAACGCCGCTGGCAAAATTTGAATATTTCCTCCCAACAACGGCAATAAATTCATTGTCGTAAATGGAGTGAACGCAGCCAAATGCGAAGTCAGCGTTATTTTGAACAAAGAGTTGAACCTGCTATTCCGATAATAAAAGAATTTCCTAAACAACTGGTAGACGCAAATAAAATTACCGACTATCAGTGTGGCATGATATACCATTCTAGCGTTTAAAAATACCTCTTCCGGAATAAAATTCGTCCAAATATAGACGAGGCAAAACAATGAAACGACGCTGAAAGCTGCTGATAAACACCATATTAGCTTAGGGCTAATAAAGATAATACCATATCTTCGCAGGTACATATTCATAAATAGCAAGAATAAAATAGCTACAAATGGAATTACCGCATACATAACGGTAACACCTACCAAATCATTTCGATAGGCTGCGGCTGAAGAAAAATAACTCAACCCAATCGCTAAGAAAAATAATATAAGCATAATAGCAGAACTATCATTTTTCCTTTTCTTATACAAAAAGGAGGATAAACCGAGAAACAATAGCAGTGAAGCCCAAGGAAGATAAAGTTGTATGAGCAGTTCCAAACCTGTATGATCACCATTCCATCCTCGATTGAAAGTCACTTTTCTTGATTCGCCAGTTTTTCCACTAACGACAATACTTTCGACTCTCTCTACGGAAGAAAACTTGATGATATTCACATTCTGATCTGCCGGTTTTCCATTCACTTCCTCAATGACGTCCCCAACATGAATGCCCTTCAGAACAGCTTGTCCTGCTGGCTGAAGGGACTCAACCAAGTACTCACCCTGTGAATTCTTCACAGTTACTACACCAATAAACGGATCAGTAATTATAACCATTGTAAGGTAACCAAGTAAAGCGAAAAGCCCACTCAGGAAGAGAAAAAGCAATAGTGTCCTTGAGCGCAACAACTTCATCTTTCTCCCCCTAAATTCTTGCAGCACATTACCTTAAGTCCAATAGACCATTTGGTAATTATCCTTCTTATCTGCTTGAATGCTCAGGGTTTCAAAAATCGCTTTTTTCTCCGCTGGAGTCACTCCAGCCATTTGCAAGTTCCCGCTAGTTGCTAAACCCATCATATGCGAGTCTTTGGCTAAAGAACGAATAAATTCTTTCAACACTGGAACTCCTCCTTGGAATGTGTAAGGGTCTTTCTGTAGTTAACTATAACAGGAAATGATAGCCAAGCAAACGCAAATCTAGTTCGTATTTACCGCAACTACCATTGCGGTGTTATTCGGAGGCTATTCTTTAGCCAATATGCTTAACAGCATTTCCTTATGCACGGCCACCTCAGGAACCGATTCCATGAGCTCCATAAAACGGTTATAATGTGTGCGCATCACAACTGAACCGTACAGCATGGCACCGGATTTTTCATAAGCTTCCTCAAGCAGGCCGCGTTTATCCGCTACATCAGCCTCATTCAAGCGACCTTCAAAATAATCCCTAATCCAATTATGCTGGTCTACAGCATCCTCAAGCATGTACAGAGTAAGAAGCGTTTTCTTCCGCTGCAAAAAGTCATTTTTCTCATCCCAGCGAAGCAGGTCGCGAATGTCATTTTTAATTTGAGCCGCCATTCCCACCTCAACTGCATATTCCGCTACAATCGGATGCCAGCCTCGGCCGGTCAGCATAACGCCCGTCATACAGGCATGAACGATTAAAGCTGCCGACTTTTGCTTAATCGACTGAAAATAAGACTGCTCGTCGGACACAACGTTCATTAAATCCATCATTTGCCCGTTCGCCGCTTGCAGCAATTGAAGATTCATCATTTTCATTGTTGTTTGCACATGGGAGCTATCGAATTCAGAATCCATCATCGCTTGCTGCGAAAGGGTCAAAAAAGCAGCTGCAAGATGCAGTGCTATAGGCAGAGGAGCTTCAGACCAGGCCTGCTTTGGCGCATCCTGATCCTGCAAGTCATCGAAAATATCGGTCGCCAGTATAAGAAATTCAACCGCTGCCGCCGCACGATACACTGCCGTCCCTTCACCGCCGAACATCCGGTAGTGGAGCACCGTCAAGCGTCCAAAAGGAAGCTGCTCATTCAGCCTGTCCATTAAAAATAAGTAGGCGTATTGAATCAATGAGTCCACTGTAAAATGTCGTTTGACCATCTCTCGCATTTCAAATTCGATTTTAGGTACACAGTCCTCCAACTTTAGACCCCCATCGTTTCAAGATTTTTCTATTTTACACGATGGAGTAAAAACGCACCAACATTTTTCAATATTTTAGTAATAAAACCCGCCTTCCTCTTTGAATTCAGCCGCTCCTGTTCCATCTCCTCCTCGTTTATTCGGTTCACCAGCACAGCGATCATTTCCATTCGTTTCCTGAGCATATCGGCACGATTGACAAATGGGCCTGTGGGGTCACGATCCCGGTTCATGAATGTAAGCCCTCCTTCCAACTGCTGCTGTTACACGGCTCCCGCGTAAGCAAAATGGACATATACGGCTTCCATCGTTAAACCACCGGCTGGAATTTGCGAAATTAATCGCTTAGGGGTATCGCATTTCACTAGATTTCCTTGGCGCAGCACAGCTATACGATCACAATGATGCTGCATTTCCCCCATATCATGGCAGGACAAAACAATCGTTTTCCCTTGGCGCTTAAGCTCCAATATAATGGACCAATATTCTTCTCTCGCTTGCATATCCAGCCCGGTAGTCGGTTCATCCAGAAAAATAATCTTTGGGTTGTTGACGACAGAAATCGCCAGCGCCACGCGCTGCCGCCAGCCGCCAGACAAACGCCTAACGGGACGATCCAAGTAGCTCTCCAAGCCAAAGCGGTCAATAATCTCTTTCATTTCGGTTGAACATTTATAGAAGGAGCGGAACATTTCCAGCGCCTCCCTCACATTCAGCTTATCCACCAGCGATATACTTTGCAGATGAAGGCCAATATGCTCCTGAAGCTCAGTTGCTTCAGCAGCCGGATTAATGCCAAGCACCTCGATTTGTCCCTTGTCGGGCTGACGCAGTCCCATCAGCATTTCGAGCAGCGTCGTCTTTCCAGCGCCATTCGTGCCGATAATGCCAAATAACTCCCCTTCTTTTATATTCAAGGAAATATTATCGACTGCCTGATTCGAGCCATAAGCTTTACATACCGAGTCTACCTTAATCATTGTCCTTCTCACCTAATTGTCGCCTCCCTGATTGATAAGACGTTTTGGCATAACCCCGTTTCTCTGATCTTCTGCCGGAAACCACCGCTTGTCTTATAACCTTACCCCATATGAACGGTAATTTCACCGTAAAAAAACGCAATTACCACCGCAAGTTTATTGCGGTTCCGCAACTTTTTCAGGGATATTGATAGATTTATTCGAATAAAATTCAGAAATATGACTTGTAGTGTGAGTTTTTAATGATTCATTTTTAAAATAAACGATCGCTGACGCCTTTCTTCTATATAATTAGCCAGATGAAATATAACTAAGCATGACAGAGAAGGTTCCTTTTTCAGCCAACGGGAAACTACTCTTGTTCCATTACCTTCATAAACTCTTATTGATTCATTTCGGCAAAAAAGGCTTTTTCCCTTTTTAATCTTAAAGGAAATAAACCTTCATACGTACTTGCTCGGCATCGTAGGTATAAGCGGTAGTCCGCCCTTTTTCATCCTTCTGGCTTACCTCGAGGCTCCGTCCCGGGATCGGGCATTTACACGTAACTGTCCTTCAGCTCCTCCGACACAATGCCGGTAAACACAAGCTTCGCATGCTCATTGATTTTTTTCTCGACGGATAAAGACAGCATGTGAACAAGCTCGAATGGGGCAATCTGCACATTATGCGGGGCAATCATATTCGTACTCATAATCGATCACCTTCTTTGCGGTCCTTTTCCTTTTCCTGCTCCTCCTCTTCTCCCCCGAACATCATGGCAATGACCTTCTCATCCGCATACTTCATCACATGTCTCACATTTTCTTATCCTATTTTTCTAATATCGGATCAAAAAAATGCATAATTTCAGGTTATTAAGCAAATAAAAAGGAAACCTATAGGAAATTTTCATTTTTTACATCGAAAATAGTTATCCACAAAGTTGTCCACAATCAGACGCAAATTGTTAGTAAATTCTGTCGACATTTTCCGACGTAAATAAAGGATTTGTAAACGTTAACGTCATAAATTTTTAATGCCGTCGATTTTTCCGAAAAATTATTCACATTATCCACAATTCCAGTGTCGATAAAGTGAAAAAACTATCCACTTTCCACGAACAGCCCATCCCCAGTCAAACCCTTGATTTTACACATAAAAAAGAACTTATCCACAAAGCTTAACGCCCTGTGAATAAGTCCCTTTCTTGCGGTTGCTATTAAATTACACTTTGTTCATTCGCCCGCTTATTAATGGTCAGCATCGCTTGATTGCAGGCTGCCACATATGCCTGTGCGGCTGCATATACGATGTCACTATGAATCGAAGTTCCACGATAGCGCTCGCCATTGTTGACAATTGTCACGACCGCCTCACCGTGTGCATCCTCACCTGTGGACAACGAATGGATTTCCAGATCCTCGAATTCTGCCGCAACAGGGATCGCTTGCTGAATACAGTGAATGACGGCTTCTAGAGGTCCATCGCCAGTTCCTGTATAGGAATGCTCGGTACCCAGATCATTTTCACGAATCGTCACGGTCGCAATACGGGATTTATGGCTGCCCGACAGCACCTGCAGATCGGTAAGCATATACGGATCAGGCTGAGTCGCCGTCATTTCGCCAGCGATGCGAATCAGCTCATTATCTGTCACCAGCTTCTTCTCATCGGCTACTTGCTTGAAGCGATTGTACACATTGACCAGCTCCTCGCCTTCTACGGCGATCCCGTATTCCGACAGGCGATGCTTGATTGCGTGACGGCCGGAGTGTCTGCCCAGCACGATCATGCTGCGCGGAATACCCATCGCTTCCGGGTCCATAATTTCATACGTATTGCGGTTTTTCAACAGGCCGTCCTGATGAATGCCAGACTCATGCTGGAATGCATTGCGGCCCACAATCGGCTTATTAAATGCAATCGGATAATGCATCGCCCGGCTGACCATCCGCGACGTTTCATAAATTTCGCTTTGCTCAATCCGCGTCTCCATTTGCAGCACCGACCCCCGTGTCTCGATAATCATTGCAATTTCCTCCAGTGAGCAGTTGCCAGCGCGCTCTCCAACGCCATTGACGGTAACCTCTACCTGCGTCGCACCTGCACGAATAGCCGCCAGGCTGTTCGCAGCTGCCATCCCCAGATCGTTATGGCAATGAGTGCTGTAGCGAACCGTTTCTCCGCCTCTAGCCAGGCGACGAACAGATCGGAACATATCATCGATTTCGTCCGGCATCGCATAGCCAAGCGTATCCGGCAGATTGATGATCGTCGCACCTTCGGCTATGGCTGCTTCGACCAATTCTATGACAAAATTGCGATCCGAGCGCGTTGCATCCATCGCTGAAAATTCAATTTCATCTACGAACTGCTTGCCATAAGCAATCATCTCACGGGCGATTTGCACCACTTCCTGGCGCGTTTTGTTCAGCTGGTGCTGCAGATGAATGTCGGACGAGGAAATAAATAGATGCAGCCTTCTTCTTGCCGCATCCTGCGTCGCCTTGACCGCCGCATCAATATCGACCTTCATCATCCGGGCAAAGCCGGCAATTTCAACATGCTGCAGCTCGCGGGAAATTTGCTGAATCGCTGCAAATTCGCCGGGGCTGGAAATAGCAAAGCCCGGCTCGATGACGTCAATGCCCAGCTTACCCAGCTGGCGGGCGATAATAATTTTACGTTCAGGATCGATGGAAGCACCCGGAGACTGCTCACCGTCTCGCAGCGTCGTATCAAAAATTTGAATTTTTCTCATACCGTTATTCGTCTCATTTGCCGTTGTCATCGTTATGACCTCCTGAAATTTTAGTTAACTATAGCTACAGCTGCACAAAAAAAGCCTGCCGTCTCTAATTGAAAGAGACGACAGGCTTTTCACCCACCGTGGTACCACTCTAATTGGCTGGACCCTGTGTGCGCCTTGAGCAGAAAAACCAGATCGGCTTCTCCTTTCACGCTGCTGCTGGATGGATAATTCCATACCTGCTGCATTCGCGCGGGTCCAAACCCGCTTGATGCCCGATGACGGGGGCTGATTCCGTAACGATGTACGCATATCAGGCTCGCAGCTAACCTTAGCCGCCTACACCGATTGTTCCATCGTTCCGCTCCCAGGCGAGTTCGAACGTAAGCTTCGACTGCGTCGCACCATCCCGCAGCTCTCTGCAGCGCTTCCTTATCGACCATACAGCAGCTTGGTTATCCGCCTGCCGCATCCCGTTCAAGGTTCCCGCTGTTATCCCGCTTTACCGCTCTACTACTCCTGTTCCTTGCGTTTACTGTATGTGATTTCAGCTTCTTATGCTGGTTCATGTCTAACTTGCCTGCTTGCTCATTTCATTGCTTGCTTCCAACTTTGAACTTCCAAACAACAAGAAAAGCCTGTCGCCTCTTGAATAAATCAAGAGACGACAGGCTTATTACAATCCTGCGCGGTACCACCCTTGTTGACCCTCCGCTTTGCTATTGCAGCAAATTAGAAAGCCCACCTTAGGCACATCATCAACTCCGGATGTTGATCGATGCGCACCCGATTACGGGGGTTAGCCGTGACAGTGTAGTAAATCCGGCTATCCATGGTTAGCCAGCTGTTCCACTGTTCCGCTCCCAGGCGAGCTTCAGGCTTCCGTCGACTGCGTTGCACTAGCCCGCAGCTCTCTGTTCATTCCGGGAATGGCCCTACTATTCCTGTTCCTTGCGTTTGCAGAATATGAAGTTCAAAGTATTGTTGCCTATTATATGCCTTGAAAAATGAGAAGTCAATCACAGCGCTCAAAAAAATTTCGAGCAGCCGTTAGTCTAGCTCTGCGCCTGCGGTGCCATCCAGCCTTCTAGGCTGAAGCTCGGCTCAGCTTTAAGATCAAGTGACGAATATTCGCCGCGCTGCCATTTCAGGAAAGCGGCGGCACCAATCATCGCCGCATTATCCGTGCACAGCGTCAGCGGCGGAATGAGCAGCGGCACGCCTTCGGCTTCGCAGCGGGAAGTCAGAGCTGCCCGCAGGCCGCGATTCGCTGCGACGCCTCCGCACAGCAGCAGCTGCTTGGCGCCATAGGCGCGAACGGCGCGAAGCGCTTTTTCAACAAGCACCTCGATGACCGATTCCTGAAAGCCCCGTGCCAGCGCCGCTTCATTGAGCGTATCCCCACGCATCTGCGTCTGATTAATAACAGCGAGCACCGCCGACTTCAAGCCGCTGAAGCTGAAATCATAGGAATCCGCCTCCAGCCATGCCCTTGGCAGCGCCAGCGCTTCCGATGCAACGGATGCCAACCTGTCGATATGCGGCCCGCCCGGATAAGGCAGCTTGAGCGAACGGGCTACTTTGTCGTAAGCTTCCCCAACCGCATCGTCGCGCGTGCGACCAATCATGCGAAAGGAGCCCTCATTTTCGAGCAGCACAAGCTCCGTGTGCCCGCCAGAAACGACGAGCGCCATACACGGATATACCAGTTCATGGACGAGCTGGTTAGCGTAAATATGTCCCGCTATATGATGGGTGCCGATTAAGGGCAGGTCGAGCGCCATCGCCAGCGTTTTGGCCGCTACGATTCCAACAAGCAGTGCTCCAACTAGTCCCGGCCCCTGCGTCACCGCAATTGCGGATAAATCCTTCAGCTTCATGCCCGATTCAGCAATCGCCTGCTCAATCATCAGCGTAATGACCTCTACATGCTTGCGTGAGGCAATTTCCGGCACAACGCCGCCAAAGCGCTGATGCACCTCAATTTGGCTCGAAATGACGTTCGATAATATATGCTTTCCATCCTGAATAACGGCAACGGATGTTTCATCACAGCTCGTCTCAATGGCAAGAATGAGGCCTGACTTGCTTTCATTTGCCGCTGTCGTCATTCCTTCTTGTTGTTGTATGCTCAATGCTCCTACCCCTCTTCCCGGACGCCCAAGCTGCTCGTATCAAGCTCCGCCCACATAATGAGCGCATCCTCCTGATTATCTGAATAATAGCCGGGACGAACGCCTGACGATTCAAAACCCAGACTGCGGTAAAGCCGCTGCGCCACCTCGTTTGATACCCGGACCTCCAGCGTCATTTTGTTCGCACCGAAAAATACCGCCGTCCGCTGAAGCTCGCCCAGCAGCAGCTTTCCGAGTCCCTGTCCGCGATGATCGGAACGAACCGCTACATTCGTCACATGCGCCTCGTCCACGATCACCCACATGCCCGCATATCCGATAACTTGCTTCTCGTATTCCATCACCATATATTTGGCAAACATATTATTCGTCAATTCATTGGTAAAAGCTTCAGCTGTCCATGGGCCCGTGAAAGCCTCGTGCTCAATTGCCACAATAAACGGTATATCTTGCAACGTCATGGACCGATAAATAATCTCATCCCGATTGATTTCTCTTATCATGGCTCCGCATCCTTTACTCGAGCCGCATCCACATCGGCATTTATGACAGACTCTAGAGAAGCCGATTGAGCGGCTGCCCATTCAGCTTCCTTTGCAGCCTTTAGGGCAGCTTCTTTCTCCTGCAGCTTAACTTCCGCCTCATGCAGCTGCGTATAGTTGGGCGCAAGCGTGTGGAGGTCATCTGTATCACCTGCAAGCAGCCGTTTCCGCCCCAGCTCAGCTATCGCCCGGCCTTCCAGCTCATAAGGAAACAGACTGACCTCTACACCCGCTTCTGCACAGCCTTCCACAAGCCGCTGCGCCTCCGCCTCATGAAGCTTAAGATCGCCAGTGATGTAAATTTTAGTAACATAGTTAGCCTGCTTCTGAACTTGCTTCAGTAACTGATCGACCCAATCCCGCATCAGCCTGATTCCATCCGCCGACTGACGTTCCCATTGATCGCCATATGCATAGGAGAAGCTTGCTGTATATACTTGGCCCCGCCTTGCATCCATGATAGGAATGAACCCTACTGCTCCCTTGTTCATATTAGGATCAGCCGACTGAATTTGCTGCGGCACTGATGAAATCAGAGCATCCGTTTGTTTTAATCGCTCACATGCCCCGTAAGCAATCGCTTCAAGGCTGGACAGCGCTACTAACGGCTTATCCCAGGTCCAAGCAAGCGTCTTAGCCGCCGTTACTGCAATTCGCATGCCCGTGTAAGAGCCTGGGCCACCGCCTACAGCAATGCCGCCAAGCGCATCCTTGCTTACACCGCAATCCTCAAGCAGCTGCTTTAAATGCGTAATAATATAAACGGAGTGATTGCGCTCCGCAAAAGATTGAATTTCACCTAAAATCCGATCACCTTGAATAACAGCCGCCGCAAGGGCAGCCGTCGAGGTATCAAATGCTAATATGGGCTGCTGCGCCTGTTCAACCATTTTGCTTCCCCACTTCCCTGTCATTCAAAAACTGGCACCAGCCTGCGTAGGCTTCTCCGATGCCTTTCAGCCGAATTAACCGATGCTCGCCGCCCGTATGCTCCAAATACAGCTCTAAGCGCTCCTCAGGCAATAGCTCTTCGATCAAGCTTGCCCATTCCACTATCGTCACGCCGCTGCCATAAAAATAGTCGTCAAGCCCCAGCTCGTCCGCTTCTTCAAGAGAAACACGATAAACATCCATATGATAAAAGGGCATTTCTGCGCCTTCATATTCTTTGATAATCGTAAAAGTTGGACTATTCACTATGCCCTGCACGCCAATCGCTTTGGCAAAAAACTGTGAAAACGCCGTTTTCCCAGCACCAAGATCGCCGTCAAGCGCCAGCAGCGTGCCCGGTTTTGCCCATGAAGCAATTAGCGTCGCAAGTTCTTCCGTATCCTTCGTGCTGCTCGCCTTCCACTGTGCTTCTCCAATCGCTGTTTGCATCTTATTCACCCAATTTCATTTCTTAAAATGATTATAGCCGCGCTTGGCAAGCGGCATACGTTTGGCAGCGCCGCTGTCCACATTCGTTGCTTTGGCTGGCAACGACAGCTCCAGCTCCACGGAAGGCGCCCCCTGCCTCACCTCGCCAACCATATAAAATGGCAAGCCTTCAGCACGGAATGCTTCTCGGGCTGCCTGCACATCAGCGGCTTCCATTGTGCCTAGCAGCACATAATCCTCGCCGCCATAAAGCATCCACTCCAGTGGATCAATTCCGACATCAGCCGCATAAGCAGCCATACTGCCGCTGCGTGGTAGCAAATCTTCCTTAAGTACAAGGCGGCACTTCGAGGCTTCGGCAATTTCCCATGCTTCACTGGCGAGTCCATCGCTCACATCATTAAGGGAATGGCAGCTGCCACGCTCTAGCAGCAAACGTCCCGCGCGCACGGAAGGCGCAGGGCGGCAATGCGCAGCTATAAGCACTGCCGCTCCGCGCACCTCTTCATGCTCTGCATTAGCGGAAGCTCCATCAGAGCTTACTGTTTGCGAATCCCCAGCAGAGTTCATCTCACTGGCATCACCAGCTTCGGCCGCTTCCCTTGCTTCGCTCACTGCCTGCTCTTGCCCCTGCCGCTCCTGCTTCCGCGCGAGCAGCAAATGCAGCCCCGCCGCCGACAGACCGACGGCTCCGGTCAGCACAACCGCGTCTCCGGGCTTCGCCCCGGAGCGGCGCAAAGCCCGCCCAGCTTCGACGGCTCCTGTCACCGTCACCGCAACAACCAAGTGCTGCGGCGAAGACGTCGTATCGCCGCCAACAATCGCGACGCCATAATTCGCGGCGCACGCATAAAGCCCATCATAAAGCCGGGCTATCCGCTCCGGCCCATACGCCGCTGGCACGCTCACAGACACGAGCGCATGCCGCGGCAAACCGCCCATTGCCGCGATATCGCTTACGTTCGCGGCAAGCGCCTTATACCCGATATCCTCATCCGTCATCGTATAGGCATTAAAGTGCACCGTCTCCACCATCGTGTCGACGGCCATCAGCAGCTCCAATGGACCTTCCAGCTCATCGGCCATCGCCGCAGGAGCAATGATGGCCGTATCGTCGCCAATACCGAGCGTCACGCCTCTTTGCTGCTGCCAATCTACAGGCTGCCTGCCCGCCGTCCAATGGCTGATGCTTGCAAACTCATCCAAAGCTTAAACCCCTTTGCTAATGAATATCACGCTTCTTAAAGCGTCCGCCCTTCACATCATGAATGTTGCCGACGGCCAGAAATGCAGACGGATCAAGCTCCTGCACGATCGATTTCATCTTTGCTTCCTCCAGCCGAGTGATCACGCAAAAAATAATCCGTTTTTGCCCGCCCGTAAAGCCGCCCTCGCCGTGCAAATAAGTGACGCCGCGCCCGAGACGGCTCATAATAGCTGCGCCAATTTCCTGCCAGCTTTCGCTAATAATCCAGACGGCTTTCGATTCCTGGAAGCCTTCAATTGTAATGTCGATCATTTTGAAGGCTATGAAATAAGAAAATAGAGAGTACATTGCCCGATCCCAACCGAATACAAAACCGGCGCTGCACAATATAAAAAGATTAAAAAACATGACGACCTCGCCTACGGAAAACGGCAGCCGCTTATTGCTCAATATCGCAACAATTTCCGTCCCATCCAGCGAGCCGCCAAAGCGGATAACGAGTCCGACGCCAGCTCCCAATATGACACCGCCGAAAATAGCGGCGAGCACATATTCGCTCGTAATCGCCTGCACCGGATGCAGTAAAAACGTGCCCAGCGACATGACGCTAACGCCATATAACGTCGATAAAGCAAAGGTCTTCCCGATTTGCTTGTACCCTAGCAGCAGAAAAGGAAGATTCAATACAAACAAAAACAAGCCGAGCGGCAGCCCCGTAAAATGGGATACGATAATAGAAATGCCTACAATCCCGCCGTCGATAATATGGTTCGGCACCAGAAAAATCTCTAAAGCTACAGATACTAGGGCAGCCCCAATTGTAATAAATAGAATTCTGCGAATAATATCCAGCTTGGATAAAGTATGATGCTGCACACCCATATGTATCAAAGCTCCCCCTTTATACATCTACCCCCATATTACATGAAGATAGAGTAGATTCAAAGAGAAAGCAAAATCCTCCTGCCCTTTCCGCCTGCCATAAGCGGAAAATGCAAGAGGATCTGATGTTAGCCGATAACCGCGAATGTTTGTACTCCTGCCGGAATGAAAGCTGTACGGAACAACACGCCATTCGAATTGTACAAACGAATCGTGTAAGACACGGAAGTCAGCGTCTGAATTTGGTTAAACCTGACGACACCAAAGCGGTCAAACGCCGCAATCGCAACGACATTATTACCTCTAAACAGACGGGCAAAAAAACCGGTCGTATTAAACGGCACGCCATTGTTCGTAACCCATACGACCGTCAGACGGCTAAACGTTGGGCCTCCACTTTGAAGCCTCTTTGTCCCGGTTACCTTGCTGATCACTTTTCCTGTACCCTTAGGGCCTAAAAACGGGGGTTGCATTTTTTTAGACATCATACCACTCCTTTATGCGCTTATTGCCTTAACAGCTTATGCAGCATAAGGAATGCTCGTATAGTCAAGCCCCCAACCTAGCAAACCCATTTATATCCGTGCTATTTAATAGCTCTTGTGAAACTTATTCATTCATATATTTCAAGAAAGACTCGCGCTCTGAACCTATAGCTCTTTGACAATTGTTAAATACATGTCGTCCTTGAGCTCAATTTCAGTAGGAGCAGCCGTATGCGAGCCGTCGGCTTCACGAATAATGCGTACGCGCGGACGATGCAGGGCTAGCTCATTGTTCGCTGTCACGACAGCGGTCTGTCCCGAGCTGAGCAGCAGCGTCGTCGCCACCGGATAAATGGAAATATGGCGGCAAAAGAGCTTAATCAGCTCAAAATCAAAGTATGTATTGCCAGCCGCGAATAGAAATTCGATGGCTTCCGTTGGTGTATACCTTTTGCGATAAGGCCGCGGTGAGGTCAGTGCGTCATATACATCGGCAAGTCCGACTATTTGAGCGAACATATGAATATCATCATTCTTAAGTCCGCGTGGATAACCCGAACCGTCATAACGCTCATGATGCTGCAAGGCACAGTGGGCCGATACGAGGGAAATGTCATGATACTTCCGTAAAATATCAAAGCCCTCCATCGAGTGGCTCTGTACAATTTTTCGCTCGTTATCGGATAGGGGCCCTTTAGTCGCCAGCAGCGGCTGAGGCAGCTTCGTCATGCCGATATCAAACAGCAGCGCGCCAATGCCCAAATCCTCCAATTGATTGCGATTAAAGCCCTTGGCAATGCCAATAACGCCAGAGAGCACCGCCACATTCACCGAATGCTGAAACAAATAGGCATCCGCCGAATGAATGCTGGTCAAATTGACCGCCATATTCGGCCTGCTCGCGAGATCCTGCATAATGGACCCGAATACCGAGCGGAATGTCCGGCCAATATCCGGTGCAATCGTCCGCCCTTTTAGGGCGGGCTCTTTGAACGCATTCATCGTTGCAGAAACAGCCTCTGCCGCTTTTTTGCGCGTCTCGTCGCGTATGCTGTCCTCGGGCATGATATCCTCCGTGTCGTTATCTTCAATAAACACAGAATCATAGCCCAAATTTTCAAGCCTATTAATAAAACGGTCATTCATTTCCACGCCTGCGCCGAGCAGCACGCTGCCGTTATCCTGAAAAATAGTTTTGGCAAGCCTGTCCCCCGGCTGCACCATGCCAATCTGAACTTTTCTCATTTCCTTGTTTCCCGCCTTTAACCATGATAACGCTAGTAATCGGCATCTATAATTTGGTCGCTATCATCCATGCATTAATAAACCAATTCCACAAGTGTAACGGCTGACGCCGTCCTCTGGCGGCAAATATACTTGCTAGTTTGCGGGCAAACGTCCGGCAAGCAGTTTCTCAAGACTAGGTGCTAGTTGCAGAAAATTACGAAACTGCTCATACTGCTCCCATTTTTTCGCCTGTGTGCCCGACTCGCCGCGAACCGCTCGAATAAGCAGATTTTTGGGCGTATGCTCCGGATCAACAAACTCCAGCATTTGAACTTTATAACCCAGCACCTCAAGCAGCGTGCCGCGGGCCGCATCGGTTGCAATTGCAGCAAACCGTTCTTTCAGCAGTCCTTGCGATAAAATTGGGGCGAGTGCGTCGCTGCTCACTTGCTTAAACAACTCATGCTGGCAGCAAGGCACGGACATAATAACCGCTGCTCCCCAGCCGACAGCCTTTGCAAGCGCTGCATCAGTAGCCGTATCACAAGCGTGAAGCGTCACAACCATATCCGCTTCGCTCACACCTTCATAATCGGCAATATCTCCTACCATAAATGTCAGTTTATCATAACCGAGCGTATGTGCAAGCTCCGAACAAAAAGTGATGACATCTGCCTTCAAATCGAGGCCGATAATGCGGATATCCCGCTTCTGCTCTACCGCCAGCAGGTGGTAAAGAGCAAAAGTCAAATACGATTTGCCACAACCAAAATCAATAATGGTCAGCGGCTTGTCCTGCGGAAGCTGAGGCAGCACATCGGCAACCATTTCCAGGAAGCGGTTGATCTGTCGGAACTTATCCTGCTTTTTCGCATGGACCTTGCCTTCCGGCGTCATAATGCCCAGCTCCACCATAAACGGAGCCGCGTGCCCTTCTGCAATAACGCGCTGCTTCTGGCGGTTGTGCTGCTGCTCCATGCTGGCCGAAGTAGCGGTTGGCGGCTTTCTAAGCAAAGTCGGCTTGCCTTTTTTACTAAGGAGCAGCTGTATGTCTGCTTCCTGCGTTTTGAGAAGCGCCTGGCGATATTGCTCGCCGAGCAGTTCGACCAGCTTCGGTCCCGCATCCTCAGGAAGCCAATTGTTATGTATAACCTTATTTGCATAATGAGCTTCAAATTGATAATGAAGGCCATTTTTCAATTGGACGGGACGTATGATGATTTTGGGCGCTGCATCTCCATCCTTGCGGCGAAGCTGGCTCAGCGTTCCCTGCAAAAGCCCGCCCGTTTCTGTCAGGCGGCAAATATCCTGCTGCCACTGTTCTGTCATTGCTATTGCTCCATCTCCAGGCTGTTAAGCCCTGTTCTGATTTCCTCAATCGGCAAGCCGCCAGCGGCGAGCTTGTCCTCCTGAAAAGGCAGCAGCCGCATATAAAACGCGGCGACCTCGCCTTTGTCAGCTGCGCCGTCCTCAAGCAGCTCGTACCAAATATTTTCAGCGAGCGCAAAAGATCCCTCTGATTCATGCCACTCGGCAACCAGCCGCTTCGTTCGAGAGGACAGCTCATATGGCGACAGCTTGCCGAGCAAAATCGCCACCTCATCGCTCGAATTTGCAAGCGTCGGCGGCGCGTCGATGAGGGAAAGCCGCATAAACAAATGCAGAGCCTTTAAACTGTGCGCGAAGCTTTCTGCTTCTTTGCCCAAATCCTCATACAGCTCCGCCTCCTGCTTGAACAAAATCGCGATTGCCTGAATATTGTCCGTTTCTACGACGCCGTTTTTCGTCATAACCGCGAGCAAATCCTCGTCTGACAACGTACGGATCAGCTTTCCGCTTAGCCCAAACCTGCGATCCAGCAGCTCGTCAATGACGATAAGCGCGTCCGCCTGCTTCAGCTCTCGCCTCAGCTGCATCACTTGTCCGACCGCTTCCGTCATCTGCTCAATCATGCGCATAAAATAATCCCGTTGAAACATCGCTTCTTGCCTCCTTCTCTAAGCAAATTCCCGCTCCTACGCTTGAATTAGTCCTTATTTAGTTAGCGGAGCAATAAAGCTGCTGATTGCCTTTGCGCATGCTTCGGGCTGCTCCAGCATGCTCATGTGGCCGGCATCTTTAAGCAGCACTTGCGTGATGGAGGGGCCATCCCATAACAGCGTCCGCTCCGGTGGAACGATTTGATCCCCTTCTCCGGCAAGCAGCAGCACAGGAAGCTTGGCTTCACGCAAAATACTCGTCCGATCGGGCCTTGCTTTCATTCCAGCTGCTGCAGCGATCGCTCCCGTTCCACCCGTCTGATAGCCAATCGCCTTCACACGCGCTACCTTGTCTGGCAGCTTGTCCAAATTATCCGGAGCAAACAGCTTTTGCGACATGCCGTCAATGACCTGCTCCAACTTGCCCTGCTTGATTAAATTTATCGTATTGTCCCGATTGTCTTTAGCCGCCTCGCTGTCCGCAAGCGCTGTAGAATGCACGAGTCCAAATGCCGTCAACCGATCCGCATACCGCTCTGCAAAAGCCAATGCGATATAGCCGCCAAGCGAATGGCCAAGCAGGCACACTTTATCTATGCGTTGATGTACAAGAATAGCGTAAAGATCATCTGCATACACTTCCATAGCAGCTTCAAGATCGGCGGAAGCCGAAGATAGGCCATGACCGCGCAGGTCAGGAATAATCAAGCGCGACTGCTGCGCCAGCTTCGGTGCAACCTCTTCCCAATAAGCCGAGCTGCCGCAGTAGCCATGCAGCAATACAAGCACGGGATGGCCTGCCTCCGGATCTGAACCCGCTGCTCCAGCTTGCCATTTTAACGCTTCTGAGTCGTAAAAGCTAAGCTCGGTGCCTTCCTCAAGCATCAGCTTTTGATTCGCCAGAGAAACTCCATTAGCCAAAATAAACACGCTCCTCTTCGGTCCATTTTAATAAGCGTTTGCTGCCGGGCCATGCTAGTGCTATCGCTGCTGCCAATTGCTCCGCCATTCGCATGACGTGATACAGCGATGTCGTCTGAATCGTTATGTAAGGCTTGTGGCTTAATGCATTCACAACACCTGCAATGCTGTAATGTCCAACAGGAGGCAGTCTTCGGCCCGTTGCTGCTCCCGGCTGGAGCGGACCCGGCATCGCCAGAAAGGTTCCAACCGACTGCGGCTTGCCTAGGCAAGCATCAATCGCAATGACTACTGCACGATTTTCAGCCATGAGAACTGCCTGTTCTACTGCATAAGCATCACATGGCTGCTCCATTGTGCCAATTACATGCTCCCAGCCCTGCTCCCGCAGCAGCGTGCCAACGAGGGGCCCGAAGCAATCTCCTGTTGAACGGTCTGTACCAATACATACGAAGGAAACCTCGCTTCTATTCGGGTACTGGCTGGCAATCGGAGCCAGAAATTCAGCTATTTCGAGATTGCAACGATCTGCCTGCTTCATCTTTCTGCTCCTTTAAGCTATGCTGACTAATTCAATTTATCTACGTTCCTTCATGTTCTAAATGATGATTACCCATCCTGCTATTAATTGTATCGGATTTATCGGCTCTATTCAATTTATCTGATGTCCATTCTTAAATTATGTTACAATGACGGCATTAGTATGAAACAGCAGGCGCATGCATTCATGCCCTGAATGATGAAGGAGGATTTACCCATGCTTGATCTTGAACAGCAAACGCCGCAAAATATTGAATTTATGATTGATACCATCAAAACAAAATTAAAGATGGCTTCGGCTGCCGCTATGCAGGCTTCCCATTTCAATATTACGCAATACGAAGACATTAAGGAATTGTATGAGGTTGTTGCAGGCAAAGAGAAATTCAGTATCAGTGAAGTAGAAGCCCTTGTAACAGAGCTAGGCAAGCTAAGGAACAAGTAATACAGCGCTTCAAGTAATACCATTAAAATACATTATATTACTCCCTTCGACAACACAAGAAAACCGGTGCACTCGCTAGAGCTGCCCCGGTTTCTTTGTTTTTATTCTTCTGTCGTTTCGGATTCCTTGACTGCTACAGCTGCTGCAGCTTCAAGGGACAGTGAAATGGCAACTTGTTTCTGCTCGCCCTTCAGGAAGAAAGCAAGGCGCTCCAGCTTCTCAGCAAGTTCAGCACCACTGAGCGTTATGTTCAAGTTGTAGTTGAACTGGTCTGCTGGAAGCTTAAGCTCCTGCTGAGCGTAAGAAGGCTGGCCTCTCCATCCACGTTCAAATCCACCACCCGATTGTGAGGACAAATGATCAGGAACCGGGTAGAACTTGTCCGACTTATTTACAACCCGCTCATAGATGCGGAGTTTCTTAAGGAGCATGTAATACTGAGCGGAATGTTTGAAATCCCAAGCTTCACGAATATCCTTAAGCGTATAATCCATTTTCCATCTTTTCAGCTTTTCCACTTGCTCATCCGAATTCAACTGCAAAAAGTCATCTAACGGCATAATAGTTTCTGGCATATAAACTCCTCCATCTAACTTGTAATATTGACGATCACAATAAAGCATTAGTAACGTAAATAGTATTTTTTATCATATAAAAAATACCATAATTTTTTACACTTTTCAAATTAATTATTTCACAGATTAAAAGCTGGCTCTCAACCCCCTCAGGATTAAAAGCCAGCTTCGCCGTTTAGCCTACATTATTCAGTTTGCAAACCTATGGAAAACAGGAACTTTTGGAAGCTTGCTTTTCCGGCATCGTTGCGTTTGTACACGCCCGCATCCTTCAGCACATCGAGGAACTTCGCGCCCGTCTGTGCCTCCACATACGCCTGAGCTTCGCTCTCCGAGCAGGACGTTCCATAACGCGCTACCAGCTCTCTAATCCACTCTGCATGCTTGTGAAGCGGATGAGCGCTTTCCTGCAGGGCAGCATCCATAGTCGCCGCTCCCGTCAAATAGGCGGCAATTTGACCGAGCTCCGTTGCCAGTCTGCCTGGCAGCACAGCAAGACCCATCACTTCAATCAGGCCGATATTTTCTTTTTTGATATGATGCAGGTGCTGATGGGGATGAAAAATCCCGTCGGGATGCTCGTCGCTCGTCCGATTGTTGCGAAGCACAAGATCGACCTCGTACTCGCCGTTGTCGCGCAGCCTCGCGATCGGTGTAATCGTATTATGCGGCGTCGGTGCCGCATCCAAAGCACCTGCGGTAAATGCGAGAACGTCCGCATCCGCGTCGCTATACCCGCGCCAAGCATCAAGCAGGCTGCAGGCTGCCTTCAGCACATCAGCCTTCGAAGCGCCATTGACCCGAACAACGGACATTGGCCAGCTTACGATGCCGTATTTGACGCCTGGCAGCTCCGGATTAACGAAGCTTGCTTCCACCCCTGCCGCTTCCATCGGGAACGTATGACGTCCGGCTTGGAAGTGGTCATGGCTTAGAATTGAGCCGCCCACTATCGGCAAATCGGCATTGGAGCCGATAAAATAATGCGAATACTGTTCGACGAAATCGAGCAATCTCGCAAACGAGGAATGCGAAATCGCCATCGGCTCATGCGCGCCCTTGAATACGATGCTGTGCTCGTTGTAATACACATAAGGCGAATATTGAAAATACCATTGCTCGGCCTGCAAGGTCAGCGGCAGCACGCGCAGATTTTGCCGCGCAGGATGATCGGCGCGTCCGGCGTAGCCTACATTTTCAGCACAGAGCAGGCACTGAGGATATTTGGCTTGCGGCAGCGTCTTGAGCAGCGCAATTTCCTTAGGATCCTTTTCCGGCTTAGACAGGTTGATTGTAATCTCCAGTTTGCCATAATCCGTATCGTACAGCCAATATTTATTTTTGCGAATGCGATCCATACGGATGTAGTTGGAGTCAATATTCAGCTTGTAGAAAGCATCCGTCGCCTCGGAAATGCCCTCTGCTTCTGCTGTCCGATTGAAAGCTGCTACTGCTTCCGAGGGACGCGGCATGAGCAAGCCCATAATGCGAGCATCCAGCAAATCGCGATAGGTCGTAATATTTTCCTCAATCAGGCCAATGCTGTGGCCATAATCGAGCAGATCCTCCAATATCGTTACTGCGCTATCCAACTGCTCCTCAGCTATTTCGCCTTCATACGGCTCTGTAAAGCCGAATAAATCAAGCATCGCATTGCGGGCAGCATGAATGTCCAGCTTGTGAATCAAGCCCTGGTGCTCAGCAAAACCAATCAGTCTTTCAATATTTACAAGCGCCTTCGCCGCATTAGCGGCGGCTGTCTGGCTGTCTGTCATGCGAAAACCGCTCCTTCCTCTTGCTCCTACTCCTGTGCTTTGCCTTTGTAGCCTTGCGGGTTTGCCACATGCCAGTTCCATGCGCTGCGGATAATATCCTCAAGCTTGTTGCGCTTCGGATTCCAGCCCAGTTCACTGCGTGCACGATCGGATGCAGCTACCAGCACAGCTGGGTCACCAGAACGGCGTGGCTCAATTACAGCCTTGATCTCGCGTTCGGTTACGGAGCGCGCAATGTCAATCACTTGCTTAACGGAGAAGCCTTGTCCGTTGCCAAGGTTGTAAATCGAGCTGTCCGCACCTGTACGCAAACGTTCTACGGCGAGCACATGCGCATCGGCTAGATCGCTGACATGGATATAATCGCGGATGCAAGTGCCATCCTCCGTCTCATAGTCTTCGCCGAACACAGAAATATGCGGACGCTGTCCAAGCGCTGCCTGCAGCACGATAGGAATAAGATGCGATTCAGGGTTGTGGTCTTCGCCGATTACTCCGCTCTCATGCGCACCAGCTGCGTTGAAATAGCGCAAAGATACGAATTTCAAGCCATGTGCGACATCGAACCATTTCATCATTTTTTCCATTGCCAGCTTCGTTTCGCCATAGGCATTAGTCGGCAGCGTACGGTCGTACTCGTCGATTGGCACGTTCTCCGGCTCGCCATAGGTAGCTGCTGTGGATGAGAACACAATCTTAAGCACGTTGTGCTCAATCATTTTTTCAAGCAGGCATAATGTGCCATATACATTGTTGTGATAATACTTGCCTGGATTTTGCATGCTTTCCCCTACGAGCGAATTAGCAGCAAAATGAATGACTGCATCAATGCTGTTTTCCTTAAATACCGTTTCCAGAAAATCCTTATCGCGCAAATCGCCAACGTACAGCTTTCCGCCTGTTACCGCCTCGCGATGTCCCTGCTCCAAATTGTCGACCACAACGATTTCTTCGCCGCGCTCTTTAAGTGATGCTACGGCATGCGAACCAATATATCCTGCTCCACCTGTTACTAATACTGCCATTGTGTTATCCCTCCCAAATTTGCTTGCATATAAGCGTAAACGGCTATCACCGGCCTCTGGCGGAAAAACTGCCGTTTCGAGGGTGTAATTAAGCCGTTTCACTCGTTTCAGTCGATAAGACCGCTTAAGTCAGTTGCCGTTGCTTAAACCAACTGCTCCACGCCATTGCCGATGCTGCATACGTAGAAATCCGCTACAAGTCCAGTTACCGCCGTATATTCCTCGCCCACTTGCTGCTTGAAGCTCTCAATGCTGTCTTCATGAACGAGCGATACGGTGCAGCCACCGAAGCCTGCGCCTGTCATGCGCGAGCCAAGCACGCCGTCTACTTTGCGAGCCGCAGCTACCATCGCGTCCAGCTCCGCACCTGTTACTTCATACAAATCGCGCAGCGAGTCATGCGAGCCATTCATCAGTTGGCCGAACAATGCGAGATCGTCTTTTTTCAGAGCTTCCATCGATTGCAATACCCGGTCGATCTCTTCGACAACGTGCTGGGCGCGATTGCGGACGATATCTTCTTTGATCAGGTGCTTGTTTGCATTGAACTGCTCCAAGTTAATTTGGCCAAGCAGCGTCAGCTCAGGGAACGCCTGCTTTAAGTCCTGAACCGCCTGCTCGCATTGGCTGCGGCGCTCATTATAAGCGGAATCCACCAATCCACGGCGCTTGTTCGTGTTGCCGATAACGAGCTTGTAGCTGCCCGATTGGAACGGAACGAGATCATATTCAAGCGTGTCGCACATGAGCAAAATCGCATGATCCTTCTTGCCATTCGCCACAGCAAATTGGTCCATAATGCCGCATTGCACGCCATTGAATTCATTTTCTGATTTTTGTGAAAGCAGCGCAATTTGCACCTTGTCGATCGGCTGTTTTTCAAGCGTCAGCAGGGCATAAGCCGTGACCACTTCAATGGAAGCCGAGGAGGATAGGCCAGCTCCGTTCGGAATTTCGCCATGGTACAGCAGATCATAGCCGGAAGTATAGCTCACGCCGCGCTGCTGCAATTCGTGGAAAATCCCTTTCGGATAGTTCATCCAGTCATCCGCTTCGTCATAAACGATATTTTCAAGGTCGAACTCCCGGCTTATTGGAAAATTCGTCGTTGCCAGCCCAAGCTTGCGGTCTCCGCGTGCACGAATGAGCAGCGTAGTGCCAAACGTTAAAGCAGCCGGAAAAACGTAACCGCCGTTATAATCGGTATGCTCGCCGATCAGATTCACCCGGCCCGGAGCATGAAATACTTGAATGGCGGAGGCGTCTCCACCATATTGTTGGATAAATTTCTGTGTAAGCTCTTGAATATTTGCCACTTGCAATCACGTCCCTTTTTATCGTCTTTTGTAATTTGATGTAAGGCGATGTCTTCCCCTTCAGTATAGCGCAAGGCTAGCGGCAATTAAAATGGCGCAAAGTGCTATTTACATGGATATATGTGACTTTCATATCGATCTTAAGACATGCTATGATTATTAAAATCCGCAAATACAGCAGTCTTTATTCCCAATTGCAGGCAGGTGTAATGAATGACCAAACCAGAGAACTATAAAGTCGCCTCAAGCCCTATGATCATCGAAAATGATCTGCTGCACGTGTTGTTCGCAGGGGAGAGCCAGACGAAGCCCTCGCATCGCCTCGGTCCGAAAGTATATGATTTTTATTTGATGCATGTCGTGCTTGAAGGCAGCGGCATCTTCATTTGTGGTGACAACCGCTACGAGCTGCGGGCAGGGCACACGTTTCTGATCGAACCGGAGCAGCTAGTCAGCTATGAATCAGACGTTCAGAACCCTTGGCGCTACCGCTGGGTTGCCTTTAGGGGCACACTGGCTAGCGGGCTGCTCGAGACAGCAGGGTTATCCGTGGCACAGCCTATCGTTGATACGGGCAGCAGCAAGCGGCCAGCCGTGCTTTTTCATCATATCTTCCATATTTTCCGCTCGAATGAGGCGGCCG
Organism: Paenibacillus sp. R-74696; assembly: GCF_055814915.1. NCBI lineage: Bacteria > Bacillati > Bacillota > Bacilli > Caryophanales > Paenibacillaceae > Paenibacillus > Paenibacillus sp. R-74696. The sequence continues at coordinate 61,446 of NZ_JBPULM010000023.1, forward strand.
CACATTTGAAAGCAAATGGCTATCTGCAGCTGCTGCTCGCTGAATACAGCGCCGTTATGAGCGATACCGCTCGCGGCAAAGCGCTAATGGCCGATGATGAAGGGGAGCAATTGCTCCAAAAAATGATCCATTATTTATCGACGCAATATGCCCATCCCGTTTCTATTGAGCAAATGGCGGAGGCCCTTGGCTACAATCGCGCCTATTTATCGCGTTTCTTCAAACGCAAAACGGGAACAACACCCGTCACCTTCCTGCTCAAGCTGAGAATAGACAAGGCTAGACAGATGCTTCGCGAGCGTGGAGAGCTGACGATTGAGCAAATTTCCGCTTCTGTCGGGCTGCAGGATGCGCTATATTTTTCCAAGCAATTTCGGCGTTTTTATAATCAGTCCCCCACCGCGTACCGCGAAGCGATGCGCAGTCTGAAAGAATAAGGCAAGCCGCATTCCTTGTAATACAGAGAGGCTGTTATGGGACATATTAGTGGTACGGCAATTGAATAGATGTGTAATGGTTTCTAATAGTGCCATTTAAAATCAAATGAACAGGAGCTGTGCCACAGATGAAGGAGCTGCATACAGGCAGTCTGTATTGGCCTACAACCTTAAATTCGCCGGCAGACTATCCCCGTATTACCGAGAACAAAAAAGTGAAGGTTGCCATCGTTGGCGGCGGCATGTCTGGCAGTATTTGCGGTTATATTTTGGCGAAAAGCGGCATTGAGGCGGCAATGCTCGAACGGGAAAGCGTCGCAGGCGGCAGTACATCGGCCAACACAGGCTTGCTCCAGTTTTCCAATGACATTATGCTGTGGGAGCTCGCTGACCAAATCGGCGAATACGATGCTGCGCGTTTCTATCGCGGCTGTCTGGATGCTGTGAGGCAGCTTGGGGAGGTTGCGGCACAGCTCCCCGTAGATGTCGGCTTCATTCCAAGAAGCAGCCTCTATTATGCGACCTCCGAGCAGGATTTGCCGATGCTGCGGAAGGAATATGAGATGCTGCTCAAGCATGGATTTGACGTCACCTTTCTGGAGGCTGACGATATTTCACGGCAGTTTCCTTTCCGCAAACCGGGTGCCATTATGGCGCAGGGGGATGCCGAGGTTAATCCATTCCAGTTCGTGCAGGGCGTATCTAGCGCTGCGGCGAAAGCCGGGCTGCAAATTTATGAGCATACCGACATCGTAAAGCATGAGCAAACTGCTGAAGGCAGGCAGCTGTTGCGGACTGCAGGCGGCTGGGAAATCGAGGCGGAGCATGTGATTTTCGCTATTGGCTATGAGCCTGAGGAATTGCGCGGCCAGCTGGTTAAAGCCGACATTAACCGCTCCTTTGCCGCCGTTACTAGCGTTCAGGATGACGCGAAGCTGCGGGCCAATTGGCCGGGACAATGCCTCATTTGGGAAACGGCGCGCCCCTATTTATACTTGCGCACGACGGTGGATGGCCGGATCGTCGTCGGCGGTCTGGACGAAATGACCGAAGCGCCGATTGAAAGCGAGAAGCTACGGCGCAAGCGAACTGATAAGCTGCTGGAGAAAATAACAGCATTATTTCCGATGCTGGATCAGCCGCTGGAATTTGAATGGAGCGCCACGTTCGGTGAATCCCGCGATAATCTACCCTTTATCGGCGCTGATCCAAAAATGCCCGGCGTCTACTATTGCCTAGGCTACGGCGGCAATGGCACCGTCTACAGCATGATGGCTGCTTATATGCTGCGGGATATGATCCATGGTGAGGAGCACCCGCTCGCGAGCATCGTGCGCCTTGACCGTCCTTCCTTATTAAAGGTATAGGCAAGCCTCACAGCCTTATTGAGCGGTTATATCGAAAGAAAGGGCTCCGCCGATCGGCGAAGCCCTTCTTTTCTATATAACGTAAACCTTATAACACAAGCCTTTTGCTGGTCTTCGTTCATTTATTTGTGTTTATCTTTTGTTTGCCGTTTGTTTCTCGCTTGTTATTTCTTGTCACCTTTAGCATTCATGTTGAACGCTATTTTTCATCTCATCTCTAAAGATCGGCAATATGCATAGCGCCTTGGCTGCGAAGCACAGATTCCGCTACTGACAGCCGCGCCAGCTTCGGTCCGCCCTCTTTGTCCATCATCGTATGGCTCTCATCCGTCTCGATGACGATGATAATGTGTCCTTCACGAATCGCATCTCGGCTTTCATCCTCCGCTTTATCCAATCCAAGCGCCCTGAGCGCGTGATTGATGCCGTCATCATCCGATCTTAGATTAGTCGCCAGCAAGCCATCCGTTGTCATAGGCACCGCGGCCCAGCCGCCAGCTCCAGTCATTCCAGTCGTAGGGATCGCCGCAGCCGCAGCAATCGCCGTCCCCTCATTGCCCGCATGGCTTCCCTTCGTCCGCGCCAGCTCCATTACCTCATCGGCATGCACATCGGTTTCCGCCTCGATCCGGCGGGAATGCTCGCCGTCCTTGGCAATGATTTGAAGCTCCCCAGGCACGAATCCGGCTTGCTCCAATGCGGTAATCGTATCAATCACTTCTTGTTCCGTCTTGAAAATCCCCAGCTTCTTAGCCATTCGAATCTCCTCCTAAAACCTGATTGTGAATACAAAAGCCCGCTGATTTTGGCATATGATGCATACGCCTTATTATAGCCGGCTTCGACCGAGCGCTCTTAGAATAGTTATACCCTCAGCGGCAAGGAATCAATCGTATTGCTTACAGATTCGCCGCTCGGTTGTTGTACAACAATCACTTTCAAGGTATGATGGAAGGAAGTGAAATGGAAATCGGACAAGCAGGGGGCAAGGCGATGATTCATCGAGTGCTTCGCTATCCCGCGCAGTGGGATTGGCAAATGCTGCAGATCGAAAGGCAGCATGCGGAGTTAGGGCAGAAACTGCCCAAACGCAAGGACAACAGAAAAAATAATGAAAGCTTCCTTGCTGCGCGGCCATACCCTGTTCAGGCGGGCAACGGTGCCGATTCGCAAAAGCTCGAGGCGAAGCTGCTGCTTCCTGAATGCGCCTCCTGGCTTGAGGAATGCAACGGACGAACGACAAATCAAATTACAGTTGCCCCGGCAACTGAGCTTGGGCCGCTTGTTCATGGCACACTGATGATCCAGATCTCGGATGTGCACACGGATATACAGCCGTTCCACTTTTGGGTATCCGGCAGGCGACTTGTGACGATGCATGAGGATATGCGGCTAGCTATACGCTTTCAAGCAGATGATGTAACGAGCAGGCTGGAAGCATGTGATACCGCTCCGGAAGCCTTGCTTGTTATGCTCGGCGTTATATTAGGCCCTTTTCACGAAGGGCTGGACGGCTTTGAAACACGGCTCGGAGACCTTGAAAATAATATGCGCAGCGCCAATCGTACCGGCCTGATGGACGTCATCATTGAAAGACGGTATGACCTGCTGCATTGGAGTCATCTGTTTACGCCCGTTCGTGAGCTTCACGGCTCGGTGAAGGAAGCCTTTCTCGACGGGATTATGGAAAGCGAAGCTTACAAGCGCATTACCCATAAGCTGGAACGAATCGATACGCTGCTCAAGCATTATTCACTGGAGATTGACACACTCATTTCAATGGACGATGCCATCTCCAACTTCCGCGGCAATGATATTATGAAGACGCTGACGATTTTCACGGTGATTTTCACTCCGGCAACGGTCATTTCCGCCCTTTGGGGTGTGAATTTGGAGCCGCTGCCTTGGGACCATACATGGTGGGGCTTTACGATCCTTTGCGCCTTCATTATCGGCATTACCGTATTCATTTACGTGTGGCTATGGAAAAAAGGCTGGACTGGCGATATGCTGATTGGCCGCGGCGGTTCAAGCAAGCTGGCTGCCTCTCGTTCTGATCGCCACAGCCGTAAGAAGCATAAGGAAGCGTCAGAGGATGAAGACAGCGGGCGACGTTACTCATCGGAGCGCACATCGTCTGCCAAGACGGCCACGCAGGAGCAGGCTGCACAAGCAGCCAAGCCATTGACTCGATCACGCCGACTGTAGCCAAACAAGATTTAAGATAAAATAAGCCCCTCCATTGCTCGCTATACCAGCGAATATGGAGGGGCTTTGATTTATTTTACAGCATCGCTTCATTCCTTCAGCAAAGCAGCTTATAAATACGAGGGCAAACGAACAGGAAGGCCCGACTTCGCCGATTGGTTAGCCGCAACTGTAATTTCCTGCGTCCGCAAAGCATCCGCATAGGTGGAGCGAATGAGTGAAGTATCGCCGGTGCGGACGGCATGCAGAAAAGCTTCATTTTCAAGCTGATAGGGATCGCGCTTATTTACGTACTCCGTTTTGCGGCTGGATTCGATATCGATGAGCCCGTGATGCCCAAGCTCCAATACACCTTTATCCGTATATATGTGCAGTCCGGCACGATCACCGGCGCTGATGGCGCAAGTATTGCTGATGGAAGCAACTACGCCGCTAGCCAGCTTAAAGGTGGCCGTTCCAATATCGGGAACCTCAACCCCTTCTTCCTTGCCCGCCATAATCCGGTTGCCATAGGCTGCATAAACCTCCGTTACTTCACCGAGCAAATAGCGCAGCAAATCGACAATATGAGTCGTCTGCTCGACAAACTGCCCGCCAGAGCCCTCCATTTTTCTCCACCAGCCAACACCTGGCATACCGCCCATCCAGTTCCCGATAGCCATGGCAGCCAGTCTGCCCTCCAGCAGTTCTTTCGCTTTATCCGTGCTGTCCATATAGCGGAAATGGTAGCCGACTGATGTAATGAGACCGCTAGCCTGTACCGCTTGTCCGATAGCTGCCGGCGTTTCGACATCGACGCCAAGCGGTTTTTCGACAAGAAACGGAATTCCGCGCTTCACCAGCTCATTTTCGATCTCTCCATGGGCAAATGGCGGAACACAAATATAGACTGCATCCAGCTTCCGGTCATCGAGCATATCGGAAACGTTTTCATAACCGCGTGCATCTGTAAACGGCTTTGCCGCATCGTCTGCCTTCTGCTTGCTTGTAGCCACTAGCGCTGCTACGTTAACGCCTTCCATACGCGCCAGCTTTTCAGCGTGCATTTGTCCAAACCAACCTGTACCAATAACACCAATCTGCAAAGTCATGTGTAAGCTCCCATCGTAAAGCTTTTTTCCTATTATTATAACGGCGCAGCCCCGCTCGCGTCCAATGCTACTTTGCCAAATTTATTTGTAAGGGCATGGCCCAAGCGGTTGCGGGGACGCCCAGCCTTTCATATGCTACAACATCAGCTTCCCACTTGCAGACAGCAATTAGGCAGAAACTTCTCGCGCAAAGGCGCAATAAGGAGCGGAGGTCGGGCAATGGCAACTTTGAAAAAAAACAACCGGGAATCGCAGCAGTTGGACACTCGGACAGCTTTGTTTTTGGCCGCGGTATGCAGTCAAACGTATTTGCAATTCACGAATCCAAGCGGGCTGTTTCTCGTGCCGCGCAATTATACGCTGGTCGGGACGTTCAAGGCCAAGGCCTATGATCAGACGGAGGAAGCCTTTGGCTTCCTGCTGACATCGGGGCAGTCCTCCGTACTCGCTTTCCGGGGCTCGGGCTCCGCCGTCGATTGGGTATCGGATTTTATCGCCCAGCAAACACCCTATCGTCCCGTGAAAAATGGTGGTTATACGCATAAGGGCTTCACCGATATTTATATGTCAGCGCGCGATCAAATTTTGGCGCTTATGGAGCAGTTGCCCGCTGATAAGCCTTTGTTTATAACCGGGCATAGCTTAGGCGGCGCTTTGGCTACGCTTGCAGCTGCCGATATTGCCGCGAATACTCCAATAAAATCGCCGATTGTCTATACGTTCGGGGCACCGCGGGTCGGCGATCCTAAATTTGTCCGCAATTACAACAATCTTGTCGGTACCCATTGGCGTTTTCAAAACGAATATGATATCGTTCCCCATCTCCCAACACTTGTGTATCAATCGCCTCAAACGAAAAAAACGTATTATTACTTGCATGTAAAGGGCGAGGTCAAGCGCTCGTTCAGGCTCGGCTCGGTTGCCGCCAACCATGTACTGCCTAGCTATTTTAACGATCTATATGTCGAGGAACCCATCTTTGCCCTAGCCATCTGTTCGGAGCCCCCAGGCTGGTGCCCGCTGCTTTCGCAGTAGACATTCTTATGTATGCACAAAGAAGCTTGGCAGCGGGCAGATGCAAACGCATCCGCCCGCTGCCAAGCTTCTTTGAACGTTTATGACGGGAGCATATAGAGCAAAATCGCAAAGAAATGCAGCACGGACCCGCCTAGCACGAACATATGCCATACCGCATGATGATAAGGAAACGCCCGCCACATATAAAAGACGGTTCCCACGGTGTAAAGCAGCCCGCCTGTAATGAGCAGCTGCAAGCCGCCAGGCGCCAAATGGCTCGTAAGTGGCTTCCATGCAAAGACGATTAGCCAGCCCATGGCCAAATACACGATAGTCGAGGTAAACAAAAACTTTGAAGCAAAAAATGCTTTAAATACGACGCCAACGAGCGCAAAGCCCCAGACGATGCCGAAGAGCACCCATCCTAATGTCCCCTGCACAATATGAAGCAAAATGGGTGTATACGTCCCCGCAATAAATACATAAATAAAGGAATGGTCAAGCGATTCAAAAACACGCTTTGCCTTGCCTTCTGGAAAGCTGTGCACCAATGTCGATGCGGCATAAAGCAGCAGCATCGCTGTGCCATAAATCGTAAAGCTGACCACATGAGAAGCTGTACCCTTCTCTACTGCAAATATGATTAAAATAACGAGCGCAGCAACGCTAAGTGCAGCTCCAATGCCATGTGTGATGGCATTCGCTATTTCCTCGCGTTTGGAATACGTGTGCGTGTTGGCCATTGCTAGTGTACCTCCGTCCTAACCACTGTATATCTTGAACACTTACTACTTATAGTGTAGAACATCAGTGCCAGTCTTTCAACCACAGCTGCAGGCGATCGATCGTTTTATCCAAATTGCAGATGGCATCTTGGTCGCGGAACGCCTCCTGATGGCGGAAATAATGGGCATGCCCGCCGATGACATGAATCGGCTCAACCTTGCCTGGTGCATGCTTCATCTGCTGCCATTGCGGCAAGCCGGAAGTGCTTCGCGTCCAACCGCCCCAACTGCCGATCCGGCTTACGGGATCATTAAGCTTGCCCGCCTCGTTCACCGAATACAAATAACAGACTTTGTCTTTCAGCTGCGGCGCAATATGATTTCGCGGCGAACCGACCTGCAGGACACGGAAATTGGTCATTAGATTGCGTTCCATCAGCATTTTCGCCGCTTGATAAGCTGCAGCTCCGCCGCCGCTATGTCCGATGAACAGGGAAGGTTCATCAGCGCTCATCAGCTTCTCCTTCACTTGGCGGTAAGCCATTTGCCCACCAATGCGTCCAGCTGCAATAAAGCTGGTTAAATCGCTCCCCACCTCAAGCACCTGACGAAGCAGACTGCGGCTGTTGTCACCATAAGGATGCAAAATATGAATGCGGGGCTCAACGCCGGACTCGCGAAATAATTGGTCGAGCTTGTCCCGACAAACGTTAAAGGCACTCTTAGTCGTAGCCACACCTGCCAGCAAAAATATGTTAACGGCTCCTCCACCAGCTGCCAGCATGCTTCTCCCTCCATTGCAAAGAAATATGGTATAGGTACATTATGCGGGAAGAAGCAGCGATTCATTCCTGCACGTGCATCTTAAAAATAATCCAAATTTGCATCAAACACTAACGAGAATGCCCGCCTTCTAGACGCTTTAATTAAAAATAAGCCTCCCGCTACGCTGCACATTCCCAGCATAACAAAAGGCTATCCAAACGATTAGGCATCGCCCAGCTGAAAGCTGACTACACGCCCATCTTTTTGCGTTGATTATTGACCTTCTTCGTGTTCTGGCTCTTCATTTGCTGCGTGTTTGTTGAAAAGCCGCCTTGTGCGAAGGCATCTGCTTTACCTTGCTTCTTCTGGGCCAGCAATTGCTTGGCTTTCTCCGCTTGAGTCAGCTTCTTCGGCTGCTCCTGTACTTCCTTGTTCTCCACGTCCGACATATTATCACCTCGCTTTATTATTTAACCAATGTAATAAATCTTGTAAAAGCACCCTTATGCAGTTCGCAGCGATCGACCAAGCTGAAGCCGGAAGCTGAAAGCTGCGTTTCAATCGGCTCCGTCGTCACAATGACTGCAAGGTCAGCAATCCGTCTTACACTTTCCAGCATATCAAGCTGCTCGCCAATCGGCAAGACCGAACATAAATTATACGGCAGATCTACGATTGCCGCATCATAATGCCCTTCCAGCTCACGCATATCGCCAAGTGCAACGAGTTCCTTACTATAGCCAAAATGAGCAAGATTGACCCGTGCGCCCCGTATCGCGAGCGGATTGCGATCCACACCGCGAATATCAATGCCCATCGACAACGCTTCAATGAGCACGGTGCCCATGCCGCAGCAGGGGTCGATCACCTTCGCCTTGGGCGGCTCGCCTGCTGGCCCCGAAGCTATATTGACTATCGCTCTGGCCACCCTCGTGCCAAGTGCTGTTGAATAATTTTGCGGCTTCTGCCGATGGGCGAGCCAGATTGCACTCGCTTCCACACAGTCTCCAAACCAATAACGCTGCTGCCAAAAGGTAATGCCCAGCAGACGCTCCGGCTGCCGCATATCCGCTACTCCAATTAATGATGCGCCGACGGAACGCTCAAGTCCGCGCTGCTCCTCGTAGCTGTATGGAGCGTCCGCCACTGTGCAAAGCACCTTGAATGTCGCTCCATTCAAATCGACAAGCGGCAGCTGCTCCAGCAGCTCCGGCAAAGTTTCACCTGAAAGGGAGAGCTCTAGGCGACGCTTGAGAAATGGACTGCGGCTCGGATGAACGTTATGCTCGCTCACGACGAAGCCATCACTGAGCGGAGCTTCCAGCAGTCGCGACAATTCCAGTCGGCATAGCTCCAATTCCTCTTCATGACAGCTGTAGCTGTATAAATAGCGAGTCATTAATGGTCTACTGACGTCCGTGTCTGAGGAAGTGCAACCTCATCGATGCTGAAAGGTGTAAGCTCCGGCTTTGCTTTTCTTTCCACCTCAGCGGTTAATTCATTCACCTGTTTATTCAGAAGCTTAACCTGGCGCTGCAAGCGGAACACACGCACCATGCCAAACAATCCAATAACTAGTCCGCCAAGGAGCGTCGAAGCGAGAATGACGAGGATAAGCGGAATTTGAGTCTGCGCAAACATAAAATTAACTTGCACCGAATTGACATTAATTACGGCAAACAACGCAATAACAAATGCAAACAGCAGTGCGGATATAAGCATCGTCTGAGCCTTCATCATTTTCTCCACCTTTATCTGGGTTGCTATTAGTTTATCATATTCCCTATTAAACCAATAGTCGCAGCGCCAAACAGTAAGCGGATGCCCGCCTCAAGGGCAAGCATCCGCTTTAGATTGTTCCCAAAACAGCTTTAATGGTTAACTACGCTTTTCTTCTCGCCTGCTGCCACACGAACATTATGATTATGATCACCAATACCGCAAGCTGCGTAAGCGCCGTCTCCAGCGTTGGATAAATACCAAGGAAGCCAATGGTAGGCAATTCGCTTACCGCATGCGTCGGCAGCCATGCAGCGACCTGCAGCGAGTGAATGCTTTCTCCCATAAAGCGGAACACCAAATAATAAATGAGCACCGATGCCACAATGAAAAAGGGCCGAATCGGCAGCTTCGTGCTGAAGCGAATAATTACGAAAGCTATTGCCACGAGCAGCAGGAACGTTACGCCAATACCTAAGATCATTTGGTATGGATCAATGGAAGGCGCCATGCCGACATAAAATATCGTCGTCTCCGCCCCTTCCCGCATAATGGCAAGCGCCGACACAGCGAACAGGGACCACAGACTGCCGCGGGCAATTGCGCTGCCCATCTTGTTGTCTATATAGCTGTTCCAGCTTCGCAAATTCGCTTTGCTGTGCAGCCAGTTGCCAACGGTTATCATTAAGATGACGGAGACAAGACCAGCGATGCCCTCAATCGCTTCACGCGCGCTGCCAGCAGCCGCTTGAGCAATCGCATAAGTGAGCAGCACAGCCATAATAGCGCTCAGCAGCAGGCCGACCCAGACGCCAGACCATACCCAGATGCGCTTCGACTCGTTGCCCGATTTTTTCAAATAAGCCAGTAAAGCCGCAAGCACAAGAATCGCCTCAAGCCCCTCGCGGAGCAAAATCATTCCAGCATCCCAGGCGGTATAGCGCGTTTCCTCCACCATTGGAGCAAGTATCTCTCTGATTTCGGCAATTACGGCTTGGGCTTTATCCGGAACCGGTGGATTGGAGAGCAAATAGCCCGATACCGCCGTCATTTGAATTTCGATTTTCGTATAAGCATCAGCAGAACGAATCTGCACCTGCCCCTCGACCGACGGCCATTTTGAAATGAAGGCTTGCATTTGGCCATCGGCCTCACTTAAATTGCCCGCGGCTATGTCTTTAGCTGCTTTATCCACAATCGCAATCAGGTCAGCAATGCCCAGTTTTTCCGCTGGTACAGCAGCCGCATCGATTTTGCCTGCCATATAATCATTAAGCAGCTGAATCATCGCATTCGTTTCCGTCTCGGCTTGCTCCGCACGCGGAGGCTCGGCCTGCAGCGCAATCCGGATCATGCTCATTGCCGTCTCCAGCTTGCCATAGACGGTGAAATTGTCCGAACGGATTGCAGGTTCAATCGTCAGCCAATTATCGTTAATCGTCTTATAATCAGCGCTCGCCTTCCCCCATTGCTCTCCTTGAATTTCGACCAGCAGCTTTGTCGCCATAGGCAGAAGCAGGTTCGCCGCTTCCTTGCCGCTCAGCTTGGATTGATCGTCCTTCTGGACGCTTTTCACATATTTATTAATCGCCTTCGCCAGCTCGGATAAGGAAGCCTTCGCCTCCTCCGGTTTGCTGTCTCCCTGGTCCAAGAGCACGATCGCATGAGCCAGCGCGGAGTCGACATCGGCGGATAAATCTGATTTTTTCACGTTTAGCTGCTTCCAGCGCTCATTCGCTTCTTTAATATGGCCCAATGCCTGTTCCCAGTCGCTCTGGCTTGCCGCCGCAAGCGCTCCGCCAACGAGCGGAAGCAGCTTATCCAAATCGCTGGACGTTTCTGCAAAAACGGGCCTCACGCCAATCGAGCCTGCAACCATGGCTGCTAAAATAACGATAATGCCGAGCCATTTCCACCCTATACTGTAACGGCTGCTACTTGAAAACATATGCCGCTTCTCCTCTCTCCTACTACAATAACGTCTCTCCAATATAGCCGCCCTCGCTGACGCCAGGGAAACAAGCAAACACGGCGCTGCCCGTATGCACGATATATTCATTCAACTTATCCATTTGGCTCAGCTTGGTCTGCATCGGAATAAACTGCTTGCTCGTATCGCGGTTATAGCAAATAAACAATAGTCCCGCGTCAAGCTGTCCGGTGCGCTTGTCAAGACCGCTGGAGTAGGAGTACGAGCGGCGCAATATTTTCAAAGACCCGTCACCTCTAGCAAGTGCCAGATGCGAGTTGGCTGGAATGACCGGCTTGCCGTTCTCATCTTTTTTATTCACATCAACAGTGTCAAACTCCTTCAAGCTGCCAATGGGAGCACCGCTCTCCCGATGGCGGCCGAAGGTTGCCTCTTGGTCAGACAGCGTCGAGCGATCCCACACCTCTACCCGCATGCGAATTCTTCTCACGACCATATAGCTGCCGCCCGCCATCCATGGTACACCGTCATCGGCGGAAGCCCAGACGACCTGCTTCATCTGTGCTTCATCGCTCGTATCCGGGTTCGCGGTCCCATCCTTGAAGCCCATCAAGTTGCGCGGTGTCGCGCCCTCCTTATCAGCGCCGGATGTGCGCTGAAAGCCTTCCGTCGTCCAGCGCAGCACCGCTTTGCCCCGTGCAATCCGTGTCAAATTGCGAATGGCATGGAAAGCGACCTGCATATCGTTTGCGCATACCTGCACGCCGATATCGCCACCGCACCATTCCGGCTGCAGCTCATCGCCGCCAAATGCCGGAAGGTCCTCAAGGGAAGAGGGCTTCTTGCTTGACAGGCCAAAGCGCCCATCAAAAAAGCTCGGCCCTACGCCGAACGTAATCGTTGTTTTGGAAGGTGATAAGCCTGCGGCTTCGCCTGTGTCGGATGGCGGCAGGTTCAAGTTATTATTGTCCGTGCCAATCATCGTTCCTTGCGTCATTGCAGCCGTAGCGGCTGTCCAAACTTGAAACAAGGTACGCACATCATCGATTGAAGCTGCTGTCAGATCAAAAGCAGCAAATAAAATAAAATCCTGTGACGGCGTCGCAATACCTGCCTGATGAGCACCGTAAAAAGGCAGCACATCTCCATTTGCTCCAGCCCCTGTCGCCGCCGTCGTCGGGACGGACAGCGTTTTGCTTGCCGCCTGCATAATGCCGCCTACGCCAGTCGCGCCGATCAGCAAACCAGCCCCACCAACGCCCATGAGCCGCAGTAAATCTCTGCGGCTCATCGGTTTTTCCAGCACACTGTCGCCAGCCTGCTTCTGATTATGCTTCTGTTTATCGTCGTTGTTAGTAGTAGAACTCATGACATTAAGCCCCCAAAATTTTGCCCATTTGTGAAAGCGGTTCTGCCAAAGCGTCTAGCAGCTGGCTCAGCTTCTTCGTATCTTCTTCTTTCAAATCAAGGTAAGATTTATAGCCGTCGCCATCTTTATAAACGGCAAGCGCATCGTCAAGATTTGTGAAGCTTGTGCCAATCAATGTTTCCAGTTCGGCATCATGCTTGTTCAATTGCGGCTTGAGCAGCTCATAAATTTTCTCTGCACCTTCTACGTTAGCAACAAAATCATACAAGTCAGTATGCGAATAACGCTCTTCCTCGCCGGTTACTTTAGAGGAGGATACTTCGTTCAGCAGCTCAACCGCACCCGTAACGAGCAGGCTAGGCTCAATTTCGACCGTCTCCATCAGTGCGCGAAGCAGCTTGATGTCCTCAAGCAGCGTGTCGGCATAACCTTCAGCGCCTTTTGTAGTATTTTCTTCCCATAAAATTTTCTCGATTCGGTGGAAGCCTCTCCATTCCTTCTCGTCGACATCATTTTCACGGGCATCAATATGCGGGTCAAAATCGCCCAGCGCTTCAGCAATCGGCTCGATTCTTTCATAGTACATTCTCGATGGCGCATACAACTGCTTCGCCGTCTCAATGTCGCCCGCTTTAACGGCGTTGACGAATTTTTCGGTTTCAATAACGAGCGAATCCGCCTCTTTAATCGTGAAGGCGCGATATTCGTCAAGAACAGGCTGCCATTCCTCTTCGGTGGCAGGTGCTATTGTAGCAGCAGGCGCCTCCTCCGACGCTGCTGGTGATTCTTCAGCTGTATTTGTTGCTGTCGCTGCCGCAGTGTCTGTTTTTGTATTAGTAGCAGTATCCGACCCACAAGCAGAAAGAAATAATAGGCTTGCACAAGATAATGAAATTGCGATTAACTTCCAGTTCATTCGATTTTCCCCTTTAAGAATCCACATCATGTGAATTTATTCTATTGCGAAGTATATTCCTATTGAGAATCATTGTCAATTATATTTTTATGGCAACGATGGCACTTATCTTTCCTGCATTTCTTCCTGGCAGCCAGCAGGAGGGAAATCGTTGACAATTATTCTCATCAAACATAACATAAACATAAATGAACCTCATGAGGAAGTGTCAGCAACCCTTGTCTATTACCCAACATATAGCAAAAACCATTTATCGGCCTGGTATCGGCAAGCTTATACGACCGATCAGCAGGCTGCTATTTAATCATATGAATGAAGGCATCATCATTTATCATACAGATGGACAACTCGTTATGAGCAACTACGTAGCTGAAAAATACGGTTTTCTCACTACAGCAGCAGCCAAGGACAGCATGTACCCGCTTTATTTTAAAATGAACGGGGCAATGCCGCTCCCTTCCGAACAGCAGCCCCTGAACCGCTTGCTTCAGGGGGAGCAGGATATTGTCCAAGAGCTATGGCTGAAGCCCGGCGAGGGAAAAGCCGGAAGCATCGTGCGAATCGTCGGCAAGGCCCTTCGGTCCTTCCGAGGAACCCCGCTCGGCTTTATGCTCGTCGTCCACGATATTACGCTCAGCAAATGGCATGAGAAGCGGCTGGAAGTAAGCGAGCAGCGCTTTAAATCGCTTTTTGAGCATAATCCGGATATGGTACTGTGGTTTGATTTGCAAGGAAAGCTGCTGAGCGTCAATGCCGCCATTGAACAAGTCACTGGCTATATAGCTTCCGAGCTTATAGGCCTTTCGGTTGACGAATTGATAAACGATGTCGAGACTTGGCAGCTGCAGCACATATTGGAGCAGGTCCATACGGGACGGACTATTAATCAGGAAACGTCTATTACTAATAAAACGGGTGAGCTTGTTTATTTGCATGCAACGGTCATTCCCATTATTGTCGAGGAGCAGCTCGCCGGGTTCTACATCGTGGCCCAAAATGTGACCGCGCAAAAGCAATCGATGGAGACGATTTCCCGCATTGCTTATTTTGATTCCTTGACGGGTTTGCCAAACCGCCATTCGTTTTTCGAGACGCTGACCGCGACTTTGGCCCAATGTAGCACATGCATGGACAGGCAGTTCGCTGTACTTTTCGTCGACTTGGATCGCTTTAAGCTCATTAATGATACGCTTGGCCACCGGGCTGGCGATTTTTTACTTGAGCAAACAGCTCTACGCATGCGCAAGTGCGTGGGAGAAAGTGGCACGATTGCCCGGCTCAGCGGGGATGAGTTTATTATTTTGCTGACGCATGCCGGAGCTCAAGAAGCCAAGCAGCTGGCAGAAAAAATACTAGACGAAATCGCCGTTCCCATCGTCTACGACAATAATCGACTACTTTCTACTGCAAGTATTGGCATCAGCCTATATCCCGACCATGGCACATCCTCCGAGCAGTTGATTCAATTTGCTGATATTGCGATGTACCGAGTAAAGGAACAGGGGAAAAACAGCTATCTCTTTTTCACCTCCGAAATGAATGAATCAATCGTACGCCGTACAACGATGGAGAAGCAGCTCGCGATCGCTTTGGAGCAGGAGCAGCTGACGCTGCTTTATCAGCCGCAGGTGAAGGCGAGTACAGGGGAAATCACTGGCTTTGAGGCGCTTGTGCGCTGGAATATGCCGGAGCGGGGACTCATCTCTCCTTTGGAGTTTATTCCCCTGGCCGAGGAAACGGGCATGATTATCCAGCTCGGCGAGTGGGTGCTGCGCCGAGCCTGCGAGCAGCATAAACGCTGGATAGATGAAGGGCTTATGCCGGTAACGATTGCGGTCAATATCTCGATGAAGCAATTTGAGGATGACAGCTTGTTCGAGACAATCAAGCATATACTATTCGAAACGAAGCTGCCTCCTGATTTGCTGGAGCTGGAAATTACCGAGAGCATCGGCCTGCAAGGCGCCGATCAGGTCATTAACAAGCTGAATCGGCTCAAGACGCTAGGCGTGCGCATTGCCATTGATGACTTTGGAACAGGCTACAGCTCGCTGCACTATTTGCAAAAGCTGCCGATTGATACACTTAAGATCGACAAATCTTTTATTCGCGACATGACCAGCGTAACGCCTGATATTTCAATCGTCCATTCCATCATCAGCCTTGCCCACAGCCTCCAGCTTGATGTTTTGGCCGAAGGGGTCGAGGTCGCTTCCCAGCTGGAAATGCTGGCTGAGCTCAAATGCGAGCGGCTGCAAGGCTATTTGTTCTCTCGTCCGATTCCGGCTGATGAGGCGCGCGCGCTGCTGCACCGGCAAAAGCTGGATGAATATTATCGCTGATTTCAAGGATAGCGTTAGGACATCCTTCCCTATAGTTCAAGGTGAAACGGCTGTCGCCTTCCTTTGGCGGCGCTGCGCGTTTCATTCCGAGAAATATAGAAAAGCCATACCGCGGATTGAATCAGCTCCGCTTGTATGGCTTTATTTCATTTGGTTTTCATAAAAAAGCAGCCGATTGCCGAACGGATCCGTCACGATGCATTCAAGCGTATGCCAAGGCGTCCGTTCCAGTCCAGGCTTGGCGTAACGGTAATCCTTTTCAAGCAGAAGAGTATGATAGGCTTCAATTTGGCTCGTTTCAATACGAATAGCTGCGCCGGGGCAGCTATCGCCATGATGCTCAGATAAATGCAGCACACAGCAGCCATTAGATACTTGCATATACAATGGAAAATCCGCCTCATAACGATGCTCCCAATCCAGCCGAAAGCCTAGAAAGTCCATATAGAACGCTTTAGCATGTGCTTCATCAAAAATTCGCAAAATCGGTACGACTGGTTTCATTAATAGCCCGTTTTGTCCCATTCGCGACTCCTTTCGGCATTCGCCGCACTCTTTTTATCGTTTTCCCACAAAAAAGTTCCAAGTTTCTACATTTTACTTAACTTCCCCTCTATCTTCAACCGCCAAAACAAAGTATAATACTGGAAAACAAATTATTTTATGTGCCTTTAAGCCTATTATATAAAGATAAGAGGACTCTTACCCCATGCCATTTATCACCCATTTTGAAGCCAGTCTTCAGGCTGTTTTCTCCAAAGCACAGCAAATAACGTCAAAATTCCCCGCACCACTAAATCAAACGGGACAAGCGTATATCATGCATATTAATCCTCTGCATCGCAGCGGCAGCCAGAACTATCTCGGCTATTTGCTGCCCTATTGGATGACGGAAATAGCCGATGTGGCCGAGGAGCAATGCGAGCAGCTTGCGCTTGCCAATTTATTCGGCATGCTGCATTTTTTCATTGTGGATGAAGTGATGGATACGGGGAGTGCGGAAAGCAGACAGAAGCTGGCTTTGAGCCATTTATTTTATACGCAGATGTACGGTGTTCTGCACCGTATGCATACATCTGACTCTAAGTTTTGGGAGTATTACGACCGCTACATGGCCGATTGGTCGCTTGGCGTGGCCCAAGAGTCCGAGAGCGATTATTTCAATACCGATCCGCTTCGCACCGCTTTAAAATCGTCACTCGTGAAAATAGCCAGCACCGGAGCCTTGCTCCTCTCGGGCCAGCACGCCTTCATACCAGCAGTCGAACAGGCTGTTGATTATGTGCTCGTTGCGCTTCAAATGGCCGATGATTGGACGGACTGGGAAGCTGATTTGGCCGATGGAAGCTACAATGGATTGCTAGCGTTATTCAGGAATAGATGGCCGGAGCAGTCGCCGATTACAGTCAGTAAAGTGAGAAAAGCGATATATGTGCAGGGGCTACTAACGGACTATGTGGAGCTCGCTTGCCAATATGAACAGGCGCATCTCAAATTAGGCCTTAAGGCTGGTTATTTACTGGAGTTTCACGCCTCCATAACCGCTTCTCTCGCAAATGATGCTCAAAATATAGAGCTCAGTCGAAAAAAACAGATGGAGGGCGGACTCTTTCAAACACTATCATGACAAAATTCGCTAAAAAAGCTGCTATTCATTAGTATTTTCTGAAAATATATAGTAGTTTTTGTCGAAATTTCATGTTACAATATGTAAATGGAACTTATACATAATACTAGAAAGGTGGAACAGTATGAGCAGCGAAAACAATTTACGACAGCAAATTATTCAGAAAGCATGGGAAGATGAGGCTTTCAAGAAGCAGCTCCTGGCTGATCCACGTGCCGCTATTAAAGAGGCGTTTCAAGTTGAAATTCCAGAAGGCGTTGAAGTAAAAGCAGTAGAAGAACAGACTAACAGCTATTATCTCGTTATCCCTGTCAGTCCTGCTGATAGCTCCCAAGCAGCTGTCGCATCCCCACCTTGGAAGTAAGCCTCTACGTACAGTCATAAATCAAGCGCCCTGCCAGGAAGGCAAGGCGCTTTTATTGAATTTCCGCTTTAGGCAAACTTACGAACGCTTCCGTGCCTACTCCTTTAATACTGTTAAAATAGATCCGACCGTTCATCACTTCAATAATGCGGAAGGTGACCATCAGCCCAAGACCTGTACCTTTGGACTTATTGGAAAAATACGGCTCGCCCAATCTTTCCAGCTCGCTCTCCTCCATCCCTACTCCATTATCGCTAATGCGAATAATGACGGTGGAATCCTCCTGATAGGCAATAATGTCGATGCTTCCCTTTGTCGGCAGCGCTTCTATGCTATTTTTCACAATATTAATAATCGCTTGTTTGAACTTAGAGGAATTTCCACGCACATACAGTTCAAAATTCGACTCCACCCGCAGCTCTCCACCTTGGATCGTAGCAAGCGGAGATAATATCGCTTCGATTTGTCCTAATTCCTCCGCTATATTCAATATCGTCGTCATTTCAACCTGAGGCTTGGCAAAGGTCAAAAAGTCCGTAATGATGCTGGAGGCGCGATCCAACTCGTCGATAGCCAGCAGCATATAATTTTTATCCTTCTGATCGGCGGAACGATGGCCAATTAACTGGAGAAAGCCGCGTGTCACCTGCAGCGGATTGCGCACTTCATGTGCAACCGATGCGGCGAGCTGGCTAATGATTTCCATTTTCTCAGAACGCTGCAGCTCATTATTGAATACTTCCAGCTTTCGGGAATACAGCAGCATTTGCTCATAGTTATTAATAATCCGCCGGATCAACACCACAATTAAGGAGAAAATGAAAAACAGCGTTCCCCATTTCCAATAAAACATTTCATAATCTTTGTGTGTAAAATAAATGACCAGCTCGGATACCACTGTTAGGGCAAACAGCGCAAAACCTGTAGAAATAATAATACTTTCCCGGTTTCGCTTCATACAATAAAGCGCAAGCACCGAAATTAAGATGATGTTGCCGATCATGACGGACGATGCGAAGATGAGTGGCACGATGCTCTCATAATAATGCAGAATCCCTCCGCCTAGCAGGATGCTCAGCAGCAACCACACGCTGCTTCCGATGGAGATGACTAATTGGACGCGCAAACCATATTTTAATATTCGGCTTGTGCCTTTCCCGATAATTTGCTCAAAAAACAAAAAGATCCAGGTCATAATAAACGTTGAGGATATATCAAACAAATAATAATACACTCGGCTGGATTTGCCGAAAAACGCATACAAATACGGAGAAATCGTCAAAGTCATAACCCCAAGCGACAGCATCAGGAGACATAACGAATTCCAGCCTGGCCAATATATTTTATTCACAAACAGCATACATATAAGTAATGAAATCGATACAAATACAAGTGTGCCGCCCAAAATGATATCCAAAATATTTTTCTGTAAATACTTGGAATTCATACTTTGGAAATCGCCAAGCTTCACGCTACCGTCGATTCCTAGCGAGCTTGCATCTGCGTTGCCTTTTAAATATATGTATATCGGCTTATTATAATAATGAGGAGACAGCTTCAGCAAAATATTGTTCGTCTCATAGCCGTAGTTGCGCTCATCCTCATATATAAGATAACCATCGTTAAATATACGAATTTGCTGTGCAAAGTTCACGTCCAGCATAATACCTGGATTTTCCCACTTCAAATCTGGAACCTCAATCTTGATCCAGGCGGAGTTAAAGCCTTCCGGCTTGGTGGTTACCCGATCATTGCCTGTTGACCAGATCCATCTATCATTGTGCTCCTGATCCATCACATCTGCGAGCACCGGCTCCTGACTTGCCTCATCTAGCCATTGAATATACCACTGATCAATATGTGTTATTGGTGGAGGAGGAGGACTCGCAAAAGCTCGAGGAACCATTAAACAGATGGATAAAACGAAGAATAATACGATGAACCTTGTGTATCTCAATACTTCTCTCATTCCTGCACCTCAAAGCTTCGAAAATTCATCACTAGCCCATTTCTCCTAAAGTATTCGACAATCTTTGATAGCATCCCTGCCTTTTTTACCTATTGGCAAAAAAATTATATAACACAAAAAAAGAGCAGACAAGCCGCTCTTTCAATAATATAGCTTATGTTACGGCATCTCCACTTAATGTTGGTTTGCGATAAATCCGCTCATTCGGGTTAAATTCGACATATTTCAAATGCTTATCGAGCTGGACAATAGATTCCTTATTGCCCAAACCGAGAAACCCCTCCGCCGCCAAACTGTTGTAAAACAGCTTATGGACTTGCTGCTGCAGGGTCGTATCGAAATAAATCATCACATTGCGGCAAAGAATGAGGTGAAATTCATTGAACGAGCCGTCCGTCACCAAATTATGCTGGGCGAACATAATATTATCCCGCAGCTCAGGCAAAAAATAAGCATATTGATGATCCGTTTGATAATATTCGGAAAATGCGCTCATTCCGCCTGCTTCCATATAATTTTTCGTATAGATTTGCATTTGCTTGAGCGGGTAAGCACCGCGCTGGCACTTTTCAATCGCGCTCTCACTCATATCGGTCGCATAAATTTTGCTATGCTGGGTGAGGCCCTCCTCTTTGAGCAAAATTGCCATTGAATAAACCTCTTCGCCTGTCGCACAGCCGGCATGCCAAATTCTAATTTCTGGAAGTCCCCGCAAATAAGGAATTACCTCTTGCCGCAGGGCACGAAAAAAACCAGGGTCCCGAAACATCTCGGTCACTCTAATAGAGAAATCATGCAGCACCTTGTCCAGCATTTCTTTATCACGAAGCACCTGTTCGAGCAGTCTTGTAATCGTAGGAATTCCTTCAATACGCAACCGATTTTGAATCCGGCGCAAGAGCGACGAACGAATATAATGCCGAAAGTCAAATCCATAATAACGGTAGATGCCTTCTAAAAATAATTCCAGCTCTACGTTTTCCACTTCTTGATTCATCGGCCCTCCTGCTTCGTCATCC
Organism: Paenibacillus sp. R-74696; assembly: GCF_055814915.1. Lineage (NCBI taxonomy): Bacteria > Bacillati > Bacillota > Bacilli > Caryophanales > Paenibacillaceae > Paenibacillus > Paenibacillus sp. R-74696. The sequence goes on from NZ_JBPULM010000023.1 coordinate 82,311, forward strand.
ATACGCGCAGCAGCGAGTAAAGCTGCTCCATTTGGAGCGGCTTGCTAATATAATCCGAGGCGCCCGCCTGCATGCAGCGCTCCCGATCATTCCTCATTGCTTTCGCTGTGAGTGCAATAATCGGCAGCTCCTTCAGCAATGGATTGCTGCGAATGCTGCGTATAGCTTCCAATCCATCCATAACCGGCATCATAATATCCATAAGAATAATATCAAAATCAGGTTGTTTATTCAAAAGCTCCAGGCCGAGCTTGCCGTTGCTCGCTGATTCCACGATAACCCCTTTACTGGTAAGCGCCGTCTTGAGCGCAAATACATTGCGATCATCGTCATCAACGAGCAGCACCCGTTTTCCTTCAAAGAGCCGAGTATCCTCTATATGAGCTTTAAGCTGTGCCGTCTCTTCCTCGCTAAGCTCTTCTACATCCTGTTGCTTAAAATCGCCTCCAGCAGCATCAGATGCAAGCCATATTACGGTATTGGCACCAGCCGCCGACTGGTCACGACTATTCAGCATTTCCTGGCTGAACGCTACGAATTCTTCACTTAAGCTTGGCAAAAACAACGTAAACGTACTTCCCTCGCCCTCCACGCTCTCAAGCTGCAGCCTGCCTCCTAGCAGGCGGGTAAATTCACGGCAGATGGATAAGCCTAAGCCCGTACCGCCATATTGGCGATTCGTTGTGCCATCCGCTTGCTGGAACGCTTCGAATATAATGGCTTGCTTGTCTGGCGAAATGCCAATGCCGCTGTCGCTTACCGAAATCGCAATCATCGTATCCGATGGAGCCTCGCCATTATAAAGCTCTAGTATTCTTGATTGTTCAACAGGAGAAACGCTGAGGCGCACGGAACCTCTATCTGTAAACTTGAACGCATTGGACAGCAGATTTTTTAATATATGCTGCAATCGGTGACCGTCCGTCGAAATAATAGGCGGCGCTTGCTCATCGAAGCCAGTAACGAAGGAAAGCTGTTTTTTCTCGGCTACAGGATCGAATAACTGGCGCATCAACATTGGAATTTCTGTCATATTCACTTCGTCAATCGTTACTTCAAGCTTACCGGCTTCGATTTTCGATAAATCCAAAATATCGTCGATCAGGCTGAGCAAATCCTTGCCCGCCGAATGAATGACGTGGGAATAATGCTGTTCTTCCTCCGTCATCGTCTTATTTTCATTCTCATAAAGCATCTGCGACAAAATTAAAATGCTGTTAAGCGGCGTACGCAGCTCATGCGACATATTGGCCAGAAAATCCGTCTTGTACTGCGAGCTCTGGACAAGCTTCTCGGAATAATCCTCAAGCTCATGCTTCGTCTGCTCCAGCTGACTGTTGCGCTGCTCCGCCAAGTCCCGCTGCTCCTGTAAATAATCGTTCGTCAGGCGCAGCTGCTCCTGCTGCATTTGCATTTCTTCAGACTGTGCCTGCAATTCCTCAGACTGCGCCTGAAGCTCCTCGGTCAGCATTTGTGATTCATTAAGCAGACGCTCGATTTCCATACGTCCTACGACGCTGTTTATAGCTACGCCAAGGCTTTCCTGCAGCGCTTTAATAAGCGTAAGATGTTTGTCATCGAAGCTTCCTAAAGAGGCAAATTCCACAACCGCCAGCACTTTGCCCTCGAAGAAAATCGGAGCCACCAGCAAGCTTCGAGGAGAAGCCTCCCCTAAGGAAGAGCGGACTTTAACATATCCCATCGGCAAATCTGTCAAATGATACAGCCGTTTGTCAACGACACATTGACCCGCAATTCCTTCTCCGGGCTTGAAGCTTACAGCCGCTTCTATGGCATGCTCATGCCCGGCAAAAGAAGCCGTCTTCACATAGGTAGTCACGCCATTTTGTACATGGCGCAAATAAATAGCGCTATAAGTAGCATCAACCATCGGCGTTACTTGATAAACAAACGCTTCGGACAGATCAGCAATATGCTTAAAGCCCTGATACATATCCGCTACCTCCACGGTACGCTTCTGTACCCAGCTTTCTTCATTGACATTGTCCAGCAATTCATTGGTCGCCTCGGCCAGCTCGCGAATTTCATCCTTCGTATTCACGCGAATCCGCTCATTAATATCACCTTCTGAAGCGATGATGCTGCGAATCGTATGTTTGACATCCTTAATCGTACGAACAATGGCACCTGAGACGAATATAGCAGCAGCAATCGCGCTTATCGTCACTAAGGCAAAGGCAATAAACAGCACATATTGCAAATTGCGATTATTTTGTGAGAGCGTCTCCACTCTTAGCTTCGTTAGCTCCTTCTCCGAAGTGCGAAGCTGATCCAGTTGGGTACGCACCTTTTCGACAATTTCCTTGCCCAGATCACTCGCATAATAGGTCCGGATCGCATCCATCTTGTTTTCTTTACGCAGTTGAACAACGGGCTGCCCTGCAAACTTGCCCCATTGCTCGATATTCGCTTTAATTTCCTCTAAATTCGCCTGTTGGGTAGGATTATCATTCAATAGCTCATGCAGCTTATTATAATTGCTTCCCCATACTAAAGTAGCATCATTGTAAGGAACCAAATACTTTTCGTCACCACTGATAACGTAACCCCGCTGCCCATTTTGCATATCAAGCATATTAATTTCAAGCTGATCAACCATTTCATGAACCGTAATATCGTGATCTGCTATGAAATTGATTTCGCTCTGCAAAGCATTTATACGCACAACAATAATAACAATAGCAACAGCTAAACATAGTAGTATGCTAAGGTAGCCTAATAAAATTTTCGCTCTTATCGTAAAGCGCATCGAACGCCAAATAAGTCATTCCTCCATTCCAACCATACCTATAACTCTATCATTATTGCTTAGAGTATGGCAAGAAACGAGGCACCCAAGATGAACTTACAGCCATGCCCGCAGCTTCTCAATCGCGCGCTTCTGAATCCGGGAAACACTCATTTGCGAAACTCCCAGCTTGTCGGCTATCATGCGCTGCGACTGGCCTTCCTGATAGATTAAATGGATGACGGTCTGTTCTTCTTCCTTGAGGCTTTTCATCGCTTCCCCTATATCCAGCTTCATATCAAGCGCTTTAAATTCATCGGACGGATTAGCGATGAGATCGCCAATCGAAGCACCATCCCCTTCGCTGGTGAGCGGTGTATCCAGAGACGTGTAATGGTAATAATCACGTCCTGCCAAAATTTCAATCGTCTCTTCCTGCGTAAGCTCCAGATGGGCCGCGATTTCCTCCACTTTCGGCGAGCGTTCCAGCTTTACCGTCAGCTCATCTATCGCATGCTGAAGCATGCTGCCTTTTTCCTTTACACGTCTAGGCACTTGAATATACCAAGAGCGGTCACGCAAATAATTTTTCAAATTGCCGATGACGCTTTTCATCGCATAACCTTCAAACGGAATACCGATTGAAGGATCGTATTGTTTAAAGAGCCGCAGCAGCGACATTTGTCCCACCTGATATAAATCCTCATATAAATCCGGGCGGCTGCGAGACATTTTGCCAGCAGCCATTCGAACGATATCCTCATAATGCACCAGAAGCGCCGTAGCCGCTTCATTACAACCTTCATCACGGTAGGTTTGCATGAAAGCGGCTATTTCACTTGGAGCTTTGGAGGAGGGTTTTGTACTCATGCCATCTCCTCTTTTCTGCCAAGCAGTTTGGTAAGAATGACCTCCGTACCGCTAGTCGTATTCACTTCCACATGATCCATAAGCGCCTGCATCATATACAGGCCAAGTCCGCCAATTGGAGCATCGCTTAGTCTCGTCGTATGGAGCGCCCCCGCTGTACGGTTGACAGCCTGTTCATAATTAAAGCTGGTGCCATTGTCACGAATACAAATTTTCAAGCCGTCGAGCTGCTGTTCAAAATTCACTTGCAGCTCGCCAGAGCCAAGCTGCTCATAACCATGTATAATCGCGTTATTGCACGCCTCGCCTACGGCTACCTTCATATCTTCAATTTGCTCATATTCAAAGCCTAATTTAACGGCCAGACCATATAAGGTCAATCTTACAATATCGAGATAATCTGCCTCCGCTGGAATTGTCAACTGCACCGATGTTTTCATATCAGCCATTCTTTCCTTTCTACAGTAAGATGTTATGTTTTGTGCGTCATGCTGCTAACGGTCTGTTTACTGTCTGCTTGAAGCCGTATTATGCATACCAGCTGGTCCAGATACACTTTCTGCGGCTCCTGCAGCAGATTTACGCTCTACGAGCAGCTGCAGTACTTTCGCTGCAAGCGTTGCTCCTTGGGCAAGTAATTCCGTCTTTGTGTTATTTACTGCCACTTTCGGTCTTGCTGCTTCCGCTTCGGCTTGTACAGCGGCTCTTTCCTTCCGCAGCTTCTGCCCTGATTTCACAGAGGAAATGAGTGCAACCGCCGATTCCTTAACCGCCGAGGTCGCTTCCTGAACGACATGGCCCACATCATCAAGTGATCCGAACAGCGAATCAAGCGATTTGAGCTTCATATTTACATCATCCGCAACAGAGTTCGTGGTTTGAACGACACTTTTCACCTCTGTACCGATTGCCGATATCTCATGCTTCACTTCGATTAAAGTTACCCTCATTTCATCAAGTGAATACTTAAGTGATCTAAGCGCCTCTATCACATAATAAACGAGTATGGCAAAAGCAATTGCTGCTATCAAAACCCCTATCTCCCATAGCATAAGCATAGCCCCCTTACTTTCCTTGTGCTTCTTGTTACGTTTAAGTTACCCTGCTCCACAAGGAATGAAACAGCAGCCGGCTAGCAATATAAAAAAACAAAACCACGACTTGCCGGGGAGTCCCATGCCTTAGTCGTGGTTATGTGTTATTGCAGCGGCAGAAGACGCTTGGTCATGATGACCTGCGTGCTTTCAGCGGAATGTATATTAACTTCATCCATTAACGCCTGCATTAAATACAAGCCAAGTCCGCCAACTTCCAAACCGCTCGCGTCTTCACCTTCAAGCGGCCCGGCCTTTTCCATATAGGCGCCAGCTTCAAAGCCTGCTCCGCTGTTCGTAATTTTAATCGTCAAATGATCTGGCAGCACTTCAAATTCAACTAAAATTTGAAGCTCGTCCTCCGCTGCTTGAACGGCATCAGCCGCTTCCCGCTCGCCCGCTTGATCTGGCGTATAATGCAAAACAGCGTTATTGCAAGCCTCTCCAACAGCAACCTTCATATCCTCGATATCCTCAAACGAAAAACCCATTTTAGAAGCAATACCGTATAGGCTAAGCCTGACGATATCCAAATATTGTGCGTCCGCCGGTATTTGCATCACAATACGCTTCATCCTTAGCTTACGGTCCCTTCATTGATATAGCCTGAAATGCCGGTAATATCAAATAGCCGCTTAATGCTTCTTGGAATATTTTTAACGATAAATTCTGCTTTCTTCTCATCACGCGCTTTAATGACTGACACAACGATGCCGATACCTGTACTATCAATATAAGCAAGGCGTTCCGTATCAAGAACAAGCGTTTTATCCGTACGATTGACAACCGTTTCGAGCAGGGAGCGCAGCTCAGGCGCTGCGGCCAAATCAAGCTCACCGCCTACTTGTACAATTATCGCGCTATCCGTTTCATGAATAACTGCCTGAAATTTGTTTAACGTCATTGAACACACTCCCAAGGCAAATTTTAAGTAGATCATATCAATAACACCGTCACTGCACAAGCGGAGAGCAGCCGATCTTGAAGATCGGCTGCCCGCTTGCCGCTCGCGGGATGAAAGCGACTATTACATTTACCATGCCTACGTTTGCAATAAAGTGAAAGGCAGCCGATCATGCTGTTCATACAAAACCAGCATCTGCTGAAATAGTCAGATATCCTTATATTAAACCGTTTGGGAATGATTGAAACAGCTCGCGGGCCATGATTTCAAAATTTTTTCTATGTCTATCTCGCTTGTATTTCTATCACGCCTTCGCTTTTGTTTCGACCGTAACGAGGCAAATATCATCCTGCTGGCTTACCTGTCCCAAGCCTTCGAACAGATTCAGCACATGATCCTCGAGCTGTTCCCCATTTTCACCCAGCCTTGCTTGCAGCTGCTGGACATCATCCTCTTGTCCTTTGGCGAGCTGATCGAGCAGGCCATCGGTATAGAGCACGATTTTCACCTGATTGCGATAAGCAATCGTGCCTTTTTTCACTTCAATGTTATCAAAAAATCCTAACGCGCAGCAGCCTTCCGTCAGCAGCTGCGGTTTTTGATCCACAAAAGCGATACCAGCGGGATGCCCCGCATTGACATATTCAATCGTCTGCTCGTTCGTGTCCAGCACATAATAGATGGCGGTAAAATAATAGTTCATCAGTTGATTCGAGCCCTGCAGCTGCATCATTCTCCGGTTCAGCTCAAGCACGACGAGCTCGGGATCGGAGATGCTTTTAATCGTATCCTGCAGCGCCGAATAAATATACATGCATACGAGCGAGGAAGAAATGCCATGGCCCATCATATCAAGCAAAATAACGCCATATTTTCCGCCGCCTAGGCAGTACCAGGCATAAAAGTCGCCTGCCAGCTCAGAGGATGGCCGATAAATCGCATCGATTTTGACCCGATCATTGTCTATCGGATCGCTAAGTATGCTGCGCTGCACCTGCTTCGCCAAATTCAGCTCGAAGGAAATTCGCTGATCGCGCTCCTTATGCCAATCCTTTTCATATTTAAGACGAAGCGCTGAGCGGATGCGGGCAAGCAGCTCTACTTTATTGATCGGCTTCATGACATAATCGATCGCTCCCGCGTCCAGCGCTTCCGCCAGCTTATTTGAATCCCCAAGCGCCGTAACAAAAATAACCGGTATATCGCGGTAGCGCTCGCTTTCCTGAATGCGCCTGCACGCTTCAATGCCATCGATGCCCGGCATCATTAAATCCATTAGAATGAGAGAAACCGGCGGCTCCGTCGCATTCGGCTCATCTAGCTCCAAAATATCAAACAGCTCCATTGCTGAGGAGGCTGTTGCTAATTTCGTATATCCGGCTTTTTGCAAGATCTTCTCTATAATGAGCAAATTCGTAGCGTTGTCGTCCACAATTGCGATTCGCATATGCTCGCGCTCCTTTCGTTGCTACAAGTTAATCAACCTTTTTTTTCAAAGTGAAACGCTCTAGTAGTTATATCATATACGATTATGCCTTTCCAATCCTATAAATAATGCTCCTTCCATAAAGAGTGTTTCGCTGCCACTCATTTTAACCATTGTTTCAAAACTTGCTAGGCGGGTTACTTAATGACATGAGAGACGATAACCAGATAAGAGGAGAGGATTAATATGTCAAACCCTGTAAACGAAGCAAAATCAAACGGACTGCTCGCGGGAATTCTGATTGGAGGTGCACTCGGTGCTTTGTCGGCCCTGCTGCTTGCTCCAAAATCAGGCTCCGAGCTGCGAAAATCTCTTTCCAATACATGCTCCGATTTATCACAAAAAACAGGTCGCCTAGCTTCCAACATTAGCGAGAAAACGAGCGATCTCGTTTCAACTATAGGCCATAAAACGCAAAATCTCGCCACCACCGTTCGCGATGAGGCCTCTGACATAGCCGACCATGCGAAGGAAAGCACCGAACATGTCATCAACGCTGTTACTGAGAAAGCCGAAGAAGCGAAGGAAGGCATTAAGGCGCAGCTTGAGGCACCTCGCGTATAAATTTACATTTCAACTTCAGGATATGTAATAAAAACAACCCACACCTTTTATATACTGGTGTGGGTTGTTTTTTGTGAGTATAGGTTAATTTCTCTAACCATGATCACTGTGTTTATGGTCTCTTTCAAATCGTATAACATAAAAGATATTATTTTCTCGATATCCATAACAACGATATTTTTGACTAGTTCTAAATTTACTAATTGTTTTCTCTCGATGAATCGAATTTCTGAACCAGTCGTCTTGTTGTCTTGAAGGTGAGTAAGGCTTGTATTGCAATCCATCATGAATCAAAATATCATCCCATGACAATTGAATGAAGCTGTCGAATGAGGATAAGAATGCTTTAATCTCTTCTTGCTCCAATTGTTCAAATCCATGCTCTTGCTCCAGCATTTGAAAGGAAAGATTCGTTTCATCATATCTATATACACAGTAATCTCTTGCATTTACTATGAGTTTATTTTCCCATAGCAGATTAGATAAGATTTTAGGATTAGTAACATTAATAAGTACCACAGGTGTCCCATTTTTCAATACTTCAACAGTATCCATCTTAAAATGCTCATGTTCAAAAGATAAAATAACTTTGTCCCTCTCACATGCCTCTGCCAAGGCGTTTCCGGATGTCAAACCCATTAAGTATTCAGAATAATAGCTATCAGCTTGACTATGTTTAGGTGCATAAGTCCAAAAGGGGTCATCCGACATTAATTTTTGTAGTAACTTCTTAAATACGCGAATTTCATTGGACGTTTTAACACTATTATTAGTTAATACTTGATGTAACGTAATATTTAACGTAACTTTTCTATTATATAGTTCATGATGACGTAGCATAACGACATTCGTTGACTCAATTAGTTTTTGCAATTTAATCATAGGAGACAAAGAATCCATAAAAGCTTGAACAGAGCTGAATTGACCATCAAGTGAAAGCTCATTTAAAATAAGCTCCATAATTTATAGCCCCAGCATTTCATCCAAATCATCATCGAACTGGTCAAAGAGTCCTTTTTGATGATTGGATACGTTTCCATTATTCTGAAATTCAATACGTACAGGTCTACTCACCAAATTCTCATCAATATCAAAATAATAAACTGCTACTTTCTCTTTTTGTATTCTTTTATGGTATATAGATTTACGAATACCATTAAAGATATGATCGCTATGCGACTCTATAACAAAACGGACTCCACGTTCTGCCGCAAAGGAGAACAATTCAGTCAGACGAGACTGTGCTCTAGGATGCAGATGAATTTCAGGATTTTCGATAATTATTAGATCATCCTTTTTAGCAGATAAAATACTAATTATTATAGAAATAATATAACTCAGGCCTGAACCAATATTTTTAGGACGAACCTTCCGATTTCCTGCATTTTGAAATTGTGCTCTAACTTTATCTGTGCCTATTAAATCTTCTGTAGATAGCTGAGCATTAATAATATAACCCAACCAGAAATTAACATTAATATCCAATGTACTGCCTATTTCGGGATTTTTAATTAAACAAGGCTCAATAGGATCTTTTTTGTGATTTTCAAAATAATCAATTGCATATTCACCAAGCACTCCAGATTCATCATGTTGGCTATAATTTTTAGAGTATGTGTCTTGAGCACCTAAACGATTTGCCGATAAATATTGAATCCTTTTATTTTTACGATTTAGATAATCCTCAATTAATGTACCAGTACTACTTATATTACAAATAGCTTGAGGATCTGCTTGTGCAAAGTCTAAGTTAATAAACGAACTTTGATTCGAGCCTAACTCCAGATTAATATTGCGGGCATTTGTTCTGAAATTACTAGCTTCTGCAAAAGTACCTATAGCAACAAGTTGGCCATTTAAAGGTGATTTATGTTTATCAGTTACATTCTGAATAGCAAGTAGTAATGCTTGTATCACCGTTGATTTACCCGAGGAATTCATACCAACCAGCAATGTTAATGGTTCTATTTCTATATCTGCTACATCTATACTTTTCAAACCACTAATAATAAGCCTATTTATCATCCCTTAGCCTCCGTCCTAATTCATCCATTTTGTCAAATACATCTGGTATAACGCTGCCAGTTCCTCGGTCCTTGGACAATAGTTCGTTAAATTTTTCATCTTCGATTAGTTTATTGGCCAATTCACGGAAGCGAACCGTATTATTTTCACATGTGTTCTTATCAAACTGAGTGAATAGATATCCAAATGATTCAAACAAAATAAAATTTACTGGATAGCGCCTCTCGCCGTTTGTTCGCCTAAAAGCACGATTCCCAAATATAATCATATTATTATGCATGGTTAAATGAAATAGTTTTTTAAGCTCTGCAATATTTTCATCATCCATTTCATTGATATATTTCATAGATCTTCCTAAAAATTCATCAAGTTCTTTGTGCTTATATTCAGTTAATTCTCCTTTTCTCCATAATATAAAAGATATTAATCTTAATATCATATAACGATCTTTCATTCGACTTGGAGTAATAGTTTTACCTGTCACCTCTAAGTAAGATTCACTGTTTGATAAATCATCAAGTAGCTTGGTCGCTTTGCCTTGATAAAGAGCATTTCGCATCTCTTGTTGATTTAACTGTGTTCCCCCTCTGTTTACTCGATCAAAAATATCAAAAATAACTCTATCTGGTGTAGGAGGCTTAATGACCTGTGCAATAATTTGATAATCTTCTAACTTTGATTGAAGATTATGCTTTAATTCAGAAAACCTTTGCCCCTGCAAATTATTTAGTATTCTCAGTTGTTGCAACTCAAACTGATCATCAAAAAAACGAAAAAATGTTGTAAGCCTTTGTCTTCCATCTACAACAATTAATTGCCCATCTTTCGTTTCATTAAGATAAAAAACCGGGAGAGGGATTCCCATTAATACTGATTCAATTAATTCTGAACGTTGCTTATCATCCCATACATCATCGCGCTGATAGTCAGGATCAAGTTTAACTTGTTGTGGCTTTTTATCGTACTTACGCTTTAATTCAAAAAGCGAATATTGCTCTCTCTCCACCTTAATAGTAACATCAGGATAAATGCTCGCTTCTTCTTGGTAATCATTATCAAATAGTTTGTCTTCTATATCTTTTTCTTCCATAAGATCTGACTGTAATTCCTCCATTAAATCATCATGTTGTTTCATTTGCATTTCACTACCCTCTCATTGCAAATTATATATTTGTAACTACTGATTCTATAAGGTGTCAATGAATATAACTCTTTAATATTATACACTTAATCTGAATGATTGTATTCAAAGCAAATGGAAAAAAATGATCGTAAGGCACCGTATATATTGGCTTATTCACTCCACTTCCAAATGTTTCCTACCACCTTAAGTTATCATTAAAAAGGCCAACAAAAATAAAGATAGGAATTGCTTTTCGCATTCCCTATCTTTATTTCAACCCTCACAATTCAATTCCTACGTTTATTCCAGCGCCACATGCTTAATCCGCATAAGCTCCCCAACCTTGCTGAACAGCGCGGCGTTATGTCCAATAGACATGGCGCAGTGATGGGTCGGCGCTTCGGCAAACCATTTTGACATATAATCATCCGGATGCAGCTTGAACTTCACTGGCGTCTGCGTATTGCCGATGCGCATAATTGGGCCGTTGGTTGACTCCGCCTCGCTGCTGATCAGCTTTAGCCTGCCATCGCCTGTCTGGGTTAGGTTGAGCGTCGTAATCGGTCCCGTCTGCACCTTCGCTTCAACGGATACGCCCGTTCCTTGCTTGCCATGATACATACCCATGCCGCGCAAAATCGGCTTACCCTCGGATATCGCCACATGGAACGGCCCATCATGCCCGAGCAAAATCGTCTCGTCAACGTAATCGACGACGACGATTTCCGCGAAACTCCCGCCTGTACCGAGAATATCGCATATTTTCATAGCGATGGCCGTCTTCAAATCTCCTTCTCCTGAGCAAGGAATACCTCTGGCTGTCAGCAAAGAATGTCCTACGATAAAACCGCCTTGCAGCCTCTCGTATTCGCTGCCTGGCGCACCATGATAATAATAGGTTAGTGCATCAAGATCATATTCGCGCACCAGCTTTTCCTGTGCAGCCGCAACCTTGCATGACCATTCAAGCTGCTCCTCCGTCGGTTTTCTCGCAATCGGATCAGAAGGGGAGTCGCCGCTGAGCTGGAACATTGCCAGTACTTCATCCAGCTTGCGCTTCGTTTCCTGCGGCGTAATCGCCTTTAGCATGCGATCCAAATCGCACATTTCCAGCACTTCAATATGAAGGCCGGTCTGAGCCTGAATCATCGTAAAATCGCTATACATGTCCAGCATTCCACTGTACGTATTGCCGAGGAAGCCAAAACGGCCGTGGCGCAGCGTGCGTGGAACAGCAGCAGCCCTTGCCCATTGTTCAATTTCCAGCCATGCGCGTTTGGCTTCCTTGCGTTCGCTGGTCACCTCATTCGTAAGCGAAATTTCCGGCGTATAATCAAGCCCGAGTAGGCCATTCACGACTTTGAAGGGAATTCCCGCTCGATTAAAGGCATTCGCAAACTCGGGAACCGGGCAAGCGCCGCAATGCGCCAGCCATTCTCCTGTCGTCGAGCTGTCATAATTCATTCGCTCAGTCGGCTGCAAATTAAGGAACACGACAGGCGCTTTATTAATTTGATGGATAGGCAGTACCGTCGAGCTGGTCGAATACGTGGCGGCATGGCAGAAAACCAAATCTACATTTTGCATATTAAGCCATTCTCCCGCCTTGCGCCCCTCGCTTTCCGTATCCACCAAGCCATAATGGAATACTTCGCCCCATTGGGCGATTTTCTGCGCAATAAACGTTCCATATTGCTCAAGGCGCTCGCGCAGGCCGGGGAACTGCTCCCAATAAGCTCGCAAGCCTACGGAATACAAGCCAATTTTCGGTTTGCGGGCAGGCTTAATCGGTGTCAGCAGTGTCATGACGGATCATCCTCTCGGCTATAATCATGTTTTATATGACTATTGTAACGGCTTACATTATAATAAACATCAAATAAAGTTGTTCAAAAATAATACAATCTTGGGGAGGTATTCATCCATGCCTGCTTATCGTGAAAAAGCCATTCATGCCTGGACACCTGAATCCGTCCGCCTAGCCGCCACTCCATCCCCATTCGCAAAATCTGCTCTTTTTTACATTCAGGAAATTGGACATTTTCAAGCATTCTCCCCTTATTATACCGAGCGGGAGCAGCTTGAATCGTTTCTGCTCGTCTATACGCTCGCGGGTGCAGGCCGCTTGACGTACCGTGACGTCACTTATGAGCTGCGGCCCCATCAGTTGTTTTTCATCGATTGCATGAGCTACCAGCATTATGCCGCAGATGCCGCTGCCGGCGGCAATTGGGAGCTTTTATGGGTACACCTCAGCGGCAGCACCACGCATGAATATTATGAGCAATTTGCCGCGGGGAGCTCCCCAGTCATTACACTTCAAGCAAATTGCCGGACTGAGGCCTGCCTCAAGCAATTGCTGCAAATAAATCAGCAAAAAAGCACCCGCACAGAGCTCGCCAGCTCACTGCTGCTTACTGAGCTTTTAACCGAGGTGCTGCTTGCAGCGCACGAACCGGAGCTGCCAAGCGCAGAGCTGCCGCCCTATATTTTCGCCACTATTGGGGAAATAGAGCAGCATTATGCACAGAAATTGACGCTCGATCAGCTCGCGCGCCAGCATGCGGTGAGCAAATACCATCTCGCCAAGCAATTTAAGCGCTATACAGGCTTCTCTCCTCACGAATATGTCATTGGCATTCGCATTTCACAAGCAAAGGAGCTATTAAAATATTCGGATCAGCCTATAGCCGAAATCGCCCCGCTTGTGGGAATAGACAACGTCAGCCATTTTATCAATTTGTTTAAGGGGAGGGAGGGTATGACGCCGCTTGCGTATCGTAAACAATGGCAGCCATCATTTATTCGTTAAGCAAGGTGAAACGGCTGCCGGCATCCTTTGGCGGCGCGGCGCGTTTCAGTCCGAGAAATATAGAGAACGGATTACATTAAGATATACTTTCCTATATTCGAAAAAAAAGGAGGCCGCCCTCTCAGTAGTGAAATACTACTTTCAGGGCGGCCTCTCGCAAGGCATCATGCTTGCTTAATAGAGAGGGCGCTTCGCTCAGAAGCGCATTATGAATAGGTAATGAATAAACGGGAGGATGACATCACGTCATTATTATTATCTTCTTCTTTTAGATCATAACAACTTCTCCCGCATAAAAATGTAATCCAAATTACATTTTCGCAAAAATAATGGCAATCAGCCTTCTTGAGCGATAGATTCCTCATCATTAAGCCTGCCATCCTGGTGGATTCCGCCGATGACCTGCAGCTGCTCTTTGTTCAAAATGCTGATTTTTTTGCTCACAATACGAATATAACCTTCATTTTGCATTTCAAGCAGCACCTTGGTCACCGTCTCCCGCACCGTTCCCGTCATATCGGCAATTTGCTGATGCGTCAGCTTCAGACCGATCGTCGTTCCGTATTTATCCGACAGCCGCAGCAGCAGCCGCGAGATTCGCGTACGAGCATTCGTAATCGTCAGGTCGGTAATCAGCTCATTCGCCTTGCGCAGACGTTCCAGCGTAATGCCCAAAATATGAATCGCAATGCCCGGATTTTCCTTCAGCAGGGCGAAAAACTGCTCGCGCTTCAATACATATAGCTTGCTTTTCTCCAATACTTTCGCTGACGCAGAACGGAGCTTCGTACTATCAATCAGCGCCATCTCGCCAAAATAGTCCCCTTCATGGAAAATAGCAAGTATAACCTCGCGATCCTCCTCATGCCGGTAAATTTGCACCGCTCCGGCTTTAATCATATACAGCTCATCGCCTTCATCCTGCTCCCAGAACAGCTGGGTGCCCTTAGCAAAGGTTTTCGTCACGAACAGCGGAGCGATCGCCGCCAGCTCCAAATCATTCAAATGTTCAAAAAAGGGGAAGTTTCGCAAAAATGTAATATCTGACATCCTCAATCTCCTCCTACCCAGCTATTGTACCCAATCTTTCGGGCATACGCACGGGTTTCTTGAAGAAGAGACGCCCTTAGTTGCCTACCCTTTCACCGAGCCGCCCAATAAGCCGCGTACGAAATATTTTTGCAGGGCGAAAAATACAGTTAGCGGCATCAGCATCGAGACGAATGCAGCTGCTGTCAGCAGATGCCAATCGCTGCCTCTTGATCCTACCATTGCGGCAATCCGCATCGACATGACCTGTACATCCGGCTGACTGCCGATAAACACCAAGGATACTAAATAATCGTTCCATACCCATAGAAACTGAAAAATACCGATGGAGGCAATCGCCGGAACCGACAACGGCAGAATAAGCCGTGTGAAAATCGTAAAGTTCGACGCGCCATCCATAAATGCCGATTCGAACAAGTCCTTAGGCAGCTGGCTGATGAACGTATACATAAAATATATCGTCAGCGGCAGGCCAAAGCCGGTATGCGCAATCCATATGCCCAGGTAGCTGCCGTTCAGGCCAAGTGCCGTATAATCCTTCAAAATCGGGATGAGCGCAACTTGGAGCGGCACAACCAGCATCATAATGACAGCAACGAACATCGATCGACGCAGCGGAAACCGCAGCCAAGCAAATGCATAAGCGGCGAAGGTCGCGATCAGGATCGGGATAATCGTCGATGGAATCGTCACAACCAGCGTATTGAGAAATGCTTTGGAGAGGCCTTCTCCCTTCTGCGCTCTTACCGTGCCGTCTGACTGCATAATTTCAAAGGTTTTGCCTGTCAGTACGCCATTATAGTTATCCAGCGTAAAGTTCGAGTTCACCTTCCAGTCTGGCTGCTGCACCTGAATCGTGCGCGCCCGGCGATTTTCCCAGATCAGCCTGCTGCCATCCTGCGCGGTGACGCCGCTGCGCAACTGATCATCGTCAAACACCTCGCCCTTCACCTCAATCGGCTGCCGCAAATCGGTTTCCTTCGGCAGCGTGATCGTCGATTGCGCAACATAATCACGGTGCGGGAATACCGTCCACCAGCCCGTCTGCAAAATATCAACCGCAGGCCGGAAGGAGGAGACCAAGAGGCCTACCGTCGGGATGAGCCAGATGAGGCAAATAAAAGCGAGTACGACGTTGACGATTGTTTTCGACATCGTCTTTTTCCTTGTTCGCTTCATCAGAATCCCCCCTGTTTCCGGAACTGCCGCAAATTAATAATGATGACGGGAATGACAGCGATGAGCAGCACAATCGCCAGCGTTGAGCCATAGCCCGCGTTGCGATACATGAAAAACTGGCGGTAAAACTGCGTCGCCACCACTTCCGTATCATATTGCCCTCCAGTCATCACCATGACGACATCGAAAATCTTGAGCGTAAAGACAACAATTGTCGTCGATACGGACAAAATCGTCCCCGAAATCGCTGGTATAATGATGCTGCGAAAAATACGAATTTCCCCTGCGCCGTCAATGCGCGCCGCCTCAAGCATATCCTCCGGCACGCCCTTGAGCGCCGCCGAGAACAGCACCATCGCAAATCCCGTCTGCATCCAAATCAGAATGGCGACCAGGAAAAGATTGTTCCAGGGCTGAAGCATGCTGGTAAATGCCTGTGGTTCCCCCCCGAAGGCGACCACGATTGCATTGAGCAGACCGATCTGCTCATCTCCCGGCTTGTAGAAATAAATAAATTTCCAGATGACGCCAGCAGCGACGAAGGAAATCGCCATCGGCATAAAGATGATGCCCTTCGCCAATTTCTCGAAGCTGCTGCGATCAGCGAGCACTGCAATGAGCAAGCCCAAGCAGATGCAGGCGGTAGCGCCAAAAGCGACC
This sequence comes from Paenibacillus sp. R-74696, assembly GCF_055814915.1. Classification (NCBI taxonomy): domain Bacteria; kingdom Bacillati; phylum Bacillota; class Bacilli; order Caryophanales; family Paenibacillaceae; genus Paenibacillus; species Paenibacillus sp. R-74696. Next base: position 98,827 of record NZ_JBPULM010000023.1, read on the forward strand.
CATATTAGATTGTTGCGCAGCGCGGTGAGCAGCAATCGGTTTGTAAAAATAGCGGCATAATTGGAAAGTCCGACAAACTTCTCCGTACCGGCATCCATAAGACTCATATATAAGGTGCGCAGCGTCGGGATAAGCAGCAGCCAGCCGAGCAGCAACGCAGCAGGTCCTACGAAAATAAAGGGCTGGATGCGTCGCTTCCAGATGTCCGGATATTGTTCCACTGCCCAGTTAAACGACCAATAAATCGAATAAACGCCCAGCACTCCCCAAATGATAGCAAGCAAAGCATATAAGACAGATGGCAAATTCGTATCGCGCAGGAATAGGTAAATGCCTGAATGTAAAATCGCATTTACAAGCACGACAGCCAGAGTAACGGCAACGTTTCGCGACTTGCTCGTTTTTGGCGTGGAAGCTAGCATGGCCCAGCCCCTCCTTCAATTAAAATTTAATTGTTAAAGCCAGACTGTATTTCTTTAAGCGCGCCGTCCAAATCAACAGTACCGCTAATATAGTCCGTCGTTCCTTTCCAGAACGTGCCTGCTCCTACCGAGCCAGGCATCAGATCAGAGCCATCGAAGCGCAGCGTCGAAGCATTTTTCACGAGCTCGCCCATTCTGCGCTCCACATCCGTCGGATACCAATCCAGGCTTGCATCATTCATTGGCGCGATTATGCCACCGGACTGCACCCAAGTTTTAATCGATTCGCCTGTCGTGAAAAACTCCATAACTGCGCGTACTTCCGGACGGTCGTTATGCATCGCATACAAATCACCTGCAACAAGCACTGGGTCACCATAAGCCTCATCAATCGACGGCAAGTAGAACCAGTCATAATCTTCACCCGATTTCAACCCTTCAGGGAAAAAGCTTGTAATAAAGCTGGCTTGGCGATGCAGCCATGCTTTAGGCGGATGATCAAACATCGGTGTAACCGAATCCCCGAACGCGGTCGTTACGATCGACTTGCGTCCACCGTAAACATAGTCGTCATTCAGCCAAATTTGCGACAGCTTCTCGAATGCATTTTTCACAATAGGATCTGTAAACGGCAGCTCGCCTTTTACCCACTTATCATAGTTTTCTGGTGTTGTCGTGCGCAGCATAATGTCTTCAATCCAGTCGGTTGCGGGCCACCCGGTTGCCGCTCCGCTTTCGATTCCAATTGCCCATGCCGGATCACCGTCTGCGGCAATTTGCTCCGTGAGTGCCAGCAGCTCATCCCAGGTCTTAGGTACGGTATAACCCGCATCATCGAACTCTTTCTTTGGATACCAGACGAGACTTTTCACGCTGCTGCGATTCCATACGCCGGCCATAATCGATCCACTCGGACCTTCCATCGTCGCCATATCCAGCCAGCTTTGATTGTAGTTGCCCTTCAGCTTATCGGCGTCCAGAAATTGCGACACATCGATAACCTTGCCCGATTTCACGAAATTCGCCAGCAGGCCTGGCTGCGGGAAATCAGAAATATCCGGCGCATTGCCGCCGTCGATTCGAATGGAAATCGTCGCCTCAAATTCCTTTGAGCCTTCATATTGAATGTCGATGCCCGTTTGCTCCTCAAACGCCTTAATGCTCTCCTCGAATTTCACCTGGTCCACATCAACGAATGGACCAAACATCGATACCTTCGTTCCTTTGTAGTTGCCGGCAAGCGCCTGCTCCAGCGGCGAACCCTCCGCGTTTCCTGCCGGCTCCTTCGTAGCTTCCGCACTAGCCTCAGGTGTAGCTGTTGCTGCCGCTTCCTCGCTTGGAGTGCTATTGCTGCCGCCACTTCCGCAAGCAGCTACGAGCAGCGCCATAATTAAAACCATGCTCAGCATGAGCGTGTAACCAAACTTAAATGGCTTTTTCAAAAGAACCATCCCCTTATCGTTCATAGTCAAGTGAATCGCAAGTCATTCTCGTTGATGAACGTTCGCCGCATGATGTACGTTTGCAGGTTGTACGTCGTTCATGGAAGCTATATTCATAGCGTAATGATGCATCCCCCCCTTCACGATTGAAGCGAAATGAGATAGCCAAAGAATGCCACTGCTCCACCCAAATTGAATGCGCTTACATCAAACGTATTCAGCAAATGAACCGCAGGTGACAAGTACAGCGAACAAACATCAGCCTAGGCTTCTTTATGCACAGTGCTTTGGAGGCGAACATGAGGCGCAGGCAAAGTGGACTCTCTGATGATTAACTCGTGAGGAAGCCATTCTCTTAGAACAGCAGCTTCTCTGCCTTCGAGCTGCTCATGCATTTTTTCTACAGCTCTCCAGCCGATCGCATACATGGGCTGGGCAATCGTCGTCAGCTTCGGTATCGTCATCCAAGACATGCGCAGGTTGTCAAAGCCTACAACGGATACTTGATCGGGAACACGAATTCCGCGATCATTCAAGCAGGAAATAACGCCCATTGCAAATTCATCGGAGCAAGCAAATACAGCAGTAAGATGTGGGTGTCGGTCGAATAAGCGAGAGGTGGCTGCATATGCTTCTTCAAACCAGTGTGTTGCAAACTCTACGTAGTCTGCACAATGATGGAGGTTGTTTTGTTCGAGAGCCCGGACGAAGCCGTCATGGCGGGTCTGACCTGAGATGGGGTCGGGCAGCGTGAAGCAGATGAGGCCAATATGCTGATGCCCTTGTTCGATTAAATAACTGACCGCTTCGAAAGCAGCTGCCTCCTCGTCAACCTTGACGGATGGAAGCTCATATTCGAAAGATACGGTTGACACAAGCACGACAGGATAACCGCAAGCTTGCATCGTTTCGTAATACTGGCTCTGGACATAATCGCTGACGAACAATAAGCCATCGGCCTGCTGCTTGTTCAACGTATCCAGATAAGAAATAGTTCGCTCTGGCACCCGGTCCGTATTGCAAATCATCAAATTGTAGCCGAGCTGCTTAGCCGCATCCTCCATGCCGCGAATAATTTCGCCAAAATAAGCATTGCGGATGTCGGGAATGAGAACACCAAGCATTTGCGACTTTTTGAAAATAAGACCTCGGGCCAGCGCATTCGGGTGAAAGTTCAAGCTTTCAATCGCTTCTAGCACACGCTGTCGCTTATCCTTCGTGACCGATTCCGGCGCATTCATGACACGGGAAACGGTGCTGATGGATACGTTAGCCATTCTAGCAACGTCGCGGATCGTAGGCTTCATCGCCAAACCATCCTTTATTTTCTTTTTTTTGAAAACCTTTTCAACGTCATTATAATGGCTAAAATATCCTTTGGCAACCGTTTTATTTTTGCAGCTTCGAAAGCCAAGCATCGATTGCAGCTGCCACCTTGTCCGCTTGCTCGGCAGCAGATATCGTCGCATCATTGTCGCCGGACTGCTTGCCATAGGTACCAAAGCCGCCATGATTGCCGCCTTCAATCGATACATATTCGGTCAGCTCCGTAGGCAAATTTTGCTTGGACTGCTCCCAGGTTTCCTTGTTCAGCACAGCATCCAGCGTTCCCGTAATTTGCAGTGCCGCAAGCTTGCTGCCGCTCAAATCGGCCCCATCATCGGCATAAGCGCCCATGAAAAAGATGCCGGCCAGCTTATTCGGATTCTCTGCTGCATATCTTGCAGCAAATGCACCGCCAAGCGAATGCCCGCCAATCACATAGCTTTCTTCTGGATGCTCTGCTATGTATTCATCTGCACGGTCCTGCGCAGTAAGCGCCAAGTTAAATGGCATTGACGCCACATAAACGCGATGTCCAGCTTCCGCCAGGCGCCGCGCAAGCGGTGCGTAGCTTTCCGGCTTCACCAGACCTCCTGGATAAAAAATGATGTTAGGCAAGAGCAGCTCCTCGCCCGCTGCCGGCTCAAAACGGTAACCATGCTTAAGCTCACTTACCTGAACAGAGCCGTCGCTTTCCAGCGCGGTGAGCGCTTCTTCCAGCGGACTATACGTCTTCGCCTGTAAAAATAGGAAAATCCCCAAAATCAAAACAATGACGACAATGGCTGCCCATAACAGCACTCGCTTCCAAGGCGAACGACGTCCACGCGAATGACGGGATGGCGAGATTGCATTTGAACCATAATCCATTACCATTTCAAAACTCCTTTCAATTCAAACATAATCGGATGGCAGCATCCTTTGCCGCCATCCGATTATATTAGTTAGGTGCGAGGCACGCTTAACGCGTTTGAAAGCCTACCGGCTTTTGTCCCTTGTCTGCCATCCATACTCCGCGGCGGTCCTTGTCAAAGTCTGTTTTCAGCTCTTCAATGACCCGCTTCAAATCTACAGTTTGCTCGTAGTGCTTCTGAAGCGCCGCGGACACATACAGCTCATTTAGCTGGGCAAACGAGAAACCCTCGGTAAATAACGCTGCGTCCTCCATAAGTCCATCCGCTTCCTCTGCCAGTCTTCCGAACCCTTTGCGCTGCAAGTAGGCGAGCCGCAGCTCTTTATCCGGCAGCTTCATCTCATAAGCACGGTCGAAGCGGCCCGCGCGGTTCATGAGCGCCGGATCGATTTTTTCTGGATAATTCGTCGTGCCGATTAGAAACAGCCCTTCACGGGATGTTGCCCCGTCGAGCGTATTCAGAAAGAAGGAGCGTGCCGACTCTGGCATCGAATCAATATCCTCAATCACGAGAATCATCGGCGCCATTTTCATCGCAGCGGAAAACACCTGTTGAATCGAATCGCTCGTCGTATACTCCGTAATTTGCCAGTAGGCGACGGGAGCTTCTACGCTGCCTGCGATTGATTTTACAAGCGTCGTCTTGCCATTCCCCGGCTTGCCATACAGGAGGATACCTCTTTTATACGGTACGTTATAGGTTTGGAAAAACTCGCGATCCCGGGAGAAAAACTCATCGATGGAACGGTAAATTTGCTGCTTCAAGGAATCGCTCATCATCACCTCGTCGCGTTCTACCATACGCGTGATTTGCTCCTTGCTGCGCTCAAACCCTTCCTTCGTATCAGTAAAAATAGTCACGCGCCGCTCACTAAGCTGCCTTGCCTGCATCGCTTCGAGAAAAGCACGCATCGTCTCATCATTTTTCGCAAAAATAATATCTTCCGTGTTCAGGCCATACTGGCGCAAAAAAGGAATACGGGCGAACGCTACCTCATATTCGGGATAAGAAATGACATTATTGCGCAGCGAAGGATTGATCCGGTAATTGGCTTCAGACTTCGAATCCTCAAAGCGAAATGAGCGATCCTCCACCAAGTCGTATATAGCAGCCTCCCGCTTTACACCTTCGTATCCACTCGCGAGATCATCCGAAACCCAGTCCCACACATCGTCCCCGTCATCCTGCATGTACAGCTGCATAGGTGAGCCGAAGGCTTCCTCAAGCATGCTCTTAATCGTTTGGACGGCCGTTGCATAATTGAAATAATCATCGGTGGGTTGGCCTGCTTCTGCTTTGAAAATATAAGGTTTATACGTTTTGGTAATCATAAATGGGGCATTATCTCCTTTAAAATAGGAATTACGACCGGGCTTGTCCGCCACACCCGTTTCTATATTTGGACAAAAAAAGACCGCAAGCCATCAGCCTACGGTCCTTCTGCATATGAAGAGAAGCTGCCTGCGGCAGCGGCCTATAATAAATAAGCCATATCCTCTTCATGCTTATGCTTAAAACGGCCCGTAGAGGCCCATGGACATTATAAGGCTATGACACAAACGCTTCATGACCAAAGGCCTCCTTTCTCCGCAGCTTCAAGTTTAATAGAATAGTTGTCAAATGCTAGTTTGAAAGCCGCTCGCCAGCAAGCTCGCCATGCCGGGTTACAAAATCAAAATGCTTGTAGGCGATTGTAATACGATTGCCGCTGAATGTGCAAATAACCTCGTCATGATAAGGCGTAAAGACGCGGCAAATATCGAAAACCAGCGTATCACTGCTCAGCCAGGTCGCGCGGGCTGCTGCGGCTTCATTGGCCAGCTCATTGCCATAATACCATTCTTGATGACCAGAGTCCAGACGATGCATCCCTGCCGCATCGCTCCACAATAAAGTTGTCACTTCTCTGCCAAATATCAGGCTGAGCTCCGTGACCTCATCCTCGTTTTGCTCCACCTTATAATGAATCGTCCCCTCGGCAAACAGAGGGCGCGGCTGCGCAGTGCGCTCTAGAAGGACTAGGCTGCCCAGCTTCTCCCGCAAGCCCGCAAGCTCGGCTTCATTCTCTGGCAGCGAGTTTGGCAGCATGGCTGGCAGCAGATGCTCCCACATCATGTCCATCACTAGCTGCATGTCCTGCACGCCGCTGTTGATGGCAATGACGGCATCCTGCCCCGGCAGGACGACGCAAAATTGACCGAAAGCCCCATCGCCTCTATAGGCGCCATGTCTGCACTGCCAAAATTGATAGCCATAGCCCTGCTGCCAATCCGTGCCGGAGCCTGTTACGACGTCGCCATGATTGATGTTGTCCATCTGCTTGGCAGTCGCCTGCTCAATCCATTCGGCGGAAATAATGCGCTTGCCGTTAAACATACCTTTATCCAGCAGCATTTGGCCAAAACGCGCCCAGTCTCCAGTTTTCAGCCTGGCTCCCCAGCCCCCAGTAGCTTCTCCGTTAGGCGCCGCATCCCATACTGGACGATCAATACCCAGCGGCTCGAACAGCCGCGGCATTAAATAGTTCGGCAGATCATGGCCGCTCACCCGCTGTACAAGAGCTGACAGCATATGGCTTGCCCCACTGTTGTAGAGGAAAAACGAGCCTGGCTCACGCTCAATCGGCTGCTCGAAAAATCCTTTTATCCAATTGCGGTCGGCTCGATCGCCTACCTTGGGAGTGACATGATCAGACAACCAGGATTGGAACATATCAAAGCGTGCCGTGTCCTTCGTATGTCCGGTGGACATCGTAAGCAAGTGGCGAATTTTAAGCCCGCCCATATTGGCTTTGACCTCCTCGGTCGCTTCCTCGGGAAAATAGTCCAGCACCGCATCCTCCACGGAAAGCAGACCTTCTTCCACCGCGAAACCAATCGCCATTGAACTCAAGCTTTTAGTCAACGAATAAGCGATGTGCTGCCGATCCGCCTGATAGGGCGTCCACCAGCCTTCGGCTACGACATGCCCATGCCGAATCAGCATCAAGCCATGCAGATCCAAATGATTATCTGCAATGCCTGCCAAAAAAGAACGAATAGCTGCCGAGCTTATTCCCTGACTTTCCGGTGTTGCACGAGGTAATTCATAGGGTTTCTGCATTGTCGTCTCCTCTATAAAGGACTGATTATTTCCGGCTATTTGTCAAAGCGTCAAGCCCAAGCGCAAGCGAACCGGATAGTCCTGCATTATCACCTAGTCCTGGCGATACGATATAGTCTTCAATGTTGTTCAATATTTCCGCTGCCTGCACGTAACCATTCAAGGCACGTTTCACTTCGGCGTGAATAAGCGGGAACAGCTGCAATTGATGCATAACGCCGCCGCCCAAAATGATTTTGCGAGGCGACAGCAGCAAAATGCTGCCCGCTACAGCCTGTGCGATATAAAAAGCTTCCATCTCCCACGCCTTATGCTCCGGTGGAAGCTCTACTGCCTTCACGCCCCAGCGCTTCTCAATAGCAGGACCTGCCGCTACGCCTTCCAGACAGTCGCCATGATAAGGACAGAAGCCATCATACGTATCCTCAGGATGACGGCGGGTCAAAATATGTCCGCCCTCCGGGTGCACAAGTCCGTGGACCAGCTTGCCCTCCGAATAAACGCCTACGCCTACGCCAGTACCAATCGTATAATAAATGCAGCTATCCAATCCTTTAGCAGCACCCCACACCGCTTCTCCATAAGCAGCAGCGTTAACATCCGTATCCCAGCCATAAGGCACATCATAGTGAGCTTTCAATGCGCCAAGAAAATCGAAATTCCCCCAGCCCGGTTTAGGCGTTGTCGTAACAAACCCATATTGCGGGCTGGATTTATCAATATTAATCGGACCGAATGTGCCGACGCCAATAGCCTCGACCTGCTTGTCCTTGAAATAGTCGACTACATTCGCCATCGTTATTTCTGGTTTTTCCGTCGGAAAGCTTACGCGATCCTCAATGACACCATGCTCATTGCCAACGCCACACACAAATTTTGTACCGCCTGCCTCAATTGCCCCAATACGCACGATAATCCCTGCTTTCTATTCCTATGATCTAACAGAAATATACCATGCTGGGCAGCTAAGTGCCACCGTATATGCAAGAAAGCCTGCCTGATGTCTAGCTGCTTCAGAACAGACTCCTGCGCTTGTAGCGGGGAACCGCCTTTTTCGTAAAACGGTTGGCATAGGAGGAAGCGGCATAAGAATCCGGCTTGACGCGCGCAGCATAGGTTCCCATTCCCTGCACCCGCTCTACCATCTCCTGTACATAAAGCGAGGTTTCATTAACAGAAGGCACCGTTCCGGCATCGATATCAATGAAATGCGCCAGTGATGCCCCTTGATACACATAGGGCAGCAGCAAATCCTCCATTCGCTGCAGCACGCCATCCATGAAATAATAAGCAACCTCCTGCGACAATACCGTCTCGAGCGTCAGCTTTTCTCTGAGCTTCATCATTTCCCTGGGAACAACCGTTTGGCGGTAGCAGGCCCAGGCCCCTTTTCCAATTCTGCGAATGACAACCCCCGTAACAAACTTCGTATACCCCCGAAATACTTGACTGTCCGTCCCCACTACAAAATGATACGAAGCATGCACATCTCCAGCAATAAAGCTGCAAATCCGCTCACTCACATCCTGAAAGGTTAAGCGGCTCTCGGTCACATTTTGGAACGATAATCCCTCTGGTATAATCAGCTGCTGATTGCTTCCCACTATGGATACGATCGCAAATTCCTCCCCGTGTGATAAGGTGAAACGGCCGAAAGCCGTCCTCTGGCGGCAAAGCTTCCGTTTCGAGGGTGAAATATAAGCCCATTATAAGGGGAGAACTTATACATGCTTATATTTAAATAAATTTCGCCCGCTGGCAGGCGCTCCACTTCGTTGCCGTCCCCCGACTTCGATACCCGGGCTCCTTTTAATACCTATGCAAACAGTGCCGCAAAATAGTATTCGCCATCCGTTCAATAAAATTGGACATGTCAGCTCTAATTAAAAAAATTGTAAATCCGATATAATAAGTAGTTAACCATATATAAATGGCAAAAAAAGCCGCAAGGGGGAAATAAGTGAAGACAGCTCTTAAAATCCGATTCAGCATTCTTACTGTCATCATTGTAGCTCTAATCGCTACTGGCTGCTCAACCAAAGCTGCTACCACAGAGTCTGCAGCAACAGAAAATGGGCAAAAAACGCTTAAGGTTTATTGGTGGGGCAATGACGGGAGGCGTGAAAGAACGCTTAAAGTCATTGATTTATTTGAAAAGCAATATCCAAACATAAAAATTGAACCGGTAGATGCACCAAATGCTGATTATTGGACGCTGCTCGCTATGACAGCAGCTGATCAAGACTTCCCTGATGTCATTCAAATGGATTACAAATATATTGATGAGTATGCCAAGCGCAAGCTGATTTTGCCGCTGGATGATTTGGCTGCCTCCGGCAAGCTTGATCTTTCCGATCTGGACGCAAGCTCGCGCACGACAGGCACGATAGACGACAAGCTTTACGGCGTCGTTACCGGCATAAATGCCTTAAGCATGATGTACAATCCGGAAATATTCGAGAAAGCTGGCATTCCTGTTCCAGAAGCAGGCTATACGTATGAAGATTTCATTCAAACAGCCCGCGACCTTAAGGAAAAAATCAGTGACCCTAACTTTGTCCCGATCGGTACGGAGTCGCTCGACTTTTCCTATTACCTCAGACAGCGGGGAGCAAGCTACTATTCCCAGGACGGCAGCTCGCTTGGCTATGATAAGGATGAATATTTATCCGACTTCTTCACATTGGAGAAAATGCTTATTGATGACGGCCTAATGGCAAGCGCAGCAACTCTCAAAGACCGCTCAGCTGACAAGGATTCGCTTCTCGTCAATCAGCTTGCTGCTTTCCATAGGCTGACGAGCAATAACGTCGTCTCCTTTACGGATCTGTCAGGCACAGCATTAAAGCTGCTGCCGCTTCCAGCCTTTAAAGGCGGCTCTGAAGGAAACTACGTTAAGCCTTCGATGTATTTCTCGATCTCTGCCTATACGAAGCTGCAGGATGAAGCGGCTTTGTTCGTTGACTTTTTCTTCAACAACTTTGAAGCGAATGATATTTTGCTTGGCGAGCGCGGTGTTCCCGCCACAGCTAAGGTACGCGAGCATCTGCTCAGTACGATGAAAGAAGCCGATAAAGAGCAGTATATTTATATGGATGAAGTTGAGAAAAATTCTAGTCCGCTTGATCCGCCTGTTCCCCTAACTTCGACCAGCATCAACACATTGTTCACCAAAATCAGAAATCAAACGCTGCTTGGGCAAATTACGCCGGTTGAAGCCGCAAAACAATTCCGGGACGGTGCGAACGAAATTTTCGCAGATGCCGCTTCTTAGGCGGAAAGGACAATAACTGATGAAACTAACGATTAGTAAAAAGCTTTACGGCGGCTTTTTCTCGATTCTGCTGCTGCTCATTGTTATCGCCTCCCTTAACTATGTGGAAATTGGCTCGATTAACAGCACCTATCAGAAGCTGCTGCAAGAACGCGCCCATAGTGTCAGTCTGGTCAAAGATTTAAGTCTCTCTATTAAAAATGAAAACTTGAGCATTACAGGCTATCTTCTGATGAATGACGAGGCGGAAATCGATGCCTACCGTGATTCCGTTCGCCGTTATAATGAAGTCAGTCAGCAGCTGCAAGGCATGACAAACGATTCAAATGACTGGCTGCTGCTGCAAGGACTCGATTTGCTCCAACAAAGCTATACGAGCAATGCCGAGGAAATGATTGAATTCAAGAAACAAAATAAAGTAGAGGATTATATGCGCCTCGCCGCCAAAAACGAACCGATTATCAGCAAGTTTATGGAAACAGCGGATCGCTTCGTTCTGGAGCAAGAAGAGGTGCTCCGTCTAAGCTCGGAAGAAACGTCGGCCAAAGTGGCCAGCACCCGGCTGATGGTTCTCATTATTTCATTAATTTCGATTGTGGCCGGGATAGCTATTGCTTATTTCATTAGCCGGATGATTACGGTGCCCATTGTTCGAATTACTGCCGTCGCTGAACGTATTGCGAATGGGGATTTGACAAGTGAAGCCGTTAAGGTGAAAAATCGCGATGAATTAGGTGTTTTAGCTGCATCCTTTAATGCCATGTCGCAAAATTTGCGCAATCTAATTGAGCAAGTATCACAAAATGCGCTGCAAGTTGCAGCCTCGTCCGAGCAGTTAACTGCCGGGGCTGAACAGACGACTAAAGCAACCGAGCAGGTCGTTGAAATTATTGAGCAGGTAGCTGGCGGCTCCGAGCAGCAAATTAGAGTCGTTCAGGAGAGCGTAGCTTTTGTAAACAATATGTCAGTGGAAGCGAGCGGCATTGCGGCGAGCGCCCTTCAGGTTTCGGAAAAATCGCGGGCAGCCGCTCAGACTGCTGTAGATGGAACGGTCGCGGTGCAATCCGCTGTCGAGCAAATGGGCCATATTCAGTCCACGGTACAAAATATTGCGGAGGACGTTAGCATTTTAGGCTCACGCTCCGATGAAATTGGCAAAATCGTAGAGGTAATCGCTGGTATTGCCCAGCAGACGAATCTGCTGGCGCTTAACGCCGCGATTGAAGCTGCACGCGCGGGAGAAGCAGGACGCGGCTTTGCTGTCGTCTCCGCAGAGGTTCGCAAGCTGGCTGAGCAGTCGACCCAGTCCAGCCAGCAAATTGCAGTGCTGGTCCGCTCCATTCAGTCGGATACCGAGCGTACCGTCCAATCCGTTCATGACGGCAAGGAGGTCGTACAAGCAGGTATTGCTGCGGTATCTGCTGCTGGTGAGTCCTTTAACAACATTAAGCAAGCCGTAAATTCCGTGACCTTGCAAATCCACTCCGTATCCGAAGCCTCGCAGCAAATGTCCGAGGATACGAATAAGCTGGCGGCGTCCCTGCAAGGGGTAGCCGAGGTTGCAGAAGAAACGTCCTCCGGCGCCATAAGCGTATCGGCCGCAACCGAGCAGCAGCTGGCTACGATGGAGGAAATAACCTCCTCGTCCCAAGCGCTGGCTAAAATGTCAGAAGAGCTGCTGCAATTTGTTAAGGATGTTAAGCTATAGAGGTTTAATTTAGGAAATCAATAAACGCATGAAAAAAGGTTGAATTGGACGGAAGCCCAATTCAACCTTTTTTATTAAACCGACCTCTATGCGTATTCTGAACGAATGCGCTCAATATAGCTTTTGGAAAACGCCATTTGCTCCTCGCTCGCCGTCTCCATAATAATATGAACGCCCGGCTTGTACTTATTAAGCAAGCGCATATAAAGGCTGTAATTCATTTCGCCATAGCCCGCCGGAACCGTCTGCAGCTCTCCATTCGCATCGGGTTTACGATCCTTCGCATGAGCGCCTATGATTCGGTCGCCAAGCAGGGCAAACGCTTCTTCAATGACTTCATCCTGACGGGCAAAGTTTTCTGTCGTGAGCAAATTGCCCGGATCGATTACGACGCCAACATGCGAGGACGGGATCTGTTGCAGAAAAGCATGCAGCTCCGCCGCCGTGCCAATCAAATGACCGCTGGCTGCCTCGATGCCAATGAATACGCCCCATTTTTCCGCTTCCTCTATAAGCTCCTGAACCGTCGATTTTAGCGTCTTCCAGTCCTGCTCGGTATAAACGCCATCCGGATGGGTTCCCGTCTCAAAAGCAACCATAGGCGCGCCGAGCAAACGTGCGTAGCGAATCAGCTCCTTAAACCGTTCTATATTTTCGCGAAGCTTCTGCTCATCGCGCTCAAAGAAATGCAAATAACAGCCAAGCACGGAGATCGACACGCCTTGTTTGCGAAGCTCCTCCGCTATCGACATCGCGAGCCCTGGAGTCAGCTTGCCCGGTTTATTAAAATCGACATCATTAATAGCCTTCCACATCGCCAGCTGGATATGGCCAAATCCGGCAGCGCCCACCTTCTCAGCCAGCTCCCGGTAAGACAAGCTCTCAAATAAATGTGCCAATACGCCTACGGACATTTCCTTCACCCTTTCTTTTTTCGCAACAACAAGAGGATGTAATTGCGCCTCAATTCAGTATAACGAAACAAACCGATGTACAGGCGCTAAGCAGCCTAATATAACGGTTAATTGAACATTTTTACCTGATTTTTGACGGCTAGCCCGTCCAATATGATGACGCTTACTTTTCAAGCTCGCCTATTGACTTTAACGCAGCCTGCAAAGTCTGTCAATTGCCAGAAGCCGACACTTTCCTAAGCACGTTTTTCAGCATATAATAGAAGCAAGTGCTTTGAAGCATCGGGCACCACATAGCAGCAAACAGGAGGCATACGATTATGGCAATGAGCACAGCGAAGAAAGCAAGACAGAAGCTCGCACAACGAGGCTTAATGAATCCCGAGCAGCTGCGGGGAAGCTGGAATGGCGTGAAGCCTGGCGAACGAAAAACCCCTACTCTGCAAGAGCGAGTAAATAAACTGCATACGAAGCACAAAAGGAATCACGCAGGCAGAAGCGATGATTCCTTTTGTATTTATTGCGCCTAACAAGCAAACGCGCTATACGTCTTTATTTGTATTTTTTCCAGTCGCCCGGCTTGCTGTTATTGAGCAAATACTCCATATCGTTTTCCAGCCGCTTCTGCTCCTGCTTCCGCGCTTCATCCGCCTTCTGGGCGGCATCCTGCTTCTTCTGCTCCTCCGCTGCCTTCAGCGCATTCGACTGCTCCTTGAGCTTGCTCAGCACATCAGCACTCAGCAAATCCTTCAAGGTCGCCTGCTGGCTATCTGCCGCGGCCGCTTTCGGCTTGCTCGCTTGCGTTGCTGCCTGCCGATTTTTTTTCGCCATCCGTAACACCTCTATTTCCATGGTAGAATTTCATTGTCGTTTATTATAGCATGATTTGGGCAAAATGAAAGACGCCCCTCGCCGCATGGCAGCGGGTTGGAGCGCCATTTGTTTACCTGCTTGACGCAGGCTGCTGTAAATATTAGTAAGAGTAGTTTTCCATTTCGGAAATGCCTGCAATTAGAGCAGCACCGAATACTAAGAAGAACAAAATGTATAAAACGATACCAATAGCAGCCCATAACAATGAAGCCTTGGCATAGTTTGACTTGCTGATTTTTGTATTGCCTCCAAAAGCCCAAATGAACAGCATAATAATGTTCACGAGTGGAATAGCGCAAAGCAGAATAGTAATCATCCACTCTTTAAAGCTTACCGGCTCTGCCAAATGGTTTTGTTGTTGGTAGCCATTCTGATTTTGATATTGTTGTTCCATGACCTTTCACTTCTCCCTCTATTTATCTAATGATATTTTCTCTTGCTCTGTACATGTTAACGAGGAAAGCGACATATTTCAACATACTTTTGGATTATTTTCCATTTGTCATATAGGTCTAAATAACTAAAAAACTCAGTATTCATTACGAAATACCTATATTCCATTTTGGATTAGTCTTCTTGCTATGTTAAAATGATGTAGGTGCCCTCTCCGGCTCCATGTACTACAATCTTCGTTACCCATACTGGAGGTCGATTAAACATGGCAAACCAAACTGGCACAATCGTTCAGCAATCGTTGCATGCATTATCAGGTGACCCCACCTTTTTGTCCGATTTACAAGGAAAGCATCGCGATCAGGCTTTCCTCTCTTTAGCTGCTATTTTATCCACGCCAAACAAGGTGAATAAAGCCTTTTTACGCATTACGATGGATGATGGCGACGTCGTTCGTATACCCGCCTATCGCATCCAGCATAACGATACACTTGGACCATACAAAGGCGGCATTCGCTTCCACGAATCCGTAAATGAAGAAGAGGTTACCAATCTGGCAGCCTTGATGACGCTCAAAAATGCGCTTCACGACGTTCCTTTCGGCGGCGGCAAGGGCGGCGTCGGTATTAATCCGCGCAACTATTCAGCCAAAGAGCTATACATTATATGCAAAAAATATGTCCAATATTTTACCGATATTCTCGGTCCGGAAAAGGATATTCCCGCACCCGACATGGGGACTGGTGAACGCGAGATGGACTGGATGATGGCCGAATATAAAAATATTCATCCCGGCAAGCCCTATCTCGGCAGCTTTACTGGAAAAAGCGTCATTAACGGCGGCTCCTTAGGACGCCGGGAAGCGACTGGCAAGGGCGTTTATTTCACCTTCCGCTATATGCTGCATGATTTTATTAAAGTGCATCGCGGCTATTTGACCAACAGCTCTAATCCATTTGCTGAAAATGTTCTCGCCCAAGCGGAAAAATCGCTGTCCATCGCCGTTCAAGGCTTCGGTAATGTTGGCTCCATCGTAGCATTGGAAGCGCATAAATGTACCTATCTCAACAATAAGGTCGTGGCGGTCAGCGACCGCAATGTAACGCTTTACAATGCCGACGGCTTATCAATTCCGGCACTAATTGACTACGCCAATCGCCATCAAGGCGATTTGCCTAAGACGAAGGAAGAGCTCGCAGAGCTTGAGCTCAAAGCAGACATTTTGGAACGTGAGGAAGTGCTGTATCTGGATGTCGATGTGCTCGTGCTGGCCGCGCTAGAGGAACAGGTACGCCAGGATAACGTAGCTAAAGTGAAAGCCAAGATCATCGTCGAAGGGGCAAATGCGCCAATAACCGGCGAAGCCGACCAGAAGCTTTCCGAGAACGGCGTTATTATTATACCCGATATTCTTGCCAATGCCGGCGGCGTTATCGTCTCTTATTTCGAGTGGCTTCAAGGCCGTGAAACGCAATATTTGACGGAAGAGCAGGTGCATCGCATGCTGTTTGAGAAAATGCAAAGCACACTCGGCTCCATTTTGCCTTCCTTCTTCAGCGCCACTTACACGCTGCGGCAAAATTGCTATAATCATTCGGTGATGAAGCTGTCAACGGTTCTGTACCGCCAAGGCAAGCTATATTAGAGACTTGGCCGGGGGAACCTAGCCGTTATCATACACGAATCAGGCAGAACAACGAAAAACAGGCCCGAAGCTGCATCGTGCAGCTCCGAGCCTGTTTTTTCATGCTTATTTTTCACATCTTAAAACGCCCAGTTGCCTTTACGGAATACAGGAACGACGGTGCCGTCGGCTTGAATGCCATCAATATCCATATCGGCAGAGCCGATCATGAAATCATTATGGGTCAGGCTCGCATTAACGCCGTTTGCTTCCAGCTCCTCTGGCGACATCTTCTTGCCGCCTTCAATATTGAAGGCATAGCCGCTGCCGATGGCCAAGTGGTTCGAAGCATTTTCGTCAAACAGCGTATTATAGAACAAGATGTTGGACTCCGATATTGGGGAATGGTGCGGCACCAGCGCAACCTCTCCCAAATAACGCGCACCCTCATCCGTATCAATCAGCTTTTGCAAAATCGCTTCGCCTTCCTCCGCCTCGGCCTTCACAATACGGCCGTTCTCGAAGGTCAGCTTAAAGCGGTCGATGATGTTGCCACCGTAGCTGAGCGGCTTTGTGCTCGATACATAGCCATTAACGCCCGTTTTCAGCGGCACTGTGAATACTTCTTCCGTCGGCATATTCGCCATAAACGGAACGTTTTGCTCGTTCTCGCTGCCGGCAGCGACCCATAGATGCTTGTCATGCAGCTCAATGGTCAAATCTGTGCCCGGAGCGGTGTAATGCAGCTTTTTAAAATGATAGCTGTTCAGCGCCTCTCCCTTGCTTCCAAGCGCTCTGTTATGCTCCTGCCAAGCCGCAACCGGATCTTCTGCATGCAGGCGCACCGCTTTAAAGATCGCTTCCCATAGCAGCGCGACTGCTTGCTCGCCCTCAGCCTCCGGGAACACTTTCTTTGCCCAGTCCTTGGCGGCTGCCGCAACGACCGTCCAGCTCACTTTGTCCGCTTGAATCGCTCTGCGGAATTCCTTCAACCCTGCTCCAGCCGCCTTCTGGTAGTTGGAAATACGCTGCGTGTCGACACCCTTCAGCAAATCTGGGCTGGAGGATACGATTGAAATAAAGGCGGCGCCCTTATCAACAAACTCCTGGCGCTTCGCCGTTTCCCATTGCGGGAAATGCTCGAAAATTTCAGCGCCCGCTTTTTCATATTTCAATCGGGATAACTGGTCATCTGTCCAATCAATATGTACATTGCTTGCTCCAGCTGCATAAGCCTTCTCTGCGACGAGACGCACTAGAGGCGCTGCCTCAATCGCTCCCGTTACGAATACCGCCTGCCCCTGCTGGACATTCACACCTATTTTCACAATAATCTCAGCGTATTTCTCCAATTGAACAGCTAATGTATCGCTCATTCCAAGTCTCCTTTATCTCTATAAAATAGATCTTGCCGCAATCCATTTACTTCCTTACATCCATATTATAGCCGATCTGCAGGGAAAACAAGCCCGATCTGGCTGCGCGCCTCATCCAGCACCTCAAGTACAGCAAGCGAGTTCGCAAGCGAATTAATGTCTGATTCATGCTGGCCGCTTTGAATGAGCCGAATAAACGCCTCAGCCTCATACACCATCACATTCTCTGCCTGCGGCACCGTCAGCTCCTCCACATCGCCATTGCGGTATTCGATGCGCACCTGATTCGGATAGCTAATATTTTCAATAATCATATTGCCCGCTTCGCCTTGAATTTCTGCTGGAAGCTGGGAATTAGAAATTTTGGAGTGCAGCACGGCCGCATCCATTCCATCATATTGCAGCAGCAGACTGCCCTTGCCGTCCACACCAGACTCCAGCATAACGGCACTTGCTTTTACCTTATTCGGCTTGCCGAACAATGAGACCAGCGGGTAAACGCTGTAAATGCCAATGTCCATCAGCGAGCCATTCGAAAATTCCGGCTTAAACGCGTTCATGATATTTCCTTCCTTGTACGCATCATAACGCGAAGAATATTGACAATAGGCTGCAAAATAACCCCGAATGGCTCCCAGCTTAGGCAGCTGCTCGCGAATAACTGCGAAATTCGGCACAAACGTCGATTTCATTGCCTCCATAAGCAGCACATTATTTTCTTTCGCCGTCGCAATCATTTCCCGCATTTCCCTGGCATTTGAAGCAATTGGCTTCTCGACAAGCACATGCTTGCCATGCTTCATACAGGTGATCGCATGCTGAGCATGATGCGAGGTGGGACTTGCGATATACACAGCGTCCACCTGATCGCTCTTTGCCATTTCCTCCAAATCTGTGAACGTATGCGGAACCTTATATTTGCTCGCAAATTCAGCTGCCCGCTCAGACGTTCGCGAATACACGGCCGCTAAAGCAAAGTCCTCCAGCCCGCGTGCCGCTTCAATAAAAGAATCTGTAATTTTATTGGTGCCAATTATGCCAAAACGTATCATCAGCTTTTCCTCACTATCTCTTCTCGATTTATTCCTCTTATTCTACCACTACAGCCAGCGAAAAAAAATAAAAGCCGACTGCCCGCGCATCCATCTGCACGAACTGTCGACTTTCTAAAGTGTGGCATCCAGCCTGCGCCTCGGCTTTGCCTTTCAATCACGAGCTCAAATACCGATCGGTACGACATACAGCCCCGTATCGCTTTCTTGCTTAAGCATAACATCAACCTGATACGTTTCTTTTACGATCTCCTTCGTAATCACGGCCTCCGGCGTACCACTCGCTACAATTTCGCCCGCTTTCATCACGATAATCCGGTCGCTGTAGCGAATGGCTTGATTAATGTCATGGAGTACCATGACGATAGTCATGTCATGCTCCCGATTTAATGCCTTTACCAGCTCCAGTATTTCAATCTGGTAATACATATCGAGGAAGGTCGTCGGCTCATCCAGAAACAAGATCGGCGTTTGTTGCGCCAATGCCATCGCAATCCATACCCGCTGCTTCTCGCCGCCAGAAAGCTGATTGAGCCGCTGGCTTCGCTTCTGCTGCAGGTTGGTCGAGTCAAGCGCCTCTTCAATCGCCTTCTCGTCCTCCTCACTTGCCTGTCCGAGGAAGCTGCGATGCGGCAGCCGACCATAGCTGACGAGCCGCTCCACCGTTAGATCATAAGGCGCCTCATTTTGCTGATGCACGACCGCAAGCTTTTTAGCAAGCTCCTTTGGCTTGATTTGGGCGAGCGACTTGCCATCAAGCAGCACCTCCCCGTGAGCGGGCGCATAGTTTTGCGATAATATACCGAGCAGCGTCGACTTGCCGCAGCCATTCGGGCCAATAATCGTCGTTATTTTTCCCGTTTCAATTTTATCGCTAATGTTTTTAAGCTGATCAGTCTTTTTGTCATAGGAGAACGTCACCTGTTTAATTTCCATACACGCGCTCACTCCTTCTAAGCATAAAGATGAGGAATGGCCCGCCGATAATCGTCATAATGATCGAAGCCGGAATTTCCGTCGGTGCGAGCACCGTCCGTCCGAGTGTATCCGCAGCTAAAATCAGCAGGGCGCCGCCCAGTGCCGAAAACGGAATCAACACCTTATGATCGGAGCCAACCAAGGTACGCGCAATATGCGGAACGAGCAGGCCGACGAAAGCAATTAAGCCGCCAATGGCCGTTGCTACAGATGCGAGCAGCACCGCGACGACCGAGATCAGCAGCCGCGCACGCGTTACCCGCAGCCCGAGATTTTTCGCCGTTTTATCCTGTAAGCTGAGCATGTTGCACCATGAACTTAGCAGCAAGGAAAGCAGCAGGCCAATGAGGCCATACAGCCCGATAATTTGCACATCCGTCCATGTCTTCATGGTGAAAATCGATGAAATCGCCTGATTGACACTCGTAACCGCGTAGCTGCCGCGATAATTAAACGATTGCCCGAGCCCCGTAAATGTCGCATTAATCGCAATCCCGACGAGAATGAGCCGCAGTGGGCTAAGTCCCGACTTCCACGACAGCGCATAAACGAGGTAGCAGGCTAGTGCACCACCGAAAAAGGAAAACAGCGGCATCCAGAAAAACAGCCCTGGAAAAATCGTCACAACGGTTAGCGATACTAGCCCTGCGCCCGATGAAATCCCAATCACGCCAGCATCTGCGAGCGGATTTTTCATCACGGCCTGAAGCAGCACGCCGGAAACGGCAAGCGCTGCTCCTGTAAGCAGGGAGACAAGGATACGCGGGAATCGCAAATCTTTTATAACCTCAACCTGATCGTTCGTTCCTGAAAATAACCCCTGCACCAAATCCAAAATGCCTACTTTAATACTCCCAGTCATCGCCGAATAAATAATAGCAGCCACCAGCAAAGCGATAACAACAACAAAACTGCCTACCTTTTTAATCATGACCAACGTCCTTTATAAAAAGTTCCCGAGCCGAGCCGCATCAAGCTAAGCAATATTCACTTATGGGTAGAGCATGCCCATCAAAGTGTCGATAGCATCTACAGCGTATAAATTACCCGTCGTTCCGAATAATGCTTCTTCCAAATCATATACTCGGCCGTTTTGTACGGCGCTGAAATGCTTCCAAATATCGTTTTTCTGGAATTCCTTATCGAACATTTTCACAACTTCCTCCGGCATGCCATGGGCCGCACGCAGGATTACATCCGGATTCGACTGCTGCAAATATTCTGTATTGGAAGCCAAAAACTCTACACTTTCACCTTGCACAATGTTGACGCCGCCAGCAAGCCGAACCAAATCACCGATGTACGAATGCTCAGTCGCAACAAGATAGCTGCCAGGCACCCCTAGCAAAATCAATACGCTTGGCTTTTTCTTCTCAGCGGTAGCTGCATGAATGTCTGCAACCTTCTGCTCGAACTTATCGATGATGGCTTGCGCTAGTGCTTGCTTATTGTACGTCTCGCCCAGTCTTTCAAGAGCATCATTCATGCTTTCCACACTCGTAAGGTTGAGAAAATCAGCCTGCATCCCCGCCGCTTCAAAAACCGGCTTCAGGTCATACTCCAGCGTCGTCACCGACAATATTTCGGTTGGCTTGAGCGATTTGACGAGCTCCATATCTGGGCTCATCGGATTGCCTATCCTTGTCACTTGGTCATAGCGGGCAGGCAGCGTCTTTGAGCTGGTTGGCACGCCGACAAGCTCAACTTCAAGCGCATCAAGCATTTGCGTAATCGCGACGGTCGTCGATACGACGCGCTGCTCTGCTGCAGGAGAAGCAGCCGGCTCGGCCGTATTCTTCGCCTGTTCCGCTTGCTCGGTCTGTGCGGAGCGGCCAGCTCCCTGCTGCTCTGCTGCAGGGTCCGTTCCTGTCGCCGAGCAGGCGGCTAGTAGAAGCAGTGCTAGCAATCCGAGCAGCCCAAGCATTTTGCCAAAAGCGTTATTCATCCGTTGATCGAACTCCCTTCATGAGAACATGACAAGGATACCGGTCTCCCGGCATCCTTGTCAGTTTTGCTTCACTTGTGTATGGAGCCTAGCAGCAGCCTATTTCGTTTCCAGAAGCTTCATGATCAGCGTCAATGCTTCTGCTCTTGTGGCATGAGCAAGCGGCTCAAACTTGTTGTCGCCTTTGCCTTGAACATAACCGGCTTTTGCAGCAGCGGCAATGTCATTTTTCGCCCAATCCGGAATCGAGGCTGCATCTGCAAAGCTAAGCTCGTTTGTTTCATCAATATCGAGCTTAGCTGCTCTTACGATAATAGAGGCCAGCTCCGAACGGGTAATTTCTCTACTCGGAAGGAACGTTCCATTCGCATAGCCAGAGATTAAGCCTGCTTTCGCGGCACGGTCAATATGCGGCTTCGCCCAAGCTGGAATTAGCTTGCTGTCATTGAATGTCGCACTTGTCGATCCGTCCGTGAGTTTCAAAGCACGGCTGATCAGAACAGCGAACTCAGCGCGAGTCACAACGCCATTCGGACGGAATTTGCCATCGGAATAACCTTTGACGATACCAAGCTCCAGCGCTTTTTCAATGGAGGCTTGAGCCCAGTGGCCTTGAATATCCTTGAAGTCCGTTACAACTGGCTCATTGAGGTCATCTTCGCCAGCTGCTGGCTTTTCTTCAACGACTGCCACATCACCTACACCAGGCGCTACAGAACCCGATGTTGATACAAGAGTTTCAGGTTTAAACTTAATTTGAATATCATATTCGTGATGATAGTTCACTTCTGGCCAATCAATTTTGACCCAGCCGTCAATCGTGCTGTTAAGGTTCGGAACATTGAAGTAAACAACTCGCGTGTTATTTACCGTATCTCTGCTTTCGACACTAACATTATTGTTATTAAATTTGAGCCCTGTAATTTCCTTGTCCTTCGTAAGCGTCATATAGAAGGTTTTTGTGCTGCCCGAAACTTTCAGCAATCCTGGGGAGACTACGTAGCCCTGCATAACGGACTCATTTTCGGTGTCGTATTTTTTAATTTCATATTGCAGGAAGTAGTTTCCATTCGCCAGTTGACCTGGACCTGGAACCGTAGTTCCCGGCAGTTCGGTAACAGGAGCATCAGCTGTTTTCGTTATGTCGGCAAACTGAACCGCATATTCCACATCCGCTGCTGCTCCGCTAACTCCAAGCACGAGTGAATACGTGTCCGTCAGATTTGGAACGGTGAATTTAACAGGCGTACCAGCTACAATGGCCGCCAAAAATACAGCGTTTGTCAGCGAAGCGGCATTGTTTGCTCCGCCAGTCGAGCCTATAGGAAACATTTCTGCTCCTGTTGCATTATTTTTCAGCTTCTTAATCGTTACTCCCGCTTTAGGAGTGAAGCTAATAACGCTGCTTCCGCCACTGAACGTCAAAACTCCTGAGGCTTCCAAATGCTCAGAAATACCTTCATCTGATGATTTCAACACAATGCTATACGTGCCATTGCTCAAAACTTTTGCAGCTTTAAACGCAACAACCGCTTGTTCCAGAGCCGTGCTTCCGTCTTTTACTTGTGTTTCTGTCGCTATCGGATTTGTTGTAATAGTTTTCGCGGCATTGATTGCCGTTTGCAGCTTCGTTTTAGCCTCTGCAGGGTATTTATCGATTACAGTTCCTTCAGCAGCTTCATCGTGCAATTTTTGAGCCGCAGCTATGCTCGCTTTCAAGGCTGCAGCATCACCTGTACCAAAGCTCAAGCGAATGTTATGATCCGCCTCATAAGGCTGTCCTGATCTCGGATCAATAACCGTTGGCATGGAAATATGAACCTGAGCGTCCAGCAGCGCCGTCAAATCATTTACTTTGAACTTAACTACTCTTGTATTAGCCGTTGTATCTGTACTTACAATCGTAGAATCAACTAGTACGCCGTTTTCCTTAACTTTGAATGCTGTAACGATACTGCTATCTTTGATCGTAAAGCTTACATAGGTGGAACCATCAACTGAAGTTACGTTTGCCGGTTTCAGGAAGTAGCTGTCCATGCTGGAGAATGCCTGATTAGTTGCATGTAGAGCTGCATAATTAATTTGACGGTTCGCTGATGCTTTAAATGCCGTCACTGCCTGCTCCAGTGTTGTGTTGGCACTGATTAATTGCGGTCTTGTCGCCGATAATTGCTCAGCTTTCACCGTAGCAGACTCAATAGCAGTAAGAAGCGCTGCTTTGGTGTTGTTATCGTATTGACCAGCTTCTGTACCGACAGTCGCTTGATCATGTACCAATTGGGCTTCTTCTATAGTCGCGTTTAACGTATTAAACTGTTCTGAGTTATAGCTGAAATAGACGGATTTTGTTACTGAATCTGTTTTGTAAACCAGGTACGAAATTCCTTGGAATGTAGTATCGAGTGCATTATCGTTTCTCACCGCCACCTGATAGATGGTTTTGTCTGCATCAGAAAGGCTGTTTACTCTATAAAATGGTGGGGAGATGGTAGTAGAAAGTCCTCCTCCGCTCGATGGAAAAGAAGCTTTCAAAGCAGACTCGTCAATCGCTACTTTAAACGGTATATTAGCAACGGTATGTTTTATTTTTCCCTGCAGCAACGTAATTTGTGAAGCGAAATCTCCTGCGAACTCAGAAATTTCAGCATCGCTTGCAAGGGAGTTCAGAACAATGAGATCTAGCACCTTCGCATCGTAACGGCTATTTTTTACAAATGTCTCCTCATTTTTCAAAGCAAGTACGGCATCATTAACTTGTTTTTGAGTAGCATCCTTATTAAAAGCCCAGCCATTCGCCGTAGTAATGGCATTTTGCAAACGCAGCTCATAATTATATGGATACTCTCCATCACTTATAATGCTTGTTCCACTTCCGTTATCTGCCGTTCCGGAGTTTTTAACCGTAGCAGCAAATGCCCCTACATCTGTTATAGCTTGGAATAAGGCAATTTTGCTGACGCTAATCCGTCCAGACTCATACTCTTTTTTAGCTTCATTTAGAATGGCATAGGCCGCTTTAATCAGTTCAATATTACCACCTGCCGATGCAGCGATACTGTCTGCTAATTGAATCGCACTATAAAGCTTTGTCTTGGAGCCAGCAGGATAGAAGCCATCTCCTGTACCTTCATAAGTGCTTTCATAGACGGATCTGGTAACTGTGAAAAGCTCATTCAGCTTTTCAAGTGTTACCGTTTCACTGCCGCTGCCATTGTCACCGCCGCCATCTACTGGACCAGTAGGAAGCGTTGTTGTATCCAAATCGAGCTGCAGATTGTACCAGCTGTCATAATTTGCAGCCGGTAATACGATATGCACCAGAATGTCCTGACGCTGGCTCAAATCAGCTATATCGATTCGCGCTTTAACAGAATCCGGGTTCGTTCCATCACCAAGCAAGGTCGGCGTTACTGCTTTATAACCATCC
Organism: Paenibacillus sp. R-74696; assembly: GCF_055814915.1. NCBI lineage: Bacteria > Bacillati > Bacillota > Bacilli > Caryophanales > Paenibacillaceae > Paenibacillus > Paenibacillus sp. R-74696. The sequence goes on from NZ_JBPULM010000023.1 coordinate 123,594, forward strand.
ATGCCTGTAATCGTTTGACCATTTACTGTTGCTTTTGCTTGCCCCTCCATTCGTGCAGAAAAATGTTGAAATGCTGTATATTTAAAAAATTCATTTTCAAATTGAGCCTTGCCATCTTTCACTATCAGTTTACCTGTATTAGGTACGACGACCATCGATTCTAAAATCGAGGTTTCATTGGTGTTGTCTTTCAAATAACGAAAGTTTATTGGATATTCTCCATCCGGCACCGTTGTAACTGCCGCTTGTGCAATTGGACCTATGCTTGCTACTTGCAGCATTAGCACTAATGCGAGTAGCAATGCCACCACTTTTGTATATTGCTTTTTCACCCTGCTTACTCTCCTTTTAACAGTTCATTTATTTCCGCTATTTCTGTGTCTTGCTTACTAGACACTGTAATTTCCTAACATGCTGATTCACCCGGCAAAAGAACGGTCTGTATAAAACAGACCGTTCTTTGTACTCTATCTTTGTTTAATTAGTGCGAATGATCTTACAGATCCCAGCTGAATTTGATATCATGAACCGTGTTGTAGCCATCTGGGTAACCTGGGAATGGTGGCACTGTAACATGGATTTTGGCAACGGTTTGAGCAGAAAGGTCATCTACTTCGAAAGTAAATTGTTTGTCACCGTTTGTAAGAGTAGTTGCATTAACAACAGTGTAAGTAGCGCCGCCGTCATTAGAAATGCTCAACGAGTTGATATAGCTGCCGCCAGAGAAGGACAGAGTAACTGTTTTATCATCCGATGCAAGGCTTGCAGGGCTGTTTGCGTATGCGTTAGCATAAGAAACTGTGCCGTCTGGTTTCAAAACAGTAAAGCTCAGTGAAGTTGCCGCAAAAGCAGAACCTACTTGAACAACCAAAGCAACAGCCATAACCAACAGCATCAAAGGCATCATTTTTTTGAACGATTTAATCATAATTATAAACACTCCCTATTATTAGTTTTTGGTTTTGTTCTTACGATAAAAATACATAGCAGCTCCTGCTAAAATAACGATACCAACAACCGCGAGTGGCGTCGCCCAATGATTGGAGCGCTCTTGAAGCGGTTCTACCTCTGCCGCAGCTTCTACAGAAACGGTTTCACCGACTTTAGCCTTACCTGCATCCTCAGCCGTCACTTCGTCCTCGGTTGTACTGGCAGCTTCAACAGACTTGTCTGTTCCCGCTTCCAATACTGCCTTCTCCGCTTCCTCTGGTGAAGCAGTTGCCACCTCTGCAGAAGCAGCTGCATCAGTTAACGCTTCCGGCGTCTCTACAGCTACAGGAGATGAGCTTGCTGCTGCCTCCTTAGGCTCTGCCGATGACGGGGTAGCGCTTTCCACTACACTGTTGTCAGCTGTGCCTTTTTCTTCAGCAGCAGTCGGCATTGCTTGAGCAGAAGCCTTCGGTGTAACTGCTGCCCCAGCATTTCCATCCTTAGCAGGCGCCTTGGTCGCTTTCGGGGAAGCAGTCGCCTTAGGTGTCGGTGTGGCAGTCGGCTTTGTTTCCGCAGACGCTGCAGGTTTAGGAGTGGTCTCCGCTGTCGCAGGTGTTTCTGCCTTGCTTACAAGCTTCAGGCTATTCGCATCAAACACAAAACGTATAGTGTAGTCATGATCATAATCAATATCTGGAACTGTGACATGAATTTTAGACAGCATCGCTTGGGACAAATCGTCTACGCTGAACTGCACAACCCGCGTATCATTAGCCTTACTGCTGCTGATAACCTTCGTGTTCACGTAACCTCCACCGCCAGGAACTTTAAACTCTGTTACCCAAGCACTATGATTAATTTGCAGCTGCACTGTTATTTTTCCGTTTTCAACGATAACCTTGGCAGGCTTTTCCCAATAATCATTTGCCATAGATGCCGATTCGTCTTCAGCTTTCTTGATGACATAATCAATCGTATATGTACCGTCTACCATGCTCTGCGCATAGGCCGCCGGCGCTGCAAGAAGAATCATAAAACAAATAATTAAGAAAGCTGATATTGGGAGTTTACGAATGAAGTCTTTCTCCTCCTCTCCTGTCGTATGGAAAAAAATAGTTTAGAAAAGGTAGACAACAATCAAGTTAATGATTATCATTATCAATTGAGTGTCAAAAAAAATACCTTCTCTTCCCCTCTCCTAAGTCTGCTCATCATGCCCTTCACAGCTCTTTAGGATGTCTAGCAAATGGTTTCTCAGCTGCCCGACAACTTGATATTAACGTAACTGTATTAATTTTGTCAATCACTTATTTTAATATTTTTTTGTTTTATTTTTCTTTATATGATTTTAAAGCTTTAGATATGATTTATATTTCACTGATAAAATATAATTATTTTCTATTTTCATATTAAAGTACGATAATTCACTTTTCAAAAGAATGAATTTACTTTTTCAATACCAATATTATTTTTTCTATATATTGTTTATTTCTTATTGACATTGATTATCATTTACAATATCATTATTTTAATAATAATAATCATTATCAGATCGGATTGGGAGGATTATATGAAAATTTTATACCCTGCGATGCTGGCTCTGCTTCTCTTAGCTGCAGCAGGTTGCTCGCAAACTGTTGATTCGAACGCTGCACAAGGAGTTACGAGCAATGCTGAAAAACAGAATGCCGTAGCCATAACCGATTTTGCAGGAAGGCAATTAACATTTGCTGCTGTCCCTTCGCATATTGTAGCGTTAAGCAATGGAGAAGCCGATATTATTTATGCCCTCGGGGGAACTCTCGTCGGCAGGCCAACCTCCTCCGTTCCATTAAGCAACGAAGCAGCAGAGGCAGTGGAACAAATCGGATCTACCCACGAGGTTGATCTGGAGAAAATCGCATTTTTGAAAGCGGATGTCGTGCTGGGCAACAATCCTATGAATACGAAGGATATCCCCACTATAGAAAGCATTGGAGCCAAGATGGTGCTTTCCTCTGCCAATTCTATAGATGATATTAAAAAGCAGATTACGCTGCTAGGCCAGCTTCTGCAAAAGCAGTCGCGCGCTGAAGAGCTTATTGCCGAAATTGATGACAAGCTCAGCCAAATTGCTGCAAGTGCCAGCACGAACAAGACTCGAGCTCTATTAGTATACGGCGCTCCTGGCACCTTTATGGCTGCACTGCCCAACTCCCTCAGCGGCAATATTTTGGAGATGGCTGGCGGGGAAAATATTGCTTCCGACTACGAAGCACTTCAAAGCTATCCACAATATGCCCAGCTCAACTCAGAAAGAATTGTTCAGTCCAATCCGCAAGTTGTCATGATTATGACGCATGGCAATCCGGATCAGGTAAAGGATGCCTTTCTTAAGGAAATGCAAAGCAATGCTGCCTGGAATGGACTAGATGCTGTAAAAAACAATGCTATCGAAGTACTGCCTGCCGACCTGTTCGGCACAAACCCGGGGACCCGTATAACAGATGCGCTCACCCTTATGATTGAAATGCTAGACGAAGAGAAGAAGCAGCCATGAATAAAACAGAGCGAAGCCGCCGGCGCAAATGGTCTATCATAATTGCGCCTATTATTTTGCTGCTCGTTACTTATTTCGGTCTCGTTTACGGCTCTGTCCCTATTACGTTAAAAGAGATTGGCCAGGTACTCACTTCCGATGCCGATCCCCGTTACGAAACCATTATTATGAATTTAAGAATGCCGCGTGTCATTATTGGCCTGCTGGTAGGTGCTTGCTTAGCTGCATCAGGCGCTCTGTTACAAGGCGTAATGCGCAATCCTCTCGCGGATCCCGGCATTATCGGGGTTTCCGCTGGCGGCGGCCTTGCAGCTGTTATCACAATGGTTGTCCTTCCGCAGCTTGGCTATATGCTGCCAATAGCAGCCTTTTTAGGCGCGAGCATTACTTGCCTGCTGATCTATTTGAGCGCATGGGACAAAGGGACCTCGCCTATCAAAATCGTGCTAGCAGGTGTAGCCATTAATGCACTGCTCGGAGCTGTAACAAATGGACTTATGGTCGTCTATAGCGACCGTGTACAATCGGTTCTACCTTGGCTTGCAGGTGGGCTGAACGGAAGAAGCTGGAGCCATCTCTCCTTCATGGCACCTTATGCCATAGTAGGCCTGCTGCTCTGCTTCCTGGCCATTAAGCCTGCCAATGTGCTGCTGCTTGGCGATGACTCCGCCCAACTGCTTGGCCAAAAAGTTCAGATCCAGCGCTTTCTGCTCATTATTTTGGCTGCACTTTTAGCCGGAGCTGCCGTCAGCGTAGCTGGATTAATTGGTTTTGTTGGGCTTGTCGTCCCACATGCCATTCGTTTAATTATCGGAGACGACTATCGCTTTCTCCTGCCGCTTTCTATCGTTGGTGGAGCATCGTTAGTCGTTTTAGCAGATACATTTGCACGTACCTGGTTTGATCCGATTGAGCTTCCTGTAGGCATTCTTCTCGCCTGTCTAGGGGCACCATTCTTTCTTTATTTATTACGTAAAAAGGGGGCAATACGATGAATGCTGCTATCAATATCGAAAATGTAGGCTTATCCGTCGGCGCTTTCGAAATGGAAGATGCCAACATGATTATTCCTTCAGGAAAAATCACGGCCATTGTTGGTCCTAATGGATCAGGCAAATCCACGATGCTGAAGGTCATTACCAAGCTGCTTACGCCAGACAAGGGTGAAGTATTTATTAATCAGAAGCCGCTTAAAAGCTACAAATCCAAAGATTTTGCCAAAGATATCGCAATGCTTACGCAATCTAAAGAAATGATTCCCGACCTAACGGTACGTGAACTCGTCTCCTTTGGACGTTCGCCTCACAAGCCTATGTTCAAAAACAAAATGACTTACGAAGATAATGACATCATAGATTGGGCACTAACCATTACCGGCACTAAGCGTTACCAGCACCAAATGTTTTACACTCTATCTGGAGGTGAACAGCAAAAAGCGCGAATCGCCATGGCGTTAGCGCAAAAAACGAATATTCTTCTGCTCGACGAGCCTACTACTTATCTCGATATTGCACATCAATTCGATGTGATGGAGATGCTGCAGCAGATTAATCGGGATCATCAGATTACAATTGTTATGGTTTTACATGACCTCCAACAAGCAGCTGCATACTGTGACCATATGATTGCTATGAAACGCGGATTAATTGCCATGACAGGGGAACCACAAACTGTACTAACTTCAGAGTTTTTAAAAGATGTGTATAACATGGATGCCCGTATCAAATTTGATGAAGGTTATCCCCTTATTATCCCGAATCCAAGAAAAAATCAGGAGGACACTAAAATGATTATTGTTACTAATGCATCCCATATTACAAAAGGCAATGCCCACAAGCTGATTGAACGCTTTGATCTCGTTGGCGACGTAGAAAAAGCAGAGGGGTTCCTTGGCCTTGAGGTTTTGTTGACAGAGAAAACGAAAGACTACGAGGAAGTATCCATTGTTACACGCTGGAATACGAAAGAGGATTTCAATGCTTGGACTCGCAGCGACGCTTTCCGTGAAGCTCATTCCCGTCGCGGAGGAACACCGGACTACATCATCTCCAATACGATTACATTCTACGAAGTCAAAGTCATCAGGAACCCCATTGCTGCGGTTAACTAACCTGCTACTTTAAACCAGTTGTATTCCTATAAAAAAAGAAGCTTGCAGAACCACTTTTCATGTGGAACTGCAAGCTTCTTACATATGTATAAGCTATCGCTCTTATGTGTTATTTCCAAATAAAAAAGCCTGCTCTTGCGCTCCAATTGCTGAGCAAGTTCAGACATACTGTAAATCATATAATGGTCGGGACGACACGATTTGAACATGCGACCCCCTGGTCCCAAACCAGGTGCTCTACCAAGCTGAGCTACGTCCCGAAATAAAAATGGAGCGGACGACGAGATTCGAACTCGCGACCCTCGCCTTGGCAAGGCGATGCTCTACCACTGAGCCACGTCCGCAAAAAAATATGGTGCGGTCGAGAGGACTCGAACCTCCACGGCTGTTACACCACTAGAACCTGAATCTAGCGCGTCTGCCAATTCCGCCACGACCGCATATTTTTTTTGAAAAAGATGGTGCCGTCGAGAGGACTTGAACCCCCAACCTACTGATTACAAGTCAGTTGCTCTACCAGTTGAGCTACAACGGCATGTAATGAAAGAATGGCGGAGCTGACGAGATTCGAACTCGCGGTCTCCTGCGTGACAGGCAGGCATGTTAGGCCTCTACACCACAGCTCCGTATTCAAAATCATAATGGTGGAGGCTGAGGGGATCGAACCCCCGACCCTCTGCTTGTAAGGCAGATGCTCTCCCAGCTGAGCTAAGCCTCCGAAAATGGTATGGTGACCCGTAGGGGACTCGAACCCCTGTTACCTCCGTGAAAGGGAGGTGTCTTAACCACTTGACCAACGGGCCATGATCACGTTTAAAACCAATCAATGTGTGTTGCACA